>JAGBCV010000024.1 GCA_017937845.1 Clostridia bacterium | reverse complement strand
CCACGGGACCCATTTATGGGTAGTAAGTAACAATTGCGTGGCTGGCAGGCCAATCTAAAACGCACTTGTGCGTAGCCAGTAGCGTGTAGGGCTATGCCCGAAAATGAAATACCACCCGCTATGCGGGTGGATATTTATTATATAGCCTTCTCCAGCGGAGAAGGGGGACCGCGCAAGCGGTGGATGAGGAGAGCAACGATGCATTATCGTATCAATCCTTCAAATCACACATTCGCAAGTCCAAATATTTTAATATATCCATACAAACTATTTGAAAATTCTTGTTAATATCGCTGTTTTTGTATCGTAACACCGTGATACCTAAATTACGAAAATCGGAATCTCTTTTTCTATCTAATTCTATATTTTTATCGGTGCCATGTCCGATACCGTCAAGTTCTATCACAATACGCTTGCTCGCAATAAAAAAATCAACGATATAATTGCCAATATTTTTCTGTCTGTTTACCGTAATCGGCAATTTTTTGAGGAAATCATACCATAAATGCTTTTCCTCGGGGGTCATATTCTTTCGCAATATTTGCGCAGTTGAAACATATTTTTTATTATAATTATAAATCAAAGAGTATTTTCTCCTCATCCACCGCTTACGCGGTCCCCCTTCCCCGCTGGGGAAGGCATGATTCTCTCATTTCCCCTTGAACGGGAGGAAGCCCTTGCCGTAAATTTCACTGGTCTGGTTGATGGTAACGAAAGCGTGTTCATCGACGGTTTTCGCAAAATCCTTGAGCTTTGCCGCCTGATACGGTGTCATCGCGGTAAAGATCACGGTCTTATTTGCATCGGTAAACGCACCGTGTGCATCCCAAAGCGTTGCGGAACGGTTGAGATTCTTGGTGATGTAATCGATAATCTCTTTCGGAGCAGAGGTGATGATCATAAGGCTCTTTCTGCGGTTCAGTCCGTCTGCAACGGTCTGCACGAGGTAAGACTTGATGAGCATACCGACTGCGGAGCAAAGACCCGTTTTCGCATCGAAAACAAAGAACGAACCTGCCACGATAAGTCCGTCGGCAACCATCATACAGGAGCTGATATCGGCGTTCGTGTATTTTCTCACGATGAGCGCGATGATATCCGTACCGCCCGTACTGCCGCCGCTCTTGAAGTTGAGCGCCGCACCGATTGCACCGAGAAGGCTCGCAAGGAAAAGCTCAAGCACGATCTCACCCGTGAGGTTCGTCCCCTCCGCAAACGGATGGAGCCACTCAAAGACGTTGACCATACCTGTGTAAAGAAGCGTACAATAGATGGTTTTCCAACCCATGCCAAAGCCGAGGAAGACAAAACCGAGAAGCAAGGAAAGCATATTCGTTACCGTAACGAACGTAGAGGTATTGATGCTCGGGAAGATCTTACCGAGCAAGATGGAAAGACCGCTGAAGCCGCCTGTCGAAAAGCCGTTCGGCATCTTAAAGAAATACACGCTCATCGCGGTGATGATGGCGCCCGCAGTCAAAAGGAGAACATCTCCCATATTCGCGCGAATGGTTTGTTTGTCAAGCTTAAGCTTACCCATGTTTTCGATATCCTTTCAAATTGAAAATCGAGTATTTTGTCATATACGGACAGTATAGCATAAAAATAAAATTTTGTAAATAGCAAAATGAAAAGGTTGTCGTAATTTTGTATGGATATACAAATATTAACGCCCTTTTTGCATCATGGTATTTGTGAAAAATCCGATTCAAAATCTTAATCGATAACCCTTGCATATTTATTCTTCCTATGGTATAATTATAACAATTATGAAACGACCCGAAAGGATACGATATATGCGCGCAGATCTTTTTCTTCATACCGTCGGTCTTGCCAGAAGCCGCAGTCATGCCGCCTCGCTGATTCGTGGCGGCGTTACCATTTACGGCAAAAAAATCAAAAAACCGTCTGAGGACGTGGCAGACGACACGCCAAGCTCTGCCGTTCATATTGAAAATCCGTCAAAATACGTCAGCCGCGGCGGTGTGAAGCTTGAGGGCGCGATCGCCGTATTTTCCCCCGATATCAAGGGAAAGATCGCTCTTGATCTTGGCGCATCCACAGGCGGCTTTACCGATTGCCTTTTGCAAAACGGAGCCGCTCACGTTTACGCCGTCGACGTCGGTCACGGACAGCTTGACCCGACGCTTGCCGCCGACCCTCGCGTGACTTCCATGGAAGGCACGAATGCACGCACGCTCACTCCCGAAATGCTCGGTGAGATGTGTGACCTTGCCGTATCCGACCTTTCGTTCATCTCCCAAGCGCTCATCTACCCCGCCGTCGTTTTGAACGTCAAAAAAGGCGGTATCTTCATCAGCCTCATCAAGCCCCAATTTGAAGCGGGCAAGGAGCACTTAAACAAAAACGGCATCGTCAGAGAACGAAAGATCCACGTTTCCGTCATCGAGCGTTTGTTTGAAGCCGCCGAAAGCGCGGGACTTCACCCCGAGGCGCTCGCCCCCTCTCCCATCGAGGGCGGTGACGGCAACCGCGAATATTTAGCCCTTTTCCGCGTCGGCGAAAAGCGCGAAAATCCCTCTATCGATATTGCAAAAATCGTATACGATACACCAAAAGGAGAGTAATTTGCCATGAAAAAGCCCAATTCTGTCGCCATTTTCATCAAACCCGGATGCGACAACGACTTCTCCTATACCAAAAAAGCCATTGATATCTTATCGCAATACCACATCAAAACGTATCTGCCATCACATTGGCAAGCGGATTTTCAAGCCGAAGCCGATCATCTCGTGGAATTTCTTCCCGATGAAACGGCGATGACCCAAAGCGCCGATATGATGCTCGTGCTTGGCGGTGACGGCACGATGATCGGATACAGCGTGCTTGCCGCAGAGCTTGGGAAGCCGACCGCAGGTGTGAACCTCGGCACGCTCGGCTTTTTGACCGCGCTCGAACGCACCGAAATGGACGGGCTTTCCGCACTCGGCACAGGCGATTTCACAACGGAGGACAGAATGCTTCTCGACGTGGAGATCGAAGATGAAAAGGGAGATATCATTCACCGTCAACGAATACTCAACGACGTTATCATCACGAGCGGTATGCGCTCCAAGATCGCGGAATTTTCACTCTTTTCCCAAAACGGCAAGATCCTCGATTACCGCTCGGACGGACTCATCGTCGCAACGCCGACAGGCTCGACAGCCTATTCCTTTTCCGCGGGAGGTCCCGTCATCGACCCGACGGCAGAGATCATTTCCGTGACCCCACTCTGTCCGCACACCCTGCTCCGCGGCTCGGTCCTCCTCGCTCCCACGACGGAGATCACCGTTTTCGGCAAGACCCGCGATCTTTCCTTGACCGATATTTATATCACGATGGACGGCAAAAACAGCAGGCTCATCTCCAAGGATGCGAAAATACACATCAAAAAATCCGAATATATCGCCCGAATCGTCAAGATCGGAACGAACCGGTTCTATGATATTCTGGAAACCAAACTGAATAAAAAATAAGAAAGTGCAAGCTATGAAAAATACACGTCATTCTCGAATCCTTGAAATCATCAGCGAAAACGTCATCGAAACACAAGATGACCTCATCGCGCGTCTTCGTGAAAGCGGATACGCCGTCACACAAGCCACCGTTTCCCGCGATATCAAGCAGCTCGGACTTGTCAAGACCGCGACCAAGGACGGCGGTTATAAATATACCGTTGCCAAAAACGACAGCACAGGCAACGAAAACAAGCTCAAAAACATCATGCGCGAAACCATTTTGAGCGCACAAAACGCAGAAAACATGGTCGTACTCAAGACCTATTCCGGTATGGCGAACGCGGCGGCGGCAGCCATCGATTCTCTCGCAGGAGAAACGATCCTCGGCAGCATCGCAGGTGACGATACCATTTTCATCGTCGTTCGCAACGATGACGACGCCGTCGGCTTTACCGAATACATCAAAGATATTATCAGACTTTGATAAAGGAGCAAATCATGCTGAAGGAACTTTCCATTCATAACATCGCCATCATCAAAGACGAGCAAGTCCCCCTCGGGGACGGGCTCACCGTCCTCACGGGCGAAACGGGCGCGGGAAAATCCATTATCATCGATTCCGTCGGACTCATCATGGGTGAGCGCGCATCGCGTGAGCTCATTCGCGGAGGCACATCGAAAGCGATGGTCTCCGCGCTTTTTGACGGCGTTTCCGATGACGTGTGCCGTTTTGCGGAAGAGCTCGGTGTCGAGCATGAGGACGGCACGTTTCTTTTCCAGCGCGATATCACAGACAAGGGCGGCTCGACCGCGCGCATCAACGGCAGGACCGTTCCCCTCTCCCTCATGCGCGAGATCGCCGCAAAGCTCATTAGTATCCATGGTCAGCACGCAAGCGAATCTCTCTTAAACGAAGAAACACACATTCGCTTCCTCGATGCCTTTGCCGACGTGACCGCAGAAAAAGAGGAATACGCGAAATTATACGCCGAAATGCTTGCCATCGGCAAGCGTATCGCCGCCATCGCGCACGACGAGCAGGAAAAAGCGCGCACCATCGAACAGCTCAAATTTCAAATCAAGGATATCGACGCGGTAAATCCACGCGAAAACGAGGAAGAAGACCTCAAAACCAAGCGCACGAAATTTCAAAACGCGGAAAAGATATCCAAACACGCAAAGCTCATCTACCGCGCGCTCTATCAAAATGAAAAGGGCTTTTCCGCTTGTGATCTCATCGATAAAGCCATCGAAGCCTTGGAAGCGCTCGACGACGTGATAAAAGAAGCGCCGAGCTTCACGGAAACGCTCACCGATTTCCGTTATCGCATTGAGGATATCGCGGAAACCATTCGCCATGAATGTGATTTCGGCGTAAAGAATCCCTCCGAATTGCTGGATAAAATCGAAGAACGCCTTGATAATCTTGCGCGTCTTCGCAAAAAATACGGCGCAGATGTTGCCGAGATTCGTGAATACCGCGCACGCGCCGCCGCCAAGCTCCATGACCTTGAATGCTCTGAGGAGCTTGCAGAGGACCTTGAAAACGAGCGCCGTGCGGTTCGTGAAAAGCTGAAAGCCACAGCCGCCGTTATCACGAAAAAGCGCAAGAATGCCGCAAAAATGCTCGAAGAAAAGATCACAAGCGAGCTTGTTTTCCTCGACATGGAAAAGGTACGCTTTCATATCGAGGTCGCTCAGCTCTCCGATTTCGCTTCGGACGGCATCGATAAGGTCGCCTTTCTCGTTTCGGCAAACCCGGGCGAACCGCTTTTGCCCCTTTCCAAGGTCGCATCGGGCGGTGAACTTTCCCGCATGATGCTCGCGCTCCGTTGCGCTTTTGCCGACAAAGAACGCACAGAAACGCTGATTTTCGACGAGATCGACACAGGTATTTCGGGCAGGACCTCTCACCGCATCGGTGTGAAGCTCCGCGAGGTCGCCTCCACAGGCACACAGGTCATTTGCGTTACCCATTCTCCGCAAATTGCCGCCGTTGCCGAGACCCATCTCTTTGTCCGCAAGCATGAAGTGGACGGCAGAACGGAATCCTCTGTCCGCGAGCTTCTCCGCCATGAGCGCGAAGAAGAAATTGCGCGTATCATCGGCGGGGCAGAGATCACCGAACAGACCCTTGCCACAGCGAAAGAGCTTTTAGATGCAAATATTGAACCCTAAAAAAACAAATTGATATCGGTAGGGGACGGCGCCTCGACGTCCCATTCCCGATTCCACGAAAGGAGACTCTATGAGCAAAAAGAAAACCTCGACGGGTGAGATTTCATTTCGCCCATATCGGTCATACTTCATTCTAAGCTTCATTATACTCGTCATTCTCGTGTCAGGCTGGCTTTTATATCTCGCTGCTGCCTTGTCAGGTTCAGATATTCTATTTCCCATTGTTCTTTTGGTTTGCAATACCATTGTGATCATTCCTCTTTGCTTCATAACGCATCAATGTTTGGTGTTTTCTTCCCTGCATATCATGGCAACCTCGGAAAATATCACCATAAAATACCCAAAAAGCAAAAAAAACATCCACGCCCAATGGACAGATTTCAGTGTCGCATACGCCGTGAATACAGGACCGCGAGGACCACTTTATCTCATTTTATCCAAAAAGCCCCTCAGTTACGAAGATCAAATGTTATTGATCCGCGATAAAATGCCCTATCCGAAGGACGATGATGCCATTTGCTTCATGACCGACCACTATGATATCCTCAAATCGTGGATTCAAGGCAAAATCCCATTGCATGAGAAAGGAATCACCGTATGAAACAAGGTGTCCCGCTCCGCTTTTGCCCACATAAAGCCGAATTTATCTGCATCAGCGTCATTTGCGTGTTTCTTCTTTTGCTCTCACCGTGGCTCGCCTTTCTCGCGGGACCCGTCATCTATATTGCATTTCTGCCTCTCCTGATCATTATGGCGTTTTTGGAATACTATGAATTTCTACACTTCGCTTTACAAATCACCATAAACGAGCAAACGATAACTCTTGAAAATATCCTGACCAAAGAAAGCTTGACCGCCAAGTGGACGGATTTTCAAAACGCTTACCTTTTGCAAGACATCAAAGCCAATCGATTTATGTTACTCACCCCAAATACGCTGTCTTACGAGGAACAGAAAAAACTGCGCCGAAAATTTTACCGTTTCGGCAAAACACACCTCTCCATTGACGAATCCATTTGCATATGCTTTCCCAATCATATCGCAAATTACGGCAAGATTCAAAATATCATTCAGCATCAAATCCCCTATCACCCCCAACCAAACGAACCCCGTATTTGGTGGTAACACAAAAAGGAGCCCCCTATGAAGCTTTCTGAAATCCACATCCGCGACCCCTTTATCCTCGCAGAAAACGGCACGTATTATCTCTACGGCACACGCGGTGCCGATACGTGGGGAAAGGGCTATGGCTTTGACGTATACGTAAGCCCCGACCTTGAAACCTTTTCCGACCCCATCGAGGTCTTCACACCGCCCAAGGATTTTTGGTCTGACGAAAACTTTTGGGCGCCCGAGGTCCATAAATGGAACGGCAAATATTATATGTTTGCTTCGTTTATCAGCGATACTCGCAAGCGCGGCACACAAATCCTCATCTCCGATAGTCCTCTCGGTCCTTTTATCCCTCACAGCGATGGACCCGTAACACCGCCGCAGTGGCATTGTCTTGACGGTACGTTTTACGCGGACGCAAGCGGTGTTCCCTACATGATCTATTGCAGAGAATGGAAGCAGTCCGATTGTGAAATCGTCGGAGAGATTCACGCCATTCGCTTGACAGATGATCTGAGCGCCTCCATCGGTGAACCCATCTATCTTTTCAGCGCAGACAAAAAGGCTTGGATTCCCAAAAATCCGAAGCGTTACGTAACAGACGGACCGTTTATGTATCAAACAACAAACGGAAAACCGCTTCTCCTTTGGTCAAGCTTTGGTGAGGAGGGGTATCTGGAAGCAATCGCATATCCCGAAAACGGCAACCTCACCGACAAATGGATCCACATTGAAAAACCTCTCTTTGAAAAGGACGGCGGTCACGGCATGGTATTCAAAACCTTTGACGGGAAGCTGATGTTTACCTATCATTCCCCCAACAAAACGCCCTTTGAACGCCCTCAACTACGCGAGCTCTACGAAGAAAACGATATGCTGTATGTAAAAGCATAAAGAAAAGCCGACTTTCGCGGCTTTTCTTTCTATAAAATTACTGTTTGCGTGCTTTCAATGCTTCGCCAAATTCCTTAACGGCTGTATAGTAAGCCTCCGGAACAGAACCATCTCCACGGGGAGCAATATTGAGAAGCAAGTTACCGCCCCATTTTTCGCAGGTTTCGTACTGGTTCATGGTGATTTCGAGCTTGCGGTATTTGTCCGCATTGCGAACGTAAGACCAACCGCCGCCAACGTGCCAGATCTGACAGGTTTCCCAAGGCATATCGGGTTTTTCTTTGGGAAGTCCACATTCAAATTGCGAGCAATAGTCACCGATGCCAAAGCCCCAAAGACGGTCGTTGACAACGATATGCGGCTGAAGCGAACGAATCTCCTCAATGGTGATGGCAGGACCAAGATCCTTCACGGAGCCGTCAAACCAAAGAAGATCGATATGACCGTAGTTTGTGAGAAGTTCACGAACCTGCGCGTTCATATATTCGATGTAGCGGGCATAATGCTCTGCGGGCATTTCGGGAATCGATTCGAGCGGCTCGTGGTCGATACCTTCAAAGGGATGCTCGGGATTGCCCTGAGAGAAATTGCGGTAGTTTCTATCAAAATGCCAATCGGGGGGAGAGTAATAGAAGCCGACCTTCAGACCTACCTTACGGCAAGCGTCCACGTATTCACGAACGAGGTCGCGTCCACCCATGTAGTTCTTGGTGGAAAAATCACTCACCTCAGAGGGCCAAAGCGAGAAGCCGTCGTGATGACGTGTGGTGAGAATGGCATAGGTGAAGCCTGCATCCTTTGCGGCAGAAAGCCATTCTTCGGGATTATACTGATCGGGATTGAATTTCTCAGCCAACGCCCAGTATTCACGAGGAGTAGCGATGCCATTGCCTTTCTTGCGGCGAACGGGATTATCCATCATGCCCCAAGAAATATCAAGGTCACCATGAACCGCAGAAATGCCGTAATGGATGAAAAGTCCGAGCTGCACAGGCTGATAAAACCACTGTGCGCCGGGGTGTGTCGTTCTTTCAAACGTCATACCTTCGTTTGCAACATTACCGATAATGGAATGTTGATCGGAAACAATGTTATTTGCGCTCATTGTTATTCTCCTTTTTCAAAATATTTTTTCTTTATTTTATCATATTTGATATCAAATGTCAATCCTTTTTGGCAGATGTAGTTTTCCCGTCGATGCGGAAAAGTATCATTTTTCCCCTTGACAAAAGCGAAAATACATGATAAAATGATATAAATTGGCAATGAAGGAACAAGTACGCGCAAGGTGCTTCATGCAGAGAGCCGTCGGCTGGTGAAAGACGGTATGAGCTTTTCGCAGAAATACACTCCCGAGCCGCACACCGAAAGATCTTGTAGGCTGTGTCGGGTGCGCCCGTTATCGCGCAGGAGTCCACACGACTCCGTAAGGCTTATTTTGTGAAAAATAAGCAAACTGAGGTGGTAACACGAAATTTTTCGTCCTCTGTCCATGTTTTTGGGACAGAGGCTTTTTTATTTTTAGGAGGAAAAAACAATGGGAATTTATGAAGAACTGCAAGCGAGAGGTCTGATCGCGCAGGTAACAGACGAAGAACACATCCGCGAAATGATAAACGAAGGCAAAGCGACCTTCTATATCGGCTTTGACTGCACCGCAGACAGCCTTACCGCAGGTCATTTTATGGCGCTCACCTTGATGAAGCGCTTGCAGATGGCAGGTAACAAGCCGATCGCCCTCATCGGCGGCGGCACGACCATGATCGGCGACCCCTCGGGCCGTACCGACATGAGAAAAATGCTCACAAAGGAAGACATCGATCACAACGCAGAATGCTTCAAGCGTCAGATGGAAAAATTCATCGAATTTGGCGAAGGCAAGGCCATGATGGTCAACAACGCCGATTGGCTCCTCTCCCTTAACTATGTTGAACTTCTCCGCGAGGTAGGCGCTTGCTTCTCCGTCAACAATATGCTCCGCGCTGAATGTTATAAGCAGAGAATGGAAAAGGGTCTTTCTTTCCTTGAATTTAACTACATGATCATGCAGTCCTATGACTTCTACTACATGTACAAGAAATTCGGCTGTAATATGGAATTTGGCGGCGACGACCAGTGGTCGAATATGCTCGGCGGTACTGAGCTTATCCGCAAGAAGCTCGGCAAGGACGCACACGCCATGACCATCACGCTTCTCACCGACTCGAACGGTAAGAAGATGGGTAAGACCGCAGGCAACGCCGTATGGCTCGACCCCAACAAGACCAGTCCCTTTGAATTTTATCAGTACTGGCGCAACGTAGGCGATGCTGACGTTATGAAGTGCATCAAGATGCTTACGTTCCTTCCCCTTGAAGAGATCCAAGCGATGGAAGCATGGGAAGATAGCCGCATCAACGAAAAGAAAGAGATCCTCGCATACGAGCTTACCGCGCTCGTTCACGGCAAGGAAGAAGCAGAAAAAGCAAAGGAAACCTCCCGCAACCTCTTCAAAGGTGCAGGCAACAGCGCCGATATGCCCACGACCGAGATCGCGGAAGCAGACCTTACCGACGGCAAGATCGGTATTCTCGACCTCATGGTAAAAGGCAAGCTCGCGCCCTCCAGAAGCGAAGCAAAGCGCCTTGTTATCCAGGGCGGCGTCATGATGGACGACGCTAAGGTCGAAGCCTTCTCCGCACAGGTAGAAGCAGATGCTCTCAAAAACGGCATCGTTATCCGCAAGGGTAAAAAGGTATTCCACAAATTCATTCTCAAATAATTTAAGAAACAAAAACCGCTGTCGGCATACGCCGACAGCGGTTTTCTTCATTTCAAGGTCACAATTTGATTTGCCGAATAGAATTTCGAGAAATAGGCATCTTCGCCCATGCCCTCGATGTCAAACATCTCGCTGATGGTGACAAAGGTATATCCCTCGGCGGAAAGCTTTTCGAGCACCAATTCCAAAACGTCGGGGGTAATGCCCTTGATATCGTGCATCAAAACGACAGCGCCGTCAAGCGGATAGCCCATGATCATTTCATAGGTTTTTTGCACAGCCTCCTCGCGGGTGATCGTTCCGTTTGCGTAATCGGCATGGAACGACCAGTCGAGAGAATCGTTATTCCACATGATCGTGGACATACGAAGTCCCGCATCATACATCGCCTGCATCACGGCAAGGCTTGTATGACCGCCGGGCGGACGGAGAAGCGTTATATTATATCCGCAAAGCTTTCTCACCATATCGTTGACCATAACGATCTGCTCGTAAAGCTCCTCTGCGCTCAGCTCCGTCATGCGCTTATGGTCCTGCGTATGATTGCCGATCTCGCAGCCCATCTCCACCATACGCTGCAAAAGAGAGGCTTTTGACGTTCCAAGCTGATAGCCGTTGACAAAAAACGTCGCTTTTGCATTGTATTTTTCTAAAATATCGAGAATTTGAGAGGTGTAGCTTGTGCTCGGTCCGTCATCAAAGGTCAGCGCAATATATTTTCCCGTAGGCTTCACAAAATCCGAGGGCTGTGTCGTGGTTTGCGCCGTTGTGATATCGGTCGTTCCCTGCGGTGTGGATTGGTGGGGCGCGGTCGTTGCCTGAGAGGACGCATACGGAGTTGTCAGCGGGTCGTCATACGCATTGCTACTGCTATCATAAAGCGCAACACCCCAAGTTCCGGCAACGATTCCGAGAGCCGCCGCCGCGATCAAAATAACCATCAGGAGTTGTTTATGGAGAAATGTGTTCAAAGCAAGCATCATCCTTTCCGAATTATAAACTCCGCAAGATTAAAAAATTAAATTCTCTGCGGTAAGATTTCTCGATAATGGCGATAAAATTCCTCGTATCTGCCCTCGTCCAGCGCCGCGCGGATCTTTTCCATCAAATCGTTGTAGAAATACAGATTATGAAGCACGGCAAGGCGCATACCGAGCATTTCGTCCGCCTTGAGGAGGTGACGGATATAGCTTCTCGAATAATGTTTGCACGCGGGACACTGACAGTTCGGGTCAATGGGAAGCGGGTCACGCTGATATTTCTGATTGTTGATGTTCATCGTGCCGTTCCAAGTAAAGATATAGCCGTGGCGCGCATTTCGGGAGGGCATGACGCAATCGAAAAAGTCGACACCTCTGTAAACCGCCTCCAAAATATTCCAAGGTGTGCCGACACCCATGAGATATCTCGGTTTATCGACGGGCATATGAGGCTCGACCACGTCGATGATATGATACATCACGTCAGCCTCTTCTCCAACGGCAAGACCGCCGATGGCGTAGCCGTCAAGGTCAAATTCCTTGATGCGTTCCATATGCGCGATACGGATATCGTCGTAAGTACCGCCTTGATTGATACCGAAAAGCATCTGCTTTTTATTGATGGTCTCGGGGAGAGAATTGAGGCGCGCCATTTCGTTTTTGCATCTTTCGAGCCATCTGGTCGTACGGTCAACAGACTTTTGAACGTAATCACGGGGCGCGGGGTTTTCGATGCACTCGTCAAACGCCATCGCAATGGTGGAGGCGATATGCGATTGAATCTGCATACTTTCTTCGGGACCCATGAAAATACGCTTGCCGTCAACGTGAGAAGCGAATTGTACGCCTTCTTCTGTTATTTTACGCAGCTGAGAGAGAGAAAATACCTGAAAACCGCCGCTATCGGTCAGAACAGGTCTGTCCCAGTTGAAAAATTTGTGAATACCACCCATATCGTAAATGATGTCATCACCGGGACGAACGTGAAGATGATAGGTATTGGAAAGCTCCACCTGACATTTCACGTCATAAAGATCTTGGGTGGAAATACCGCCCTTGATTGCCGCGGACGTACCCACGTTCATAAACACAGGGGTCTGGATCGTTCCGTGAACGGTTTCAAACTGCCCTCTGCGCGCACGTCCCTCTTGTTTGAGTAATGTATACATATCGTATCCTCTTTCGATTTTGTTGTTTTCTTATTTTATGTTCTGCCAAATCTTGCGTCAAGCTCCTTTTTGGAAAGCTCAAAGGCAACGGGTCTGCCGTGCGGACAGAATTTGATACAATCGTAGCGAAGCAGATTATCGCAGATCCAGCGGATATGCGCCGTATCGTAGACCCTGCCCGCCTTGACCGCGGATTTGCACGCGCTTTGATAGAGCGCTTTTTCAAAAATGCCGCGCTTGCCAAGGGAAATCGGTTCGCCCGTTTCCATCGTTTCGGTCACGAGCGTCATAAAAAGCTCCCTTGCCTCTGTTTGCGTATGCTCCTCGGGGATACCGAAAAGACGCACTTCCCTTTCCGAAACCTCAAATTCAAAGCCGACCTTTTCAAGCTCCGTCCGATATTCTCTGCAAATTTCCGCTTCTTCTCCCGTTACCTCGATCGTATCGGGCGCGAGAAGCATCTGCACGTTCGGCGTATCGGCGGTCATATTGGCGCGGAGGCGCTCAAAATTGATGCGTTCATGCGCCGCGTGCTTATCGATAAGAAGCATCTTGTCTTCCACCTCGATGATCACATAACTTGCAAAGACCTCGCCGACGATGCGATATTCGGGAATGGGCTTTGCCGCCTCATGCGGAATTTTTGCGTCGGTCGAGCCTTTTGGCAGTACGATCTCCGCGGATTCCTCCGTTTCGGGGAGAGGCTCCTCCTGCTTGGTCTTCGGAAGCTCGCGCAGTGCCGACGGCGCTTCCTTGATCATCGCGCCATACAGACGGGAACGCGCATCAAAATCGTCCACGTTGGTGTTGCTTCCAAGCCCAAAACGGCGCATCGGATTCGGCGCTTCCCGAACGACGGGCACGTCGACCGTGATGTCATCGTCGTCCGCAAGATCGTATTTTTGCAATCTCGGCGCTTCCGTAAACGGCTTGGGAGCGTCCTTTTTTTCACTTGCTTGCGGTATGCCGAGGGTGGATTTTTCTTCGATTTTTTCTTGTTTTTCGTCGATTTTTTCCGTTTTTTCGGCAAGCACTTCCGATTTTTGCTCCGAAAAATCGATCTTCGGCGCGGGATTTTCGCTCCTTGCGCCCTTTTCGGACGCCTCGCGGAACATCAAATCGAGCTTCGTTTGTTCACCGCTTCGGATATTTGCCGTATTTTGCAGATTTCCCTCGGCGCGCATGGATTTTTCCGTAAATTCCAAGACAGGACGAGAAACCGAGGAAACGAGTGTTCCGCGAACGGCGGAATACAGCGCGTCAAAAACGGCTTTATCATCGGAAAATTTCACTTCCAGCTTCGCGGGATGGATATTGACATCCACGAGCGAAAGCGGGATTTGTATATTTAAGACACAAGAGGGATATTTGGACGGTGCAAGATAAGAGGCGAACGCCGATTCAAGCGATGCCGTCAGGGTCTTACTGCGGACGGAACGGTTGTTGATGAAAAACTGCTGCATACCGCGATTTCCGCGCACGAAATCGGGCGAGGAAATATAGCCCTCTACGCGGATACCGCGCGAACCGCCCTGCACCGCGATGAGTTTCGATGCAAACGCACTTCCGTATACGGAATAGATGGCGTTTTTCAAGACGTTATCGCCCATCGTTGAAAATTTCAGTGCACCGTCGGAAATGAAGCGAAATGCGATCTCGGGGCGTGAAACCGCGAGCTTTTCGAGCATTTGTCCGACAGCTGAGCCTTCCGAGGCATCGGTCTTCAGAAATTTCAAGCGCGCGGGGGTCGTTGCAAAAAGTCTTTCGCAGATGATCGTCGTGCCGTCGGGACAGCCTGTCGAAGAAACCTCATTCGTTTTTCCGTATGCGCCCGAAACGAGCGTCCCCTCTGCGTCGGCGGCGCGTTTGGTCATGATGCGATACTCCGAAACGGCTGTGATGGCGGCAAGCGCTTCTCCGCGGAAGCCCAGCGTGCCGATGGCAGTAAGGTCCGATGCGTTTTTGATCTTGCTCGTCGCATGGCGGCGGATCGCCGTTACCGCATCCTCTCCGCTCATACCGCATCCGTTATCCATCACACGCAGAAATGAGATGCCGCCGCGCTTGATCTCGACCGTAACGGACGTTGCGCCCGCGTCGATGGCGTTTTCAACAAGCTCCTTCACGGCGTTGCACGGTCTTTCGACCACCTCGCCCGCCGCGATGAGATTGGCGACGGAAATATCAAGGACGTTGATGATGCCCAAGGTGATCCCTCCTTTCTTTTGCGTTATAAACTATATATATTTCTCCCTCGGAGAATGGGAACGATGTTCTTTTTTCTTTTTGAAAGAAAAAAGAACGAAAAAAGAAGCAAAAACCTTGCAGGTTTATCGCCGGTGCAAATGCTCTAAAGCATCTCGTTTGTGCCCTTCTTTAGACCGCCTATCACACGGCGGACGGGCACAAAAATTGCCGAGTGCAAATTCTCACCCAATTTTTCCCTATTACTGTTTTCTTGCGAGCTGAAGCTCCATGGTATCAACCACGCGAATCGTACCGCCGAAGCGATTGATAAGCTTTACAAGCTCATGGAAGAATTTTTCACGTGTGCCTTCTTCGACCTCAAGATAGTCCGCATCGGTCTTGAGATATGCAACGTATTCGTCTGCGGTATAGGTTCTGGTTCTGAAATAGCGCTTATGGAAAATATCGGTAAATCCGTATTTTTCCGCAAGCTCAGCGCGTTTTTCTGCGCGAGCTTCGCTATACGGGCGGAAATATGCCGCGCCCGAGGGCATATAGATATTATAAAGAGTCTGCATCGCCGCGCCCATTGCGTGCTTTGCGGGGTCCTTGAACGGATGGTTTGCAAAACGGGCAAATACACCGCCCTCCTTCAAGAGGTCATATGCCTTTTTGTAGCCCGCTTCGGTGGGGATCTCATGGAATGCGGTCGCGGAATAGATGAAATCAAAAGAGCCTGCTTCCGCTTCCAAATCTTCAAATTTTACGGCTTTTGCCTTGAAATTTTTGTTTTCTGCGAATTTTTCAGCAGAATAAGCGACAAGGTCTGCGTTTTTATCGATAGCAAGCACGTCGGCACCCGTTTCCAAGATGGGGTAGGTCGCCTGTCCGCAACCGATGCCGATCTCAAGTGCTTTTGTATCTGCACCGAGCTTGGTATAATTCAAAATATCCTCATAAAGCTCCGAAACATAGAAAGTCTTTTCGTTTGACATATTCATTTTCCTCCTAAAAAGTAATATTTATGATTCCGATAAGATTTTTTTGAGTTCAAAAATTAAATTGAGCGCTTCCAAGGGTGACATGGTATTGATATCCGCCTTTTTGAGCTTTTCCGCAACCTCCGCTTCCGCAAAATTCGCAAGCGACATCATGCCGATATCTTCCGTTTTCTTTTCTTTTGCGGGCTTTTTCTTCATCTCGGGCGTATTTCCCGATTCGATGGAGGCAAGAATCTCTTTTGCGCGCTTGGTTACCTCGTGCGGTACGCCCGCAAGCTGGGCGACCTCGATGCCATAGCTGTCATCTGCCGCACCGCGGACGATCTTACGAAGAAACGTGATGCCTTCACCGCGCTTTTTGGCGGCGATATTATAGTTGACGACACCCTCACATTCGTCCTCCAAGGCGGTCAGCTCATGGTAATGGGTGGCAAAAAGGGTCTTTGCGCCGATCTTCTTGCCAAGGGTATATTCCGCGACGGCGCGCGCGATGCTCATGCCGTCAAAGGTGCTCGTGCCTCTGCCGATCTCATCGTAAATGATAAGGCTTTGTCTTGTCGCGTTGGCAAGGATATATGCCACCTCGCTCATTTCGAGCATAAAAGTGGATTGTCCCATGGCAAGGTCATCCGACGCGCCGACACGGGTGAAAATCTTATCGACGACGGATATCTGCGCCTCCTTTGCAGGGACAAAGGAACCAATTTGCGCCATGATGCAGATAAGCGCGACTTGACGCATATAAGTCGATTTACCTGCCATATTCGGTCCTGTAATGAGCATGAAACGATTATGCTTGCCGTCAAGCTCGGTATCGTTGGGGACGAAAAAGGCATCCTTTGCAAACTGCTCGACAACGGGATGGCGACCATCCTTGATGGAGATGACGTCGCCGTATCCGACCTCGGGACGGATGTAGCCATTTCGGCTCGCGACCTCGGCAAGGCTGCAATATACGTCGAGCTTCGAGAGCATATACGCCGTTTTTTGGATTCTATGGACGTTTTCCGCGACGCGCATACGAAGCTCTGTGAAAAGCTGATATTCAAGCGCCACGCGCTTTTCGCCCGCGCCGAGGACTTGGGCTTCCATATCTTTCAGCTCTTGTGTAATATAGCGTTCACCGCCCACAAGCGTTTGCTTGCGGATATAACGCTCGGGAACGTCCTTGATATAGGATTTCGATACCTCGATATAATAGCCGAACACGCGGTTATAGCCGACCTTGAGCGTCTTGATGCCCGTCGTTTCGCGTTCGGTCGCTTCAATTTTTTCGATCCAGCCACGGCTGTTTTGTTCGATCTCCGTGAGTCTGTCGACCTCCGCATGGAAGCCCGCGCGGATAAATCCACCCTCGCGAACGGAAAACGGCGGTTCATCGACGATTGCCGCGGAGATCAGGTCATAGATATCGGAAAGGGTATCGATGTTTTTGTAAATCTCAGAAAGCTCTTCGCTTTCAAAGGAGGCAAGACGGCTCTTGATGGCGGGAATCTTTCCTGCGGTCTGCGAAACGGCGCGAAGGTCGCGTGCGTTCGCCGTACCGTATACGATTCGGGTGATGAGGCGCTCCAAATCGAGAACGCCCGAAAGCGCTTCCGAAAGCTCACCGCGCTCGATGATGCGCTCGTGAAGCTCTGCGACAGCCGCCTGTCTGCGGTTGATCTGATAGGGATTTTTTAAGGGCTGGTCGATGTATTTTTTGAGAAGTCTTGCGCCTGCCGCCGTTTTGGTCTTATCGAGAACCCAAAGGAGCGTTCCTTTTTTCTCTGCACGGCGCATCGTTTCGGTAAGCTCGAGATTTCGGCGGGAGTTGATGTCGATTTCGAGATATTGACCGTTTTTATAATAATTCAGCGCGCCGAGATTTTCGAGATTGTTTTTCTGCGTTTCCTCCACGTAGGAAAGAAGTCCGCCGAGGGCGCGGAGTGCTGCGTTTTCGGGGTCTTCAAATTCTCCCGGAAGGCTCACGAAATGGGCATGAACACGCGCAGATGCGACCTCGCGTTCAAAGCGGTATTCTTCATTTTGGTTGATGACCGCCTGCAAGTGGTCCTTCAGAAACGCCGCCGCCTGCGGGATATCCTCGACCGTGGTATTCAAAACGATCTCACGGGGCGCGTACACGCCAAGCTCACCGACAAACTGCTGCATACGGTGTTCGCCCTCAAAGGAGGTCGCCGCGACGTGTCCCGTGGAGATATCCGAAAACGCCGCGCCGATCGCTTTGCTATCGACAAATACCGCACAAATATAATTGTTTTTCTTTTCGTCAAGGAGAGAGGATTCCGTCAGCGTGCCGGGGGTGATCATGCGGACAACGTCGCGCTTTACGATGCCCTTCGCCGCCGTCGGGTCTTCGAGCTGTTCGCAAATGGCGACCTTATAGCCCTTACCGACAAGCTTGCCGATATAACCCTCTACGGAATGATACGGGACACCGCACATCGGCGCGCGTTCCGTTTCTCCGCAATCTCTGCCTGTGAGCGTCAGCTCGAGTTCTCGGGATGCGGTCTTCGCATCATCAAAAAACATTTCATAAAAATCGCCCAGACGATACATCAAAATGTACTCGCGGTATTTATTCTTGATCTCAAAATATTGCTGCATCATCGGCGTCATGCCATGAGTCCTCGCTTCTGTTTATTTTTTATCTGCAACAACGTCGCCCTTGAGCGCGAAGGTCTGCGCTTCGGTGATATGCACCATGACGAAATTGCCCGTCATGCTGTCATCGCCATCAAAAAGGACGATCTTATTGCCTTCTGTTCTGCCCGAGAATTTTTCGGGGTTATTTTTGCTTCTGCCGTCCACCAAAACGCGGACAGTTTTATCCGTATACGGCTGATTTTTTGTCAGCGAGATTTCATTTTGGGTATCGATCAGGCGTGCGAAACGCTCGCCTGTAATCGCTTCGGGAATCTGCTCTTCCATCTCTGCCGCGGGCGTACCCGTACGCTTGGAATAGATGAACGAATACATCATATCGTATCCGACCTCTTTGACAATGGAGAGGGTATCCTCGAAATCGGCATCCGTTTCGCCCGGGAAGCCGACGATGATATCCGTGGAAATGCAGATATCGGGCATTTTTTCGCGCATATAACGAATGAGAGAAAGATAGGCTTCTCTGTCGTAATGGCGGTTCATTTCTTTCAAGATGCGGTCAGAGCCAGACTGCACGGGAAGATGGAAATGCTTGGCGATCTTATCATTTGCCGCCATCACGTCGATGAGTTTTCTCGAAGCATCCTTCGGGTGGCTCGTCATGAAACGGACGAGGAAATCGCCCTCGATTTCACAAATACGGGAAAGAAGCTCGGCAAAATCACATTCATCGCCAAATTCCTTGCCGTAGGAATTGACGTTCTGACCGAGGAGTGTGATTTCTTTATATCCATCCGCAACAAGCTCGCGGACTTCGTTTATGATATCCTCGGGACGGCGGCTTCTTTCTCTGCCTCTGACGTACGGCACGATGCAATAAGTACAGAAGTTATTACAGCCGTACATGATGCTGACCCACGCCTTGTATCCGCTTTCGCGGAGAACGGGGATCCCCTCTGCAACGACGGGTTCACCGAGATTCGGGAAAAACATTCTCTTGTCTTCTTTCATCGTACGGTAGACGATCTCGGGAAGCTTCCAGAGGTTTTCCGTGCCGAAGACGATATCGATATAGGGATAGCTATGCTTGATCTTATCGCTCATATCGGCTTTGGAAACCATGCAACCGCACACACCGATGATGAGAGAGGGCTTTTTATGTTTCAGATGCTTATATCCGCCCGTGATGGAAAGGGCTTTTTTCTCTGCGTGGTCGCGGACCGCGCAGGTATTGACGATGATGATATCCGCATCTTTGGGTTCTTGCGTGGGGGTATACCCCATCTCGCAAAGCGTACCCATGATGCGTTCGCTGTCCGCTTCGTTCTGCTGACAGCCGTAAGTGACGACACACGCCTTCGGAGATGTCATTTCCGAAACGACCGCGCGAATCTTTTCAATATACGTTCTTTGTTTTTGTATTTCTTCGGGCTTTGCCATGCGAGGCTCTGCCTTTTCGATTCTTTTCATAATTGCCATGTTTGTTCTCTTTTCTGTGCAATGGCGCACACGTATCCAATTTAATTATAACAATATTATTATACTATATTTTGAACGGGCAGTCAATGACCCATGTGAAAAAAGAACCGCCGAAGCGGTTCTTTTTCAGATATGTATTATTTATTCAAGAGTTTCGCATTGGATTTCGTCTTTCTCATATTCAGAAGTCTGACCACGATGGGAGAAAGGACGATATTGACACCAAGCTCGAAAAGGAAGTTGAAGCCGACAAGTCCGAAGAACATATAGCTTGCAACATCGTCATAACCGAAAGATTTGCCCCATTCTGTAAGCGTATCGAGGAAGAACACGACACCGCCGATGAGGAACACGCCCGTATTGACGACGGGACAAATGATCGCCGCCGCAAAGACCGCCACGTAGCGATTGAGCTTTTCCAAGAGCTTATAGACAAGCCCCGCACAAAGTCCACAGGCAATACCCTTGACCAAGACCGTTACCACGGTGCCAAGTACATCGACTGCCAAAAACGCCGCGGCATCTCCGCTGAGAAGCACCACAACGCCGAATACAAATCCAAGCCATGCGCCCATTCCAATACCACAGGTCGCAACGCCGATGACGATCGGAATCAGCACCAGGGAAACGGAAAAAAGTCCGAGTCGAACCAACATCGCCGCAATGAATTGCAATACGATGACGAGTGCGGTGAGAATCGCCCCAAGCGCCAAGGTCTCGGTTGACATTCTGTTTTTGCTTTTGAATTTCATAAGATAAATCCTCCTAAGCTGTCGTCCGCTTTCGCGGTACAACGCAGTAATAAAATTTATATTATCTCCCGAAGGAGCAATATACAAGAGCAAAAGATATTTAAGTCCTATATCCTCTCCGCGTGTCATCCTGAGCAAGCACCGCCGAAGATTCCGCCTACGGCGATTTTGCCCTGCAAAATTTCGACTTCGGGCTACGCCCTGCGCTCAGAATGACAGGCGGTGCGTAGTCGAACGGATCTCGCGGACAAAGATGTTTAACTGTTTTTCTGATATAAAATATGAAGCCCTTTGAGAACGAGATGCTCGTCAAGGGTGATGGTATGCTTACAATGCGGAACCACGAGTGAAGCAAGACCGCCCGTCGCGTACACGGGAAGCTCGTCTTTCATTTCCTCGCGGACACGCTCGATCATGCCGTCCACCATGCAGGCATGACCGAAGATCACGCCCGATTTCATGCAATCGGCGGTATTTTTCGCAATGATCGAACGCGGTGGTTCAAGACCAACCTTGGGAAGCTGTGCGGTCTTTTCGGAAAGCGCGTCCAATCCCATCTGTACCCCGGGGGCAATGGAAACGCCGATAAACGCGCCATGACGATTCATAACCATCATATTGGTCGCCGTTCCCATATCGATGACGAGAGCGGGACTTCCGTAAAGCGTATGCACCGCGACGCACGCGCAGATGATATCCGCGCCGACGGACGAGGGGATATCACAATGGATATTGATGCCCGTTTTGATGCCCGGACCGACGACAAGCGGTTCGATGCCATACAGGAACGCAACGGCTTTTTTGAGAACGGCATTGAGCGGCGGAACGACGGACGAAAGGATCGCGCCCTTGATCTTTGTGCGTTCGACACCGTAAAGCGCAAGAACGCCCAGAATCTTGCTCGCATATTCATCCTCGGTTCGGTTGATATCCGTGGAAATACGCGCAACGAACGTGAGCCTATTCTGCTCAAATCCCCCAAGCATGATATTCGTATTGCCGATATCGAGCGTCAGAATCATCGTTTCACACCCCTTTGCCGTGAATTTTTTCGCTTACCTATATAGAATAGCATATTTTTCGGAGAAAAGCAAGAGAATGAAAAAAATTGCAACCAACATCCACATTATTTTCTTTGGATATCCCCTGTTTCAAATTCCATCAGGAAATTCCAATGTTTCCCATTTTCGGGGTCCACTTCAAAATTCAGCAAATAATTTCCGTTTGGCAACGCTTGAAGCGTATCATAGAGCCACCATGTCCCCGCAAGCTGCGCTACGGGAACATCCATCGATTTGATTTCGTAATTGTAAAAACGCAACCATTCGATCTTCTGCTCAAACAAAGCACCGCTGCCATCCAAACGAAGCTCCAGATAATTCCGAAAGTTTTTTCCTCTTCTCGGCTCCCAATATGCGCCTGATTCTCTCACAGAAAGAATTTTGGCGTCATGCAAGCCATGCTTCCAATACCATGCAGGGTATTTTTTGATCTCTTCTCGAAAACGGAAATAGCCTTCGTGGGATTTTGCCCATGCTTTGAGTTCCATTTTTTTCTTGGTTCTTTTGTTCATGATGCCACCTCGTTTTCGTGATTTTTTACTCATTTATATTAGGATAGCATATTTTTGTGTGAAAAGCAAGTTTGTTACGAAAAAAGCCTTCCCCAGTCGGGGAAGGCTCAAAAAATTCAATATTTACGATTCCTTTCCCTCTGTCTTTTCTTCGGGAAGATTTTCTTTATAAGAACATTCCTTATTCATGCAAACAAGGATATTTTTGCCCTTTTTGACGGCAAGACGATCGCCGCAGGTGGGGCAGGTCTTGTTTGTGGGCATATCCCACGTGGAAAAATCGCATTTGGGATATTCGGAACAGCTAAAGAACACTGCGCGGTTCTTGCCGAAGCCCTTGACGACGGGCGCACCGCATTTCGGGCAGGAAACGCCGATCTCCTCACGAATGGGCTTGGTAAATTTGCATTTCGGGAAATTGCTGCACGCATAGAATTTACCGTAACGGCTCTTTCTGATGACGATATCGCCGCCGCAAAGCTCACATTTGAGGTCGGTCTTTTCGGGTTCTTCCTTTTCCTTTTTGGATTTTCCCGATGCGTCGAGCGGTTTTGTATTTTTACATTCGGGATAACCGGGACAAGCCGCGAATTTGCCGAAGCGTCCGCTCTTGATGATCATGCGCTTGCCGCATTTTTCACAGATGATATCGGATTCCTCAACGGGAAGCTCGACCTTATTTTCACCGATGCGTTCCTGTGCTTTTTCGAGCGTTTTGACAAAATCGCCGTAGAAATCGCCGAGGACCTGCTCCAGCGTGTTTTCGCCGTTTGCGATCTCATCCAGCTCGTTTTCCATGTTCGCCGTAAACTTATAGTCAACGATCTCGGGGAAATTCTTCTTCATCAGCTCCACGGTCGCAACGCCGAGGGGCGTTGCCTTGAGAAGCTTTTTGTCGCGTTCGATATAACCGCGTTCGAGGATCGTCGTGATGGTCGGCGCATAGGTACTCGGACGTCCGACACCCTTCTCTTTCATGAATTTGATAAGAGAAGCTTCATCGTAATGCGCGGGCGGTTCGGTAAAGTTCTGCGTCGGAATGATATCCTGCAAGGGCAAAACGTCACCCTCCTTGAGTCCGCGAAGCTTGGAGGTCTTATCAAACGTTTCTTCATCGTCGGCATAAGCGACCTTATAACCCTTGAACGAAAGCACGCTTTCGCTAAGCTTGTAGATATAGCCCGCGGAGATAAATTCCACCTCGACCGCGTCGTATTCCGCATTTTTCATCTGGCTTGCGACGAATCGATCCCAAATGAGCTTATACAAACGGTACTGGTCAGAGGAAAGGAACGAACGGATTTCTTCGGGAACAAACGACATACTTGCGGGACGAATGGCTTCGTGCGCGTCCTGCGATGCCGCCTTGGATTTATAGACCTTTCTCTTGTTCGGATAATATTCCGCGCCGTATTTTTCGCGGATATAGGCTTCCGCCGCGTTTGCCGCTTCATCGGAAATACGGAGAGAGTCGGTTCTCATATAGGTGATAAGACCGTGTACGCCGCCGTTTGCCGCGCCAAGGTCAACACCCTCGTAAAGCTCCTGCGCGACCTTCATCGTGCGTTTGGAATGGAAGCCGAAACGGCGAGACGCTACCTGTTGCAGGCTCGACGTTTCAAAGGGAGGCTCGGGGCTTTTGTTTTTCTTGGAGCTTTTGGTCGTTTTGACGGAAAATTCAGATTCCTTGCAAGCGTCTACGATCTTTTGGGTATCCTCGCCGTTTGCAAGCTCGATCTTTCCGTTTTCGTCACCGTGGAATTTGGCTTTGACCTTTTGATTTTTGGAAAGTCCCAAAACGGCTTCGATCGTCCAATATTCCTTGGGAACGAATTTTTCGATCTCCGCATCGCGTTCTACGATGATCCTCGTCGCAACGGATTGCACGCGACCCGCGGAAAGTCCGCTCTTGACCGTTTTCCAAAGATAGGGGCTGATCTTATATCCCACGATGCGGTCGAGGATTCGGCGCGCCTGCTGAGAGTTGACGAGGTTCATATCGATGGGATGCGGTTCCTCGATCCCGCTTTGTACGGTCTTTTTGGTGATCTCATTGAACGCCACGCGGTATGCGTTTTCGGGTTCAATGCCGAGTACGGTCGCAAGATGCCACGCGATGGCTTCACCCTCTCGGTCAGGGTCAGTTGCGATATATACTTTATCTGCGTTCTTTGCTTCCTTTTTCATTTCCGCAATGAGCGCACTTTTACCTTGAATGTTGATATATTTTGCCTTGAAATTGTCCTCCGGGTCGACACCAAGACGGCTTTTCGGCAGATCTCTGACATGACCCTTGCAAGAAATAACTTTGTAATGACTGCCAAGATAAGAGTTGACCGTGGCAACCTTACCGGGGGATTCCAATATAACTAAATTTTTATGCTTCTTATTTTCCTGCATAATCTTTCAGAACTCCTTCAATCTAATCTTCGTTTTTATTCACGCGAATTTTATTATATATCCAAACCAAGGGATTTGTCAAGGGTGAATTTTTGTGGAAAGGGGGTTATGGGTAACGAATTTAAGGATATGTTTTTGTTTATTTTTTACACTTTTATGATTTTCTTCTATACAAACAACATATATGTACTTTTCTGCGTGAACATTTTCAACACCGCATCCGTCTTTTGCTTCGCAAAAGACGCCTTCTCTTCAAGGGGAAGGCTCACATCGGCTTGAAGCTTCCCCCGGGAAGCGCCTCAATATATCCCCCAATCTCCAGCATCGTCAAAACGCTGAGAAGCTCACCCACCGTGATCGTCTTTCCCGTTTTCTCGGAAATCGCCCTTGCGATCTCCTCTGCCGACATGGAATCGCCCAAAACGGACATGATCAGTGCCTCCGTTTCGGAAAGACCAGAGGTATCGATTTCTTTTTTCTGCTTTTTCGGCGCGGCAGCTACGATCTCTTCCTCTTTATCCTTCGGCTTTGCAGTTTTTTTGCGCGTATAGCGTTCGGGCGCAGAAACCTCACGCATCGCGGAAACTGCCGTATCCACCTTGGCGCGTCTGCCTGCCATGATCAGTCTTTCTGTAAAGATTCTATGCGGATATAGAAGCTCATATTCATCCAAAACATCCAAAGCTGAGGTCACGAGCTTCGCACCGTTCTGAATCAGCATATTCGTACCCGAGGCAAGCGCATCGTTTGCGTTTCCCGGATATGCGAAAATATCGCGTCCCTGTCTTTCGGCAACGTGCGCGGTAATCAGCGCACCGCTTTTCATATCCGCTTCCACAACGACCGTCCCCTGTGAAAGTCCCGAAATGATGCGGTTGCGAATTGGAAAATTTTTGCCGTTCGGGTCTGTTCCCGGGGCAAATTCCGTCAGCACCGTTCCCTTTTCCGCGATCTTTTCCATCAATTCTTTGTTTTCGGGCGGATAGGCGCGGTCGATCCCACAGCCAAACACGGCAATCGTATGACCGCCTGCCTTCAAAGCGCCCATTTGCGCCGCCGCGTCGATGCCAAGCGCCATACCCGAAACGACGATCGCCCCCGCTTCCGCGAGGTCATAGCCGAGCCGATAAGCATTTTCCGCGCCATGCTTACTGCATTTTCGAGTGCCGACGCAAGAGATCAGCACGTTATCATCGATATCGGGTACACGTCCGCGATAATACAAAACGAGCGGTTTGGCATGAATGGCACGTAAGCGGTCGGGATAGATCTCGCTTTCCGGTGTCATAATGCCCACGTTCATGCGTTCGCAATACGTGAGAATCTTCCCCGCATGGGTCAGATCACGGTCAAGAAGCGCCGTTGCAATATTTTGATCGATGCCCTCCACGGAAAGAAGCGCGTCCTCATCCGCTTCAAATACTGCCTTCGGCGTTTCAAAATGCGCGAGCAGATACGAGCCAAGCTCGCTCCCCGCGCCGCAACGCAGAGAAAGCCATATCCAATAAATCAAATGGTTCATGTGATACTCCTTATTGCAAGCGCACTCTGGCGGCTTCCCACATGACGACTCCCGAGGCGACCGCCGCATTGAGCGATTCGGGTCCCTCGCTCATGGGAATGATGACACTGCCCGTACAAGCTTCCAGCACGGCTTTCGATACGCCGTGTCCCTCGTTTCCGATGACAAAGCCCACTTTTCCCGTAAAATCGACATTTCGGATATCCTCGGAGCGCGCATCAAGCGCCGTTGCATAGATACGGAAGCCTTCCTCACGCAAGCGCAGGATGTCATTTGCCAGATCGTCTGCGCGGCGCACGTCCATGCGGAAGATCGAACCCATACAAGCGCGAACCGTTTTGGGATTATACAGATCAGCGCTTCCCGCACCCGCATAGATGACGTCTACACCAAACGCATCTGCCGAGCGAAGCACCGCGCCGAAGTTTCCCGGGTCAGCAACGCCGTCAAGGAGCACAACGAAAGAGGCTTCCCCTGCGGTCTTCGGCTTATAATACGCGCAAACGCAGAAAACACCCTGCGGTGCGTTCTCAAAGGAAAGCTTTTCATAGACCGCGTCGCTGACGAGAACAAGGAGCTTTTCGTCGATACCTTCAAAATCCGAGCGGTATTTTTCATACGCTTCTTGCGTGATAAAAATCTGTTTGAAATCCGCGCCTGCCTTCTTGGCTTCACGAAATAATTTGATACCCTCAAAAGCAAACGTGCCTGTGCGTTCTCTGTATTTTTTGTCGGAAAGCTTCGCCGCGGATACGACGGCGCTGTTATTTTTGCTTGTAATGAGTTCCATATTGACTCCTTTTTTGCGGGCGACCACACAGGGTCGCTCCTATACAAATATAAATTGATGAAATGGGGGAAAGAACGCAAAAACCAAAGCGAAACGCTTTGGTTTTTGGTATATGTTTCTATAAATTAAAGTGCTGCTTTTGCGGTTTCGCAAAGAGTTGCAAATGCTTCCTTGTCGTTTACTGCGAGTTCAGCGAGCATCTTACGGTTGAGGTTGATGCCTGCTTTCTTGAGACCGCACATAAATCTGGAGTAGTTGATGCCGTTAACCTTTGCCTGAGCAGAGATTCTGGTGATCCAGAGAGAACGGAAATCTCTCTTCTTCATCTTACGACCAGCGAAAGCATAGTTGCCGCTCTTCATTACGGCCTGCTTAGCCATCTTGAAGTGCTTGGATTTTGCGCCCCAGTAACCTTTTGCGAGCTTGAGAACTTTATTTCTTCTTTTACGCGCCATCATAGCGCCCTTAACTCTTGCCATTTTTGTATTCCTCCTGTAAACCTTGAATTATTTGTTGGGGATGAGTGCCTTGATCGTATCGGTGAAGGATTCACTGAGATACGCATTGCGACGAAGCTGTCTCTTACGCTTCGGTGTCTTGATGCCGAGTTTGTGACGGCGGTTAGAGGAGTTCATTTTTACCTTACCGGTTTTGGTGATAGAAAATCTTTTGGCTGTTGCCTTATGTGTCTTGATTTTTGCCATTTTGGGATTCTTCCTTTCAAAATATTTCTTTTCCCGAGCAGAGCTTACTGCTTAATGGGAGATAAAAACAATGTGAGATTGCGTCCTTCGAGAACGGGTTTTTTATCGATCTGCGCGCATTCGGATGCGGCCTCAGCAAAGCGCATGACAATATCCATACCAAGCTCTGTGTGGCGCATTTCGCGACCTTTGAATCTTACGCAAACCTTGACCTTATTGCCATCCTTCAAAAAGCGGAAAGCATGATTGAGTTTCGTCTGAAAATCATGTTCACCGATGCTGCAAGAAAGCTGAATTTCTTTCACTTCAACGACCTGCTGCTTCTTTTTGGCTTCTTTTTCGCGTTTTTCCTGCTCAAAGCGGAATTTTCCGTAGTCCATGATACGGCACACAGGCGGTTCTGCCTTCGGTGCGATCATGACGAGATCGAGTCCTTTTTCGATGGAAAGATTTTGTGCTTCATCAATGGAAACGATACCGAGCTGTTCGCCCTCCTCGCCCACAAGTCTGACCTTGGGTACGGTAATTTCCTCATTGATCATATGTTCCTGCTTGCTGATATGCGGCACCTCCAATTTGAAAAAATAATGCGGAAAACCGAATCCGGTTCTCCGCATAAATATCCCAAAGAATGGAGCGCCAAGCGCCCACCGTGAGTTACCTATTGACCCGAGCGCCTTTTACACTACAAGGTGAGAACGGAGAACGTTCTTCTTTGTTTTACCGTAAAATTATATCACACGGAAAACAAAATGTCAATAGGTTTTTTGTTATTTTTTCAAAATATCCTCGCAAAAGTCGATTTTTTGCGGGTCAAGGGCGATCGTTTTGCCCTTCATATAGTCGAGGATCGTGCTTGTATCGTCCTCGAAACGCAACTTATACGAACACAGCGCCTGACGGTATTTGCCCGCTTCCCTGTCGGCGCGGTTTTCCGCATATTTGCCGTCACCGATAAGAGGATGCCCGATGCTTGCCATATGAGCGCGGATCTGATGCGTTCTGCCCGTGACAAGCTCGACCTCAAGGAGCGCTTCCTCGCCTCTCGTGCCGATGACCTCGTATTTCGTGACGATATGCTTCCATTCCTCGCCCGCTTTTTTGCCCTTTGGCAAGACCTTGGAGACTTCGACCTTATTGCTTGCGCTATCCTTATGCAGATAGCCCTCAAGGGTTGCTTTTTTCTGCGCCGGGATACCGTGAACACGGCAAAGATAGAACTTTGAGATGGTTCTTTCTTTGATCTTTTCGTTCATCACGCGCAAGGTCTCCGCATTTTTTGCCGCGATGACAAGTCCTCGCGTATTGCGGTCGATGCGATTGCAAAGCGCAGGCGCGAAAGACATTTCGTCCTCGGGACGGTATTCGCCCTTTTGCCAAAGATAGGCTTTGACGTGTTCGATCAAGGTATTTTTTTCGCCTGCCTCATCGCTGTGAGAGAGCATTCCGACGGGCTTATCGCAAACGAGAAGATTTTCGTCTTCATACACGACCCCAAAGGAAGGCTTGATATTCTGATACAAATTGTCCGACTGCTCACGCGCCAAAAAATCGGGCGGAAGAAAAAGCTCCACGGTGTCACCCTCTGTGAGCATTTGTCCGATTTCCGCACGTTTGCGGTTCACTTTGATCTTTTTCGTTCTGATGAATTTATACATTTGGGACTTCGGCAGGTTTTTGAAGGTTTTGGTCAAAAACTTATCAAGACGTTGACCTGCGTCATTTTGTCCGATCGTTACTTTTTCCATTTTTATATCCTAATTTTTATATCTTTATTTATCAACTTTTTCTTTTTGAAAGAAAAAGTTATACCCTCTCCGCTATCATACGAGCTCCGTCATAATCCACAAGCTTCACCGTAAAGATCTGCCCCTGCAAATGCTCGGTGGTTTTCATCTTCACTTCGAGCATATCCTCGGCATGACCGAAGAAATATTCCCCCTCTCGGGATTCAAAAAGCACGCTTCTCGTTTCTCCGAGTGCGCGGCGATATCTCGCCTCAGAAAGCTTTTTGCCGAGCGCTTCGAGCCTATGTGCGCGTTCGCGCTTGATATCCTCGGGAATTTGATTTTTCATCGCCGCCGCAGGTGTTCCCTCTCTCGGGGAAAACGGGAAGATGTGCATATGTAAAAAATCGATCTTCTCGGCAATATCCATGGTATTGAGAAAATCCTCCTCGGTCTCTCCGGGGAAACCGACGATGATATCACAGGTAAAGGTCACGTTTGGCATGACGGATTTCATATATTCCACGCTTTTCAATACCTGTTCGCGGTTATATTTGCGCTTCATTGCCGCGAGAACGGCATTGCTTCCGCTTTGCAAGGAAAGGTGGAAGCTCGGCATGATCTTCTTTTCCGATGCAAGCTCATCGCAAAACGCAGGCTTCATCACGGACGGTTCGAGCGAGCCTGCGCGGACTCTCTCAATGCCGTCGATCTTCGTTGCTTCTTTCATCAGACGGGAAAGCGGATAACCGCCGATATCCTTGCCGTACGCCGCCGCCTCGATGCCTGTCAGAACGACCTCATGACAGCCACCCTTGGCGATGACCTCCACCTCGCGGAGGACCTCCTCGGGCAGGCGGGAAACGACGTTGCCTCTCGCTTTTTTGATGATACAATAGGTGCAATGATTGTCGCATCCGTCTTCTATTTTTATATATGAGCGGTCGCGATATGCGTGAGGAATGCTCATGGTTTCAAGCGGGGCTTCCTCTACGTCCATGAGAGAGGAGGTCGTGCGCGTTTTTTCGCCCTCACGCAGGAGCTTTACTGCCATTTCCGCAACGGAAAGCTTATTGCGGTTGCCGCAAACGTAGTCCACGCCGTCCATTTTTGCCACAGCCTCTGCCTTGATTTGGGAAAAACAACCCATGACCAAAACGAACGCATCGGGATTTGCATGGCGGGCGCGTCGAATGATCTGACGGGATTTGCGTTCGGATTCCGCCGTAACCGCGCAGGTATTGATGATATATACGTCCGCAGACTCGGAAAACGGCACGATCGAAAAGCCCAGACTTTCCAGCTCCGCCTCCACAGCATCCGATTCGTATTGATTGACCCTGCAACCGAGGGTATAGACCGCCGCGCGCGGTGCGTTTTTGTTCATAGGGTTCTTCCTTTCAAAACTTGGTTTTTACAATTCTATTTCGATATTATATCACAGCGAAAACCAAAATGCAAGACTATTTCTTTTCCGCCACACAGAAAACAATTTTTAATTAAAATTTTATCAAATTTATCGTACTTGCAATCATCAAAAAGCAGATGTTCCTAAAAGCCTCTCACTCCGGGAGAGGTGGATTGCCGTAAGGCAAGACGGAGAGGGCTTTCTTCTGCAAAACCATGCCCTCTCACCCGCTTGCGCGGGAGCTCTCCCAAAGGGCGAGCCTTTCAAATCCGATTTCTTTACAAATTGCTTACTCATTCAAAAGCCCTGTTTTCCGCCATCAAAAACCAAGCAAAAAGCCGCGGGAAAAGTGAGCCGAAATTGAGTTTTTCGATCGCTTCCGCCGCTAAAATATCCGCGCAGCCCACCTCCTTGCCATCTGCTATATACGTTACCGTACCGATCTTTTCGCCGCAGGCAATGGGAGCGGGAAGCTTTTCGGGGATATCCACGCGCGTTTCCATCTTTGCGGCAAGGGATTTTTCCATCGTCATTTCAAACGCCTCGTGATACGTCGCAAGCGTATTCTTTACACCGCCCATGACGCGCACCGTCTGCATCTCCGCTTTTGGGTCGCTATAACAGGTGTAATTGGCAAAGCCGAAATCAAAGAGAGATTTTGCAAGCTCGTTTCTCGTGTCCCGCGTGGAAGAACCCATGATGACGGCGATCAGAGAAAGTCCTCCCCGCTCCGCCGTTGCGGAAATACAGAATTTCGCCTTTGAGGTCGAGCCTGTTTTGAGTCCCGTTGCGCCGTCGTAAAAGCGAATGAGGCGATTGGTATTGGTCAGCCCAAACGCGCCGTCGCGGATGGTATCCATCCAAATAGAGCTATATTCCAAGACCTTCGGATGCTTCAGGACCTCCCTTGTGGCGATGGCGATATCGCGTGCGCTGATGAGATGGTTCTCCGCGGTATCGTCAAGCCCATTCGTATTTTCAAAATGGGTGTTTTTCATGCCAAGCTCTGCGGCGCGCGCGTTCATCTTGGCAACGAACGCTTCTTCACTCCCTGCGATCGCTTCCGCAAGCGCCACTGCCGCATCGTTCCCCGAAGCGACGATAAGACCTTTCAAAAGGTCATTCACGGACATTTTCTCACCGGGGGCGAGATAAATCTGCGAACCGCCCATCGATGCCGCATTTTCGCTAACGGATATCATATCCGTATACGAAAGAAGTCCTGCATCGATCGCTTCAAAGACGAGAAGCATCGTCATGACCTTGGTCACGGAGGCAGGCGGGAGCGCTTCATCTGCATTCTTTTCAAAAAGCACCTTTCCCGTTTTGGCATCCATCAAGATGCACGCGCGCGCATCGACCTCTGCGGTATATACGGGCGCAGAGGCAAGCGCCATCTCCTCCTCTATCGTACTCCAAACGGCAAACACGGGCGCAGAGAGCAAAAGCAAGATCCCCAGCGCCAAAAAAACAGAAATCATTTGTTTCATACTTTATAAATTCCTTTCACAAAATGGTTGGTTTCTTCATATTTATGAGAAGCTATGACATTTTAAGCCGTTTTCGTCAAAAGTTATCACAAAAAAAGTTTTTCCGCATAAGATAAAAATAGAAAGTATAATTTTTCTTTGTTTGGCATATCGTTATCGTTGACGCCGTTTGAAAACGATCACACAGGAGGAATACATATGATACAACACTATACGTTTGCCGTTCTCGGCGGTGACAAACGAATGGTATACGCCGCCGAAATGCTTGCCATGACGGGCTTTTCCGTCCTCGGCTACGGTCTTTCCGAAAAGGCGCCGAAAAACGTCCGTATCGTTTCCGATATCGACGAAGCGCTTCGCGCGGATTTTTTTCTGCTACCCATTCCCATGAGCCGAGATGAAAAAACGCTCTTTGCGCCCGCACTTGTAAAACCGCTCGAAATTTCGGAGATCCTCGAAAAAGCCCCGAGCCACGCCGTCATCTTCGGCGGCAACATAAAGGGATCTTCCGATCCCCGTCTGACGGATTACGGCAAACGCTCGGAGTTTGCAACACAAAACGCACAACCGACGGCAGAAGGGGCATTGCTCCTTGCCATACGGCATCTTCCCTGCACCGTAAACGGTGCGCGCATCGGCATCGTCGGCTTTGGCAAGATCGGCAAAGCCACCGCCGCGCTCTTTCACACCGTGGGCGCAAAGGTCACCGTTTTCGCAAGACGGGAGGAGGTCTGCTCCGTGGCGTCGCTTCTCGGATACTGTTCTGCACCGCTTGCTGAGCTTTCGGAATACGTCAGCGATTTCCGTTGCCTCATCAATACCGCGCCCGCGCCCGTCATCGGAGATGCCGCGCTTTCCCGTATGCGGCGCGATGCGCTCCTTTTGGAGCTTGCCTCTCCCCCATACGGCATTGATCTTGCAATCGCCGAAAAGCAAGGGCTTCACACCATTCTTGCAAGCGGACTCCCCGGGAAATACGCCCCCGAAACGGCAGGACATATCATTTGCAAAACGGTTTTAACGATGCTTTCCGAAAAAGGCATCGTGATCTAATTTTTGAATACACGGAGATATTACGATGATCGGATATTGTTTTTGCGGTTCTTTTTGTACCGTTCCCCGCTCCATTAAAATCCTTCGCTCTCTCGCGGCGGAGGGCAATCAGATCTTACCCATCATGAACGAAAGCGTTTACACGACCGACACGCGCTTTGGCAAGGCTGAGGATACCATTCGCACCGTGGAGGAGATCTGCGGCAATCGGGTTTTGCACACCATTGTGGAAACCGAGCCCATCGGTCCCTCGGTCGTTTTGGATATGCTCGTCATTTCCCCCTGTACGGGAAATACGCTCGCCAAGCTTGCCTCGGGCATCACAGACAGCCCCGTCACGATGGCGGCAAAGGCTCAGCTTCGCTGTAACCGTCCCGTCGTCATCGCGCTTGCCAGCAACGATGCGCTTTCCTCCAATCTCAAAAACATCGGTCAGCTTCTGAACCGAAAAAATATTTATTTCGTCCCCATGCATCAGGACGATCCCGAGAAAAAGCCCTATTCTCTCGTCTGCGACTTCGATATGCTCAAAAAGACCATGACGAACGCTTTTTCCGGCAGACAGGTCATGCCCATCTTTTAAGGCATATTTCTCGTTTTTTCGGCATATACATTCCCCATCACGCCTTTGGAAAGGAATGTATTCGCTATGAAATTTCGAGAGATCAAATGCCGCTTTCGCACAGAATCCGCTTTTTTAAGTCCCATCGTGTTAGGGATCGCCGCGGGCGTTGCCGTTTTGCTCGGCGCCATCTTCACCATGAGCCTTGTCGGTCGACCCTTTGGTGTGCTTTTGCCGCGCACCGCGCTCCCCTCCTTTTTGCATATCTTCTTTCAGCTCCTCGCTTACGCCGTCTTTGGTGCGGCGTTCGCCTCTCTGATGACCACCCCTCTTTGTCAAAAAACACGCCGTCTGCGCGCACAAAAAACCTATACGCTCGTGCTTTTCGTCTGCGTTCTGATCCTTTGTTACGTTTGGATCCCCGTCGTTTATAAGGCTGGAAGCTATTTTCTCGGCGTGCTTCTCTGCGGTGTCATTCTGCTTTCGCTTTTCGTTTTGTTCTTTTTGACGTACCGTCTGAACATCGTATCCGCAGGGTTGCTTGTGTTTTTCGCCGTTTGGATGCTCTATATCTTGTATATTACCGCATCTTTTTTATTTTTTTGCTAAAAAATATGATTTTTTTAGAAATTTTTGGTTTTCCTATTGACTTTTATATGGAAAATTGGTATGATTAAGTTAAGAATAGGGCTATATGTCCACACATTGAAAGGGGAACCCAAACATGAAAACCGTAAAAATCCGTCTTAGCACCATCGAAGATGTTCGTGATTTCGTTGAAGTTGTTCGTCAGTTTGAAGGCGATATCGACCTTTCCAGTGGCAGATACATTGTTGATGCAAAGTCCATCATGGGTATTTTCAGTCTCGATCTTATGAGCCCCATCACATTGACTGCACACGCTGAAAACTGCGACAAGCTCATCGACAGCCTTAAAAAGTACATCATCGCTGAATAAGCTTTCTCACCTATGCCTTAAAATCGATGCTCACGCATCGATTTTTTGTTTCACAAAAATACAGAAAACCACAGCCATCGGCTGTGGTTTTCTGTTTATTCAACGCGAGTTTGATATGTTTATAAAAAATCAAAATATCATGTAGGGCAACTTGCCCTCAAGCCACCGAAGAATAAAAACAAACGTTTTCGGCGAGATGTAGGCATCCCTCCCTACCAATAATTTCATCGAACTCATGTGATTCAAGACATCACGCCATTTTAGACATTTCTCTCTGCGCCATAACGAGGTTATAATAAATACCCTCTTTGGCAATCAGCTCGTCATGCGTACCGATCTCGGCGATCTTACCGCGGTCCAGCACGACAAGACGGGTCGCGTTGCGGAGCGTGGAAAGACGGTGCGCGATGGCGATGGTCGTTCTTTCATGAGAAAGCGCCGCGAGCGAATCTTGAATTTGCTTTTCGGTCTCGGTATCAAGCGATGCCGTTGCTTCGTCCAAAATGAGGATCTTGGGGTTATGAAGCAGGGCGCGCGCGATGGCGATCCTCTGCTTTTCACCGCCCGAAAGCGTACAGCCCTTTTCACCGACCCAAGTATCATAGCCGTCTGTAAGCTTTACGATAAAGCTATGCGCGCCTGCGGTCTTCGCCGCCTTGATGACCTCTTCACGGGTCGCATCGGGTTTGGCGTAGGCAATATTTTGGAAAATAGAGCCGTTAAAGAGGAAGGTCTCCTGCAAAACGACACCGATCTGAGAACGGAGCGATTGCTGAGAAATATCGCGGATATCCACCCCGTCGATCTTCAGCGAGCCCTCGTCCACCTCATACATACGCATGATGAGGTTGATGAGCGTGGATTTACCCGTGCCTGATTTGCCGACAAGTCCGATAAATTCACCTGGCTTGATATGGAGATCGATATGACGGAGAACGTCCACCGCCTCGTCATAACCGAAGGATACGTTTTCAAGGTCGATCTGACCTTCCACCTTCAGCTCCACAGCGTCCTTTTTGTCTGCGATATCCTCGGGCTCATCGATGATCTCAAAGACCTTGGTAATGGAGGTCATCGCCATCATGAGCATTCTCGGGAAGCCCGCAAGAAACTGGAGCGGTGCGTAGATCATACCCGCATAGGTGGAAAACATCTGCATGTCACCGAACGTCATATCGCCGCCGAGGATCGCATTGCCCGCATAGAAAAGCAGGAAAAATTCGCCTGCGCCCATGAGGAAGTGCAAGATCGGGTTGATATACGCCCATTTCTTTTCGATCTTGAGCTGTGTTTCTTTTTCTGCCGCCGCAAATTCTTCAAAGCGAGTCGCTTCCCGATGCTCCATACCGTAGGATTTGACAACGCGGATACCCGAGAAGATATCGTGCAAAACGGTATTGGATTGGGAGGAGCGCTCCCAGCTTCTGCGGAAAAGCTTGCCCATCGTGCCGCGGAAAAGCGAGAACGCCACGAGGATAAAGGGCATCGGCAAAATGATGAGAAGCGCCAAGCGCCAGTCGTATGCGAAAAGCACCGCGCCGACGGCGACAAAGAGCAGGATCTGCTCCAAAAGTCTGGACATTTCGTTGACGACGAACATGCGGATTCTCGCCGTATCGGAAGAAACGCGGTTCATCAGCTCGCCCGCGGTACGCTTGGAGATGCGCGCAATGGAAAGGCGCTGAATCTTTTCAAAGACGATGTTACGAAGATTATGGACCACCTTATTGCCCGCAAGCAAAAGGAAGTATTTTTGGAAAGAAGCCAACGCATAGCGCAGAAGCTGGAAAAGCAAGATCTGCACGAGCACGACGAGGAACGCCGTCCAGATCACGGGTTCATCACTCAAAATATAGTTATCGGTGAGGTTTGCGGAGATTTTGGGCGCGATAAGGCTCACAAACGAGGTGAGCACAAACACTGCCATCGATGCGAAAATATACCATTTATAAGGACTTGCCACGTCCCAAAGACGGCGGATCATCTTCTTCTTGCTAAAGCAAGTCAGACAGGTCTCCGAGCCGGGACGGTATGCTCTGCCGCATTTCGGGCAAACAAGCTCCTGCGGCGCGTGCTTATGAAAGGCGTGTTCATCGTATCGCATGAAGTTATTGACCGCCTTGATGGCAGACGCCATCTTGTTTTTATGGTGGCAATCTGCGCGGGACAGGAGAAAGGCTTCTCCGTCCTTCGTCGTGTATTCCGCAAGTACACAGCCGACACCCGCGGAAAACTTAAATTCCTTTACCGTATCAAGTGCAAAGGAGAGTTTTTCTTGTTCGTTCTCATAGACCGTACAGGTCTTGGAATCGATCAGCACAAAGCCATCGACCTTCCCCTGCGGGAGCTCAAGGTCGAGATTGTATTCCCAAAGAGAGATCACATCCTCCTCAGCAAGCTCAGGACGAAAAGACTTTGCGCGTGCGTAAAGCCGTTTGTTTTTGGAAGTCAACGTCATCACCCCGCTCAGAGATAGATTTCAATGCGCTTGCGGCTCTTGCGGTCAAGCGCGTCCGCATCCTCGATGACGAAGCGGTTGCCGTCCACGTCAAAGAAGAAAAGCTTTCCCTCTCCCGCGCGCACGATACTCTTGAACGTATCCTGCAAGGTAAAGGTCAATCTTCCGCCCGACGTTTCCACGTCCCAATAGGAAAAGCCGAAGCGTTCCTTGACGGAATGGATTTCCTGAATAACAGGAGAATAATATTTGCGTTCCAGCTCACGCACGAGCATTTCCTTTTCTTCTCCGTCGAAAAGGTCAACGCTGCGAATCGTCGCAAGCTCGTAATTATCCGTATCGAGAACGGAGATGTATTCCCAAAGGAACATAAAGGGGAAATTTCTGTGGAGCGCAACGCGAACAGGCTCTGCATCCTTGGGACACTGCATATACAGAAAACCGCCGCGCATGGAAAATTTCGCGTTTTCGGGTGTGATCGCCACAGAATTGGGATTTTCTCTGGAGCCCTTGCGCTTACCGCCGCCTGCGGGTCCGCCGGGACCACCCATGCCTCGCGGTCCGCCGGGACCGCCCATACCTCTCGGTGCCATATTGTATTCCTCCTAAATCGGTGATTTGTTAAATTATTCTGCGATACCCGCGTTTTTCAGCGCTTCGATCTGCAAGCTGTAAAGTCTGTGGTAAACGCCCTCAGCCGCCATCAGCTCTTCATGCGTACCTCTTTCCGCGACCTTACCGCCTTCGATGACGATGAGCTTATCCGCATCGCGGAGCGTGGAAAGTCTATGCGCGATCATGATGGTCGTCTTGCCCTTGACGAGCTCGGTGAGCGCCATCTGGATCTTGCGCTCGGTTTCGGTATCCATCGCCGCCGTCGCTTCGTCCAAAATGAGGATCTTCGGATTGCTGAGGATCGCACGCGCAATGGAAAGACGCTGGCGTTCGCCGCCCGAAAGGTCCTTATAGCCAAAGCCGATCTTGGTTTCGTAAGCATCGGGGAGCTTCACGATAAAGTCGTGCGCGCCCGCCGCCTTTGCCGCCGCGATGACCTCCTCAAAGGTCGCATCGGGTCTTGCATAGCGGATATTTTCGAGAATCGTACCCATAAAGAGATACGTTTCCTGCGATACGATGGCGATATTTCTATGTAGGTCCTCAAACGCGAGCTTTTTCACGTCGATGCCGTCGATGGTGACGGAGCCCGTTTCGGGGTCGTAAAGACGGATGAGCAGGTTCGCAAGCGTACTCTTGCCCGCACCCGTATGACCGACGATACCAAGCGTCTTACCCGCTTCGATATCAAAGCTGACGCGGTCGATGACCTTATGGTTTTTGATATAAGAGAAGGAAACGTCGTTAAAGGACACGTTACCCTCGAACGTACCGACGCGAATCGGATCCTTGGCTTCGCAAACGTCCGCCTGCGAGTCCATGATCTCAAAAAGTCTTTGGAGCGAGTTCGAGCAGTCCGCCGTGATATCGGACATTTCGCTGAAAAACTGAAGCGGTGCGTAGATCATGCCGATATAGGCGATGAAGGTCGCGAGCTCATCGTACATGAGCGCGGGCGCAAACGTACCGCCCGATTCACGGGTCATGATGACGAGCATACCGCCAAGACCCAAGGTAACGAGATTGCCGATGGAATGGAGCAAAAAGCCCGCGATCGGAGAAACGAAGGTATTGAATACGCCGCGGCGAAGGTCCGCATCCGCAAGACGCTCGGAACGGGTATTGAAGCGTTCCACCTCCGTTTTTTCCTTGGAGAACGCCTTGACGACGCGCATACCCGAAAGCTCATCGGAAAGGTACGAGGTCATGGAGCGCTGGCTGGAAAAGCGTCTGGCGTGGAGCTTGCGGTTTTTCGCAAAGCTCATTCTCATGACGGTGAGCGAAACGGGAACGACGAGAAGCGCGCAAAGCGCAAGCAAGGGATTGATGCGGAAAAGCATCACGATGAGAACAACGACCTTGACTACGTTCACAAGGAAATGAGGCAGGACGTTGCAGAAGAAGTCGTAAATGGTGTTGGCGTCGTTATTGACCTGTGTCATCAGACCGCCCGTTTGACGGCTCGTGAAAAAGCCGAGAGAAAGACGCTCAATGGCGGAAAAGATGGTCTTTTTCAGGTCAAAGCTGACCTTTGCCGCGATGACGGAGGTCATCCAGTTATTGACGATGGTGGCAAGCATCGTTGCGACCTTGACACCGATGATCATGCCGAGGACCGTTGCGACGGCACCGTAAAGCTCACTTTCGGTATCCTGCAAGACCTCTCGAATGAAGAAGCCCGAGGAAAGGTCCGCCGTCCAGATGCTCAGCCCCGTCATGAAGGCAAGCGAGAGCAGTGACAAGAACAGATATCCCTTATACGGAAAGAAGAAGCTTGCGATCCTGCCGAAAAGCTTGCCCTTTTCCATACATCTGGGACAGATCTTGCGGTTTTTTTCGGGATAACGCTGTCCGCATTTGGGACAGCAGTTGGATTTCGGGTCATCGTCGGGGTCGAGCGTCACCGTACCGTGTTTTTTGATCTCGCCCAAATATTTTTGGAAGATGATCATGGAGGTACGGCAGAAGTTGGTCATCGCCGTCAAAAAGACAGGAGAACCGTTTTCATTCGTTGCCGTGAAGCGTGCGCTGGAAACCAGCTCCTCAATGCGGAAGCGGTCAAGGCTTTTGAGCGAATAGACGCGGTAGTCCTTTTCCGTCCAGACGCGGACGGCGTGCTTTCCCTTGCCGTCAAGCTCATGCGAAAACGTACCGGTCAGAATGGCAAGCTCATCTGCCGTTGCCGCAAGGAATACGTCAGCGGGCATATGCTCCGTATCGCGGTCACATTTCGCAGCCAAGAGAATCTGGTCTTTTTTAAGACCTTTTTTCTCCAAAAGCTCATAGACCTCCCGTGGGATCTTATCAATTTCAAACAAGTCGAAATTCCCCCTTATCTGTTTACAGTCATTTTTTGTTTGCTTTTCTTTCGTTGCTTTTCCGCCTCAAGCAGTACGAGGACCGCGCCAAGGGCAAGGCTTATCACAAAGCCGACGGCGGCGTTGCGAAGCGACTTTCCCGGAAGCACGCGCAAGGAGATCTCCTGCACCTGTGTCAAGGACGCAAACTGCAAAAGCGACGGAATACGTTCCTCGGATAGCGCAGAAAGCTCCCGCAAGGAAGTGCGCAGACCTTCTTCGTTCGTCCCCGAAAGGAAAACGCGAAAGACACCCGCGCCCAGCTTTTCAAAGGAAAGCGTACCCGTTCCGTTATGAAGCCCGCGCATAAGCGCCATGACAGCGTCGGTCAAGGCTTCCGACGCGGCAATATCCGCGCTCGTCATGCCGGTTTCATATATGTCGCGGTTTCGGATGCTGAAAAGCGTTTCCGCTTCGTATTGCTTTGGCGAAATCAACACCGTTGAGAAAAACAAAAGCACCGCGCAAAAGAGCGATATCAGCAGGATCAGCGGCAAACGCTTGCCCAATATGCGAAAATATTCATCATATGTCATACGGAAAAGCTCTCCTTCAACGGCGTTTGGTTACATGGTATTTCATCATAAAGTATACCATATATGAAAAAAGGTGTCAACCGATTCCCCAAAAACTCGTGGCAATTCTCCGTTGACAGTTTTTCTGAAAAACATTTCATTTCACGTGAGTTCACAGAAAAAAATCCCGAAAAGCAGAGCTTTTCGGGATTTTTGAACGCATTTCATTCGTTTGTGTAAGTAATAACGACATTGGGGCAACCGTCAAAAATGTTGGCTACCTGGCTTTCAAAGCGTGCGGGGAGTGTTACGGACTTGAGAGATGTGCAGGCGGAGAAAGCATAAGAACCGATCTCGGTAACGGTGGACGGAATGACAAGAGTCTCGAGAGATTTGCAGTTCCAGAACGCCATATCGCCGATGGAGGTAAGACCCTCGGGAAGGTTCAAGGTCTTGAGCTTTGTGCACTGCGGGAATGCTTTGTTTGCGATTTTGGTAACACCTTCTGCAATGGTAACAGATTCCAATTTGGACTGGAAGTTGATTGCAGGAACGCCCTGACCAACACCAACCTGAACGATGGGCAACGTATACAAAACGCCCATGCTGTCTCTGAAGGAATATTCTGCATCGATCACCATATCCGCCGTTGCATCTTCGGTCTTCCAACCGCTGACTGCGAGCGCATATGCTTCTTTGTTTTCGTTACGAAGGATCTTGCAGTAATAGCCGTAATTCGTGCTGTCGACCATATCGTCGTCAGAGAAAACGAGAGGCGCCTTGACTGTGGTGGTCTCTACGGGAGCGGTGGTGGTTGCGGTCGTTGTGGAATTTGTCGTGGTAGAAAGATTACCGACGGGGCCGCCTGTTGTGGTTTCGTCAAAGGGTTTGTCACAAGCCGCAAAGAGAAGTGTCGTCATGCCAAGTGCGAGAACGGTAGCAACTACTTTTTTCATAAAATAAAACTCCAATCATAAATTAGTACATATATGGTCGGGTTTGCGGAAGTTACGCAAATGACCGAGAAGACGATGCTCGGACACCGAAGCGGTGTACCGACGGCAGAATAAATCATTTTATTCTTGCATATACTACACTATAACACACTTCACTCAATTTGTCAAGGATATTTCCGCAATTTTGAGCCTCATTTCCCATTATTTTTGGAATTTTGGAGGAACGGTATGCGCTTTTTCCCCGAAGAAGGATACAAACGTATTTTCGTTATTTTTATATATATCTTACTTTCCCTTGTTCTGCTTTACGGCATTTTTCGTTATCTTTTTCCCGCCTTTTTGCCTTTTCTCATTGCATTTCCCGCGGCGGTGCTTCTGCGGAAGCCGACCTTGGCACTCTCCAGGCACACCAAGATGCCGAGAAAGCTCATCTCGGCGCTCCTTGCCGCGCTTTTTGTTTCGGCGTTTCTCTTTGGCGTCGGCTTTGCCGTCTGGAAGCTCGCCGCGCAGATCGGAGATTTTGCGCGCGCGGTCATGAGCGGTGAAAACGCATTGCTCGAAAATCTGCAAGCGCTGTTTTCTCGCATCGGTACGCTCGCCTCCCGTCTGCCCTTTTCGGGCGGCGAGGACGCGGAAAAGCTCCGTGATACCGTTTTGGAAACGATCCTCGATATGGCGAAAAGCATCGTCGCGGGGCTTGGCACAAGGCTCACCGATTTCGCGGGGAGATTCGCCTCCGCCATTCCCCAGACCATCATCTTTTTCGTCGTGACCGTCCTCTCCGCGGTCTACGTTTGCGCGGATTATGACAAGATCACGGCGTTTTTCCACGCGCATATCCAAGGAAAAGCGCTCGTTTTTTGTCAAAAAGTACGCGCGGCGACGGGAAAAACACTCGTAAAGGTCTTAAAGTCCTATGCCGTTTTGTTCCTTTTGACGTTCGCGGAGCTTCTTTTGGGCTTCGTCATCCTCCGCGAACCATACGCATTTTTATTGGCACTTCTGACCGCCCTCGTGGATAGCTTACCCATTTTCGGAACGGGCGCGATCCTGCTTCCGATGGCGCTCTATCGCTTTTTTACGGGAGATATCCGTACCGCCGTCGGCTTGTGTATCCTATATGCCGTCGTGACGATCGTCCGTCAGATCGCAGAGCCGAAGATCTTAGGCGCGGGGGTCGGTATCCATCCGCTTCTCATGCTCATTTCTTTATATGCGGGCTTCAAGCTTTTCGGTATCCTTGGCATGATATTTCTGCCCATCGGCGTGATCGTTGCGAAAAATATCCTATTTTCTTTTCAAAAAGGAGTGTCCAATGGCGCATCGTGATTTCTTTCATTTTCCCAAGCTCCGTGTGCATCCCTTTGCCGTTTCCGGACTTTTCATCTTACTTTTCGTCATGCCCCGCGCGTACACCTTTGCGGTGCTTTCCTCGGTGCTTTTGCATGAATTGGGACATTTGACCGCTTCCCTGCTTTATCATAAGCCGCCCCGTTCCATCAAAATCATTGCCACAGGCATCAGCATCGAGCTTTCCCCCGCCTCCTCGTACGCGGAAGAGATCGTCACCTGCGCGGCAGGTCCGCTCATGAATCTTCTGTATATTGCCGCCGCCTCATGCTTCCCCTCTCATCTTTGTGAAACGGTTCGGACGGTTTCTCTCTTGCTTTGTCTTTTGAATCTGCTTCCGCTCGAAACCTTTGACGGCGGTCGGATTCTCGGTGCATTTTGTTCGCTTTTCTTCTCAGAAAGGCTTGCCGACGACGTATTACAGATCACAACGGCGTTTTCCCTCACCGTTCTTTGGGTGCTTTCACTCTATATTTTCTTTTATAGCGGTATCAATATGACGCTTCTTGTCTTTTGCGCGTATCTTTTTTCGTATTTAATCCTAAAAAAGACTTGCCATGGCGAAAAGAATATGATAAAATAATACCGTACTTTTTTTTTGAAAAGAAAGGATTTTTTTCATATGACAAAAGCAATCATTGAAATGGAAAACGGCGGCTCCATGACCTTGGAGCTTTATCCCGAAACTGCTCCCATCACCGTCGAAAACTTCGTTAAGCTCGCAAAGAAGGGCTTCTATGACGGTCTGATCTTCCACCGCGTTATCGCAGGCTTTATGATCCAGAGCGGCGACCCCCAGGGAACAGGCATGGGCGGTCCCGGCTATCAGATCAAGGGTGAATTTGCCGCAAACGGCGTAAAGAATCCCCTCAAGCATACCCGCGGCGTTATCTCCATGGCTCGCTCCATGATGCCTAACTCCGCAGGCTCTCAGTTCTTCATCATGCACCAGAATGCGCCTCACCTTGACGGTCAATATGCCGCTTTCGGTAAGCTCACCGACGGCTTTGACGTTCTCGACCGCATCGCAGGCGTTGCAACCAACTTCAACGATAAGCCCCTCAAGGAACAGAAAATGAAATCTGTTACCATTGTGGAGGAATAAGTATACCACAAAAACAGAACCCCATCGGCATCGCCGATGGGGTTCTTGCTCTATATCCTAATTTTTTCTTAAATATGTATTGCAATATACTTTCAACTTTGATAAAATAGATATGCTGTAACCGTCCTCTCACCGCGGAAGGAGGTGAACAGCGATGGACAGTTACATATTTTCACTTGTTGTTGCTATCTTAGGACGATTGTTTGGACATTTATTATGTAAAGCAGTCGACCGGCTCATGGAACGATTCAAAACGAAGAAGTAAGTTTTGATAGCACAAAGAGAAAACCCTCGGGGGCCTAATCCCGAGGGTTTTCTTTTGCCGTTTTGGATAAAACAGCAAGACAGTTACATATTTTCTTCTTTGTCTATTATATCACACAACCAAATGGTTGTCAATGATTTTATGAAAAAGACGAAAATTTACATCAAGGTCGCCGCCATAACGGCTTTGATGGTGTGCATTCTGTTTTCCGCTTCGTCAAAAACGATGGACTGTGCGCTTTCAAAGACTTCATCGGTCACTTCCATGCTATCTCTGCCGAATTTTTCGCCCATTTCCTTGCCAACGGTGGTCTTGAGGTCGTGGAATGCGGGCAAGCAGTGCATGAAGACCGCCTTTTCGCCTGCGTTTTTCATGACAGCCGCGTTCACCTGATACGGAGAAAGCTCGCGGATGCGTTCTTCCCAAATTTCCATCGGTTCGCCCATGGAGACCCAAACGTCGGTATAGATAACATCTGCATTTTTGGTCGCTTCCTCTACATTTTCGGAAAATTCGATGACCGCGCCTGTTTCTTTCCCAATCGCCTTACAGGTTGCGACAAGCTCTGCATCGGGGAAATATTTTTCGGGCGCGCAAGCGACAAAGTGCATACCCATCTTCGCCGCGCCGACCATAAGAGAATTTCCCATATTGTAACGAGCATCGCCCATATACACGAGCTTGATGCCGCGGAGTTTTCCGAAATGCTCACGAATGGTGAGAAAATCGGCAAGGATCTGCGTGGGATGAAATTCATTGGTAAGCCCATTCCAAACGGGAACGCCTGCGTATTTTGCAAGCTCTTCCACGATGGTCTGTGCAAATCCGCGGTATTCGATGCCGTCAAACATACGTCCGAGCACGCGGGCAGTATCGGCAATGCTTTCTTTCTTGCCGATCTGCGAGCCTGTGGGGTCGAGATAGGTCACGTGCATACCAAGGTCATGCGCCGCTACCTCGAACGCGCAACGGGTTCTGGTGCTGGTCTTTTCAAAAATGAGCGCGATATTTTTACCGCGGCAATATTCATGCGGGATACCTGCTTTTTTCTTCGCTTTGAGGTCTGCCGCAAGGTCGATCAGTTCTTCGATCTCCGCAGACGTGAAATCAAGAAGCTTCAAAAAGGATTGATTTTTCAAATTCATAACATAACACCTCATCCGTCTCGTAAAGCGAGACACCTTCCCCTCGAGGGGAAGGCTACAATTATTCTGCACAAGCGGCTTTGATGACCGCGACCGCTTTTTGGAGTTCTTGCATCGGGATATTCAAGGCAGGCAAAAGTCTGACCTTATGCTTCGCTTTGATGACGAGAACACCGTTTTCACGGCATTTCGCAATCACCTCGGAAGCGTCCTTTTCGGTTTCGATGCCGATCATAAGACCAAGACCCGAAACGCTCTTGACACCCACAGCACCCGAAAGCTCCGTAAAGATATAATTCGATTTTTCTCGTACCTCCGCAAGAAGCTTCTCGTCGATACGGGAAAGGATATTGTTTGCCCCTGCCGCGGCGATGGGATTACCACCGAACGTAGAGCCGTGAGAACCGGGCGTCAGCGTATCCTTGACCTTTTCGCCAAGCATACAAGCGCCGATGGGAAGTCCGCCACCAAGTCCCTTTGCGGTGGATGCGATATCGGGCGTAAAGCCGTAATTCATAAACGCATACAGCTCGCCTGTGCGTCCGTTGCCCGTCTGTACCTCGTCGCAAACGAGCAAAATGTCGTTTTCTTCGGCAATTTTTACAAGTCCTTTTACAAATTCGGGAGAAAGCGCATGAACACCGCCCTCACCCTGCACGAGCTCAAACATGATCGCCGCGACCTTATATTCTTTTACAAGCGCTTCCACCGATGCGATATCATCGGGCTCGGCATGGACGAAGCCTGCCGTGAGGGGGAGAAAATCCTTATGGAAGATATCCTGTCCCGTTGCGGCAAGGGTTGTGATGGTTCTGCCGTGGAAGCTGTTTTTCAGCGTGATGATGGTACTGTATTCACTGCCCTTTTTCTCCGCCGCGTATTTGCGCGCGACCTTGATGGCAGTTTCGTTTGCTTCCGCGCCCGAGTTCGAGAAGAACACGCGCTTCATGCCTGTGCGCTCGCAAAGGGTCTTTGCAAGAAGCGCACAAGGTGCGGAATAGAAAAGATTCGATGTATGCTGACATTTTGCAAGCTGTTCGGTAACAGCGGCTACCCACTCGTCATCCGAAACGCCAAAGGTGTTGACCGCGATACCCGTACCGAGGTCGATATATTCCTTGCCGTTTTCATCGTACACGAGAGAGCCCTTGCCCGAAACGATCTCCAAGGGGAAACGCGCATAAGTGCCCGCAACGTATTCCCCGTCAATTTTTTTGATATCCATAATTCAAGAAAGCTCCCTTTCAAAGAAATTCACGACGGCTTTTTTTCTTTTTCGCAACGACCATCGTACCTGCGCCCTCGTCGGTGAGGGTCTCAAGAAGGATCGCATGAGGGATTCTGCCGTCCATGATGGTGACTTTCTTCACGCCCTGCTCGATGGCATCGATGCAACAAAGCACCTTGGGGATCATACCGCCCGAAATGACGCCCTCGCCCATGAGCTTATGTGCGTCTGCGATATCGATCAGAGGAATGAGAGAGGTCGGATCGTTGCAATCGCGCATGATGCCCGAAATATCCGTCATGCTGAGCAGACATTCCGCGCCGAGAACGCCTGCGATCTGCGCCGCCGCGGTATCGGCGTTGACGTTATACACGTTGCCCTCCATGTCGCAACCGACGGTGGAAACGACGGGGATATAGCCCTTTTCAAGAAGGTCGGTGATGGGGTCGATGTTGACCTTTGTGATCCTGCCGACGTAACCGAGGCGCTCGTCCTTGACTTCGGCTTCAATGAGATGACCGTCGATACCCGAGATACCCATCGCCTTGCCGCCTTTCATTTCGATAAGGTTGACAAGATTTTTATTGACTTTACCTGCGAGGACCATCTGCGCGATCTCAACGGTTTCCTTGTCCGTTACGCGAAGTCCATCGACGAAAACGGATTTTTTGCCGATCTTACCGAGCATTTCGGTAATTTCGGGACCGCCGCCGTGAACGAGAACGACCTTTGCGCCGATAAGGGTCAGAAGCACCACGTCTTCCATGACCTGCTGCTTGAGGTCATCGTTGATCATAGCGTTGCCGCCGTATTTCACGACGACGATCTTATTATAATAGCTCTGAATGTACGGCAACGCCTGTGTAAGGATTTCAGCGCGCTGTGCATTGGTGATTTTGATGTTTTCCATATCTTTTTTTGGATACTCCGTGATGTTTGATTTTTAAGATTACGTTCTGTAATCGCCGTTGATCTTGACGTAATCGTAGGTGAGGTCACAGCCCCATGCGGTAGCCGCACCGTTTCCGTCGCCCAAGGTGATGACGATGCCGATCTCTTTTTCGAGAAGGATCTTCTTTGCAAGCTCTTCGGAAAATTCCACGCCTGCGCCGTTTTCACAAACAAGGATTTCTCCCGCAACAGAAACAAATTTTACGCCGACACGATGCACGTCCACATCTGCGCCGCTATAACCGATCGCGCAGAGGATACGTCCCCAGTTAGCGTCCGCGCCGAACATTGCCGCTTTTGTAAGAGAAGAGCAGATGACGCTCTTGGCAACTGTCTTTGCGGTCTGCTCGTCCTTCGCGCCGCTGACGGTACATTCAAGGAGCTTTGTCGCGCCTTCGCCGTCGCCTGCGATCATACGGCAGAGATATACGGTCACGGAATTGAGCGCTTTCATAAAGGTATCGAAATCTGCACCCTCTGCGGTAATTTCCGCGTTGCCCGCCATGCCGTTTGCAAGGACGGTCACCATATCGTTCGTGGAGGTGTCGCCGTCTACGCTTACCATATTAAAGGTATTCTTGACGTCTGCGGAAAGCGCCTTTTGGAGCATTTCGGAGGAGATCGCACAGTCGGTCGTGATGAACACGAGCATGGTCGCAAGGTTGGGGTGGATCATACCCGAACCCTTTGCGATACCGCCCATGGTACAGGTCTTACCACCAATCTCAAAAGTAACGGCGATCTCTTTTTTCACGGTGTCCGTGGTCATGATGCCCTCTGCCGCGTCGGTGCTGTGATCACCAAGACCTGCGATGAGCGCGTCAAGTCCGTTTGCGATGGGGGTGACGTCGAGAGGTTGTCCGATGACGCCTGTGGAAGCCACAACGACGTCGGAAGCGTTGATACCGAGCTTTTCGGCAACGAGTGCGCTCGTTTTTTCCGCAACCTCGATGCCGTTTGCGTTGCAGGCGTTGGCGTTGCCGCTATTGCAGATGACTGCCTGCGCCTTGCCGTTTGCAAGATGCGCCTTGGTTACGGTGAGAGGAGCGGCTTTGACGAGGTTTTTGGTATAGACCGCTGCCGCATTTGCCATCGTTTCGCTGTAAATCAGCGCAACGTCTTTTTTGGTTTTATTTTTACGGATTCCGCAATGAATACCGTTTGCCTTGAATCCTTTTGCGGCGCAAACGCCGCCCGATACTGTTTTCATAACTCTGTTTTGAACCTTTCAAATACAATATATGGAAAAATATAGCATTGTAATTCAATATGCCATATAAACACTTTTGCCGGGGGTAAGCCGGCAAAAAAGAATATACAATTTCAGCGGGCATTAAAGCTCCAAGCCGCGTGTTTTATCGCATCCAAGTACGATATTGAGGTTTTCCACGGCGGCGCCCGAAGCACCCTTACCGAGATTATCATATCTGGCAACGAGAATCGCACGGTCATCGTTTCCGAAAACGAATACCTCCATGCTATCCTTGCCGGAAAGACCTGCACCCGAAATGAATCCGTTTTCAGATGCGTCCTCCTGATAATGGACGATGGGACCTTGATAGATCTCCTTATAGAGCTTTTTGACATCGTCCGGCGTTGCACCGCAAAGGTCCTCGCCGATCAGCGGAACGGTTACGACCATACCGCTGTAAAAATTGGAAACGATGGGGCAGAAGATCGGGAGATGGTCGATGCCCGTGATGGCGCGCATTTCCTTGAGATGCTTATGCTCCTGCGAAAGCGCGTACTGGCGGGGCGCGGACAAAAGCTCGCTTCTTCCCTCTGCTTCATATTCTTCAATCATTTTTTTACCGCCGCCGCTGTATCCCGTTACGGAATGGCAGGTGAGGCGGACGCTCTTTTTGAGCATACCGTTCTGCACGAGCGGATACACGAGCGCGATAAAGCCGCTCGCGTGACATCCCGGAACGGCGATGCGCTTGGAATTGCGTATCTTCTCCTCAAATGCGGGGGAAAGCTCCGGGAAACCGTATGCAAATTCGGGGTTCGTTCTGTGCGCGGTCGAGGTATCGATGATGACCGTATTCGGATTTTCCACCATCGCGACCGCTTCCATTGCCGCCGCATCGGGCAAACAAAGAAATGCAATGTCCGCAGAATTGATGGCTTCGCGTCTTGCGTTTTTGTCCTTACGCAATTCATCGGAGAGGGTTATCATTTCGATATCATCTCTGCCGCCAAGTCTTTCGTATATGCGAAGCCCTGTTGTGCCGGCTTTGCCGTCAATAAAAATTTTTTTCATATAACTCTTCTACTCTTCTCTTTTTTCAAAAAATATATACCAAAATATCACTACGTTATTCGGCATCCGCAAGAAACGCTTTGACGTAATCAAGCTGTGCCATGACGGAATCGGGACCCGTACTGCCCGCGGAAATACGCTTTTTCACGCAGGTATCGAGAGAAATTTCCTCGAAAAGGTCCTCCTCAAACAAATCGCTGAACGATTTGTAGGTTTCCATCGGAAGGGTCTCCAAGGTGTTTCCACCCGCGATGCACGCCGCAACGATGTTGCCGACGATTTTATATGCGCTGCGGAAAGGCATACCCTTCTTTGTGAGATAGTCCGCAAGGTCGGTGGCGTTGATGAAGCCACGGCTTGCCGCTTCTCTCATCTTATCTTTTTTTACTTTCATCGTGGAAAGCATGGGGGCGAAGATGGAAAGGCATTTCTGAACGGTCTCAATGCCGTCAAAAACGGATTCCTTATCCTCCTGCATATCTTTGTTGTATGCAAGGGGCAGACCCTTGAGCATGGTCAGCGTACCGATAAGGTCGCCGTATACTCTGCCCGTTTTGCCGCGGACAAGCTCTGCCATATCGGAATTTTTCTTTTGGGGCATGATGCTTGAACCCGTGGTATACGCATCGGAAAGCTCAACGAAGCTGAACTCCCAGCTCGACCAGAGGATCACTTCCTCCGAGAAACGGGAAAGGTGCATCATGATGAGCGAACAAACGGAGAGCATTTCCACGCAGAAGTCGCGGTCGGAAACGCCGTCCATACTGTTCATCGTGATACCGTCGAAGTGGAGCGCCTCCGCCACCGCCATGCGGTCGGTGGGGTAGGTCGTGCCCGCAAGGGCGCAGGAGCCGAGAGGAGAAACGTTCATACGTTTCACGCAATCGTCAAGTCTGCCCACGTCACGGATAAACATCATCGCATACGCAAGCAGGTGATGCGCGAACACCACGGGCTGTGCGCGTTGGAGATGGGTATAACCCGGCATGATGGCATCGGTATTTGCCGCCGCCTGCTCATGAATCGCTTCAATGAGAGTCAGAAGCGAGGAACGAATGGTCTTTGCCTCGTTGCGGAGATACATACGAAGGTCAAGCGCGACTTGATCGTTACGGGAACGCGCGGTGTGGAGTCTTTTGCCCACGTCGCCGATACGGCGCGTCAGCTCCGCTTCCACGAACATATGAATATCCTCCGCCTCCATATCGATGGGAAGCGTACCCTCCAGAACATCGGAAAGGATACCTTTCAGACCGTCTGTGATCGAGGCGCAATCGTCATACGTGATGATGCCCTGCTTTGCGAGCATCGCCGCGTGCGCCAGCGAGCCCTCGATGTCCTCTTTTACCATTTTTGAATCGAAATGAATGGAAGAATTGAAGTCGTCCGCCTGACGGTCGAGCGCGCTCAAAAATCTTCCCGCCCACATTTTTTCCATACCGGATCTTTCCTTTATACTGCTAAAATTTTTGAATTACTGGTTGTTTTTCTTTTTGAGAGCTTCTCTTACCTGAGCCTGAACCTTGATCGGAAGACCGAAGAGGTTGATGAAGCCCGTTGCATCTGTCTGATCGTAAACGTGGTCTTCGCCGAAGGTTGCGATCTCTTCAGAGTAGAGAGAGTAATCGCTCCATGCGCCAGCTTTGATCATGTTGCCCTTGTAAAGCTTGATTCTTACCTTACCTGTCACGTTTTCCTGTGTCTTATCGACGAAAGCGGAGAGCGCTTCACGGAGAGGTGTGAACCACTGACCATTATATACGAGGTCTGCGAATGTGATACCGAGTTCCTGCTTTTTGTGCATGGTCATCTTATCAAGGCAGAGGGTTTCGAGGTAGTTGTGTGCAAAGTAAAGGATTGCACCGCCGGGAGTTTCATAAACGCCGCGACACTTCATGCCGACAAGACGGTTTTCTACGATATCGAGAAGGCCGATGCCGTTTGCGCCGCCGACCTTGTTGAGCTCAAGAATGATATCCTTTGCGCTCATCTTCACGCCGTTGTAAGCAACGGGTGTACCCTGTTCAAAGTCGAGTTCAATATAAGTGGGAACGTCGGGAGCATCGATGGGGGAAACGCCCATTTCAAGGAAGCCCTTCTTTTCGTAAAGAGGCTCGTTGCCTGTGTCTTCGAGGTCAAGACCCTCGTGAGAAAGGTGCCAGAGGTTCTTATCCTTGGAATAGTTGGTCTCGCGGTTGATCTTCAACGGAACGTTGTGCGCTTCTGCGTATTCGATCTCTTCTTCACGGGACTTGATGGTCCATTCGCGCCAAGGAGCGATGATCTTCATATCGGGAACGAAGTGCTTCAAGGTGAGCTCGAAACGAACCTGGTCGTTGCCCTTACCTGTGCAACCGTGGCAGATGGCGTCAGCACCCTCTGCGATCGCGATCTCCGCGATTCTCTTTGCGATAACGGGACGTGCGAAGGAGGTGCCGAGCATATATTCCTCGTAAAGAGCGCCTGCTTTTACGGTGGGAATGACGTAATCGTCTACAAATTCATCGGTGAGGTCTTCTATATAGCATTTGGAAGCGCCTGTCTTGATGGCTTTTTCTTCAAGACCTTCAAGCTCGTCTGCCTGACCTACGTTGCCGGAAACGGCGATGACTTCGCAGTTGTTGTAGTTTTCTTTGAGCCACGGAATGATGATGGATGTATCAAGACCGCCGGAATAGGCGAGAACTACTTTTTTGATTTCGGTTTTATTCATATCTAAAATCTCCTTTGGGGTATGTTTTTTTGAATTTTGAATAATTATACAACAGTGTGAATAAAAATGCAATGGGTTTTTTGGAATTTATTCAACTTTTTGCATTTATTCACTTTTTGTTTCCAATATAATCATTTTTTTGTTATTCTGCACATTTTTCGTTCCATAAAACAACTTTCAAAAGACCTTCTTCACATGAATCGCAATTTTTTTCATTTTTCCTCATCATTTTTTTCAAAAATATTGACAGACGGATTTCGTTATGATATGATATGTAAATGAAGCAAATATATATACCATGATAGAGGTGCATCGCATCATCAGTAGCAGGTTTCGGCTAAGACCGTCGTCGGTCATCGGGCTGTGAAAGGGAGCGTTGCCGAAAGCGCACATCCGACGAAATGTGCCGCTTGGTTTGGCAAATAAGATTTGTCCGACTGTCGTTTTTTGCGGAGTGCTATCGGGTCTTACAGTGTCAGGGAAAATTTCGGTTTTCTTTTTTGCATTTTTCGAGCCGATAACTTCGTTTATCGGCTCTTTGTTTTTTGCTTTTTCCTCTATCATATGCTCATTCTTTGGCATATAATAAGATTGAAATACACAAAATCACGTTCGTGCCTATCACGCACAAGAAAGGAATCTACTATGAAAACACCGCTTTTCAAGGGCGCTGCTACCGCCATCATCACCCCTATGAAGGGTCGCGCGGTCGATTACGAAGCGTTCGCAAATATCCTCGATGCTCAGCTTGACGCAGGCATTGACGCGCTCGTCGTTTGCGGAACCACGGGCGAAGCCTCCACCCTCACCGATAAGGAACAGATCGATACCATCGAATTTGCCGCAAAACGTGTCGCAGGCAGAGTCCCCGTCATCGCGGGCGCGGGAAGCAACGACACCGAACACGCCATCTCTCTCTGTCAGGAATCCTGCCGTGTCGGCGCAGACGGACTTCTCGTCGTCACTCCTTATTATAATAAGACGTCCCAGCGCGGTCTTATCCATATGTATACCAAGATCGCGGATTCCGTGGATAAGCCCCTCATTCTCTACAACGTACCCTCCAGAACGGGTGTCAATATCGAGCCTTCGACCTATGCGGCACTCGCTGACCACCCCAATATCAATGCCATCAAGGAAGCGGGCGGCAACTTCTCCAAGATCGTGGAGACCGTTTCTCTCGTCGGCGATAAGCTCGCGCTTTACAGCGGTAACGACGACCAGATCGTGCCGATGCTCTCTCTCGGCGGTTCGGGCGTTATCTCCGTTCTCTCGAACGTACTCCCCGCGGAAACCTCCAAGATGTGTCATCTTTTCTTTGAGGGCAAAATCAAAGAGAGCGCCGCGATGCAATGCAAATATCTCCCCCTCATCAACGCGCTTTTCTCCGACGTGAACCCCATTCCCGTCAAGGAAGCCATGGCGATGCTCGGCTACTGCACAGCCGATATGCGCGAGCCCCTCTTCCCCATGGACGACGCGAAGCGCGAAAATCTCCGCCGCGAGCTGAGAGCCGCAGGTCTTAACGCCTGAGCGCGCGCTCATCACGCATAATATGCATAAATTATGAATATTTTTTCATTACAATAAAGGATAGAAAAGGAACAGAATCCCATGAAAGTAATTATGAACGGTGCGCTCGGCAAGATGGGCAGACAGATCTGGTCGCTCCTTGAGGAAGGCAAAAACGGCACCGAGATCGCGTGCGGTGTGGATATCGGCGCAGACGGCTCCGACCCCCGTATCGTAAAAAGCCTTTCCGATTTTACGGGTGAGGCGGATATCATCATCGACTTTTCCCACCACGCCTGCACAGGCGACCTCCTCGCTTACGCCATCGAAAGAAAGCTCCCCGTTATCATTGCAACGACGGGTCACACCGCCGAGGAGCTGGAAACGATCCGCGCGGCATCCGAAAAGATCGCCGTCTTCCACGCAGGCAATTTCTCGCTCGGTATCGCCATTCTCTGCGACTTTGCCCGCCGTGCGGCGGCAATGATGCCCGAGGCAAACATTGAAATCATCGAAAAGCACCACAATCAGAAGCTCGACGCGCCCAGTGGCACGGCACTCATGCTCGCAAACGACATCAAGGAAGCAAGAAAAGACGCGACCTTCGTTTGCGGCAGATACGGTCACGGCAAGCGTACCGAGCAGGAGATCGGCATTCATGCGCTCCGTCTCGGCGGTGTCATCGGTGAACACGAGGTCATTCTCGCAACGCCCACGGAGACCATCACGCTGAAGCACGAAGCGCACACCCGCGCGCTCTTTGCCGACGGCGCGCTCGTTGCGGCAAGCTTCCTCTTTGGCAAGCCCGCAGGTCTTTATAATATGAAGGACATTGTGAAAAACTAAAATCAAAGGACAAAAACCATGAAAACCATCATACACGAAAACGTAACCGTGGGAGAAAACGGTCATCTGCATTTCGCAGGTATCGATACCGTAACGCTCGCGGAAAAATACGGCACACCCGCCATCTTCATCGACGAAAATCGCGTGCGCTCCCGTATGCGTGAATACAAAAACGCGCTCGAAAACAATTTCGGCGCAGGCTCTATGCCGCTTTTCGCCTCCAAGGCGCTGAGCTTCAAGGCGCTCTACCGCATCGCCGCTGAGGAAGGCATCGGCACGGATATCGTTTCTCCCGGTGAGCTTTACACCGCAGTTTCCGCGGGCTTCCCGATGGAACGCGCTTTCTTCCACGGAAACAACAAGACCGACGCGGATATCCGTTACGCTATGGAAAGCGGACTCGGTTATTTCGTCGTCGATAATATGGAGGAGCTTGACACCATCGATATGCTTGCGGGCGAAATGGGTATCCGCCAGAAGATACTCCTTCGCATCACGCCCGGTATCGACCCCCACACCCATCAGAAGATCAGCACGGGCGGTGTGGATTCCAAATTCGGCTCTGCCATTGAAACGGGTCTTGCCGAAAAAATCACGAAAGAAGCTCTCGCAAAGGAAAATATCGAGCTTTGCGGCTTCCATTGTCATATCGGTTCTCAGATCTTTGAGATCGACCCGTTCGTTCTCGCGGCGGATATCATGACAAGATTCATCGCGGATATGCGCGATGCCTTCGGCTTTACCGCAAAGATCCTCAACCTCGGCGGCGGTATCGGCGTTCGTTACGTGGAATCCGACCCCGAAATCAGCATCACCAAAAACGTCAATGAAATTTGCGCTGAAGTCAAGGCTTGCTGTGCAAAATACGATATCGACGTCCCGACCGTCTATATGGAGCCGGGTCGAAGCATCGTTGCCGACGCCGGCATGACCCTTTACACCGTCGGCAGCGTCAAGGAAATCGAAGGCTTCAAAAATTACGTTTCCATCGACGGCGGTATGACGGACAACCCCCGTTATACCCTCTATCAATCCGCGTATACCGTTCTTCTTGCCAATCGCGCAAGCGAAGAAACAGAGGCGGAATATACCGTCGGCGGACGCTGCTGTGAAAGCGGCGACCTCATTCAGGAAAACGTGAAGCTTCCGAAGCCCCGCCGCGGCGATATCCTCGCCGTTCTCGTAACGGGCGCTTACAACTACTCCATGGCATCCAATTATAACCGCATTACCCGTCCCCCCGTCGTTCTCTTGAAGGACGGCAAGGACACCCTCGCCGTTCGCCGCGAGCGTTTTGAAGATCTCGTTGCCTGCGATATCTGATCGATTTTTTCATGCCTTTTCCCCAATGGGAACGGCTTACTATGTAAAGTTTTAGACAAAAATTACGGAGATAAACAAAAACCATGATCGTTACCAAATTCGGTGGCAGTTCCGTTGCGGACTCCACACAGTTCAAAAAAATCAAAGCCATCATCGAAGCGAATCCCGCGCGCCGCGTCGTCGTCGTTTCCGCGCCCGGCAAACGCTATTCGAGCGATACCAAGGTTACCGACTATCTCTATACCCTCGGCAGCCATCTGAAATACGGCGTACCCGACGACAGACTTTGGAACGCCGTTGTCGAACGCTATAAGGAGATCAAGGAATCCTTGAATCTCACCATCGATATCGAAGCAGAGCTTGCCGCTTTCAGCGGTATGTTCGGCAAGGATATCGACCAGAATTGCCTTGTCAGCCGCGGCGAATATTTCTGCGCGCGCCTCATGAGCGATTATCTCGGCTTCACATTCGTGGACGCCGCTGATATCATGTGCTTCTCTTATGACGGCACGCTCGATATCGCGGAAAGCGAAAAGCGCGTCATTGCCGCTTTTGAAAAATACGGCAGTATCGTCGTTCCCGGCTTCTACGGCGCATATCCCAACGGCGATATCAACCTCTTCTCCCGTGGCGGTTCCGATATCACGGGCTCTTATCTCGCCCGCTTCCTCGGCGCTTCCATTTATGAAAACTGGACTGATATCTCGGGTATTCGTTCCGCAGACCCCCGTCTTGCCGAAAATCCGAAAGCCATCTCCCGCATCACCTATGAAGAGCTTCGTGAGCTTTCCTATATGGGCGCAAGCGTGCTTCACGAGGACAGTATCCTCCCCGTTCAGGAATGTGGCATCGCCATCAATCTTCTGAACACCAACGAGCCCGACCATCCCGGCACCATCATCACGCAGGACGCGGGCGACGGCACACCCATCACGGGTATCGCCGGCAAAAAGGGCTATATGTCCTTCGTCGTTCGCAAAAAGCATATGTCGGGTGAAGTAGGCTTTTACAGAAAGGTCCTTTCCGTATTTGAACGCTTCAACATCAGCATCGAACACACCCCGACGGGAATGGATATGTTCGGCATTACCGTTTCCGAAGAACAGGTCGCAAAGCATACCCATAATATCATCGCGGAAATCGAAAACACCCTTGGTGCGACGGTTACCATCGAACGCGATATTTCTCTCATCGCCGTCGTCGGACGCAACATGGTCGGTCATTACGGTATTTGCGCCGCGATCTTCAAGATCCTTTGCGAAAATCAGATCAACGTCAAGATGATCACGCAGTCCCCCGACGAACTCAATATCATCGTCGGTATCGACGGCACAAACCACGCAAAGGCGATCCGCGCACTTTACGACGGTCTTTGCAAGGAAGCGTTGCTCTAATATTTGGTATATTTCAGGGGCGGATACGAAATCCGCCCACACAAACCATGACATACTTATATTTTTGAAAAGAGGCTAAACCATGAAAACTTACACCGTTGCCGTCCTCGGCGCGACAGGCGCTGTCGGACGCGAAATGATTTCTATTCTCGAAGAAAGAAACTTCCCCGTAGGCAAGCTCGTTCCGCTCGCAAGCGCAAGAAGCGCAGGCTCGACCATTCCGTTCCGCGGCGAAGACGTTACCGTCATCGAAGCGACTCCCGACTCCTTCAAGGGCGTGGATATCGTTCTCGGCGCTTCCCCCAACAAGCTCGCAAAAGAGATGGCACCCCATATCGTTGCCGCAGGCGCGGTCTTCGTTGATAACTCCAGCGCATTCCGTCTTTACGATGACGTTCCGCTCGTCATTCCCGAAATCAACCCTGAGGACGTGAAAAAGCACAAGGGTATCATTTCCAACCCCAACTGCTCCACCATCGTTTCTCTCGTTGCGGTAAACGCCATCAATAAACTCTCCCCCATCAAGGCGATGACCGTTTCCACCTATCAGGCTGTTTCCGGCGCAGGCGCAGGCGGCCCTGTTGAACTCAAAAGTCAGGTAGAAGCGATCGCAGAGGGCAAAGAGATCGAAAAAAAGATCTTCCCCTATCAGATCGCATATAACCTCATTCCGCAGATCGGCGATTTCACCGAAAACGGCTACACCACGGAAGAAATGAAGATGCAGAACGAAGGCAGAAAGATCCTTCATCTTCCCGAGCTTCTCGTCGGCTGTACCTGCGTGCGCGTTCCCGTATTCAGAAGTCACTCCATCTCCATCACACTTGCAACCGAAACACCCATCTCCGTTGAAGATGCGAAAGCGGCGATCGCAAACGCTGAGGGTTGCCGTCTTGTTGACGATCCCGCAAACAAGAGCTATCCGATGCCGCTCGACACCTCCGACCAGGATATCGTGTTTGTCGGCAGAATCCGCAAGGACCTTACAAACCCCAACGGTCTGACACTTTGGTGCTGCGGCGACCAGGTTCGCAAGGGCGCGGCGACCAATACCATTCAGATCGCAGAGCTTCTTATCAAATAAGGCGAGCGAAATCACAAGCTTTTATAACGCAAAACAAACCGAGTAAACACCAAAATGTTTGCTCGGTTTTTGTATTTCCTAATGAGAAACGATTTTGCAAGCATCGCACCGAAAACCATAATTTGAATCTTCAGATATTTTCCAAGCCGAACCGCAAATGGGGCACACCTCCGATTGCTTGCCGTAATAGCGATACAGATCATAATACACGGGCTTTTTCAAAACGACCTCTAACTTTCGGCAAAGGTCGAGCCCCATCACATTCAATTTGCTGTCAATTTTGGAGAGCATATTATGCGCGCTCCGCTCCCCGATCACACCATGATAAAATTGGTCATCGGAAACGTAATACGCATTTTTCCAGCATTTCAAGAACCACTCCAATTCATCTCCGAGTTCGGGAAGCAGATAAAGCGGGATATGCTCCTCCGAATCCTCCGCTTGGATCGGAGAAAGATCGCGCATTTTGTAGTTTATCCGCAAAACGTAATACGAAGCATTCTCACCCTTGGTGATATTGTCGGCAAAGGTCATATCCTCTCCAACAAATGCAATCCGCGGTTTTCTTTTGGAAAGAGCGTTTACCTTTTCGCGCGCCTCTCGCACATAGGTGTAGTCATAACACGGCGAAAGCGAATCTTCAAACGGTGTCGTGACACGCGCGATATAGCGCTCGCCCACTTTTGCAACATTTGTCGCCTCAAAAATGATCTGATTGTTTCCCGAAAGCAGAGTCAAAAAATCGTGCATACAGGATTCAAAATCATAACCCAATTTTTCAAAATCAAGCTCCCTATCTTTGGGATAAAACGTAATATCGTAAACAAGCATAAAAAGTCCCTCCATAAAGGAAAACGCACGGACGAATCCGTACGTTTTCCTTTGGTATATATTTTTGAAAAGAGGATAGCGTAAATTATTCCTGTTTCAAAGCGTCTGCGATGATCTTCTGCGCGTTGATGGCGGGAACTTCTTCATAATCCCAGAATTTGAGCGTATAAGAGCCTCTGCCCTGTGTAACGGCGCGGAGCTGGATCGCAAAGTCAACGAGTTCGGACATCGGAGCGTCCGCTTCGATGATCTGATCGCCATGCTTTTCTGCGGGAGTCATACCGAGAACTCTGCCGCGGCGCTTATTGATAAGACCCATGATATCACCGAGCATATCGCCGGGCGCGGTAACATAAAGCTTACCAACGGGTTCGAGAAGAACGGGCTGTGCCTTTGCAAGCGCATCCTTGTATGCGAGAGAAGCCGCGATCTTGAACGCCATTTCGGAGGAGTCAACGGGATGGTAAGAACCGTCGGAAAGGTCTGCGCGGAGGTTTACAACGGGATATCCTGCGAGAACACCCTTCTGCATGGATTCCTGCAAGCCCTTTTCAACTGCGGGGAAGTAGTTCTTCGGAACGGAACCGCCGACAACGGAGGTCGTAAATTCAAGACCGGGATTGATACCGGGACCGAATGTCATCTTAACGTGACCGTACTGACCGTGACCGCCGGACTGCTTCTTATGTTTTGCTTCCACTTCAACTCTCTTCTTGATGGTTTCGCGGTATGCGATCTTCGGCTCAGAGAGAACGACGGACGTGCCGTAACGGTTCTTGAGCTTGGAAACCACAACGTCGAGGTGGATATCACCCTGACCGGAGATGAGAAGCTGTTTGGTTTCTGCGTTGTTTTCATATTTCAAGGTAAGATCTTCTTCGAGAAGCTTTGCAATACCCTGTGCGATCTTATCCTCGTCGCCCTTAGCCTTGGGAGCGATGCCCATCTGATAGTAAGAGCCGGGATATACGATCTTCTTATAAGGAAGCGCATTTTCTGCCTGAGAAAGCGTATCGTTTGTATTGGTGGAAATAAGCTTTGCGGTCATACCGATATCGCCCATGGAGAGCATCTTGACTTCGGTCTGCTTCTTACCGCAAACGGTATAGATACGGGAAAGTTTTTCTTCCTGATCGTTTGTGAGGTTTTTGAGTGTGGAATCCGCATAAAGCTCACCGCCCATGACCTTGAAGAAGGACATCTTACCTACGAACGGGTCAGCGATGGTCTTAAATACGAAAATGGAAGCGGGTCCGTGTTCGCGGAGCGGAACCTCGTGTTCGCCTTCTGCATCGACAACGATCTCAGCCTTATGATATACGGGGCTGGGAAGTGTTTCCACGATCACGTCAAGGAGAAGACGGATACCGCAAAGGTTGGTCGCGGAGCCGCAGACTACGGGCGCGATATCGCCGCGGCGGATACCTTCGTGAAGCGCAGAAACGATCTCTTCCTTAGAAATCGCTTCGCCTTCAAAGAATTTTTCCATAAGCTCTTCGCTTGTGGAAGCGATCGCTTCATAAAGCATGTTGCGGCAGATGTCGATTCTTTCTTCGTTGCCTTCGGGAATTTCGATATCCTGACCGTCCTTGCCGTTTTCAAACGCTCTTGCTCTCATATCTACAAGGTCAAGAAGACCGACGATCTTATCGCCTGTCATAAGCGGAATGACAACGGGGCAGATGGTGGAACCAAATTCATCATGAAGCTGCTGGAAAACGTGCTTAAAACGTGCATCGGGGTCATCACATTTATTGATGAAGAACGCACGGGGGAGCTTATCCTTGGTAACCATATCCCAAGCAAGCTCTGTGCCGACTTCTACGCCTGCTTTGCCGTCAACAACGATGAGGGCAGAGCCTGCAACGCGGAGCGCCTGTGCTGCTTCGCCAACGAAATCAAGATATCCGGGAGTATCGATGATATTGATCTTCGTGCCGTTGTGTGTAAGGGGCGCGATGGCGGACTGGAGAGAGAAGCCGCGCTTGATTTCTTCGGGATCGTAGTCGCAAACGGTGTTGCCGTCGGGTGTCTTACCAAGACGGTCTGTCTGCTTTTCAACGTAAAGCATTGCTTCCGCAAGCGATGTCTTACCGCTTGCGCCATGACCAAGCAAGCACACGTTACGAATGTCGCGGGAGTGAATTTTTTCCATAGTGAGATACCAGCCTTTCAAAAATATACTATCCAAAAATTATATACCAAAAGTCCACCGTATCATGACGGGTTGTATAGAGCTGCGCTCATGATGACAGCGGGCTTTCAAATTTCAAAAACATAGGATTTCTCGGACGAGCCGTGTTTTCATTATAACGGCTAAATTCACAATATGCAAGAGAAATTTTTTGTTTTGTTTGCCTTAAAGACAGAGAAATTGAAACGGCTCTTTTGTTTAATTTCAACAAAATTTTCAAAAATCGCCTACTTTTGCCTTCCTTGCAAAAAACGTTCACAAAAAATATATTGACAGATGGAAAAGGTTATGATAAAATAATATTGTTGCGGAATGATTCTGCAAGCAATTTCAAAAAGCTGACGGAGGTCATTTGGCTTCCCGACTCTATAAAAAACACGAAAGGTTGGTTACTATCATGGAAATTACCAGAGAAACGATCATCGGCGATATCCTTGACATCGCTCCCGAAACCGCGCCCTTCTTCCTTGAAATCGGTATGCACTGCCTCGGTTGCCCCGCTTCCCGCGGCGAATCCGTTGAAATGGCTTGCGCTGTTCACGGCGTTGATTGCGACGAGCTTCTTACCAAAATCAACAGCTTCCTTAAAAACAAATAATTGTTTTTTCCTTCCCCTTCGCGCGCTTTGCACGAAGGGGAAAGTTCTCTTTTTTCTTATAATATTTCTATCAACTTTTTTCTTTTTGAAAGAAAAAAGGAACGTGTACTTTTCTTGTGCAAAACAAGAAAAGTACCAAAAGAAATTTGCAAGCGTTCCGCTTGACCGAAGCGCAGATTTTATATCTTAGCGAAATCGGCTCCCCGCACGGATTCTCAATGAACGAGTTCATTGAGCCCTCCGGTGG
>JAGBCV010000023.1 GCA_017937845.1 Clostridia bacterium | reverse complement strand
TTTTCATAGATATATCCTCCGATTGTGTTTTTTATTTTTGACTGGCAGGTCTTTTTTATTATATCACAATCGGAGGATTTTTCCTCATCGGTTAACCTCTTTTCAACCACGCGACTATCGCGTGGTTTTCGTTTTACAATAACCAAAAGCGGGCATTGCCCGCTTTTTCTTATGCTCATTTATACATCCGTTTCTTGTCTTTTTCTCATACTTTTCCATTGAATAAACCCATACAGGTCATTGAAAAGGAACATCAAGAAGCAAGCGATCATCGGCACAGAGGAGGGATCGTCAAACGCCGCCATGACCCAAAGAGTCACGAGCACGATATCGTTGAGCGCATACGCCAGCGCATACATGGGGCTTCTGAAAATGAGAAGCATGGAAGCAAGAAAGCTCGTCGTAACGGAAAAGGTGCTGACGAGAAGATTTGCCGTATCCAGCGCCCCCAAGATATAGTAAAATACCCACGTAACCAAGCCCGTCGCCAAAAAGAGAAGCACTGTTTTCCCCTTGGTGAGTCTTGCGACCTTGACCTCTGCCGATTTTTTATAAGGATTGCGAAGCCATGAGATCGTCGCAACGAGCGCGGCAGGCGCACTCATACCGAGATAGGTGATCATTTCGCCGTAATATCTGGCGGAAAACGAAACGATACCGTAAAATACCGCAAAAATGATACACAAGATCTGTCCCAAAACGTATCCCTTGGCAACAAAGATCAGCGCCGTTACGCCAATAAACGAAGCGATCATGGAAAGGATATCAGGCTTTGGCACGACAAGCGAGGATACGATGATGACCGCCACGGAAGAAAGCCACAAACCCCACTCAAATTTCGTTAAGCTCCGAAAAGATTCTTTGATATTCATATACAAACTCCTTTACAAAAGAAAAAAACACCCGAAAACACATCTTCCAAGACCTAACGATGTGTTCGGATGCTGACGCATTTCGTTACCCGGTGGCAACGATCTATGATTTTTATATTATATCATACCGCCCAAAAAATTGCAAGGTCTTTTTGAAAAAAATTCTGTGCGAATCTCTCTTTGAACAATATTCTATGATTTTTTGTGCGAAAGTGTTAAGAAGCAATACAAAATTTTTACAAACCTATACAACAATATCCTGTGTTTTCATATTGACAAAACCACAGGATATTGTTATAATGTGTAAGCAAACAGAAAATCACACAAGAGATAGAAGACAAAAAAGAATATAGAAGAATTTACAGGAAAAGGAGATTTGCCATGAAAATTATCAAGCGTAACGGCGCGGAAGTACTTTTCGATCCCGAAAAAATCATTGTTGCTGTAACGAAGGCAAACGATAGCGTCGTGCCAAGCGCACGTTTGACACCCATACAGATCAAGCGCATTGCAGAAGATGTGGAAAGCGCCGCGATGAACATGAATCGCTCTCTCAGCGTAGAAGAAATTCAAGATATGGTAGAGGACCAGATCATGAATCTCCGCGCATTTGACGTGGCAAGACGGTATATCACGTATCGTTATAACCGTGCGCTCGTTCGCAAATCCAACACCACCGACGAGCAGATCATGACCCTTATCGAATGTAACAATGAAGAAGTAAAACAGGAAAATTCCAATAAAAACCCGACCGTCAACAGTGTTCAGCGTGACTATATGGCGGGCGAAGTCAGCAAGGATATCACGAGAAGAATCCTCCTCCCCGCCGATATCGTAGCCGCGCACGACCAAGGTCTGATCCATTTCCATGATGCGGACTATTTCGCACAGCATATGCACAACTGTGACCTCGTCAATCTCGAGGATATGCTCCAGAACGGCACCGTCATCAGCGGCACGATGATCGAAAAGCCCCACAGCTTTTCCACCGCCTGCAACATTGCGACGCAGATCATTGCACAGGTCGCCTCTTGTCAGTACGGCGGACAGAGCATCAGCCTTGCCCATCTTGCACCCTTCGTTGACGTCAGCCGTCAGAAGCTCCGCCGCCGCGTTCGTGAAGAGCTTCGCGCACTCGATGGCATCAACGAAGAAAAGATCAATGAGATCGCAGAGATCCGTCTTCACGAGGAGATCGAACGCGGTATTCAGATGATCCAATATCAGGTCGTAACGCTCATGACCACAAACGGTCAAGCACCCTTCGTGACCGTATTCATGTATCTCGGCGAAGCGAAGAACGAGCAGGAAAAATACGACCTTGCGCTCATCATCGAAGAAACGCTCAAGCAGCGTTATAAGGGCGTCAAAAACGAAAAGGGCGTATGGGTAACGCCCGCATTCCCGAAGCTCATTTACGTTCTCGAAGAGGATAATATCCACGAGGACAGCCGTTATTATTATCTCACCAAGCTTGCGGCGAAATGCACCGCAAAGCGCATGGTTCCCGACTACATTTCGGAAAAGATCATGCTTCAGAATAAGATCGACAAAAACGGCAACGGCAACTGCTATACCTGCATGGGCTGCCGCAGCTTCCTTACCCCTTACGTTGACGAAAACGGCAAGCCGAAATATTACGGCAGATTCAATCAAGGCGTCGTGACCGTCAACCTTGTCGATATCGGTCTTTCCGCAGAGGGCGATATGGACCGTTTCTGGAAGATCTTCGATGAACGCATGGAGCTTTGCCACAGAGCATTGCAGTGCCGTCATGAACGTCTGACAGGTACGCTTTCCGATGCCGCGCCCATTCTTTGGCAGCATGGTGCGCTCCTCCGTCTTGAAAAGGGCGAAACCATCGATAAATATCTCCACGGCGGTTATTCCACCATCTCCCTTGGCTATGCAGGTCTTTGGGAATGTGTATATGCGCTCATCGGCAAGAAGCTGACCGAACGCGCAGGCGAGGAATTGGGTCTTGCCATCATGAAAAAGCTCAACGAATACACCGCGAAATGGAAAGCGGCAGAAAACATCGATTATTCGCTTTACGGCACACCGCTGGAAAGCACGACCTATAAATTCGCAAAATGCTTGCAGAAGCGTTTCGGCATCGTGAAGAACGTGACCGACAAGAATTACATCACAAACAGCTATCACGTTCACGTGACCGAGCCCATCGATGCGTTTGAAAAGCTCGCGCTCGAAGCGAAATTCCAAGCGCTTTCTCCCGGCGGCGCGATCTCCTACGTGGAGGTGCCGAATATGCAGAACAACCTCGACGCAGTCATGTCCGTGATGCGCTTCATCTACGACAACATCATGTACGCAGAGCTGAATACCAAGAGCGACTTCTGTCAGGTCTGCGGATACGACGGCGAGATCGAGATCCGAAGCGACGAAAACAACAAGCTCGTTTGGGAATGTCCGAACTGCGGAAACCGCGATCAAAGCAAGATGAACGTCGCAAGACGCACCTGCGGTTATATCGGTACACAGTTCTGGAATCAAGGCAGAACACAAGAGATCAAAGAGCGTGTGCTTCACCTTTGATTTGGGGCGATATCTATGAATTACGCAACCATCAAAAAATTCGATATTGCAAACGGTGTCGGTGTGCGCGTTTCGCTTTTCGTCAGCGGATGCCGTCACCACTGCAAGGGCTGCTTCAATCCCGAGCAATGGAGCTTTGATTACGGCACGCCCTTCACCGAAGAAACCGTGGAAGAAATCGTTTCCGCGCTCGATCACGAGTATATCACGGGGCTTTCGCTTCTCGGCGGCGAGCCGATGGAGCCCGAGCATCAAGAGGGGCTTCTCCATCTTGTCAAGACCGTCAAGGAAAGACTTCCGCAGAAAACCATTTGGTGCTATTCGGGCTTTTCCTTTGAAAATGATCTGCTCCCCTGCAAGGTTGGCAATCCCGAAACGCTCCGCGCATTGCTTTCTCATATCGACGTATTGGTAGACGGAAAATTTGTGGAAGAGCTCAAAGACCCCTCTTTGCTTTTCCGTGGTTCCGCAAACCAAAATATCATCGACGTACAAAAATCCCTTTCGGCAGGAACGCTCGTTCCTCTTGCGGGAACATGGCGACGCGCCATGGGTAGCGGTGATATTCATACCGATTAACATTTGCTATTTCTTCTGATTAGTATATTATCTCCTGGAAAATGACCGATGTCTGTGGCATCGGTCGTTTTCTTTTTTGTTTTTTTATATTATATTCAACTTTTTCTTTTTGAAAGAAAAAGTTGCAAAAAGAAGCAAAAAACCTGCGGTTTTATCGCTTATAGACTCTGAAAGCTCGCTTTCGCGTTCTCCTATCGCCTATTATCCGGCTCAAAGAACGCGCTTGAATCATCGCTTTCGTCCAAGGTCGCGTAATTCATGTCGGCGAAATAGGTATATCTCAGACGTGCTCGCGCTCATTACAAAAAGCGATTGCCGAACGGTATTTTTAAGGCTTCCCCTTGAGGGGAAGCTCCCGCGTAAGCGGGTGATGAGGTGTTGTTGCGATTTTTAACACCTCATCCGTCTTTTGCTTTGCAAAATCCACCTTTCTCACTACGGTTCGGTCACGGCTCGGCTCTGACAGCCGTTCAGGTTGTCATTCACTACCTCGCCGTCGCTTTGCTACCCTCAAGGGGAAGGCTAATTTTTTCTTTCAAAAAGAAAAAAGTTGCATATTTTTCAAAAAAATTTTCAAAAACCCATTCATTTTTTGATAATTTTACTATATAATATATATAAGTGGGGATTTTGTACGATACGGAATCCGAAAATCCTTTCCAAATTCGGAAATTGCATGATTTTTTTGAAATATTTTGTCCCCTTTCGTCATTCCCATTCGTTATATATTTTAAGAACAGTTTTGAATCAGGAGATTATATCATGAACAATTATAAAATCATTACGGATTTCTGCTCCGACCTTACTCTCGATATGGCGGAAAAGCTCGACGTAGAAATCATTCCCATGGAAGTTGTCATCGATGGTGAAGAACCCGTTTGCGGTTTTGATATCGATGTTTCCGATTTTTACGCAAAGCTTCGTGCAAAAAAGAGCGCGCAGACCTCCGCCGCAAATCTTGATTCGTTTATTCATACGTTTGAAAAATATCTCGCCGCTGGCGAAGATATTCTCTATATCGGCATTGCCGCAGGACTCAGCTGCACCTTTGCCGCCGCAAAGCTTGCCGCAAGTGAGCTTTCCGAAAAATATCCCGATCGCAAAATTTTCCTTATCAACTCCCGCAGTGGTTCTATTGGTGAAGGTCTGATCGTACATTTCGCCGCAGAGAAAAAAGCAGAGGGTGCAAGCGCACGCGAAAATTATCTCTATTTGAAGGATATTGTCAAGCGTTTCCATTCCGAATTTACCTTAAATGACCTTTTCTTCTTGAAGCGTGGCGGCAGACTCAGCACTGCGACCGCCGTTCTTGGCTCTGTGCTTGCTCTCAAACCAATGATCACCCTCAATGAAAACGAAAAGCTCGAGGTTTCGGGCAAGGCAAGAGGCAGAAAGAACGCGCTTCTCTCCCTTGTCAAATCTCTTGAAACCATGGTGGACGACCCCACCGACAGCGTCATCGCCATCGGTCACAGCGACTGTCTTGAGGACGCGATCAATCTCGAAATGATGATTCGCGCAAAATGGGACGTAAAAGATATCATTCTTGCCGATATCGGTCCTGCCATGGGTGCGCATTGCGGTCCCGATACCGTTGCCATCTTCTTTGTGAAATCCGAAAAGAAAGAAGAACCCACAGAAGAAATGCAGGATGAAGAACCCATCCTCTCCGAAGATACCCCCGCAGAAGAACCCATTGAAGAAACTCTCACAGAAAATTAAGTATATCCACCGAACTTACGAAAGGATCATTCTTTGTTATGACAGATATTTCAAATCTTAGCGGAAAAGCATTTCATGAGGCGCTCATTTCCGCGGCGAACAGCCTTGAAAACAACAAACAAAAAATCAACGATTTGAACGTTTTCCCCGTTCCGGACGGTGATACAGGTACCAATATGGGACTCACCATCGGCGCAGTCCGCGATATCAAGCTCGCAGACGATACCGTTTCCGATTGTGCCGCAAAAGCGGCAAGCGCAGTTCTTCGCTCCGCAAGAGGTAACTCCGGCGCGATCCTCGCTCTTTTCTTCCGCGGATTTTCCAAAGCCGTCAAGGGTATGGATACCGCCGGTGCCGACGCGATCGCAGATGCTTTCGCGAAGGGTAAGGAAGAAGCGTATAAAGCCGTTATGAATCCCGCAGAAGGCACGATCCTCACCGTGATCCGCAGATGCGCGGAAGATGCTGTCGCATTCAAAGATACTTATAAAAAGGATCTCGTCGAATTTTTCACCGCGATCTTGAATACCGCAGAAAAAACGCTCGATCAGACCCCCGAAATGCTCCCCATTCTCAAAGAAGCACACGTCGTTGACGCAGGCGGCGCAGGCTTCGTTATGATTCTTCGCGGTATGCTCGCGGCGCTCCGCGGCACACCCGTTGCATCCGCAGTTCCCACAGAAGCTCCCATCACAAACAAAGCGGAATTTTCCGATTTCAATACAGAAGACATCAAATTCAGCTATTGCACCGAATTTATTGTCGATAAATACGAATGTTACCTTGGCGAAGGCAAAGCCTCTGTTTTGTATGACAGAATCCTCGACCTCGGTGATAGCATCGTATTCGTGGATGCAGAGGATATCGTCAAGGTTCATATCCACACCAACCATCCGGGTACTGTTCTTGAGATCGCAGTCAATTACGGCGCATTTGCAACCGTAAAGATTGAAAATATGAAGATTCAGCATTCCTCTCTCGCCTCGGACGAACCCACCTCTGTGGAAAAGATCGCGGCTCCCGAAAAGCAATACGGCTTCGTTTCCGTTTGTATGGGAGATGGCATCCGCGATATGTTCCGAGATTTCAACGTCGATGAAGTTGTGTTCGGCGGACAGACCATGAACCCCAGTATGCAGGATATTCTTGACGCAGTCAATAAGACTCCTGCCGAGGTCGTATTCGTTCTTCCCAACAACAAGAACATCGATATGGTTGCCATGCAGGCAGCCGATGCCTCAACAGAAAAGAATGTCATCGTCATTCACACGAAGAGCGTTCCCGAAGGAATCTCTGCTCTTCTGAGCTTCGACGAAAATGTTTCCCCCGAAGAGAATACTGAGGCTATGTCTGAAGCCATCAGTATTGTCAAGTCCATTTCCGTAACCCACGCGGTCAGAGATGCCTCCATTGACGGTGTTGCTGTTCGTTCGGGTCAGGCGATGGGTCTTGTCGGCGGCAAGATTCGTACTGTCGGCGCAAACGCCACAGAAGCCGTCGAAAAGATGCTTCCCCTCATGAAAGATGCGTCTTATATCACGGTATTTTACGGTGAAGACGTTTCTGAGCAGGACGCACAAAAAGTGGAAAACATGATCATCGAAACTGCGACCGATGCCGAGGTGGTTCTCGCTTACGGTGGTCAGCCGCTCTATGACTACATCATTTCTGTAGAATGACGACATATTTCCCTACCATATAGATAAAAGTAACGCACGGGTTCCCTCCTTTCCCCGTGCGTACTTTTTTGCATACTTTTCTTTTCAAAGAAAGAAAAGTAGCCAAAAGAAAGAGCTCCTGCACTTTTTTGCCGCCAAAAAAGTGCCAAAAAACCGCAAGCGCATCGCGCTTGACCGAATTTATTTGCGATAACATGAGTTGACGGATGAGGTGTCAAAAATCCGAAAAAACAGGAACTTTCGTTCCTGTTTTTTGCTTTATCAATGCTTCCAAGCATAAGGGTCATAGCCCTCATAGATCAAAGGATTGGTTTCGTAGACCATCGTTTCCTCGGTCGTTGTCCAAGCATAGGGGTCATGACCCTCATAGCTCGGCTGATTCACGCCATACAAAGGCTCTTCTCTGTTGGTTTCTTCCACCACCGTTTCGAGAACGGTGTCCGCAGGCGCGTAAGGCTCTGATTCTTTCGTTTTGTGAGGGTCATAGGACGGTGTCGTCAGACCTGTCATTCCGTCCACCGCCGTTCCGACAGGGGGTTCGGAAACAGAATCATGCTTTACGGTATCGCTTAAAATATCACGCTCATCATCATAAAAATAGAAGCATCCCACTTCCTTTTCAAGAATTTTTGCCGCAGAAATGATAGATTCCGCAGATTCCTTTCCAATATCGAAAATTTGGACTGTCCCTCCAAGATTCGTCATAAGATAGCCATCTGCAAAAACTTGAAGTCCCGAATCAAAGCATCGCATTTCACCATGACGTGCTTGCATGCCAACGCGCTCATAGTTTTCCAGATTTTGCAAAAACTCATCATAAGTGCAAGATTTTCCATCAGCCTGTAAAATACGATATCGAACCGTATTCAAATAGGAACCGTTCGGCTGTGTCAATGTTTCTGTTTTTGTTTGATAATTATAGTTTACTATCAAACCATCGCCAATATATAAATGTTCTTCTAAAGAATACGCATTTTTGAAATCCGAAAAAGTTTCAAAGGTGACGTTGGGATTATAATAAGTAGAATATCTTTCGGTATTTTCGGAATATTGAATACAAACTGCATATTTGGGATCAATGCTCTTCAAGCGATACATTTGTGCAGGACTTGTGTTGCCGTCCTCGTCCTGTATGGTAATATCGCTGAGAAATTCCCCAACATATGCTTTGTTGATTCCCATTCTCGCGCGGATATAATCCTCGTAAAGACCTGTAAGATGGGGATATTCTTTGTTTGGCGGAACCGTAGTGGTTGTCTCTACCGTCAATGAAGGATTTCTCGATTCATTGGTACTATTTCCTGTTGTTGCCGATTCTGTATAAGACTTAAAAATCCCCTGCTTGGAGTCCCAAACGTAATCCGCATATAAATACACGAAATCTTCCGTTTTATTTGTTGTTTCATTCGTTGTTCCATTTGGAATTTCGGGCCCGATCTCGGGCTGATTCAAATTTTCCCAAAACGGAAACGTACCGATCGCCGCCACAAGCGCAAGGCTCGCCGCGATACTGCCAACACGTTTCCAAATATTTTTTTGCGGCAAAAATTTTGCCTTTTCTGCTTCCTCGATGTATTTTTCATCGATGTTATTCATCATTTCGAGCAATTTGGGATTCTTTTTCAACGTAATTCCCTCCTAAACCTTGTTTTCTGAGATAGATTGCCAATTTTTTTCTGGTACGAAAAAGCGAAGAACGCACTGCGCTTTCCTGCATATGGACTTTTTTTGCAATTTCCGCCATCGATTCACAATGGAAATATCTTCGCACGAAAATGACACGGGAACGCTCCTTTTCACGGCTGAGAAAAAGATTCAAAGCACGCATCAAAGCTTCACCTTCGGCATCGATATCCACGTTTTCGTCGGGCAAAATTTCAGCAAGCTCATCAAGAACGATATCACAATTTCCGTTTCGGCAAGCCGCCATATTATAATCCAGCCGTGTCAGCGCAATATTTCTCGTAATTTTTCCGATAAAAGCACAAAAAGAATTGGGTTTTTCGGGCGGAATCCGATTCCATACGGCAAAATAGGTATCATTGACACATTCCTTGGCATCTTCATCATTGCCGAGAATGTTTTTCGCAATGGTATGACACAAAGCGCCGTATTTTTCCGCCGTTTTTCCGATTGCCTTTTCCGCGCGGTCAAAATACAATCGGATAATGTCTTTGTCGTCCATGGTTTGATCCTTTCTTTCGGATTTCAAGATATCTTTCACCCTTATAGTAGGTTTTTGAGAGAAAACGTTGCGTTTTTTATCATATTTTTCTCAACTTTTTTCTTATTTTAAGAAAAAAGTTAGTCTTCCCTTTAAGAGGAAGCCCAAAAAGCGCTGTCACAAATAAAATTCGATGCTTCTACCCATCGGCGTGGTTCCGCCGTGATGTCCCGGAGCCGACGCCGGCGGAAGGCTGCATGAACTTGTTCATGCAGAATCCGTGCGGGGAGCCGATTTCGCTAAGACTTAAGATTCGCGCCTCGGTCAAGCGGAACGCTTGCAAATTTCTTTTGGTTCTTTTCTTGTTTTGCACAAGAAAAGAACATACCCTTTTTTCTTTCAAAAAGAAAAAGTTGAGAAATTCATAAACAAGTTAAGAAAAAAAGCCGAAGAATCCGCAGATTCTTCGGCTAAAAAAACACAAATCTAAAATTACTGTGCAGCTTTTACGATAACGGCAAAGTCATCGGATTTGAGAGAAGCACCGCCGATAAGACCGCCGTCGATGTTTTCCATGGAAAGGAGTTCAGCAGCGTTCTTAGCGTTCATAGAACCACCGTACTGAATGGTGATTGCTTCAGCAGCTTCAGCACCGTAAAGATCAGCGATAACGCCACGGATCTGAGCGCAAACTTCTTCAGCCTGAGCGGAAGTAGCAGTTTTGCCTGTACCGATAGCCCAAACGGGTTCGTAAGCGATGATAACGTTCTTGAGTTCTTCAACGGAAACGCCAAGAAGAGCAACCTTGGTCTGTCTTGCAACAGTTTCATAAGTGATGCCCTGTTCACGTTCGGTGAGAGTTTCACCAACGCAAAGGATTACGTTAAGACCGTTAGCAAGACCTGCTTTGGTTCTGCCGTTAACGGTAACGTCAGTTTCACCGAAGTACTGACGGCGTTCGCTATGACCAACGATAACGTATTTAACGCCACATTCCTTGAGCATTTCGCCGGAGATTTCGCCGGTGTAAGCGCCCTTAGCTTCCATATGGATATTTTCAGCGCCGATTTCGATGTTTGTACCCTTTGTAGCTTCAACAGCAGCAGCGATGTCTACGAAAGGAACGCAAAGAACGACCTTGCAACCGTCAAGACCTGCAACCTTAGGAGCGAGCTCGTTCATGAAAGCAGTGGTCTGAGAGGGGGTCATATTCATTTTCCAGTTACCCGCGATAACAGCGGATCTTTTAGCCTTGTTCATTGTACTGATACCTCGTTTTCTATTATTTTAAGTAAGGGCGACCCTATGTGGTCGCCCGTATAGAGTCTATCGCTTATTTGTCAAGAAGACAAGCAATTCCGGGGAGTTCCTTACCTTCAAGGAATTCGAGGGAAGCGCCGCCACCTGTGGAGATGTGGGTGATGCGGTCAGCAAAGCCGAGCTGTTCGCAAGCAGCAGCGGAGTCGCCGCCACCAACGATGGTGATCGCTTCGGATTCAGCAAGAGCTTCTGCAACAGCGATCGTACCCTTTGCGAGAGTGGGGTTTTCAAATACGCCCATAGGACCGTTCCAAACAACAGTCTTTGCGCTCTTTACAGCGTCAGCAAAGAGAGCTCTGGTGTTTTCACCGATATCAAGACCCATCTTGTCAGCGGGAATTGCATCGGAGGAAACAGTTTCAACAGCGATTTCAGCGTCGATAGGATTCGGGAAATCAGCAGCGATAACGGTATCGATGGGAAGAAGGAGCTTTACGCCTGCTTCTTCAGCTTTTGCCATCATTTCCTTGCAGTAGTCAACCTTTTCTGCATCGAAAAGGGATGTACCGATGGAATAACCCTTAGCAGCGAGGAATGTGTAAGCCATACCACCGCCGATGATGAGGGTGTCAACCTTGGTGAGAAGGTTGTTGATAACGTTGAGCTTATCGGAAACCTTAGCGCCGCCGAGGATTGCAACGAAGGGTCTTGCAGGATTTTCAAGAGCCTTACCCATAACGCCGATTTCTTTCTGAATGAGGTAACCGCAAACAGCGGGGAGGTAATCAGCAACACCTGCTGTGGTAGCATGTGCTCTGTGAGCAGTACCGAATGCGTCGTTTACATAAACTTCTGCGAGAGATGCGAGTTCTTTTGCAAATTCAGCATCGTTCTTTTCTTCTCTTGCGTCGAAACGAACGTTTTCGATGAGAACTGCTTCGCCTGCGTTCATAGCCGCGATCTTTGCTTTTGCATCTTCGCCGATGATATCGGTAGCGAAAGCAACCTTGCCATCGAGGTATTCGTTGAGACGGTCAGCAACGGGCTTAAGACTGAGTTTTGTTCTGTCTTTGCCTGCTTTAGCGAGAAGCTCAGCCTTTGCAGCTGCCTGTTCTTCAACAGGGAGAGCTTCTACTTTTTTCTTTTCTTTCTTTGTAAGACCAAAGCCTTCTGTGAGAACGTTGTGAGGCTTACCCATGTGAGAGCAAAGAATAACCTTGCAGCCCTTACCAAGAAGATACTTGATTGTGGGGAGAGCTTCTACGATTCTCTTATCACTTGTGATCACACCGTCTTTGAGCGGTACGTTAAAGTCGCATCTAACGAGGACTTTTTTGCCGGCAAGATCGATGTCTTCGATTGTTTTCTTGTTATAGTTCATCGGTTTATACCATCCTTCTATAATATTTTACATTTTCAGTATACCACCAAAAGGAAGTATTTGCAATATTTTTCTTGTAATTTATGTGGTTTTTATTGTGTTTTTTTGTTTCTATTGCTGTTGTATTCCCATGTTTCGGTCAAGCGCGTTGCGCTTGCGGTTTTTGCGCACTTTTGGGCGGCAAAAAGTGCCGTAGCCTTTCTTTTGGCTACTTTTCTTTTTGCAAAGAAAAGTACGCTCAGCTCAGTTTGCGCCGCGCATGATATCCCCTGCGTGAACCTCAAAGGGAACAGGAACAGTGAACACCATGAACGGATGCGGAGCGGATTCTACCGCTTCTCCCGCCTCGTTTTTCATGGAAGCAATGGTAAAGCCCTTGCCAAATTCGCCGGGCGTGATGATTTCCACCGCATCACCGACCTTGGCTTTGTTGCGCTGAATGAAGGTCGCCGTACCGCTTTCCGCATCGTAAGAGGTGCAGACCGCGAGATACGATTTTTCACGCAGATAACCGGGCTGTGTGCAGGTCTGTGCATTCTGCATCGGGTCATCGAAATAATAGCCTGTGCAGTATTCTCTGTGGCTGACGGAGTCAAGCTCGCGAAGCCATCTTTCATCAAGCTTGTAATCGGCGCCATTCTTTATGTAGCCGTCGATTGCCGCGCGATAGGCGTTGGTCACGACAGCCGTATAATAGGCGCTCTTCATTCTGCCCTCGATCTTAAAGGAAGCGATACCGCTTTCCATGAGCTCGGGAACGTGTTCGAGCATACACATATCCTTGGAGCTCATGATATACGTTCCCTCTTTGTATTCTTCGATCGGGAACGGCATATCGGGACGTTTTTCTTCACGAATGGTATAATTCCAACGGCAAGGCTGAGCGCAAGTGCCGCGGTTGGCATCTCTGCCCACAAGCGCATTGGAAAGCAAGCATCTGCCCGAGAACGAAACGCACATCGAGCCGTGAATAAACGCTTCGATTTCGAGTTCCGCGGGGATATTTCTGCGAATCTCCTTGATTTCCGCCATGGACAGCTCACGCGCAAGCACGACACGGGTCGCACCGAATTTATGCCATGCGATGGCATCTGCGGAGCTGACGATACCCGACTGGGTGGAGATATGAAGCTCCGTTTTCGGGAGAAGCTCTTTGACGAGCGTCATCACGCCGATATCCGCAACGATTGCCGCATCGGGCGCACCGTTCGGAAGAGCTGCCAGCGCCTTCAAAAATTCCTTTAGCGCAGGATATTCATATTCACGGGGCATGGTATTGAGCGTGATATAGATCTTCTTACCACGCGCATGGGCATAGCCGATCGCCTCGTTCATTTCTTCCAAAGTAAAATTATCAGCGGCGGCACGCATACCGAAGTTCGTACCTGCCAAATAGACAGCGTCCGCACCGTAAAGGAACGCCGTTTTCATTTTTTCAAAATTGCCCGCAGGCGATAAAAGCTCTGCCATAAATCATTTTCCTTTCAAAATTTGAAATATACCATAAAAGGCTTATCGTAGGGGACGACGCCTCGACGTCCCGTAAATAGATCTCGGTTTCTTACGGGGCGTCGTGGGCGCCGCCCCCTATGTTGTAACAATTACAAGTTTACTTTTTGAGAGGCTTCCCCCAGTAAAGGGAGGCTAATACAAATTCATTGTCGCAATTTCGCAACTGCGCGTAAATGCTCCGCATAGGTGCGCGAAAAGATCGTGCTTTTGTCGCTTGCGGAAACGAAATAATAATAATCGGTATCGGCGGGATAGATCGCCGCCATGATGGCTTCCTGCCCCGGAGAACAGATCGCGCCGGGCGGAAGTCCCTTATTTTTATAGGTGTTATAGGGGCTTTCGATGGTGTCAAGGTCATCTGCCGTCAGATTTTCCCCGTTTCCTGCCGTTTCCTTGGCGTATTTCACCGTCGCATCGCTTTGCAGATAGGGGAAGCCGCGGTTTTCCAGACGATTGTGGAAAACCGATGAAATACTCGTCATATCCGAGCGATAGTAGGCTTCGCTTTCAATGACGGATGCCAAACACAAAATTTCATCGACGGTATACCCTCGCCTTTTCGCCTCAGCACGCAAATTTTCATCAAATTTCCGATTAAAATTGGAAAGAAGCTTCGTGAGGATCTCCGTTTCGCTCGAATCGGAATACACGAAATAGGTATCGGGGAAAAGATAGCCGTCAAGACGATAGGTTCGTCCCTCGTTTTCGGGGATATTTTCGAGAAAATCATACCCGAAATCACCGTTTTCGATCGCCTCGATAAAGCCATCTCTCGTGCCAATTCCCTCGGAAACGAACAGATCGATGATCTCATCTGTCGTAAAGCCCTCGGGAATCGTGATCTTTTGTTGCAAACGCACACCTTTTTTGGGGGAAAGCATATACCGCAGTTCATCATAGCCCATTGCATGATTCAGCGTAAATTCTCCTGTTAAATATTCATCGTTCCAGTTGCGGAAATTGCCGTAAAGCCGATATAAAAACGGAAAACGAACAAGTCCGTTTTTCGCCAGAATCGATGAAACCTCTTTTCCGTCGGCATTTTCGGGAATTACGACCGTAATTTCGTCTTTTTCACCCCCGACAAGGGCAAAAACATCGTTTGCCATAAACATGATCGAAACGGAAATCAAAACGGAAACGAGAAAGGATATCCAAACCACCCTGAGTATCGGATGGGATTTTTTCTTTTTCATAAGTTATCTTCCTTCAACACTTTTTTACATAGTGTCTGCGGAAAATCGGTTTTTATGCTAAAGTCATGAAGCCGCGTCGTTTGTGTAGTATATCGTTAACTCTAAAACTTTACTGTTTTGAGGACTCCTCATAAGAGCTGTCAGAAACATAAACTGTTAGAATTAACAAGATAGTAGGGGCGATTCACGAATCGCCCGTTCAGATTGCATTTATCAAGCCAATTCATGAAACAAACAGCCTTACGACCACAACGATGAGATAAACACACAAAAGCACCCAAAGGCTTGGCGCGGTCAAAACATCGAAAAGCATCAAAATGCGCTTGTTTTTGGGTACGCGCGAGGGCGCATTTTTGTCGGTTTTTGCGCGCTCACGGAGTATTTTTTCCGCAAGATGGAGAAAAACAAACAGCGAAATCCCGAAAAAAATCACACTGAGCGCGGAAAAAAGCGCCCTGCTCTCGCCTGAGATCGACATGAGCCATACGTATTTTTCAAGGGTCAGCGTATATACGGTATAGGCGATATGCAAGAGCATCGACACCAAAAGATTCCCCGTGAGAAAGCGAACGAGAGCGAATACCGCGCCGCTCACAAAAAGCCACGGAAACGCAGAAAAGGACATTCCCATCATGCCGACAAAGACCGCCGAAAATAAAACGGAAAAAAGTCCGCCCGCCACACGGTATTCATAAAAGACCGCACCGCGAAACACGAGTTCTTCCATGACGGAGGGGACGACTGCCACGGCAAAAAGCATCAGCACCCATCCCCCAACCGACACGGGAAACGGAAGCGTAAAGCCGTAAAGCTTGATCTCACGGTAATCAAATTCTGCGCCGAAAAGGGCATATTTGAGCATCGCTTGCATAAAAATCAGTAAAAAAAGAGAAGCAAGCGCCAAAAGCATCTCTCTTTTTTGGGGCTTTTGCATCGGAAAGACCGCAGAAAAGCTTGCGCCGCGCAAAAAACAATACAAAATCAGCGGAAGCCCGAACGCCAAAGCCGTAAACAAACCGACAAGAATCGACGTTTTGATACCGCCCTTTCCCTCGAAAAAGCCGAAAATAAGCAGAAGCACCAACACGGCAAGTGCCGATGCCGGTGCCAAAAGAAACGGATTTTTTCTGTTATTTGCCTGCATAAATGCCTCTTTCGCTGACAACAACATCCACCGTGATATCATATCTGCCATGAGGAACGGATTTTAAGATAAATTCTTCATAAACGACACCGATGGAGGCAGGTCTGACGCGCCCGAAGAAGCGGTCATAATACCCTCCGCCGTAGCCGACGCGATATCCGCGTCTGTCATATACGATGGCAGGCACAAGACAAAGCACGTTCTGCATATCCACCGTCTTTAAGTCAAAGACTTCCAGCGTCGTTTTCGGCTCCATAATGCCGTAAGAGCCCTTTTCAAAATCCTCCTTCGAGGTGACATAATAAAAGATCATCGAATGATCCTCCGCATTGCATCTCGGAAATGCCACGCGCTTTCCTGCTGCAAGAGCGGCTTCCATGATGGGAAAAATATCCACTTCCGCTTTCATGGGATAAAACATCAAAATGACATCCGCATAACGATAGACCGCGCTGGAAAGGATATTGCGGCAAATTTTGGCATCCCGCGCCGCACGCACCTCTATGGGGAGCGCCGCACGCTTTTCAAGATATTTTTTGCGAATTTCGATCTTATATTTTCTGGTTTCGTACATCTGACAAAGCTTTTCCTTTCACAGTATTTTGAAACGTCCTGAAAAAGTTAATCGGCAATGACCGCACTGCGAAGCGCTTTCGCTTTTTCCGCGCCGAAAAGTACTTCGACAAGCGCCAGCGAAAAGTCAAGAGCCGCGCCCATACCTGCGCCCGTAATGACGTTACCGTCCACGCAAACGCGCTTTCCGGGGATTCTCGCGCCCTTCAAATAAGATTCAAAGCCGGGATAGCAGGTCGCTTCCTTGCCGACGAGATAACCGCGCTTGCCAAGCACGAGAGGTGCCGCGCAGATCGCCGCAAGATAGCCGCCTTTTTCAGAAACTGCCGTAAGCGAATGGTCAACGATCTCGCTTTCATCGAGATGGGTCGTGCCGGGCAGTCCGCCGGGGACGACGACCATATCAAAATCCAAGGCTTTGAGCGCTTCGGCATCGATATCCGCCGTGATGCGAATGGCATGAGAGCCGACAAGCTCCTTACCACCCACACCCGCAACGGTTACCTCCGCACCTGCGCGACGAAGGATATCCACCACGGTGAGCGCTTCGATCTCTTCCGTGCCGTTTGCAAAAAATACAAGTACCTTTTTCATATGATATATTCCTTTCTGTATCATTCTGTCATGCGATATCAAGAAGCATGGTGACTTCCTCTAAGATCTTCCCTGCGATCTCTTCCTGAGAAAGAGGTTCCTTGCCGTCATAGCATACGATATTATGCCAGCCGAGCTTATCCGACGCAAAGGACGCCGCCTTATGACAACGCTCCATATACGCTTCGTCAAGCTCATGAATGTCCTTTTTCTGCCCTGTTTTTTCACTGCGTCCGCTGACAAGCTCAAGCGCGATCTCATATTTCATATCGAGATACAGCACGAGGTCGGGGCGCGGAATACCAAGCTTTTCATATTCAAAATCCTCTGCCCATGCGATATAGTCATTCCAATCGTCGCGGTGAAGCTTGGCAAGCTGGTGGATCTCGTTGGAGGAAACGTAACGAGTTGCAATCACGACGCTATCGGGCTTTTCATAAAATTCCTTCCAATGCTGGACGTAGGAAGCGTATCTATCCACCGCGTAAAACGTGGATGCCGCATAGGCGTTCACGTCGTCGGGCTTCGTGCCAAATTCACCCGCAAGATACATACGCACAAGCATGGAGGAGTCGCTCGCGTAGTCGGGGAAGGACACGACGCGCACGTCCTTTCCCTGAGAGAGAAGTTCATTTGCCAAAATGGGGGTCTGCGTGGATTTACCCGAGCCGTCAAGACCCTCGATTACAATCAGTTTTCCCATAAATAGGATTCCTTTCTTTTATATGTCAAACGGCGGTTCATCGTCCGTCGGGACTGCTTCGCTATCGATATGATTCATTCTCATTTCCAGATATTGCTCACGGGAAATGAGCGTGGTGCGCGGACGGGGTCCGTCGGGCGGGCTGACGATACCGCGCTTCTCCATCATATCAATGAGCTTTGCCGCTCTGCCATAGCCGAGAGATAAGCGTCTTTGAATCAGTGACGTGGATATCTTGCCCTGTTCCACGGCAAGCTCCACCGCAGAATCGAACATCGGGTCGACGTCCTCTTCCCCGTCAATACCGTTTTCAGAGGGAGCAGATGCGCTCTTGTTCTTCTTCTGTCCGCAGATCGCGGCGTTCTTTTCGATCTCCTTGATGACCTCATCGGAATACGTGGGTTCTTTGCTTTGTTCTTTGATGAAATCGATGATATTTTCGATCTCGACCTCAGAAACGAATGCGCCCTGCACACGGACAGGCTTCGATGAGCCGACGGGCGAAAAGAGCATATCGCCTCGTCCGATCAGCTTTTCCGCGCCCTGCATATCGATGATGATACGGGAGTCGATCTGGTTGGATACCGTGAACGCGATACGGGACGGGATATTCGCCTTGATAAGACCCGTGATGACGTCCGTAGACGGTCGCTGTGTACCGATAATGAGGTGCATACCCGCGGCGCGCGCCTTCTGCGCCAAACGGCAGATGGAGGTCTCCACGTCGTCGGGGGCGCTCATCATAAGGTCCGCAAGCTCGTCGATGATGATGACCACCTGCGGCATCTTTTCCTTGGTCGGGTCGCCCGCGATCGCCGCGTTATACTGGGCGATGTTGCGGACGTGCTGGGCTTCGATCAGCTCAAAACGGCGTTCCATTTCCTGCACCGCCCAATGGAGCGAGCCTGCCGCCTTTTTCGGGTCGAAAACGACGGGAACGAGCAGGTGGGGGAGTCCGTTATAGACGTTCAGCTCGACCTTCTTCGGGTCGATGAGGATAAGCTTGACCTCGTCGGGACGCGCCTTATAAAGAAGGCTGATGATAAGGCTGTTGATGCAAACGGATTTACCTTGACCCGTTGCGCCCGCGATGAGAAGATGGGGCATTTTTGCGATATCGAGATAGACGGGAGCGCCCGAAACGTCCATACCGAGAGAAGCGGTCAGCTTGCTCTTCGCCGTTTCAAAACGGCTGTCCTCGATCAGCTCGCGGACAAAAACGGTGTTCGTCTTTTTATTCGGGACCTCGATGCCGATGGCGCTCTTACCCGAAATGATACCGTCGCTTCGGACACCTGTCGTGGCAAGCGAAAGCGCGATATCGTCAAGCAGATTCAAAATCGAACGCACGCGCGTACCTGCCGACGGCTCGATCTCATATCGCGTGATGGTCGGACCGCGGGACACGTTGGAAATGCTCACGCGCACGTTAAAGCTATCCAGCGTTTGAATGATCTTATCCGCGTTTTCCCGAAGCTCAGCAGAAACGTCGCCGTCCTTGCCTGCGCCATCGGGCTTTGCCAAAAGGTCGATGGGCGGAAATTCATACTCGCGGGGCTTGGGAAGGTCGGCGATCTCGTCATCCTCCTCCGCGCTCGGCGCGGGGACGCTCATCTCGGGCGGACGAATGGAGATCACGTCGCTTTTCGGCGTTTCCTCAGGTGTGGGGGCTTCTTCCTTTGGCTCGGGTGTGGGCTTTGCCGTCTTTTTCGTGGTAGTGGGCTTCGCCTCACGAATCGGCTCGGAAGTGACTTTTTCCACCGTTTTTGCGGATTCCGTCTTGATCTTCTTCACGGGGACGAAATATTGCATATCGTCGTCATCGTCAAGTGGCTCTGCCTTTGCAGACGGCTCTTCCTTTTTCACGTTCAATTCCATTTGCGCCGACGTATGGGAGTCGTCCTCCTCGGCTTCGCGCAGATCGGCATCCGCATAGCGCGATAACACGGCTTCATCCGTCTTTTTATCAAAGATATCGTCAAGGCTGACTTTTTCTTTCCGTTCTTCCTTTTCAATGACGCTGATGGGACGAAGCTCTTCTTCCTTTACGATGGGGTGACTTGGATCAGCGCCGAAATCGGCGTTATCCGCGAAGATCTCACAGTCGATGTCGTCTGCGCGCTTTTTCTTGCGAACAACGGGCTTTTTTTCGGGTTCAGAGGCGGATCTTTCCGCTTCCTCCGCTTCTTTCTTGGCGCGTTCCTCGCGTTTGGCGTTGCGTTCCTCACGCTTGACCTTTTGCGCGCTGCGGCTTCTTTTCATATAAAAACGGTAACGCTGGATACATTCCATCGGGGTAAGTCCGAAAAGGCTCATGACAAAGCCGATGAGAAACAGCGAACCGAACATCAGCGTTCCGGGATAGCCGACGCCGCAGATCATCGAGCTTGCCAAAAGTCCGCCGAGAAAGCCGCCGCCTTGATATTCCACGCCCTTGACGAAAAGTCCCTTCAGATTTTCCAAGGAGAATACCATTTGAATGGTCATTTTCGGTACGTCGGCAACGATGCAATAAATCGTATGCAAAATGACCGCGGAGCACAGCAAAACCGAGAGAGAAACCAAATATTTATGCTTGACCGCGCCCGAAAGCACGTCTTTTCTCCAAAAAACGGCGAGCTGAACGAGCAAAAACGGCACGAGAAAGGCACCGATGCCGAACAAACCGAACAAGGTCTGATTGATGGCGTAACCGATGACGCCAACGTCATCACGGAAGCCATAGCAAATGCCGATGAAAAGCGCGACCACGCAGAGAAGCAACACTGCAAGCTGATTGCCGACGGATGTGGGGTCGGGTTCTTTTTCTTCCTTGGGCGGCTCGGGGGGAGGAGTCGTCGTTTCTTCTTGTTCCTTTTGCGTATTTTTCTTGCGGGAATTGGTCTTTTTTTCTTCTTCACGAGCATTTTGGGTATCGTCCGCTTGTTTTTTTCTTCTGTTTCCCGTCGTTTGTTCCGTATTTTGGGTGTTTTGACTATTTTTTGAATCCTTTGCACGCTCTGCACGAGGCTCACCCGTGCGTTTTTTCTTTTCTTCCGACACGTTCTTTTCCTTTCTTCAAATTTGCGAAACGGCAGTCACGCAAGCACAAGCGTAAGCGTTCCTACCGCGATGCAATAATACGCGAAAAATCCGAATTTGGATCTTTCCGAAATATAAACCAACAGCTTCATGGCACAGAAGCCCGAGATCATCGCGGCTGCCATACCGATCAGATAATACCCCAGATCGCCGCTTGCCACGGGAGTGGAAAGCACGTCGGGAATATTCAAAAGATTCGCACCGAGAATGGCGGGAATCGACATCATAAATGAAAATTTTACGGCTTCTTCCCTTTCCAAGCCGAAAAGCAGACCGCCCGAGATCGTGGAGCCCGAACGGGAAAGTCCCGGGACGACGGCGGCAAGCTGAAAAAGCCCGATACCGAACGCAGAAAACGCCGATACATCGCGTTTTTTCACTCGTTTTGACATAAAGTCCGCAAGCATCAGGACGGCACCGTTCAAAATCAAGATACCGCCGACGATTTTCGGATATGCGGAGAGCATTTCCACACGCTCACGAAACAAAAGCGCCGCCGCCATGGGAACGGTTGCTACGATCAAAAACAAAACGTAGCGCTCCTGCCTTGACCACGAGGCAAGACTCCATTTTCCGCGAAAGAGCTTTCCGAGCATGGTGAAAAACGAGGGGATAAGCGAAAAAACGTCCTTATAATAAAACGCGAATACCACGATAAGCGTTCCCAGATGCAAGAGCAGATCAAACGTCAGATTGCCGTTTTCTGTTCCCACGGGAAAATATGAATGGGCAATCGCCAAATGTCCCGAGCTTGATATCGGCAAAAACTCCGTAAGCCCTTGGATCAGACCACAAATGACAGCTTCCAACAAAGTCATGTTTTTCCTCCTGACTTTCTACCCAAGCCGACGTATAAATTCGGCTTTGCGGTACAGATTAAAAATCAGATGTGGCAAATCGCGCAATGTTTTTGGTTGAAATCCAAAATGAAACATTTACCCATATTAGAATTATTATACCACACCATTTTCAAAATTACAAGAATTTATCCTCATATGAAACCATTTTCTAAAAAATTTTTTGCGACCTTTTTCTTCATTCTTCTTTCTTTTTTGGCAGGTGTCATCGGCGGTCTTTTCGGAACGGGCGGCGGTATTCTGATCGTATTTTTGATCTCTTACGTTTACAAGGATTCCTCTGCGCTTGACCGCAAGGATATGTTTGCCATGACCGTCCTCACTGTTGCCATCATGTCGGCTTCTTCTCTTTTTTTATATATCAAGGACGGCGCCGTCCATATTTCGGATATCACACCGACGCTTTTCCCTGCCGTGGTCGGTGGGCTTTGCGGTGCTTTTTTGCTCGATAAGATCGATACCAAATGGCTCAATCGGATCTTTGCGGTGCTGATGATATACGCGGGGGCGACGTTGATTTTTCGGGCTTAATTACGGTTTTATCAACTTTTTCTTTTTGAAAAAAGGAAATCTTCTCAACTTTTTTCTTATTTTAAGAAAAAAGGAACGTGTACTTTTCTTGTGCAAAACAAGAAAAGTACCAAAAGAAATTTGCAAGCGTTCCGCTTGACCGAAGCGCGAATGTTAAGTCTTAGCGAAATCGGCTCCCCGCACGGATTTTGCATAAACAAGTTTATGCAACCCTCCGCCGGCGTCGGCTACGGGACATCACGGCGGAACAACCGCCGATGTGTAGCAACATCTAAAATTTTATGTATGACGGCGCTTTAGCGCCGTTCGGCAAGCGCTTTTTTCACTGAGCGCGAGCACGTCTGAGGCGAATCTATTTTGCCAACATGAATTACGCGACCTTGGACGAAAGCGACGATACGACCGCGTTCTTTGAGCCGGATAATAGGCGATAGGAGAACGCGAAAGCAACCCTTCAAAATCTATAAGCGATAAACCTGCAAGGTTTTTGCTTCTTTTTTGCAACTTTTTTCTTAAAATAAGAAAAAAGTTAAATAGGAGATCTCCATGAACTTCCTTGATTTCATTGTCGCCGTTTTTACTGCCACGCTTTCGGGGACGGGTGTTGGCGGCGGCGGTCTTTACGTCATTTATCTCACGCTCGTCCGTGACGTCCCACAGCTCACCGCGCAAGGCATCAACCTCGCTTTTTTCATTGCGGGTGCGCTCGCTTCCATGCTTTTGCACCTGAGAAAACGAAAATTCGTCTTCCCGCTCGTTTTGACGATGGGACTTCTCGGCGCGCTCGGCTCTCTTGCTGGCGCCCTCCTTGCCAAAATGCTGGATACCGTTTTGCTTTCCAAATGCTTTGGCGCGATGCTCGTTTTGTGCGGTTTTCGTACCCTTTTCGCCAAGGTCAAAAAATAGTTACAATTTCAAAATGAAGAACTCCTTTCTACATCTTGAAAAATGCAATTTCCTATGGTATACTGAATATATGTATCCATCAGAATCCCATTGCAACAGCTTTGAAAAAATCATAGATGATCAGAAAGGACTTTTCTCTTTATGAAAAAATCGCATCGCATCATCGGTATTTTCGCGGCGGCTATGGTCGCCGCTGCCTCCCTGACCCTTTCGGGCTGCGGAGATGCGGATACGCCCGATGAACAAATCACCACTGACGCAGAAGGTCAGATCTATCTCAGCAGCAACTCCCTTTTCAGCTATACGCTCAACGCCGACGGTAAAACCGCCACGCTCATTTCTTATAACGGCGACGCGGCAAGCGTGATCCTGAACCGTATCGACAGCAGAATCGCCATCACCGCCATTGCAGACGGCGCTTTCGCAGGCAACACCAACCTCACCAAGGTGGAGCTTGACGAGGGTATCCTTGCCATCGGCGAGCAAGCCTTCTATGGTTGTACTTCCTTGGAATCCATCGTATTCCGCGGCAATTCCAAATTGCAACGCATTGAAGAAAACGCCTTTGAGGGTTGTGTCGAGCTGAAATCCTTTGCGATCCCCGCTTCGCTCAAAACCATCGGCGCGGAAGCCTTCCTTGATTGCCGAAACGCCCTCATCGACTTTTCCAAGGCAACGGGACTTACCTCCATCGGTGAATATGCTTTCTCCTTCTGCGGTTCGGCTTCGACCTCCGATTTCACCGTAACGCTCCCCGAAAATCTTTCCGAGATCGGTACTGGCGCTTTCTACGGCGCGACCAAGATCAGCGCCTTTGAGGTCTCCGAAAAGAATCCGAATTATTCCGCGAAAAACGGTATTCTCTATAACAAATCGGGCGACGTTCTCGTGCTTTATCCCGCCGCTATCGGCGTAGGAGAAGAATTTACCGTTCCAAACGGTGTAAGCTCCATCGCAGGTGGTGCTTTCGCGGGCGCAGGTATCACCAAAATCACACTCCCCGAGGGCTTTATCTCCATCGGCGGCAGCGCGTTCTATAACGCATACGCGCTTCAGACCGTTGTGATCCCCGAATCCATCGAATCCATTGGCAGCTTTGCTTTTCTTGAATGTGGAGAACTGACCTCCATTTCCATTCCCGACGGTACAAAGCTCGGCTCGTATCTCTTCCGCTCCTGTGCAAAGCTCACGGACATTCGTCTTCCCGCCGATCTCACCGCCATTCCCGACGGTCTTTTCGACTCCTGCGCAAAGCTCGCTTCCATCACCTTGCCCCAAAACATCACCGAGATCGGTCAGTTTGCCTTTAACTACTGCACCTCTCTTACGGAGATCGATATCCCCAAGACCGTCAAGACCATCAAAGGCTATGCGTTCCGTAACTGCGCTTCGCTGAAAAATATCGACGTTTCTTCCGCTTCGGAAATCGGCGATTTCACGTTCCAGTATTGCGCCAAGCTCGAATCCGCCGATATCAGCGGTATTTCGGAGATTCCCGCGTATATGTTCGAGGGCGCTTCTCTCCTTTCAAACGTGAAGTTCTCCGACACCATCACCAAAATCGGAAATTATGCGTTCTTTGGCTGTGAACATCTTCCCTCTTTCGTCATTCCCAAAACCGTCAAATCGCTCGGTGACTATGCCTTTGCAAAATGCGGCGCATTCACCGAAATGACCATTCCCGCATCCATAGAAGCTCTCGGCGACGGTCTTTTCTTTGGCTCGGGCGTTTCCAACGTCATCATCAAGGCAGAGATCACGGAGCTTCCCGCTTCTTTCTTTGATAGCTGTAAAAAGCTCACCACCTTGACCCTCCCCACCTCGCTTGAATCCATCGGTATGGGTGCTTTCGCAGAATGTATTCTGCTTTCGGAGATTCCCTTTACCGCCCCCATCAAGCACGTCGGTGACAGCGCATTCGCGGGTTGCCGTGCGCTTCAGAATATCGTAGTCGGTACGGAAGATACCACCATCGGTACGGGTACGTTCTACGGCTGTGACGCGCTGGTCAAGGTCAATATCCCCGAGGGCATCACCTCTATCGGTTCTTCCGCATTTGCAAACTGCGTATTTTTGGAATCCGTTACCTTCCCCTCCACGCTCAAAACCATTGAAAACAGTGCGTTCGCTTCCTGCAAGAAGATCGCGCGCGCAGAGCTTCCGAGCGGTGTGACCATGCTCGGTGATTCCGTTTTCTCCGGCTGTACCAAGCTTACCAAGATCGATATCCCCGAAACAGTCGTTTACGTCGGCACAGATGCTTTCGCCGGTACACAATGGCTTCGCGGCAACGATGAAGACTTTATCGTCGTCGGTGACGGTATTCTCTATCAGTATAACGGCAATGCGACGAATATCATCATTCCGAGCACCGTCAAGCGTATTCCCGACCACCGTTTGACCGTTCTCAAAACAGAACCCAAATCCATTACGATTCCCGAAAGCGTGGAATATATCGGCAAGCAGGCGTTTGTAAAACGCAACAGCACGACCGATACCTCCGGCAATACCTCATACTCTTACAGTCAGCGTTATCTCACCATCATCGGCTACGAAGGCTCTTATGCCGAATCGTATGCGAGATATGAATATTATACGTTTGAAGAAATCAAATAATGAGATACCGCGGGGAAACTCCCGCCCGTATATCCCAAAATTCAAAAAAATTTGATATGCTCAAAAATGTAAATTTTTAAATAAAACAAAAACCGCAGATCGATTTTCTGCGGTTTTTGTGCTATGATTCAGAATGTGAGTATATAAAAAATGAAAAGTGAGGAAAGAAAAATGGATCATCCGGCAAAAAGTGAAAGATACATGCAATACAAAGAAATGTTACTTGAAAAAGGTTTTTCAGAAGCCAAACAGGAAACAGGTCATTTCTTTCGTCAAGCAACAGAACAAACCGCTTTCATTATAAACCTTGAAGATGATGAAGAAAGCTGCATGACCATATTATACGGATTTGCCTCTACTGCATACATGGCGGGCAATGAAGAATGGTTTGCAGATCATGGTTCTGATATCGATATTTGCCCGGTTCGGAATATACTTTGCGTTTGGGATAAAGAGAGTGAATCCAGCGCCAAAACAAGTATTTCAGATTTTTATGAGCAATACAAAAATTACGCCAAGGAAGCGATCCTTGCTATCAAAAAGGAAAGACAAAAAGAATTTCTCTCCCACTTTGCTCTCGCTCTTAAACCGCTTGGGTTCAAGAAAAAGGGAACAAAGTGGACAAGGATATTGAATAGCGGAAAAGCACTTACGTTTGATGCTCAAAAATCGGCATTTTCAGATCAGTATTATTTCAATGTTATCGTACACGAAGCATCAAATGTATACCAACAACTTTCTTATGAGCGCGTTACGAGGTACGGTAGAGATATATATAATTGGCAGTTGATGACCGCAGAACAAATTGACGATCTGATTCAACACGCCTTAAAGAACTATATTGAACCTAAGATAGAGCAAGCAACATCCAATTTATAGAAAAACGATGAAACGCTCCCCGATCGGGGAGCGTTGTTTGCATATAACTTAATCAATTATTCATAGAATACCTTGATATCCTGCTGAACAGAGCCAAGAATGGTATAAATACGCGATCTGGCGGATTCGTCCATGGTCACATTCGCAAGAGAGGTACATTCGGAGTTGAAAAGCGTCGTACCGGGGAACGACAAGCCATCGGGCAAGCGCACATTCTGAATGGAAGAGCAGCCAAAGAACACACCGACACCGATATTTTTGGTGTTTTTAGAGAACTGGAAGCCCGGGATATTCGTGCAATAACTGAAAGCATAGTTGCCGATCGTTTCGATATTGGTGCCGCCCGTCACGTTTTTCAGCCCCGTACACCATGCAAAAGCTTCGGCATCGATAAATTTCACAGAATCGGGAAGCACGATGCTTTCCACGCTGAGCATACGGTAAAACGCGCTATTTCCGATTTCTACGAGGGTTTCGGGAAGTACGACTTCCTTTACGGAATAACTGATATTATATTTGGAACGACCCGACATACTGAGCAAGGAAACGTCATTCGGAATATATGCGATATCCCAACCGCTGAATGCAGAGCCTGCAATCTTTTTTACACCGTTCGGTACGGTGATCTTCGTCTGATCATCCGCAACGTATGCCGCAAGCAAGATACCGTCGCCCGTAATGAAATAGCGATCCTCTTCCTTTTCGGCTTTCGCCGCTTCGTCCATAAAGCTTTCATACGCATCCGTTGCGGCAAAGGCATACGCGCCGATGGTTTCCACGCTCTTCGGCAAATCAAAGGACGCAATACCATAGCATCCTTGGAACGCATAACTGCCGATGCTCTTCAAATTCTGACATTTTGTGAAATCGACGTTGGCTTCGGTTTCAATGCCTTCGATATAGATATTGAACGCGCCATCGCCAATCTCGGTCACACCCGCAGGCAATACGATCTCTTTCAAATTATAGCAGCCTCCGAAAGCAGATGTGCCAATGGTCGTAACGGTTTCGGGAAGCACCAAGGTTTCAAGCTCGGTCGCATATTTATAGCCGTATTCCGCCGCTTCATCTTCGGCTGTGGCATTCCAGAACGCAGTACCGCCAATCGTTTTGATGGGCTTATCGGTAAGGTCGATGAAATTCGGATGAACGGTGCATTTGATCAAAACACCGTCGCCGACGATGAGATAATCCTCTGTGTTTTCCTGATACCAAGGGGTATAGTTGAACGCCGCATAATCGACCATTTGGACGGTATCAGCAATTTCTACGTGAGAAAGACGTGTGCAATCGTAAAACGTCAGCTTGCCGACGGTCTTGACGCACGAGGGGATCGTCACGGAAAGAAGCATGGAACAACCCATGAACGCATAGTCGCCAACCTTTTCCAAACGGCGAAGCTCACCGAGATTGATATCGGAAAGGTTATTGCACTGTGCAAATACCCAGTTTCCGAGATATTCCAGATCTTCGGAAAGGGTCACACGCTCAAGCGCGGAACAGCTCCAAAATGCGCTGTCATCGATATAACGGATATGGTCAAGCGAAATGCTTTCCAAAGAGGTACAACCGTAGAAGGTATACTGATTGAGATAATCCACCGTAGACGGCAAAGAGATCTCCTTCAAAGATACGCAATCATAAAACGCATACGAGCCGATCTCCTCAACGCCGTCTTCGATCACGACCTTTTGGAGAGAGGTGCAATTACGAAATGCGCCCGAGCCAATCATCTTGACATGAGAGCCGATGACAACTTCCTTGAGCTTTTCATCGCCTGCAAATGCGCTTTCTGCAATCGCGGTGATGGTTTCGGGAACGACGTAAACGCCGTTTTCGTCAGCCTGTCCGATACAGGTGGTCAAAAGACCGTTATCCACGGCGTATGCCTTGGGATATGTTTCCGCCGTATCCAAAGGGTCTGTCGTTTCTGTCGGGTTCGGTCCGTCACAGGATGTGAAAACGGCAATCGACATACAAACGGCAAGACACAATGCAATCCATTTCTTCATAAATTTTGATTCCTTTTCCTTTATAATATTGATAAACTGTACCCTTTTATTATATAACATTCTCGTGCATCTGTCAACCACGATTCCAATAAGTTCACAAACTCGTAAATATTCTGTCAAAAGCGGCGAGTCGCCGCTGACGATTGCTCGCCTATCTCATTCTTTTCATATCGCCAAGCACAGCAAAACGGCGAGGTCTATTTCGAGCAATTTCCTATAACATAAAAAAGCGGGCAACGCCCGCCGGAAATTGCTCGCCTATCCAAGCTTCTCTCTTTGACGGAAACAGCAAAACGGCGAGGTCGAGTTGAGCAATTTCTTAGAGCATAAAAAAAGACCGTTTTGCAACGGTCTTTTTTTAT
>JAGBCV010000022.1 GCA_017937845.1 Clostridia bacterium | reverse complement strand
TGCTGCTAAATCGTAAAAATGGTCTTGAAAAATTTGTTGTATGATCGTCATATTACAATTATATCACAAAAGAAAAGCACCCTCAACCCCTCATGATTGAGGGGTAGGGGTGTTGATGTGGCGTTAGCCACTTTTTTATTACTTGAATTCCTCCAATACATACCAGCCTCAAACCAGCCCGTCGGATATCCCGTCGATCAATTTTATCATTCCTCTTATTATACTTGATATATTATTGCTTGCGGTCGTATATCTTTCGTTTGTTTGGGCGAAAAAGATAATCAAAAAAGAAAAAGCCAATATAATAAAAAACTGAAAAGTTTTGCAAAATAAGCCTTCCTTTACTATGGGGATCTGATAAACATCTTGCTTTTATACAAAATAATGAAACCGCCGTAAAAACGGCGGTTTTTATCTTGATTAAGGTCTTGTACCAAGCACGATGGGGAGGAAATACTGATATTGCGGTTTCCACCAGCACCAGTCGTGGTTGACGTCGTAGCCCCAGAAATCGACCCAAGCGTTGATGCCTTTTTCGGCAAAAGTATCCCTCAGGAGCTTCGCTGTGCGGATACCTTCCTCTTCCCAAGCGCCCTGTCCGACACAAATGATCATCTTTTTCTGATTATAGATGTCGATATAGGGGTGATCCTTGGGCATATTCGCAAGGAAATGAACGGGGGAATTTTCGTAGACGAGGCTGTCATGCCAGCCGTCCCAGAAGAAATAGGTATCATAACAACCCGAAAGGGCAATGACACCGTCGAAAAGATCGGGACGACGGTAGAAGAAGATGACGGAATGGGTCGCGCCAAGACTGCAACCCGTTACGTAAGGTCTTACAAATCCGCCGCAAAGGTCGTAAACGATGGGAAGCGCCTCTTCGATGATATAATTGAAGTATGCTTCTTGAACCTCGATGCGGTGCTTTTTATCGCCGCCAACGTCGGACCAGGAATCCTTATCCACAGTATCCACGCAGAAGAAACGGATCAAGCCGCTTTCCAGCCAAGCGGAAAGCTCGTCGATCATGCCGAAGGTTTCAAAGTTATCGCTCATCGAATCCTGACAAGGGAAAACGAGAATGGGCGTACCTGCATAGCCGTAGGTGCGGATGGTCATATCGCGGTTCAAGTGATTGCTGTATTTGGTGATGATTTGTTTGTCCATGGGAAAAACTCCTTTCTTTTGAAAAAGGATAGTCAATTTTTTCGCAAATTATGCTTTCTGTTCGAGAACAAAACGAACAAATTCGTCGCGTTCTTCGGGGCTGTATGCGTGAGCGGTATAGGTCTCGCTGCCCATCGCATCGTTCCAGATCGCGGGGAGGCGTTCGTAAAGCACGAGATTCTTGCCGTAGCGTTCGAGAATTTCTTCGTGTGTATGAACGTAGTTATGGATATCGCGTCTGCCTGCATATACGCAGAAATGGCTGGGTTGATTCTGTTCAAAGCGTCTTTCGTTGAAAGCGACCATGTTTGCCCAGATCTGATATACGTCAACGGAGTGAGCGTAGTTCATCATGTCGGGGGTATAACCGCCTGCGGGACGCATATTGACTTCAAGACCGACGAAATCGCCAACCTCGCCAAGACCTTTTCTTGCCTTGGTCAAACGGAAAAATTCAAGATGTACGAAGCGTCTTTCTGCGCCGAACGCCTTGATGGTCGAACGACCGAGCTGTTTGAGCGCTTCGGGAACCTCGTTGGAAACGTAATAAGCAAGGTCGAGCTTTTTGTTTACGATATCCATGATGGACGGAGGCCAGCAGGTCATGGATTCAAAGAGAGGATTGCCGTCAGCATCCGCGATGGCATCGTAGGAGCAGATATCGCCCTCTACAAATTCTTCCATAACGTAGGGGATCTGCGGGTAATCGGCAAAGAAGCCATTGAGATCGTTTTCGTTTTCGAGCTTATATGTACGGGAAGCGCCAACGCCGTTGTCGGGCTTGACGATGACGGGATAACCGCCGATATTGTCGATAAATTCCTTTGCGGCTTCATAGGTCGTGACCTTGTGGCAACGAGCGGTGGGAACGCCTGCTTTTGCATAATATTCTTTCATAGCGGCTTTGCTCTTGAAGCCTTCGATGGCAGCGGAGCCGATACCTGTGGTGACGTTGAAATCGGTGCGGAGCTTCGCATCTTTTTCGAGCCAATATTCATTGTTGGATTCGATCCAATCGATCTTGCCGTACTTAAAGGAGAAGAAAGCAACGGCGCGGAAAACCTCGTCGTAATTTTCGAGAGAGTTTACCTTGTAGTATTCTGTGAGAGATGCCTTGAGCTGGGGTTCGAGCGCATCGTATTCTGTGTCGCCGATACCGAGAACGTTGACACCGTTTTTGTGAAGTCTATCACAGAAATTCCAATATGTGTGCGGAAAATAAGGAGAAATAAAGATGAAATTCATAAAAATGTACCTCTTTAAGTATATATTATCTTTATTATATCGTATTAAAACAAAAAAATCAATAACCTTATGAACTTTTTCTTTTCGGATAAAGAAAAAGTTCTGTTTGAACTATATAAAGTATTTCCCTCAAAGCAAAATGGTGGATGAGGTATAAAACCATATCTTTCAAAATCATTATAAAATCTCTTCCAACCTCCGTATCCCCTCATCCAGCTTATCGGTATCGATACCCGAATAATTGATGACGAGAACGTGTGCGTCGTTTGGCGTTGGCTCGTGCGTATATTCCGAGAGGAACGAAAGACGGATACCGACCTCGGCGGCGCGTCGGACGATTTCTTGGTCGGGGGTCTTGGTGTCAAGGCGCATCAAAAAATGAAGTCCCGCATTTTCCTCTAAGATCGTGACCTTATTTGCAAATTTGCTTTTTTCAATGGCTTCGATAACGGTGTCGCGTTTTGTGCGGTAAAGCGTTTTCATGCGATTCAAATGGCGCTCAAAATATCCCTCACCGATGAATTTTGCGAGCATATATTGGTCAAAGCCCGAAACGGTGCATGAATAAAAGCTCATGGTCGCGCGGTATTTTTCGAGCAGAGCAGGGGGGAGTATCATATAGCTGATACGAACGGCAGGCGCAATGCTTTTGGAAAAGGTATTCATATAAATGACCTTGCCGTGGGTATCGATATTCAGCATGGGCGGGATCGGATGTCCCGAAAAACGAAACTCACTGTCGTAATCATCCTCGATGATATAGCGATCCTCGCGTTCGCTTGCCCAGCGGAGAAGCTCTTGCCGTCTTTGGATCGGCATCACGATCCCCGTCGGATAGTGATGTGTCGGCGAGATATGAATGACTTCGGTTTCTTCCTCTCGCAGCTTTTGAACGGAAAGCCCGGCGCGGTCGATATCGACGTAGCGAAAACGAATGTTGTTCAGCTCATAGATCTTTGCAATTTTTTGAAATCCCGGATTTTCCACGGCGTATGTCTTGTCCCGTCCGAGAAGCTGAATGATGAGATTGTATAAAAATTCCGTTCCCGCGCCGATGACGATCTGCTCGCTTGCAACGTGGATCTCGCGGAAATCCCGCAGATATCCTGCGATGGCATCGCGAAGCTCCTTGACACCGTTATACGCCAAGGGGCGGAGAAGTCCGTCCTTTTCGGAAAGCGCGTTTCGCATGAGTCGGGAAAGGGTCGCGTGCGGAAAATTTTCCTCGCTGATATGATTGGTCTTAAAATCGAGAAAATACGAGATCTCCGTCGTTTTTTCGGGGAGAGGTGCGTGTTTTTTTTCAGCGGGTGGCATTTTTTCAATGTGACTGACGAAATATCCGCTTTTTTCAACGGTATACAGATACCCCTCGGCAATGAGCTGGGCATAGGCGTTTTCGACGGTGATGATGCTGATTTTGAGATGCTCCGCGAAACGGCGCTTGCTCGGGAGCTTTTCGCCTGCTTGCAGCGTACCGAGCAGGATATCGTGCTTGATACATTCATAAAGATATTTATAAATCGGAAGCCCGTTTGTGTTTTCAAGAGAATACGTAAGCATAAAAACTCCTTTTCGATTGATGTTTCATGGCAATCTGGTCTTATTATAATATAAAAAACTGAATATTTCAATCGGTTCAGAAAAGTTTTATAATGAGAACATCAATTTTATGAGAAAGGATTTATTTATGAAACAAACTCAGCATAAGAACAAATTGGTCAAATTGGTATTTACGTCGCTTTTCGCGGCGCTGGTCTGTGTTTCCACAATGATGATAAAAATTCCGACCTCGACGAACGGTTACGTGCATTTGGGTGATGCGATGGTCTTGGTTTCGGGCTTTTTGCTCGGACCGATTTACGGCGTCATCGCATCGGCTATCGGCTCGATGTTTGCCGACGTTTTCGGGAGCTACTTTATTTATGCGCCCGCAACGCTTGTGATCAAGGGTCTGACCGCGCTTTTTGCTTGCATCGTCGCTAACGTCATGATGCGCTTGCTGAAAAAGCATCAAACGATGGCATATATCGCAGGTGGAATCGTCGGCGAGCTTTTCATGGTTCTCGGCTATTATCTTTTTGAAGCAACGGTCTGCGGATATGGCTTTGTCGCGGCGGCGCTCAGCATTCCCGCGAATATCCTGCAAGGCGTATCGGGCATCGTGATCGGCGTGCTTTTGGTCATCATTTTGCAGAGAACACACGTTACCGAGCGTTTTATCGGTAAATACGGTTTTCTTGACCGATAAGAATTTATGCAAAACAGACCTCGCCGTTTTTCGTTTCCCATCAAGAACGAAGTCAAGATAGGCGAGAAATTGTCAGCGGCGATTCGCCGCTTTCTTGGAAAGGAATAATATTATGTTTGAAACCATCAAAAATGAAGTGGTGAAAGCCACAGAAGAAATTTGTGAGATCGGTCGTCTTTCGGCTGGTGATATTTTGGTCGTCGGATGCTCCTCGAGCGAGGTCTGCGGCAGTAAGATCGGAAGCGATTCCAGCCCCGAAGCGGCAGAAGCGATTTTTGAAGGCATCATGAGCGTGCTTGCACCCCGCGGTATTTTCCTTGCCGCGCAGTGCTGTGAGCATCTCAACCGCGCCATCATCATTGAAAAAGCGGCAGCTCCGTATGCGGAGCGTGTCAACGTCGTTCCTCAGCCCAAGGCGGGAGGTTCCTTTGCAACGGCGGCGTATAAGCACTTCGCAAACCCCATCGCAGTCGAAGAGATCAAAGCCGATGCAGGTCTTGATATCGGCGGCACACTCATCGGTATGCACCTGAGAAAGGTAGCCGTTCCCGTTCGTCTTTCCGTGAACCACATTGGTGAAGCGATCTTGCTTGCGGCTCGTACCCGTCCGAAATGTATCGGCGGTATCCGCGCACATTACGACGACAATTTGATGTAAAAAGCGGCGAGAACGATTCGAGTAATTTCCTATAATAAATGCAAAAACTGCGTAACCCAAAGGCTACGCAGTTTTATTTTTATTGTTCATCTTTTCACGGCAAAGCCGAATTTCGCGCAACAGAAGCTGTAAGCGTCCTCGATTCCGCGTTTGGTAAGCTGTCCGAACGATTTCACCGTTGCGGAAAGTCCCTCGGAAATCGGCATTTTTTCCTTAAAGGAGTCACCGTTCCAGTTGTTTGCGCCGGGATATGTACGCGCACTACCTTCATAGATGACGTAAGGGTCACAAATCTCTTCGAGCTTCGGCAGGGAATGGAAATCACCGAATTTGATACCGATATTCGTCATGCTGAGGATATCCCCGACAAATTCCACGCAAGTATATGCGTTGCGAATCTTAACGCGGTGATGCAAGGGGGTCATGGCGGCGGAATAGTAATTATAAACGTAAGCCTTTTGTTGGCGGCACATTCTTTGGATCTGTGTTTGGATCAAATCAAAAATTTTATCGGAAACCTCAAGCTGGCAAACCTTGATGTCAGAAAATTCTCCATGCCATTCATAGCGACCGAAGGATTCTTTTGTGAAGCCTGCGAAAAACGGTGCATTGGCATGAAAGCGCGAAAACGTATACATATTGGAAAAATCTTCGTCGAAACTGAGAGATACATGATTGTATCGATTATGCAACACGTGACGGATAAAAGATCCTGTTTTATAGGGTGTTGCAGAAAAGAGAATATATATATTTTTCATTTTTCAATCTGCCCCTTTTATAATTGTTCACAGTATATCATTCTATCATAAAAAAATCAGAATTGCAAGAGAATTTACAAAAAACTCTTTGAAAATTGGTTAATTTGTGATAAAATAAGAGAAAAAACACACAGAAAAGGAATCTTCGCTATGATGAAAATTACCATACTTGACCGCAACACCATTACGACAGGCGACGTATCGCTTTCCCCCATTGAAGCCGTGGGAAACGTGCGGATTTTTGATGCGCTTCCTGCCGAGCAAGTCATTTCCGCGATCGGCGATAGTGATGCTGTGATCGTCAATAAAGCCAAGATCACGGATGAGGTGATGGATGCTTGCAAAAATCTTCGTTTTGTCGGTCTTTTTGCAACGGGCTATAATAATATCGATACGAAAGCGGCAAAGGAGCGAGGAATCGTCGTTTGCAATGTCCCGGGGTATTCCACAAGCTCAGTCACACAGCATACCTTTGCCCTCATCTTGCATTTTGCAAGCCACGCAGATGATTATGCTGCTTCGGTCGCGCGTGGCGATTGGGCAAATTCTTCCACATTCTCGTATCTTTCTTTCCCCATCAGTGAGCTTGCAGGCAAAACGCTCGGCATTTTCGGTTTTGGCACGATCGGCAAATCGGTAGCAAACGTGGCAAAAGCCTTTGGTATGAACGTCATCGCAACGGTTCGTCGTCCCGTAGCATTTGACGGCGTGGAATTTGTGGATAAGGATACGCTTTTTGCGCGTTCCGATTATCTTTCGTTGCATTGCCCACTGACAGACGATACCAAGCATTTTGTGAATGCCGAAACGCTCGCCAAAATGAAGCCGACGGCAGTCATCATCAATACCGCACGCGGCGGTGTCATCGAAGAAGAAGCGCTCACGGAAGCCTTGAATCGCGGACAGATTCGCGGAGCGGGTATCGACGTTCTTGATATCGAACCGATGCGTCCGCATCATCCGTATCTGACGGCGAAAAATTGCTATATCACGCCTCACGTTGCGTGGGGCTCTATTGAAGCGCGCACAAGACTTGTCGACCTTGTCGCAGAAAATCTCCGCGCTTTTGAAAAGGGCGAACCGATAAACGTGGTGAATCGGTAATATCTGTTCTCTAAACTTTGCAACTGAAATCAAGACTTTTTGCTGTGCTTTATGATATGCTGTGTTTAGAAAGGGGGTATGACCTTGTACGAATGGAATGAAATGGTACAAATTATGATTGATTGGATTGAGCAAAATTTAGGTGAAAATTCGGTGCTTTTGCAAATGTCAGCACAAATCGGCTATTCGCCTTATTATTGTTCGTCACAATTTCATAAAATCTGTGGAATGACGATGAAAAGTTATATTGCAGGCAGACGACTTGCGAAAGCAGCTCTTGCTCTCCGAGATACGAATGCCCGTATACTTGATATTGCAATAGAACATGGCTTTTCTTCGCAAGAAGCTTTGACAAGGGCTTTTACGGCAACATTTGGATGTACTCCTGCAAGTTACCGAAAAAATCCAATTCCGATTCCACTTTCGCTTTACAAGACTATATACTTTCCGAATCATTATCATGAATTGCATAAAGGAGAAGTAGGAATGAGTAAATTTGATTTGAGAGAAGCAACCATTAGAATTGAGTATATCCCTGCCCATAAATATATTGGTGTGTGGGATGAGATCGCACGAAATTACTGCGAATTTTGGGAAAAACATCCCTGTGATGAGATTTGTGGTATCATTGAGAGCATGAGAAATGAAGCGCACCCCATTGTTTCGTGTCATACAGCAGGGTGGCAACAAAAAGAGGGTAAGCGTTGTTATTTTTACGGATTCGGTGTTTCGGAAGATTATAGTGGGGCGATTCCAAACGGTTTTGAAATGCGAGAAATTCCTGCAAGTTATTATATGGTTTTCGGACATCCGCCGTTTGATTATCTGAAAGATAACAACGAGGTGATGAAGCGTGTGGAAGAACTTGCTTGGAATTATGACCTTGAACATAAAGGTATAACCGATAAAAATCTTGATTATTATGATAATCGAAAGCTTTATGAGTGGAATGAAATCGATTGTCCTTGTTATCAGCGTCATTATCCTGAAGTTTTGGGTTATGAAATATTAAGACCTATCAAGCAGAAAAACTAATAGAAAACGGACGGTAAAGCCGTCCGTTTTCTCAGCGTGTCGATAAAGTCGGTTTCAAAAATCGATTTCGTTATTTTGCACAAAAGGAAAAGTTTCGTTAGCCTTCTCCAGCGGAGAAGGGGGACCGTTTTGCTTTGCAAAATGGTGGATGAGGAGAATATTGTTAGACTAAATCAAACTTTGTTCTCTTCATCAATCAGCTTACGCTGACAGCTCTTATGAGGGGACCTCAAAACGCTGTTGCGTTTTGGGGTTCTCGAACGGAGTGGTAGCCTTAAAAAGTAAAGCTTTAGCATTAACAAAGTAGTAGGAGCGACTTTACAAATTGCCCGTTATATTTTGATCTTATTTCCCGTAGATTCGTTCCTCCATCTCTGCGCAGAGATAGTGATATACGGGCAAATGAAGCTCCTGTACCATAAAGGTTTCTGTTTCGGGAACGCGAATGGTGCAATCGCAGATTTCAGAAAGACGACTTTCCTTAACACCTGTGAGCGCAACGGTCGAAATACCGAGAGCTTTTGCGGTCTTGGCGGCGTTTACGACGTTTTTGGAATTGCCCGAGGTGGAAATGCCGATGAAAAGATCGTTCGGTCTTGCGTAGCCGAAAACCTGCTGTGCATAGACGAAATCTGCGTCTACGTCGTTGGCGTAGGCAGTGAAAAGTGCGTGCTGAGAATCGAGCGCAATGGCAGGAATACCGCATTGCAGATTTTTGGCAAAGATTTCCGCTTCTTCACCGAGCGTTTCTTCAAATTTTTTCTTGGTTTCGTCATTCATGGGACGGCGAAGAAGAAAGCCTTTCATCAGCTCGCCGACGATATGCGCGGCATCGGATGCCGAACCGCCGTTTCCGCAAACGAGGATCTTTGCGCCTGCCACGTATGCTTTGCACATCATATCTTCCGCTTTTTGGATATCGTTCGCACAGACGGAAAGCATGGGATATCGAGAAAGAAGTGTTTCAAAATGATTCATATGATATACCTTTCTTATTCATGATAAGCAACGGAAAGCGCGGCGAGGTCGCCGATGCGATCTCCGAGCCTTGCGGGGAGTATCTTGCAATGATTTCGGGAAAAAGCGAGCGCTTCACGGGTGAGAGTCTTTTCCATATGCGGACGCAAAAGATGTTCAGCGCGTTCAAAAATACTGCCGATGACGATGACCTCGGGGTTTAAGATATCGACAAGGATGGCAAGTCCTTCTCCGAGCTTTTCCCCACAGATGCGGAAAACTTCAAGGGCGGTCGGGTCGTTTTGGTTGGCGTATTCTGCAAGGAGCTTCGCCGTGATGCCGTCAAGTTCGCTTTTGTTCTGACAGTAGGGCAGTGTTTTTCCCATTTGCAGAGCCTCCAGCGCGAGCGTTTTGCCGAGCTGAGCGATACCGCCGCCACTGCAAAAGCCCTCAAAAGAGCCTGCCTTTCCGTAGCCGACGGGACCGTGAGCGTTCATGCGGATATGCCCGATCTCCCCCGCCATGCCGCACGCACCGCGATATAATTTGCCATTTAAGATAAGCCCCGCGCCCATGCCTGTCCCAAACGTGAGAAAGATCATATGTTTTGCGCCTTTTCCCGCGCCAAATCTCCATTCCGCAAGGGCGCAAGCGTCCGCATCGTTGCAAAGATAAGCGGGAATATGAAATTCCTCTTGAAGCATCTCTGTGATGCGGATATCGTCCCAGCCGGGGAGGTTCGGGGGAGAAAGAATGACGCCGTTTTCAGCATCGAGAGGACCTCCGCAAGAAATGCCAATGGCATCACCTTTGCCGATTTCATGAATTGCTTTTATGATATTTTGTATCGTTTCGGTATAATTTGTGGTTGAAAATTTGATTTTTTTCGCAATGCCGTTCTCATCTCCGAGAACGACGGCACATTTTGTGCCTCCGATATCAACGCCTATTTTCATCGCTCTTTCCTCAAAAAAACGGTTGTATTTGACAGGTGTTCAAGTGGGCTTTTCTCGCTTTCCAATCGGGCATTCGCTGCGATAGGACGGCGTAAAACGCCTCGGAATGATTGGGGACGAGAAAATGAGAAAACTCGTGCATGACGACATATTCGATGCAGGGAAGAGGATAGGACGCAAGGCGGGAATTGAACGTCAAGATGCCTTCCTTGATACGGCAATTTCCCCATGTAGCGCGCATGGCGCGAAGTCTGATCTCGGGGAATTTTTTCACCTCGGGGAACTGCTTCATCGCTTTTTCGGAGAAGTCCGTGAGGTGGTCAAGGAGGCGGTTTTGCGCGTATTTTTGGAGCTTTTCTTTCATTTTTTTCTCGTCATGGGTGGGTGCTACGCATAAAAAGCCGTCCTTTTCGACGATTTTTTCGCCCAAAACAGGTAAAAAACGCAACCTTTTTTCCTCTCCGAAAAGGGTGATGATATCTCCCTCCCGAAAGGTCGGCGGTGCGATTTCCGATTTTTTCTGCTTTTCAAACGTGTCGAGCGCACGAAAAAGAAAATTCGCATGGTCGGTCAAAAACGCTTCGATTTGCTTTTCAGAAACCGTATACGGGGACGAAACGGAAACCGTTCCGTCCGAACGTACACGAAGATTGATGTTTTTGACTTGCTTGCGAATCCATTCGTAGGATATTGCACGCCCGTTCATGTCAAGGACACGATTTGGGGTGTTTGTTTTCATATAAAAATATCAGTCTTCTCTCTTTTTGCCCCAGAAGAAGAGCGCAACGGTTCCGGGACCTGTATGAGAGCCGATGGTCGTGCCGATATTGTTGATGACGACCTTGCCGTTGAGGTTCGGGAAGCGTGCCTGGATCGTGTTTGCGATTTCTTTGGCTTCGTTGAATCTTCCCGAATGGCTGATGAAGCATTTTTCTGCATATTCAAGACCATCGTCTGCATTTTCTTCCATCTTCTTGATGATGGCTGCCATGACCTTTTGTTTGGTGCGGATCTTTTCTCTGGGAATGAGCTTACCATTGACGTCCACGTTCAGGAGAGGGCAGATCTGAAGAATCGTGCCGAACCAGCCCGAGACCTTGGAAACACGTCCGCCCTTAACAAAGAAGGTAAGGTCGGTGGAATAGAACCAATGGTGGAGACGGAGCTTGTTTTCTTCTACCCATTCATAAAGCTCGTCGATGGTGTAGCCTTCGTCGCGGAGATCAGCCATCTTATCAAGGAGAAGTCCTGCGCCTGCGGAAGCGGCAAGAGAGTCGATGACGTAGATCTTTCTGTCGGGATACTGGTCTTCAAGGGTTTCCTTCGCTACGTTTGCGGAGTTGAACGTACCCGAAATGCCGGAGGAAAGACAAAGGTGAATAATATCCTTGCCTTCTTCAAGGAAGGGTGTGAAATATTCGATAAATTCGGTGCTGCTGACCTGAGAGGTCTTGGTTTCTGCGCCCTTTACCATCGCTTCATAGAACTGGTCAAGGGGCATCGTTTTGCCGAGGTCGTCCATATAGTCAACGCCGTCAAGCATATAGTGGAAGCATACGTAGTGAATATCGCGCTTATTGAAATGTTTTTCAGAGAGGTCGGCGATCGAACAGCCGCTGATAATATAATCGTTCATGTTTTTTTCCTCTTTCTTGTATTTTGATGATCATATTCTGTGTTTTTATTATACATGATGTTTGTTGATTTGTCAACATAGATTCTCGGTTCCGAGCGATACTCTTAAAATTTTTTCTTATGTACGCTTCTTGGTTTTTTGCCCGCGCTGACACCGCAGACCCCAGCAACGGCAGAGCTTACGATAACGGCAGGCGCACAGATCAAAAAGAGGGAGATCTTAATGGAAAGGGAAAAGGCGAAAACAAGCAAAACGAGGATACCGACGAGCAAGATCCCCGAGAGCGCACCGCAGAAAAAGCCGTTTTCTTTATGCGTACGCGCGGCGATATATCCGCCCAAAAGTGCCGTTATGAAAAGAGAGATGAGGGCGAAAACGGGAGCGAGCCTTTCGGGGTCCTCCATGGAAAGCCCCGCAAAGCAGGAGATGACGAGAAGCAAAAGTCCGATGGCGAGAGAAAGGAGCGTTCCGAGGAAGACGGAAACGAAAAAGCTTTTTTCTTTTCCCGATTGCGTGCGATTTTTGACGGTTGATTTTTTTGACATAAAGATACCTCCGAGCCTTTTTGCTAAAAGCATATGCGGCTCGGAGGCTTCTTATGAACGCATCAAGCGTCTTTTTTGTCTTCTTTTTTCTCTTCGGCAGGTGCTTCTTCGGTTGCTTCGGGAGCGTCGAATTTGCGGTCGATGCGTTTGAGAGCGGAGCGTTCAAAGCGGATACGGGTTCTGTCTCTTGTGGTTTCGAGAACGAACGTATCGTCCTTGACGTTGATGACACGACCGATGATACCGCCGATGGTGGTTACTTCATCGCCAACGGAAAGGCTATTGCGAAGTGCATTTGCTTCCTTCTCCTGTTTTTTCTGGGGACGAATGATAAAGAAATAAAATACGACACCCAAAACAACAAGCATGATGATGGAAGTCCACATCGTACCGCCGCCGGGATTGGTTGCGGCGCCGTCTGCGGCAGCAGTCAAAAACATGGGCATGGGAAATTCCTCCTTGGATTTATTATCTACATAAGTATACCGCATATTTTGTTTTTTTTCAATAAGAAATTGTAAATTTGCGTGAATTTTTACAAATATTTTCTTGCATTTTATCTCTGTAAGGATTAAAATAGAAATATATATTGTAATTTTCAAATGAGGAAAGGACAGATAACATATGAAAGACGGATTTATTAAGGTTGCGACGATGACCCCCGATCTGCGCGTGGCAGATATTGCATACAACGTGGGTGAGATCATCAAGGGCATTGAAAAGGCGCATGCAGAAAACGTATCGCTTCTCGTTTTCCCCGAACTTGCCGTTACGGGCTACACCTGCGGAGACCTCTTTAATCACAGAAGCTTTATTGACGCCGCCATGAAAGGCGTTGAGGATATCGTAAAGGCGACAGAGGGCAAGAAAATGCTCACGTTTGTCGGTGCGCCGATCCGCAATGCGGGTAAGCTTTACGATTGTGCTGTTGCCATTTTCGACGGTAAAATTCTTGGTATCGTCCCGAAAACACATCTTGCAAACTATGGCGAAAGCTATGAGGCGAGAAGCTTTATGCAGGCTCCTGCCACCACGGAATGGATGCTGTCCGATGATGAAGGAAACGGATTCTTCTTTGGCGCAAAACAGCTTTTTGAAATGAAAGGTATGGAGGACCTTACCGTCGCTTGTGAGATCGGTGAGGACCTTTGGACGATCAATCCCCCCTCTCTTTCCCATGCGGCGGCAGGTGCGACTGTTATTGTGAACCTTTCCGCAAGTGCGGAGATCGTCGGCAGAGCAGAGAAAAGACGCGAGCTTGTGAGAAGCCAATCCGCAAAAATCTGCGGTGCTTATATCTATGCAAACGCGGGTAGCGGTGAATCCACCACCGACGGTGTTTTCTCGGGTCATAGCATCATTGCCGAAAACGGAAAGCTTCTCTCCGAAAGAAAACCCTTTGATGAGGGTATGCAGACTGCTATCATTGACATTTCGGCTCTTGCTGATGAACGCGCCATGAAAAATACGTTTCCTTGCGTGGAAAGCGATGGCAGTTATGTTTGCTATTCCTTTGAGCCTACATTTCAAGAAACCGACACCCCCAAGGTCGCAAAGCGTCCGTTTATCCCCGAAAATGAAGCGGAATTTGCAGAGCGTGCGGAAAGTATTTTGAATATCCAGACCTATGGTCTGAAAAAGCGTCTTGCCCATGCACACGCGAAAACTGCCGTCATTGGCATTTCTGGCGGTCTTGACTCCACGCTTGCGCTCCTCGTTGCCGTTCGCGCGATGGACCTTCTCGGACGCGACAGAAAAGATATCATCGCCGTTACCATGCCTTGCTTCGGTACGACCGTTCGCACAAAGAGCAACGCCGTCATGCTCGCGGAAGCGCTCGGCGCGACCGTTCGCACCGTGGATATCAAACGCGCCGTCAGCGTGCATTTTGAGGATATCGGACACGATGAAAACGTGCGCGACGTAACCTATGAAAACGCACAGGCGCGTGAACGCACACAGGTCATCATGGATATCGCCAACGATACGAACGGTCTTGTCGTTGGTACGGGCGACCTTTCTGAGGTCGCACTCGGTTGGTCTACCTATAACGGCGATCATATGTCGATGTACGGTGTCAACGCTGATGTGCCGAAGACGCTCATTCGCGGTATCGTTGCTTACGTTGCCTCCACCATGGAGGGCGATGCGAAAAAGGCGCTTCTCGATATCGTCGATACCCCCGTCAGCCCCGAGCTTCTTCCAGCGGACAAGGAGGGCAATATCGCGCAGAAGACAGAGGAAATCGTCGGTCCTTACGATCTGCACGACTTCTTCCTCTATTATATCATCGGCAAGCGTTTCGCACCCAAAAAGGTATTCCGTCTTGCTTGTACCGCGTTCGAGGGTGAATTTGATAAAGCGACCATTCATAAATGGCTCCGCTCGTTCTATCGCCGCTTCTTTATGCAGCAGTTCAAGCGTTCCTGTGTTCCTGACGGTCCCAAGGTCGGTTCTGTGGCGCTCTCTCCGCGCGGTGATTGGAGAATGCCAAGCGACGCCGTTGCTGACGTTTGGCTTCGTGAAGTCGATGAAATTACGTTTTGATTTGGAGGTAAAAGCATGAATCCGTATTTTTCCGAAGTAAATAAAAATTTTGGTTTTGGCTGTATGCGTCTTCCGCTTCTTGAAAACGGTGACGTGAATTATGCTGAGTTTTCCAAAATGATTGAAGCGTTCTTTGCGGCAGGCTTCAATTATTTCGATACGGCACACGGCTATTTGCAGGGCAAGAGCGAAAAAGCACTCAAGGATTGCCTTACGAGCCGTTATCCCAGAGAGAAATATCTCCTTGCCAATAAGCTTTCAAATCCCTATTTTGAAAAAGAAGAAGAAATCCGTCCTTTCTTTGAAAATCAGCTTGAATGGTGCGGTGTTGAATACTTTGATTTCTATCTCATGCACGCGCAGAATGCGAATAATTACAAAAAATATAAAGCTTGCCGTGCATATGAGATCGCACGCGAGCTGAAAGAAGAAGGCAAGATCCGCCACGTCGGTCTTTCATTCCATGACAGTGCAGAGGTGCTGGATATGATCCTCACAGAAAATCCTTTCGTGGAATTTGTGCAGATCCAGTTTAACTATCTCGATTTTGAAAACGTAGGCGTGCAGAGCCGTCTTTGCTATGAGGTCTGCCGTAAGCATAACAAGCCCGTTATCGTAATGGAACCCGTCAAGGGCGGCAGCCTTGTGAATCTCCCCGAAAAGGCGCAAAAGGTTCTTGACGATATCCGCACAGGCAGTAACGCTTCGTATGCGATTCGTTTTGCCGCAAGCTTTGAGGGTATGTTCATGGTGCTTTCGGGCATGAGCAATATGGAGCAGATGGCAGATAACCTCAGCTTCATGACGGATTTCAAGAAGCTTACAGACGCGGAATTTAAGGCGCTGGAAGTGGTTTGTAATTGCATCCGCGAACAGCATCTCATTGCTTGTACGGCTTGCCGTTATTGCGAGGAGGGCTGTCCCAAGCAGATCGCCATTCCCGACCTTTTCTCGGCAGTCAACGCGAAAAAACGCGGCGAGGAAGGCGCAGAGGCTCTCTACGCTTCTTATACCGAAAATCGCGGTAAGGCTTCGGATTGCATCCGTTGCGCGAAATGCGAACGCATTTGCCCGCAGAAGCTGCCGATCCGTACACTTCTTGTGGAAGTTGCGAAGGAATTTGATTGATATATGAACTCATCCCCGTCAAGTTCAAGTAGGGCTTGGCGGGGGTGAGTTTTTCGATTAGGTTATTTGAGATAAAATTTGTAGTCTTTGTTTACTAATTTATAATCGCTGATTTGAATATTAGAGAGATTTCCTGCGTTATTAAAAAATCTTGCAAAATTCATGATTGAATGATATTCAATGTCGCGCAACAAATTATGATATTTAGGATGAATAATTTCATATCTGAATTTATTCCATTGAGGAATTTCTGTTCGACCAGGTTTGACTCGATCACCTAATCGCATTGCACTACCAATGTAAATTATCTTGTTGGTTTCATCAACGAGATAATAAACAACATAACGGGCATCTTCATGTTCATAAAGATCGGAAATGTCGAGCCATTTGGTAGATTTCGTAATAATTCGATTATGATTTTTGTCATTATATAACCATCCGAAAACATTTTCTTCAATAAATCTTTTGAATATGTTATCATAAGGTGTTTCGATTTTTATGAAAGTTTCCAAATTTATGTGATTGATATCAATCGGCTTGAAAATAACAACTTCTTGGGAACCTCCTAACAAATGTGTAATATAATATTCATTTCGCTTTTTTGCTTCGAAATTTTGGCTTTCGATGGCGAAATATGTTTGAATAAATTCTTGCTTTAAGGATGTAAGCAATTCATGATTAAAATCCCATCTTATTTGATAAACAGGGCAAGCATTTTTTCTGTTAACATGGAATAATTTTGCGGAATATTCTAATTTTTTCCAATAAATTGTTATATCTCTACTAGTGCCTAATGGAATAGGTGTGTCAAAGATAAAATTATTAACGGAATCTTTCGGAAGTGTAATGCCATATTTGAAGAAGGATTTATCAATTTTTTTATAATATGCATTCATAATTTTGAATTTTCCTTGCTTTTTGATATTATTTTCTTTTTTTTAGTTTTCGTTAGAAATTT
>JAGBCV010000021.1 GCA_017937845.1 Clostridia bacterium | reverse complement strand
CTGTCTCAAATTTGGGTAATGCTTCCAATTAATTAAAAAATCGAATAAAAAACACTTGCGTTCCATAATGGGTTGCAAGTGTTTTTTGCATGGAATGTTTATCAAATGGAAATAATCTCCAAACTTGAGACAGCCCCTTTTTTTACGGAGTCACGCGAGCTTCTCCGATATAAAGTTCATAGGTATCATCGTATGCGATCGATTGCATGGAAAAAAGGAGTACCCCTTTCGAGGTCGATGCCGTAAGCGCTTCAAAATCGGTCGAAAGATTATCATGAACGCCCAAATCCTCCACAAAGCCGCGGACGATGATATATTCGTCGCCCGTTTCCGCAATGCGATAAATATCGACGTAAATGCCGTCTTTTTCAGTAGAAAATACCGTTTCACGCGCTTTACTCGCGCATTTTTTGTATCTTCCGTTCTTTTCGCGGAAAAAGACCGTGGAATACGTTCCTCGGGGATCACGATAGAACGTACCGCAGGTTTCCTCTCCCTCTGATGAGGCAAGCGCATCACCGAGAACCGTACCCGAAAACGCTTTTTCGGGGGTGGAAAACGTGATGATCTCATCAAACGGAACGAAGAAGAAAAGAAGCACGAAAATCACGATAATAGGCTTTAATATCTTGGCTTTCTTTTCGGAAACGTTCAGTTTTTTGAAAACAAGCGCCATCAAAACGACGGCAAGCATCAAGGAAAGCCACTGAAGCATTTGCAAAAACGCAAAAACCATACCGTTCTCCCTTATTCTTCACCGAAGATCTTGGCGATCTCCGCACCAACTGCCTCCGCCATACGCCAAAAGCCGTATGCGTTCGGGTGAGAACCGTCAACAGAACCGCCATCCGCATTGAAATGCGTATAGACCTTTTTGCCGTCTACGAAATAGACGTTTTGATCCCCCTCGGCAAGCGCGCGTTCATACGTTTCGGCAATCACGTCACGGCGCGCAGGCGCTTCCACGGCAAGTCTGTCATAGTTCGGCATGGTGCAGATCACGATGGGAAGATTCGGCTGTGCATCACGAATCGTACGATAGCCCTTGTAATGGGTCTTTCGGAGATGCTCCACGGTGGGGGCGTTGTAGTCATAGTCGTAAACGAAAACGCTCATATCAAGGCTTGCGAGATACGCCATCATGGTATCCTCACCCTTGGCACTGCCCGAAAAGCCGAGATTCATATAATTCGTATCAAAACGGCGAGAGATCCTGCCGATATAGTCCGTTCCGGGGGTATTGGCGCACGCGCCCTGCGTTACGGAAGAGCCGTAAAATACGATGGGCTTTTCGCGCTTGTAGCCGCCCCATTTTTCAAGGCTTGCGCCCTCGGGAAGACCGATGGAAAGCTCGGTAATGGCACAATAAAGCGGAAAATGAATGAGAATTTCGCGTTTTTCACGGGTCGGGAAGCTTACGATGGATTCATAGCCCTTGGAATCATTATTGGGCATGAATACGCCGTAATACGTCAGCTTGCCGTCCTCACCGCGAATATAGAGGTCGAAGCCCGCCGAGCCGATGAGCGCCATATGGGGCATTCTCCAAAGTGTGGGTCTGCGGCAGGAGATGGCGATCGCATCCGCATCGGTGGAAAAGCAGACACGTCCGCCCGCGGTATGGATGCTGAGTTCTTTTACACCGTCGTTGACGGTCGAAGCGATATCCTCCGCCATTCTGCGGTATACGCCCTTTTCGTAATCGTAATACACACCGTAGAGGGTAAAAGGTTCTTGTCTTGGGTCGTGCATCACGATGTCATCACGACCAAACGAGGTGGAAACGGCAAGCCGTTTGTCAATTTGTCCGATATCTGTCATAATCAAAATCCTTTCTTATGATATATTATAAACCACTTTTCTTGACTTCTTCAATCGAGTAATTTTTCTTGCATTTTCGACAACGAAATTCCGTTTGGATAAATTTGATATTTCCGACAAAAAAGCCGTTTCCGCACGAAAAATCATAGTTTTTTGCCTCTTTTGAGGCAGAATCGACGATTTTTTCGCATTTTACGACGGAAAGCTTTTTCCCGCATTTCGGGCAAAAATGCTTCTTTACGTACACGAAAACAGGGTTTGACCACTCTCGTTTGGTGCCGTCGATCTTCATATAGCTTCACACCTTTCTTTTGGGAATATCTATTTTCATTTTACTATTTTCACGGGGGTTTGTCAAGGGTGTATGTACTTTTCTGTGCGAACAGAAAAGTACGAAAAGAATCGCAAGCGTTCCGCTTGACCGAAGCGCGACTTTTGCAGCTTAACAAAATCGGCTCCCCGCTCGGATTCTCAATGAACAAGTTCATTGAGCCCTACGGTGGCTTCACCTCCGGGACATCACGGCGGAACATTCTCGGCAGTCGCATAGTCGTATCACGCGCAAGGCAAGCCCTGCTTCTGATACTCCTTGCTTTGTGCCGTATCGCGGCACGAAAACACCATAACATGGTATTTTCGCTTGCTCACTGCCGATGAGTAGAAGCAGCAGATTTTATTTGTGACGGCGCTTTAGCGCCGTTCGGCAAGCGCTTTTTTCACTGAGCGCGAGCACGTCTAAGATAGACCCATAAGCGATAAAACCGCAGGTTTTTTGCTTCTTTTTGCAACTTTTTCTTTCAAAAAGAAAAAGTTGAGAAACACCATTGAATCTAAAGATAATACATGATAAAATAAAAAGAAAAACCCCAAAGGAGTTCCCATGAAAACCGAAAAAATATACGAAACCGACGGAATGTGCTTTTCATTCCGCGCACATATCCTTTCCGCAGAGCCAAGCAAAAACGGCTATGCCGTCATCCTTGACCGCACCGCATTCTTCCCTGAGGGCGGCGGACAGACCGCCGACAAAGGCACCATCGCAAACGCGCGTGTATTGGACGTTCAAATCGTAAACGATGAGATCTTACACTTTACCGATATTCTTCCCGAAGCGGACGCAGACGGCGCCGTATCCTGCGAGCTTGACGCCAAGGAACGCTTCCGCAAGATGCAAAATCACCTCGGCGAGCATTTGCTCTGCGGTGCCATTCACCGCGCAAAGGGCTATGAAAACGTCGGCTTTCATCTCGGCGCAGATTACATGACCTTCGACGTAAGCGGTCCGATGACGTCAGAGGAAATCTACGCCGCAGAGGTCGAGGCGAACAAAGCCATCGCCGCCGACGCACCCGTCCGTTGCTATGTCCCTACCAAAGACGAGCTTTCCGCGCTTTCGTATCGCGCAAAAAGCGAAAAATTAGAAGCCACAGACGCCATTCGCATCGTAGACGTGGAAGGATTCGACCGTTGCGCTTGTTGCGCGCCACACCTCGATTCTGCGGGCAAGGTAGGGCTTATCAAGATCGTAGACGCGATGCACTATAAGGGCGGTATGCGTTTCTCTGCGCTTTGCGGCTTCGATGCACTTGCCGATTATGATACCCGACTCCGCGAGATCCGTGCGCTTTCCTCTCTCTTCTCCGCAAAACCTCATGATGTCGTTTCCGCGGCAGAAGCGAAAATGGAAGAGATCTCCGCGCTTAAAGGTACGATCGGCGCGATGCGCCGTGAGATCGTTTCGCTGAAGCTCGCGCTTCTCACACCGCAAAAGGAAAATATCCTCTGCTTTGAACCCGATATGGATGCCGTTTCCATGCGTGAATTTGCGACCGCGGGCGCATCGAAGACCGACGGCATTTTCGCCGTTTTCGCGGGCTCGGACGAAACAGGATATCGCTTCACCGCGACCGCGCAGAATTTCCCGCTCAAAGACTTAACATCTAAAATCAAATCCACACTCGGCGGTAAATGCGGTGGTTCCAATCAAATGATCACGGGACAAATCTCCGCCAAAGAAATCGATATACGCTCATTTTTCACCGATGCAACCAACGGTTGAGTTTAATTTTTTGGAATCTCAACCACCTATTTATTGATTTTGATGCAAAATCGTGGCATACTATATACAGAAAGCTCGGCAGCCGACAAAACGAAATGAAACGAGGTTCTATATGACAAACGATTACAACGTAAATACCATCATTTGCGCGAAGATTGCAGAGCTTCGCCGCGCCTCAGGGCTCACGCAGGACGCGCTCGCAGAAAAGCTCAGCGTAACCTATCAAGCCGTTTCCAAATGGGAAAATGCCATTTCTTGCCCCGATATTGCGCTGATCCCTGCGATTTCCGATATTTTCGGCGTTTCCATCGATGCCCTTTTCGGCAGAACGGAAGAAAAAGAAGTTTCATCTGAAACGCTCCCGTGGGGAAACGACAATAAGCTACGCGCTGTCCTTTTCCGCGGAACAACACTTGTTTCCAAGCAAGAATACAAAAACGAAAAAACAAACATCACCTTGGAGATCAATGGAAGCGTCAAGGAAGTCATCTGCTCGGAATTTCCCGTTTCTTGCCACAACGTGGAAGGCAATATCAGTGCAGGCAGTGTCACCTGCGATGTTGTGGAGGGTGACGTAAACGCAGGCGGTATCACCTGCGATACCATCGAGGGCGATGTGAACGCAGGCGGCATCACCTGCGACAGCATTGAAGGCGACATCGTCATGAAAGGCGGTGGCAATGTCACTTGCAACGGAGAGGTCTGCGGTGATCTTATCGCGGAGCAATGCAACATCAGCGTCAGCGGCGATGTCAGCGGCGATATCATCAGCAACGGTGAAAAATGTGCCGTTAGCATCGAAGGCGATGTCAGCGGCGATATCATCATGCATGAAAAAGCAAGTCCGCTTACTATCAAGGGCGATATGGACGGCGATATCTTCATCAGCGGTGAAAACTGCGTCGTTACCATCGAAGGTGATATGGATGGAGATATTCAAGTGCAAGCTAAAGGCGCAACGCTCAACATCGAAGGCGATATTTCATAATTTCAAAAACCGCGCAAAGCGCGGTTTTTCTTATCTTTCAACCATAGGTTGAGCCCAATTTTGGAACTTCAACCACTCTTTTATTGATTTTCACGACAAAATGTGGCATACTGTATACAAATGACCAACATGCACAACAAAAGAAACGAGGATATATCAATGACAAGCGACTCCAACTCGAACATCGTTTTATGCACCAAAATTGCAGAACTCAGACGCGCCGCGGGACTGACACAGGATGCGCTCGCAGAAAAGCTCGGCGTAACCTTTCAAGCCGTTTCCAAATGGGAAAATATGCTTTCTTGTCCCGATATCGCGCTGATCCCCGCGCTTGCCGATATTTTTGACGTATCCATCGATACCCTTTTCGGCAAAGACCCCGTAAGAGAAATCCTCTGCGAGATCCCCTTTGCCGACGACGGAAAGCTTCACGCTGTTTTGTTTTGCGGAAATCATCTTGTCAAAAAACAGGAATACCAAAACGAAAAAATGAACATCACCATCGAACTGAAGGGTGACGTTCACGATATCGTTTCCGATTTCAATATTTCTTGCGGTCACGTTTCGGGAAATATCCGCGGTTCTGCCATCAGCTGTGATTCCGTCAACGCCGAAGCCGTCAGCGCGGGCGCTATCACCTGTCATAGCATCGAGGGCAACGCCTACGCGGATTCCATCTCCTGCCACTATATTACGGGAAGCGCCGCCACCAATTCGGGCAAGATCCAATGCGATAAGGTGGAGGGCGACGTGGTCTGCGCCACACTTTCCTGCGCGGAGATCGAGGGTGATGTCAATATCCAAAACGGTACGTTCAAATGCGAGGGCAATATCGGCGGCAATCTCACGATCCACGGCGAAAACGCTGAAACGGTTCTCGAATGTGGCGATATCGGCGGAGAACTCACGGTTATCAACGCCCGCGTATCTTGCAGTGATATCGCAAAGCACGCAACCGTTACGGGCAACCCCGAAAGCCCGACCGTCGTCGATGCTTCCGATATCGGCGGTGATACCAAGATCCAAAACGCTTCCGTTTCGTGCAGTGATATCGACGGCGACCTCACCGTCATCGGCAAAGAGGACGATATCGCAAGGCTCGGCTGTGCCGATGTCAACGGCGATGCGGATATCCGATACGCAGACGTTTCGTGCAGCGATATCAGCGGAAATCTGACGATCCTCGGCAAAGAGGGCGAATGTGCCAAACTCGGTTGCTCCGATATCACGGGCGACGTTTCCATTTCTCATGCGGACGTTTCCTGCGGAGATATCAGCGGTGACGTTTCACTTTGCTCCACGCCTGAGCATACATCCACGCTTGCTTGCAGTGACGTGAGCGGTTCTGTCAATATCACACACGGTTCCGTTTCCTGCGGCGATATCAACGGCGACATTTCCGTCGTCGGAAACGTAGGAGAAACCGCCACGCTCAAATGCAACGAGGTCAGCGGCGATATCGTCATCAAGGGCGGTTTGGTTACCTGTACCGACGTAGACGGGGATATCACCATCGAATCCGATGCGCCCTCCGCGCTCACTTGTGACGATATCGACGGCGACGTTACCGTAAAAGGCGGTACGCTTACCTGCGATAGCGTGAACGGCGACGTGCAGATGGAAGAAAAATAATTCATTTTCGGCGGGATGTGGGCATCCCGCCCTTATTTTTTATAAGCCAAACAAAACCTCCAAGCAACGCCACAACATCGCTCGGAGGTCTATTTTCTAAAATATTCAAAAAATTTCGGTCAAGCGCGTCGCGCTTGCGGTTCTTTTGCGCTCTTTTCTTGACGTCAAGAAAAGAGCCGTATTCTTTCTTTTTGGTAACTTTTTCTTTGTCCCAAAAGAAAAAGTTACACCAAACTGCAAACGACGAGCAAAAGCGCGAGCATACCGAAGTTGAACGCGGAGAAGATCAAAAGATACTGCTTGGTCTTGCCGGGGACGTTTTCGGTGAAATGACGGAACGTGATCAGGCTTGCAAGAGAAGCGATCAGCGTACCCGCGCCACCGATATTGACACCGAGAAGCAATTCCCTGTAATTTTCCGTAAACTGTGAAAGCAGAACGGCAGAAGGAACGTTGCTGATGACTTGGCAGGAAAGCGCGCTGACAACGAGCGTATTCAGCTCCAAAAGCTCTTCAAAAAGGTCGCGCACAAGCGGGATCCTCGCCATATTGCCCGCAAAGATAAAGAACATACAGAACGTGAGAAGAAGCGGATAGTCTACTTTTTTCAGCGCCTTGCGGTCAAGGAAAAGAAGCGCAAGCGGAACGACCACAAGTCCCACCTGATACGGGATCAAGCGGAATACGATGATGACCGAAAGCGCGAACAAAACCAGATAGATCGCCGCGCGCGGACGGTTGATGGGTGCGTCGTCATCCTTTAACTCCAAAGGCTCCGCCTTGACGAAGATCAAGCAAAACGCCGTGATCGCCACGATGGAAACCGCGAACGGAAGCACCATAATGCCCATAAATTCGCCCGTCGGGATATTGAATTTGGAATAGATGTAAAGGTTTTGCGGATTGCCGAACGGCGTCAGCATACCGCCGAGATTCGCCGCGATATTCTGCATGACAAAGGTGAACGCCATGTATTTTTCCTTGCCTGTGCTTTTGAGCGCCATATATCCCAGGGGCAGGAACGTGAGAAGCGCCATATCGTTTGCCAGAACCATCGAGCCGATAAACGTGATATAAACGAGCGTCAAAACACAAAGCTTAGCGTTTTTACAAAGCTTGATGATTCGATGTGCCAAAATCACAAAGAAACGAATGTTGCGAAGCGCACAGATGCAGGCAAGCGTACAAAAAAGACAAGTCAGCGTCTTAAAATCAAAATAACCGAGATATTCCGCGTCGGGCGGAACGATAAAGGACGTGATAAGCGCCGCCACCGCCGCGATGGCAAGCACGACGTTTTTGTGGATAAATCTCGAAATGGCAGCGATGACCGTATAAAAACGCTTTCTTCGCTGATGCTTGACAACGTTGTTATTCATGCAAAAAAACCTCCTGAAATAGTCCTCAAACAGATTTATTATATAATCGTTCAAGGAAAATTGCAAGAGGTTTTGCAAAGTTTTTATGCAAAATGGAATCGATAATAGCCTTTTAAGGTGTAGACACAGTTTGCAAGAAGGTCAGCCCCTGCGATGATATTCATATACGCCTTGTTGTAGGTTCGGGTGAAAATCCCCTCTGTGCCCGTATAAAAGCGTCTGTCACCGATATCGACCGTCGGGTTGATGCCCATTTCCAAGACGTTGCCCTCGTTTTCGAGAATGAGCGCCGTCGCGGTCTTATCGCCCGAGGAGGTCGCCGTCGCCACGTCGAAATAAGCGCGGTTCACACCGCCCACGTAATGCGCTTGTCCGCGCCAAATGTGCGAGGTCGGACACTGCAAGCCATACCAGCGCAGGACCGTCACGTCCTCGAGCGGCACAAGCTCGATCTCACAGCGGAAGCGCTCGCCGTCAAAAAACATTCTATGCTTTTCGAGAAGCACCTCTCTGCCCGTTCCGTCCGCCTTTTTGGTGTTGTACGCCTGTACGTAATTCGTCCAGCAAATCTCGATCTTTTCGGCATAGCCCTCACCGTATGTCATCATTCTGCCGTCGGCAAAGAGCTTGATCTCTACCGTTCGCGCCGTCGGCGTACCACCCGTACCCGTGTTGGTATATTCATGATTACCGCCCGTAAAATGTCCCGAATCGGGAAGGTCGCCGTCGATATTCGTTTTTGCCGCCATCGTAAAGGGCGCGAACCAATCGCTCGGCGTGGTAATGAAGATCGTACCGCCGTTATGGTCCGCGGAAACAAGCGCCGTATCGTTGTCAATGAGGGCAAACTGGTAAAAATCGAAGAGCGAATTGCCGCCCTTTTTGCAAAGACGCACGCGCATATCCTTCGTATCGGAATACTTATAAATGATATCCAAAACGTCATTTTCCAAATGATAATACACAGCCTTCGTCATCGTATCGACGTGCGCCGTGAGCGCCTGCATCTGATAATCGAGATAATAATCGTAGTATCTCTCGTAGACCGCGGGCGCGGTCGTGCCTTTGATCAGCATACACGAGGCGTTGACGTTATAAAGCGTCAGATTTTTATACATCGCGTAGTTAAACCGCAACGATGCCGTTCCTTTCGGCGTTGTGAAGCTGTTTGCCGTCGTTCCGCTGATGAAAATCCCGTCAGCATCGTAGAAAAAGACGCCGTGTCCCGCATCTGCCCAAGGCTTGGTGTAGCCGTTCATCGCAGGCACGAGCCCAAGCCAATACGCCGTATCTTCCTCCACCGCGATGGGCGCAGTACAGTGATAGGAGTTATCGAACTGCGTCGTTTCGTAGGGCTTGCCGCTCACGTAATAATGCGGGCTGATGGTTTCCTCCGTCTGCAAATCGGGATTATAGATATTATCCGACGTTTTGTGCAAAATATGCCCAAACGAAGTCTTTTCGGGCGTGATGGCACCGTTTTGGATAGCTGTACCGTTTCTCGCGCCAAGGTCGGCGAGCATATATTCTTTTTCAGCCGCTTTGTCATAAATCTTACTGATATTTGCCATAAAATCTCCTTTCTTTTAGCCGATCACAAGCGTTTCGCCCTCGACCGCAAGCGGAACGCTATCCGTGATTTTATTTTTCAATTCCTCGGTCGTCGTGATGTTTTTCTGAATCAGCGCGGTGAGCGATTCATAGACGGACGGCTCGGGAGGCTCAGGCGCGTTCTCCTCACGAAAGCCCGAGGGATGTACGGGAAGCGGAACGCTGTCCGCCGTCATCAAATCACCGCCGAAAACGGAAACTTTCCAAACACCTGCGGAAAATACGGGCATTTTTTCCGCCGGTATCCTATCATTTTCCAAAACGACGTGATAGACCGTGTCTCCTTGCTCAAAAACCGCCGTTTTGATCTTCCCCGCCCATTCCTCGCTGAATAAAAATTCCGCGCAAAGATAATTCTTACTGCCCGAAACGATGTACGCGCCGTCAAGCCGCGTCATCTTTTGCTTTTTCACTTGAAACCTCAAATCCATTCTCTTTTCTTCCTTTCTTTGTTTGCGTCAACATGAACTTTTGTTCGTGTTTTGATAAAAATAAAAATGCGTAAGATCACGCAAAGCATTTCGATTCCGTGTAGATCCTTTCAAAATCAAAAAGCGCGTTGTCGTGGATATAGTGCGCGTTGCGCTCACTCATACCGCCGCACGCATCCGCGATCTTCGACCACGTATCGCAAAGGATATAACGACGGCGCAGGATCGCACGTCCGACAGGATCGCAAAGCTCGTCGATCATCCTTGTGGCAACAAGCTTTTTCTCCGTCATCTGCAAAATGATGGATTCCAGCTCCTTTTCGCGTCTTGCGATTTCGGGCGCGAGATCGCCCGTCGGGAAATCCTTACTGCAAGCCTTCCAATACGAAAGCTCCGCGCTTTTTTCGCCGATATCGGTTTCAAATTTCAAAAGGCACTCCAAAAATGCCTTGCCCTTGAGTTCTGTTTTCATCATATGATACATCCTTTCTGTTCGGATTCGTTCCGAACATCTGTTTTTCTCAATTTTACCACAAATCTGTCACAATGTCAAGAGCGAAAAAGAAAGAGTGCATCGAAATGCACTCTTTTCTTTGTATTTACAAGTATTTTCACGCTTTTTCTCTCTGAGAAAGGAAGAAGATCGCAAGGAATCCCGCCACCGCCGTGAAGAAGCAGAACGGAATATTCCAACCCGTCGGCAACCCGGGGAAAAGGTCGGGAAGAGAGCCAAGGATAAAGCCGAAGATGATGAGATAGGATTCTTTCGGGTGCTTGCTCAGCGCAATTTCGATGAAATGGGTCACGAGGAAAATGCCTGCCGCCGTACCGACCGCAAGCGGGATAAAGCCCATCAACGCACCGATATCGAGATTTCCGAGCGCCGAGGTGATCGGCTCGTGAAGCCCGAGAACGAGAAGCACCTGCGAAAAGCTGACGCCGGGAAGCACGATGGCAATGGCGATAAAGACACCGCCAACGAGCTGAATGAGAATACTCATCAAAAGGTCAAAGACCGTATCGTTGCGAAGCTCAAGAAGTCCCTCGGGGATCATCGCAATGGAAAGCGCCACGATAGCGCCGATGAGAGGCAAATAGATAACGGACGGCTTAAATTTCTTGATCTCCGCCGCGCGGAAGATCATGGGGATCGCGCCCGCGACCGCGCCGAGGAAGAAAAAACTTGTGGGGAGCGGGAAATGCTCCAGCGCTTCGGAGATCAGCTTGGAAAACAGGACGAGTCCCGCCACCGCGCCGACCATGAAAAACGCCAAAAAGATCAGGCTTTCTTTGCGCTTATCCTTTTTGAAAACGCCGTTGACAGAGCCGATCAGTCGGTCGTAAATACCAAGGATCATCGCCATCGAACCGCCCGAAACACCGGGAACGGTCATCGTTCCGCCGATCCAAGCGCCACAGCCAATCGTATATATCGGATTGTTTTTCATTAAAGTTCACCTTCTCCGTTCAGATTATGTTCTTCAAGATGCCTGAGTGAAACGTCGTAATGTCAAGATGGGGAAATTCAAATTAAAATTCCATTCTCTTTTCGATGTAGGAAACGAGATCGTCGATCTTGATTCTTTCCTGCTGCATGGTATCTCTGTCGCGGACGGTCACGCAACCGTCGTTTTCGGAATCAAAGTCGTAGGTGATGCAGAAAGGAGTACCGATCTCGTCCTGACGGCGGTAACGCTTACCGATGGAGCCAGATTCGTCGAAATCGACCATGAAGCGTTTTGCGAGCATATCGTGGATCTCCCAAGCCTTGCCGCTGAGCTTCTTGGAGAGAGGAAGGATAGCCGCCTTGATGGGCGCGAGAGCGGGATGGAAGTGCATAACGGTACGAACGTCGTTTTCGCCGATCTGTTCTTCGTCGTATGCGTCAACGAGGAATGCAAGCGCAACACGGTCAGCACCGAGAGAAGGCTCGATAACGTAAGGAATGTACTTTTCGCCGGTCACGTCATCGAAAAATTCCATGGATTCGCCGCTATGCTCCTGATGCTGAGTAAGGTCGTAGTCGGTACGGTCAGCGATACCCCAAAGCTCGCCCCAACCAAACGGGAAGAGATATTCAAAGTCGGTGGTCGCCTTGGAATAGAAGCAAAGCTCCTCGGGGCTGTGGTCACGAAGACGGAGATATTCCTTGTTCATGCCGAGAGAGTAAAGGAAGTTTGCACAGTAATCCTTCCAGTATGCAGACCATTCAAGGTCTGTACCGGGACGGCAGAAAAATTCAAGCTCCATCTGTTCAAATTCGCGGATACGGAAAATGAAGTTACCGGGTGTGATTTCGTTACGGAAGGATTTACCGATCTGCGCGATACCGAAGGGCATTTTCTTTCTGGTGGTTCTCGCTACGTTCTTGAAGTTGACAAAGATACCCTGTGCAGTTTCGGGACGGAGATAAAGCTCGTTTGTGGAGTCCTCGGTTACGCCCTGGAATGTTTTGAACATCAGGTTGAACTTACGGATATCGGTGAAGTCATGGCTGCCGCAATCGGGGCAAGCGATGTTGTGTTCCTTGATGTAAGCGAGAAGCTCGTCATTGCTCCAGCCGCCGGGATTGACGTCAAGACCGTTTTCTGCCGCGTAATCCTCGATGAGCTTGTCGGCTCTGTGACGGGTCTTGCAGGACTTACAGTCCATGAGCGGGTCAGCGAAGCCCTTGAGGTGACCGGATGCGACCCATGTTTCCTTGTTCATGATGATGGCGCTGTCAAGACCAACGTTATATTTGGATTCCTGAACGAATTTCTTCCACCATGCTTTTTTGATGTTGTTCTTAAATTCAACACCGAGAGGACCGAAGTCCCAGCTGTTGGCAAGACCGCCGTAAATTTCAGAACCGGGGTAAACGATACCGCGGTTTTTGCAAAGAGCAACGATTTTTTCCATTGTCTTTTTTGTCTGTTCCATGATATTTTCCTCTTTCTAAACTTATGATTGATGTATATTGTTATTTTGTGATATTTTTTTGTCTGTCCATATAGCCCTGCAAGATAAGCTCCGCCGCGAGGGAGTCAACGACACCCTTTCTGTTTTTTGCGCGGACACCGCTCGTCTGCAAGATCTGATGCGCGGAAACGGTCGTCAGGCGTTCATCATAAAAATCGATGGGAATATCGCAAAGCGTGCCGATGATGCGCGCAAGCTCCGTCACCTTTTCCACCTTTTCACCCGCGGTGAAATTCATGTTAAAGGGCTTACCGATGACGATCAGCTCAGCACCGATCTCTTTTGCCTTTTTCACGATCTCCTCTGCCGCCTTTTCAAGGTTATAGCCCTTGACGTTTCCCATGCCGACGGCGTAAAGACCGAGCGCATCGGAATATGCAAGCCCCGTTCTCGCTTCGCCGTAGTCAACACCGAGTATTTTCTTTGCCACCATGACACCTCTTTATCGGAAAAGGTCGATGCCGTGTTCTTGGGCGTATTGCTCGATCTCCGCGCGGGAAAGCACCTTTTCAAGGTTGCCGAATTTGGCGCGGGTAAGAAGACTCACGATGACCGCAAATTTAGAGGCGCGAACGATATTTTTGCTTTCCAGATATTCTGCGGCAAGCGCACCCATAAAGGTCTGCTGCATTCTCTTTTCATTTTCTTTGGGATTTCTGGGAACGAGCGTCGAGGGCGCGGAAACGATCTCGTAATGACTGCCGTCATAGATGAACGCGCCGTGATTGCCCTGCTGAACGACGTAATATTTCGCCTTCACCTTTTGAGAAAGCGCCATGAGCGAACGGAGCGCCTTTTCCGTGTTGTTCGGGAAAAAGCCCGTGAGCTTATAGAGCATCTCGTCGCTGATGACGAGGACCTTGATATTCTCCAAGGTTTCGAGGGGATAGCGCGAGGTAAAGGGCGTATACTGGAAGATCATATCCACCTTGCGTTCCGCCGCTTTTTTCAAAGCGTAAAGCGCAAGACTTTCTCTTTCGATATAGGACGTAACGGTCTCGGAGGAGATGATATCCTCCTTTTCCTCTGTCTTATCTTCGAGCGCGTCTTCCTTTTCTTCGGGAATGTCCTTATTCTCCTCGGCTTCGGAAGCGTTTTCTTTTTCCGCTTTTTCCTCAGCACGCTCCAAGGTCTTCACAAAAGAGGTCTCTTCCTCTTCTTCCTTCTTTTCTGATTTTACAACGACGGTATGCTCGTCATAGCCAAGCTCCTCGAGCGGGGCCAAGAACATATCGGGCATGACGATGAAAGCATCGTCGATCTCCTCCTTGGTGAAACGCATGGATGCGCCGGACGCAACGAAATTCTCATGTGTTTCAAGGTCGCTGTAAACGGAAATGCTCATACCCGTCTGTGCCTGCTCGTCCTTACGCATGAGCGCATTGGAGATGCCGCAGGATTTGTAATATTCATAAAGGCGCTTGCCGTTGGTATCGTTGCCAAAGCGGGTTGCAAATACGCAATCGCCGCCGAGCTTCGCCGTGGAAATGGCTGTGATGGCAGAATCGCCATAGGGGTGGTAACGATAATCCGAGCCGGGCGTGATATCGCCTTCCTTATGCTTGGGACTGATTTTCATCTGCAAGTTCATGTAACTTCCGCCGATGATCAATATTTTTCGTTTCAACGTAAATACCTTCCATTCATAATACTGCTATTCTATTTGATTATACAACAAAAAAATAGATTTGTAAATAAAAAAACGTAGATTTACGCACACTTTTTGAAAATTTTACAATCGATATATGCAGAATCTCTCCGCGAGATCCATTCGACTGCGTACCACCGCGTCATTCTGAGCGCAGGACGAAGTCCGAAGTCGAAATTTTGCATCAGCAAAATCGCACAGCGGAATCTCGGTGGTACTCCGCTCAGGATGACACCGCAGAGATGTTCTTTGCATAATCTCACAATCATCCTTGACAGAAAAGGCATATTGTGGTATACTGAATATGTAAAATCATAACATGGAAAGGATGTATACCCATGAACACATATCAGAAAGAGTTTATTGAATTTCTCATTGACGCAAATGTTTTGAAATTCGGCAGCTTCATCGCGAAAAGCGGCAGACATCTCCCCTACTTCATCAACGCAGGCGAGATCAAAACAGGCGCACAGATCAACAAGCTCGGCGAATTTTATGCAAAATGCTATGCAGAAAAGCTCGGCGACGCAAAGACCGTTCTTTACGGACCTGCATATAAGGGCATTCCGCTCGCTGTTTCCGCGGCATCCGCACTCTCCCGCCAAGGTCTCGATCTTCCCTTCTTCTTCAACCGTAAGGAAGAAAAGGATCACGGCGAAGGCGGCGTATTCGTCGGCTACAAGCCCAAAGCAGGCGAAGAAGTTGTCATCATCGAAGACGTTATCACAGCAGGCACCGCGATCCGCGAAAGCATTGCCAACATGGCAAGCCTTGACGGTGTCAAGATCAAAGCCGTTATCATCATGGTAAACCGCATGGAAAAGGGTCTTGGCGAAGTTTCCGCAATGAAGGAGATCGAACAGAACCACGGCTTCCCCGTTTACTCCATCGTTACCGTTTACGATATCATCGAGTATCTTGAAACCAACCCCGGTATCGCTACTCCCGAAAATATCGAAAACATCAAAAAATACCTCGCTGAATACGGCGCAAAAGACTAAGCGATATATAACGAAAGCCCTCCCGACGGCGACCTGCGATAAAGCAGGTCGCCGAACGATGTTTGCCCTTGCGGGCAAGTGATGTAGCCTTCGGCAATGATGTTTACTGCGTAAGTGATGTTACGCCTAATGGCGTAATGGCAAACATCACATCATTTTGCGCTGACAGCGCAATACATCACTGTGCGTTAGCACAACATCATTATGAGCGAAGCGAATAACATCACGATTTTACCATTCGAAAGCAAAATACGGTATCATACACGATGCCTTGCAGGCAATATAGTGTGCAAAAAGGACGAGAAAATTCTCGTCCTTTTTGACTTTTTATAAAACCGCTTTACAGTGGATACCCCAACTCGGGAGGGTTTTTGTCATTTAAGGATTTTCGCGGTGGGGTTCGGGGAGGAGCCTTTTGCAAAAGGCTCCTCCCCGCGTTCTCTTTATCTCGCAATAAGTCCGCTATCGTCCACGTCGATCGTGATCACCGTATCGGGTGCAATGTCCTCCGCGATAATTTTTCTCGCAATGAGTGTTTCCACACGAGATTGCAAGAAGCGTTTGAGCGGTCTTGCACCGTAAACGGGGTCGTAAGCCGACGAGATCACGAAATCCTTCGCCGCGTCGGTAACGTGAATACCGATTCTCTTATCCGCAAGACGGGAAGAAAGGTCGCGGAGAAGCAGGTCAACGATGCCGTGGATATTGGCTCTCGTGAGCGGTTTATAGAACACCGTTTCATCGATTCGATTGAGAAATTCGGGACGGAACGAACGGCGCAAAATCGCACTGACGCTTTCTCGCGCAGATTCGCTGATCTCACCCTCGCCGTCAATGCCGTCGAGAATGATATCCGAACCGAGATTTGAGGTCATAATG
>JAGBCV010000020.1 GCA_017937845.1 Clostridia bacterium | reverse complement strand
TTCATAGATATATCCTCCGATTGTGTTTTTTATTTTTGACTGGCAGGTCTTTTTTATTATATCACAATCGGAGGATTTTTCCTCATCGGTTAACCTCTTTTCAACCACGCGACTATCGCGTGGTTTTCGTTTTACAAAAAAAGCGATGCCCGAAAGCATCGCTTTTCCCATATTCTTATGATATACCTTTCAAAAACTGTCCAACAGGTTCTTCTTTGAAGTCATCTTTTACATTTTTTTGTATATTGGGTCTGATATATTCTAAATCAGCGCCATATTGAGCAATCAAAGCAAATATACGAGCCAAATCGTCCATCAATTCAGGTGTAAGGATTCTATCCGTTCCCATTTTGTGTTCACTGTAACTATAAGATGGCAATATTTGTCTTGCTTGCAAACACAAACGCCAAATCGCCGTATTTCCATAAGAATCAACAGCGTTAACATCTGCTCCCATTTCAAGCATTCGTTTCAAGATGCCAAAAGCTCGGTCAGCCTCCTCTTTTGTACTGAAAACTTGAAATTCGCCATGTATATTTTTGGCAACATTCCAACGACAAGTCATGACCGCCGCATTGATGGCATCATGCAAAACAGGCGCTCTCCACGCATTGCAACAATCTTCTGCTTCTATAAAATTCACATCCGCGCCCAAATCCAATAAATAATCCGCAACATCAAAACTTCCTGTTTTCAAGGCAACCTGTAAAGGGGATTGCCCATCGTCCTTTTTTGGCGGTTGTTTTGCCGTACAAGCGATGAGTTCCGGCTTTTTGTCAAGCAATGCCTTAACGGCTTCAAAATCCTTCTGTCGGATTGCAGTAAAAAGTTTTTTCATAAATGTTCTCCTATTTTTACTCCTCCCTCGGCTTCATGGGATTCACATACGCGGTATAATTGGTATAATAGACCACCTTACCGGGTACTGCCCCCGAGGGCTTTTTGACGTTTCTGACCTCTGTATAATCCACCGCTACGTTTTCACCCTCACGGAAGCCCGAATAGTAAGCCGCCGCGGCAGCCGCTTCGGTAAAATCCTGTGCATCGGGGTCTTCTCCGATATCGCAGACCATGATAACGTGTGAACCGTGTCCACCCTTCACATGGAACCACCAATCGGATTTTTTCGCAAATTTGGTCGTCAGATAATCGTTTTGCATATTGTTTCGTCCAACGTAAAATTCACGTCCCAGCGTCGTGAAATAACGGCGCAAGCCCTTGTCGGGTCTATCCTTTTGCTTTTCTTTCGCGCCATTTTTGGAAACGTAACCCGAATGAACCAGTTCCGCTCGGATACCGCCGATATCTTCTTCATTTTCCACACGGCTCATGGCTTCTTCCACCGATTCCAGATAGGAAAATTCCTCTTTTGCCTTAGCGATCTGTTCGGTCAGATATTGCTTCGCGGTCTTGAGTTTTGTATATTTTTTGTAGTATTTTGCCGCATTTTGAGAGGGCGTGATCTTGCTGTCAAGCGGAATCTTCACGGTTTCGAGGTCTTCGCTGTAATAGTTCGTTACCTCGCAAAAAGCCGCTTTTTTCTGTAACATATAAATGGAAGCGGTGATGAGATCGCCCCATAATTTATAGGTATCCATCTCGTCACATTCTTTCAGCTCTGCTTCGAGCTGTGGTATTTTTCTGCCCAATTTATTCTTGGCGGAAGTGATGATGCTTTCCATATCATGGCAACGGGAACGCATGGAAGCGGCTCTTTCACGAGCGCCGAAAAAGCCATCAAAAAGTGCGCCAAAGGAAGAAAATTTCGTAATTTTTGCGACTTCTCCGTATTGTTTTACGTCAAAAAAGCAATATTCAAAGGGCGTTCCGTCCTCGTGAGCGAGCATAACGGGGGAAAAATCGTGACGTTCGATGCCCTCACGAAATGCTTTCAGCGAGCGCCACATCACGTCTGTGCGTGCAATATCCGCAATTCTCATGCCAAGCACGCCTGCGCGGTCTGCGATCTCTCTTGCCACGAGAGGAGAGATTCCTTGGAACGAATCGAGGATGAATTTCTCTGCATTTCGCTCCGCAGGGTAAGCCAAAAGCACCTGCTCAAATTCCGCGCCCGTCACCGTCATGGGGTCGACTTTATTTTGTGTGGGAGGAAGCTCATATGCCATACCGGGCAAAACCTGACGCTTGGAGCTTGTGGTAAAATCCACGCTTTTCAAAGCGCCAAGGACCTTTTTGCCCTCTCCCTTTTCTTCCGCAAAGACGAGATTGCTGTATTTACCCATGATCTCCGTGATCAAAAACTTTTTGCAGGCAAAGCCAAGCTCATCGTAAGCGGAAAGCTCCATTTCGATGACACGCTCAAAGCCGTGCATACGAAATGCGGCGATCACAGCCCCTGTCAAATGCTTTCTGAGCTGCATACAAAACATCGGCGGTGTTTTCGGGTTTTCACGAGCGCCCTCTGTAATACAAACTCTCGCTCCCGAAGCCGATGCAGAAAGGAGCAATTTTCGGCTTCCGCCTCTGCCGCGGCAAAGAAGCACGATCTCATCGTTAGACGGCTGATAGACCTTTTCGATCTTCGCGCCCACGAGCGTTTCGGAAAGCTCGTGCGTCACAGCCGCCGCCATTCCGGCATCAAATGCCATAGTATTTCACCTCTTTTTTATTTTCTGATTCTTTTTCATCATTTTATCATACGTCTGCCCACTCTGTCAACGATGACGGGCGTTTCCGCAAGCCACGTAAATCTCACGACCTCACAGCCTGCGCGGATATTGGCAGGAACACGGGTAAGAATCTCTCGTTTTTCCTCTGCGGAAACGGTCTGCGTATGCAAAAAGTCGGGAAGTCTTCTTGTTTCACCGAGCAGGAAATCAAGTGCAAGACGCTCTCTGACCTCCTCGATATTCACATTTTCAAGCGTTTGGGCATACGCAAAAATAAGGCGAAATGCCTCGGTCTGCGGAAGTCTTGCGATCTCCACACAAGAAAATTTTTCTTCGGCAAAAGCACGAAGTCCATCAAAAAAGCCAAATGCAGACCCACTCGCAAGGGGAAGATACGGAAACGTATGGTCAAATTTTCCGCTATTTGAGAATCGGTCATTCATCGCATCGATGGCGTGAAGTCTTGTGATATCGGAAAAAGACAGTTCATTTGTTTTCAGTACTTGATACGGTGGATACGGCGAATACACGATACCGTATTTCTCCGCATCGTGGCGCATCTTCGAGCCCTTGAGAAGCTTCAAAAAGCCAAGCTGAAGCACGTCGCAAATGCCATAAACATCGTCAAAGGATTTTCCGAAGCGCGTAAAATTCTCATACGGAAGTCCCGCGATCAGGTCGGCATGAAGATGCAGATTGTGATGCTCATGGAGCGTTTTCAAGGCATTCAAGGTCTTTTCCGTGTCAAGTCTGCGATCGACCGCCGAAACGGTATCGGGATTGGTGCTCTGCACCCCAATCTCCAAACGAAACTTCCCTTTCGGCGCATTTCGGAGAATTTCAAAGGATTCCTCGTCCAAAAGCGCCGCCGAGACCTCAAAATGATATTCTTTCGTATAAGCATCACTCGAAAGCGCGCGCCAAATGGCTTTTGCGCGCTCCTTGTTAAAATTAAAGGTTCTATCCACCAGCTTTACGGTACGGATATCGTCAAACTGTTCAAAGCGCAAAAGGTCGTCAAGCGTTTTTTCGAGCGTTTTGGCGCGAATGCCCTCCGTAACAGAGGAAAGGCAATACGCGCAGGAAAACGGACAACCTCGCACCGATTCATAATAAACAAGCCCATGCGGTCTTTCGCCGATGCGGTCGTAATAGATCCCGCTTTCCGAAAAATCCGCAGACGGCATGGGCATGATGATCTTGGGAATCTCCTTCCCATCGGCAAGAGCCTTGCAAAGCGCGGGAAACGCTTCCTCGCCCTCGCCCGTGATGATATGGTCAATATAAGGATGCGACTCAAAAAAGCTCTCATTCTCAAAACTCACCTCGGGGCCGCCGAACACGATTTTCGCCTTCGGCAGGAGCGCATGGACCTCGGACGCAAACTGCATCATTTCATTCACGTTCCAGATATAAACGGAAAAGCCGTAAACATCTGCCGCCTCACGCACAAGGCTTTCCAAAACGGAAAGTCTTGTATCCTTCAGACTTTTTTCAATGATGACCGTTTGAATGCCAAAATCCGCAAGGTGCGCGCCGATGGCGCGCACCGCGAGATTCGTATGAGAATAAGAGCCGTTGAGTGCAAAAAGCACTGTTTTCAAAATATTATTCCTCCGATTTGGTTTCGGGAGCAGAGTCTTCCTTTGCGGGGGCTTCTTCCGTGGACGATTCCTCCGCTTGAACTTTTTCCGCCTCGACAGCGTTTTCCTCCGCCGTTTCAGCGTCAACGAGTACTGCCTGCGGTGTCAATGCTTCGTCGGAAGCGTTTGCCGCCGCCTCCTCCTCTGCCATTTCAAGCGCCCAGCCGTTTACCTCGTCACCCTTATGATAGAAGAAATGGACCGCGCCGCCGTTTGCCGAAACGCGGGTGCGCTTCTTTGCAAGGAAGCTCCAAAGAATGAGGACTGCGAAAATGACGATACCGAGAATGGAAAGGATACCGCCGTATACCGCACAATCGGGACGGTAAACAAATTCCAGCTCATGGAAGCCCTCTGTGGAGGGGATCGCAAGGAGCGTACCGAGAACCTGAACGGTTTCTGCCTTTTCGCCGTCAACGTAGACCTGCCAGCCCTCGTCATACGGAATGGTCGTGAAGATCAGCTCCTGTCCCGCAGGAAGGTCGATCGTACCGCTGAAGCGAGCATCGCTCTTGTATTCTTCCACATACATAGAACCGTATTCAAGCGCAGAGAAAGCTTCGTTCATCGCGTCGTAATCGATATAATAGAAAACGGAATCGGATTCCTTGGCGTAATAAAGCAAGCCGTTATGGAACTCGATCTCCACCTTGACGGAATCGCCCTTTTCAAACGTACCGAGGTTCTGAATGACCCAGGATTCGTTTGTAAAATAATTGCAGACCTTTTTGCCGTTGACGTAGATCTGGCAATCCGTAGACATACCTGAGAACAAAACGCCCGCAACATGGAAATAGATCGGTCCGTAAGCTTCCGCTTCAAAGGCATAGGTAATGGTCGCGGTATCTTCGCCCTCCTTGGGGGTAAAGACGTGGTATTTGGTGGGACCGTACTGCTTTTCGCCATTTTCGTCGATATAATCGTGAGAATGGGAATAGGTGGAATAACGGCAATTATCCACCGTGAAGTCCGCGTAAATACCGCGAATGACGTTGGGCGTATCCATCACACCGGAAAGCATGGTGTTGACAAGCTCGTTCTGGATATCGAGTGCCGAACGGTACGGCGGATTGTTGAAATCGTTCAATTCCGTCATCACGTCGGGGCTAACGCCGTAAACGAGCGAAAGTGCCTTGGTATTCTGCATCGCGTAAATGGTATTTTCCGTGGGAATAAATTTGTAATCCTCTTTGCCCTCCGCCGCAACGGTATACACGTTCGGGTCGAGCTTATCGTTTTTGGTCACGACATATTTGATACCGAGAAGTGCATCGGAAACGGACGTACCGCCGAGATATTTCGTCCAGTGCGCCTGAGAGGAATAGCCAAGGGTATTCATGAATCGGATCACGTCGGCATTCAAGGTCGAGGTCGAATGGGAAATGCCGTTGAAGCCGAACGCCATCGGCTCGTTGACACCGCCCTCGCGGCGATATACTGTGCTTTCCATACGGTAAAGCGAGGTATCCTTTTCGAGGACTTCATTGACAACGTGTTCGATGCGGCGGATCGCGCCCTCGTAACCGCTGTAATATTCCGTTTTGCCGTTATCAGAGAGATAGTTGTCGTACTGAACCGTACCGACGTCCATCTGAACCTCACCGACGGTGATGAGCGAGGTCGCAAACATTTCAACGCATACGATGATGGCAAGGGCAAACGCGCCCGATTTTTCCATCTTATCGTATTGCATATATCGCAAAATAAAGACGTAAACGCCGACGAGTATCAAGGAGATCACGATACATTTTGCATCGTCGAGGTCATTGGTCTTGCCCTCTGCTTGTGCAAAGGTATAACCGAGCTTCTGCACGACGAGTACGAGAAGTGCCACGACCGTACCGACAGAAGCGATCCAAGAAAACGGAATCTTCTTGAGTCCACGAATTGCATCGCAAGCCATCACGATGACGATAAAGGAAAAGACAAAGGAATAGCGATAGTTGAGCCAGTTCGGCGCGGAAAAGCCATGCCAAACAAGGTCAACGGTATTGACCGAGAACGAAACGACAAAGAAGAGCAGAAGCGCCGCGGTCAGGGCTTTTTTCTTCGAGGAGATGGTCTTCGACATGAAGAAAAGCGGAAGTGCAAGCACCGCGAGCATACCCGAATAGATCATCGGGAGACCGTTCGGTCGGACGGTATCATATGAGCCGGGGAGCATCTTCACGAAGATATCGAGGAAATCGAAACGGAGCGTGGGATCGAAATTGGGATTCGAGAAATCCGTTTTACCGAATTGGAGCGAATACCACGCGCAAAGGAGCATAAATGCGGAGATCATCGCCGCGAGAATAGAAAATACGCCGAAACGCATCAAGGTCTCAAAGCCGCGGGAGCAGAAAAGGCGTTTTATCTTATTTCCGCTTTCCGCCTTCGGATTCTGCGGAAGCTCGTCGCAAACGAGGAAATAATAATAGAGATAATACACGAACGTGAAGATACAGCACATGTAGCCGATGTAATAGTTCGTAACGAAGATGGCAACGAGAGATACGGTATACAAAATAAACTTTCTCTCGCGGATCATCGATTCGATACCGAGCACGAGAAGCGGCAAAAATACGACCGCATCGAGCCACATCGGGTCGATCAGCTGAACGACGGAATAGGAGCAAAGCGCATACATCAAGGAGAACGAAACCGTGACCATATCAGAGGTCTTGCGGGTCTTTCTGAGATAATACGCAAAGGTAAGACCCATCGTTCCCACCTTGGCAAGCTGCATGAACATGACGGCATCCGCCATCATATTCTTCGGGAAAAGGACGAAAATCAGGTTAAAGGGGCTTGCCGCATAATATGAGACGATACCCATAAATTCACCGCCGAGCGTTCGCTCGAAGGAATAGAGCCAGCTACCGCCCTCTGTGAGCAGTCTGCGAATGGCTTCATAATAATAAACGTACTGCGCCTGCAAGTCAAGGGTCAAAACAGAGCCGTTTCCAAACGGATGCTTACCAAGACAAGCATAAACGCCGAGCATGATCAAAAACGGAAGCAAAAATGCGGCGATATAACAATAGCCGTCAAATTCTTTTCGTTCCGCTTTCGGCTTTTTGACCCTCACGCGCTTTTTCGTCTTCGCTTCGGATGTTGCGGTTTCTTCCGATGCAGACGGCGTGAGCTCATAATCATTGGGATTCATGTTGTTACCGTTCCTTTCTTTTGTAAATTCCAAATATTCCGAAAATGCGCGCATTTCGGATCATACGGATATAGTATAACACCAAAATCTCACTTTGTGAACAGATAAATTGTAAATTATTTATTTTTTGTGAAAATTATAGCATTTTTTCAAATTCTATGTTACAATATTTTTAAGTAACCAAAGCGAAATTCGGTGTTTTTCCTTTTGTCGAGGAAAAGCACAGAATATCTCACCAAACGGAGGAAAATTTTATGGGACTTTTCAAAAAGAAAAAAGCGGAGGATACGACCGCTTTCAGAGAAAAAATGGCAAAAAAGATCGCCGCGCACCGTCTGCGCTATATCACGGAGCGTGAGGGGGAAACTGACCTGATCATCGGGCGCGACGGCGGCTTCAATATCCGCGACGGTGAGTTCATCATTTCCGCAGACAATCACGTTGTGTTCCGCTGCAAGGTAAACGAAATGCAAGCCTCCGAGCTTCTCAGCCTCGAGGGCGCCATCATCACCGCGCCCGACCTTGAAAACGGCGGTGCAGTCAGAACTGTCATCGCCTATTACGTGTATTTCCGTTAAGTAGGGCGGGATGCCCTCATCCCGCCGCAAAAAGCCCACGCTCGATTTAGCGTGGGCTTCGTTTATATCAAACAATATCGCTCACAATGCTCATGCGTTCCACAGCTTATCGCGCGAAAGAAGCTCCCAGTTGGGCTTGAGAATCGAAAGCTTACCGTGTTTTTCATCCTTGACGACCGCTTTATAGATATACCCATCATCGAGCATTTGACAGAGTGCCTTTGCGATCTCGACCTTTTCGATCTTATGCTTCTGTGAGATACGCTCCACGATCTTTTCGGGGGTCGCGTTAAGTCCAAACTCGCGGTGAACCGTCAGATAGTCGAAATTCTGCGCGATGAGCTTATAATACGTCTGATACACCTCGGAATCGGAGGGGATCTCATGGTAAAACGAAGCGGAAAGCTTCAGCTGTGAAGAAAGCGCGTTGGTAATGCCGTAGATACCGACACGCTTTTTGCATTGATTGATGATAAAACGCACGACGGATGAAAAATGCCCATCCCCCGTGAAAATGATAAACGTATCGATATCGCGGCGTGTCATCGCCTTTTGATAGATATAGTCGAGCATGATAAAGTCAGTAAAATCCTTTTTGTAATGCTCGCTGTGTGTTTTGGTATCAAAAATAATGGGGGTGGTATCACGAAGACGGTCAAGCTCTCCGCGAAGTCCGGGATTTGAAAAATCGCCAAAAACGGCGATCTCCTCCACCTCGTATTCTTTTTCCAGTTGCTTTTTCCAAGCCTTGATATCGGGCTTCACGCCGTATTGACGCTCCAGCGCAATATACCAATGCTCAAAATCCACAAAAGCGGTACAAAGCGGTTTTTTATTTTTATTCGATTTCAAAAAATCAAAACGCATATAGGTTCTCTCATTCATATATCATATAGATTTTGTTTGCTTTTGAAGCAAAATCATGGTCATATCTTGTAATGTTTTAAGTTTACATATAGATAATTTACCATATTTCCGCAGACAAGTCAACGAAAGAATGATAAAAAGATGAATTTTTTCGGAAAAATCTCCGTTTCATGAAAAAATAGCGCATTTTCCCTTGAAACTCACGCTGTGCCGTGGTATAATGTAATGTAATTGAAACGTATGCGCCCGCAAATGGTAAGCCGTTTTTCATCGTCGACGGCTCGGCGGATACGTCAAATAACAGCTATCACACGAAAAGGAAAGGCTGTGGCATTTTGCCACAGCCTTATTGGTATCTTTATATGAATCAAACTGCGATCATCACAGGCGCGTCCCGCGGGATCGGACGCGCAACAGCACTTCTCTTTGCCAAAAAAGGCTACGATCTTCTCGTATGTTACCGCAAGGAGGCGACGCTTGCAAATGAGGTCTGTCAAGAAGCGAAAGCCCTTGGCGTGCGCGCCGTCCCCTTTCAAATGGATATGGAAAATCTTTCCGATCTGCGTCGCACCGTTTCCAAAGCCATGATGGAATTTGGAAAGATCGACGTGCTCGTCTGCAACGCAGGCATCGCGCTTCCCGCGCTTTTTACGGAAACGGACGAGGAACGCTATGACCGCCTCATGAATATCAACGTCAAGGGCGTCTTTTTCCTCGCCTCTGCGGCGGCAAGGGAGATGATCTCCGCGGGCAGCGGCAATATCATTTTCATTTCCTCCATGTGGGGCATCACGGGCGCTTCGGGAGAGGTCGCCTATTCCGCATCCAAGGCGGCTGTCATCGGCATGACGAAAGCGCTCGCAAAGGAGCTTGCGCCCTCGCATATCCGCGTCAACTGCGTCGCGCCCGGCGTTATCGATACCGATATGAACGCTTGCTACGACGAGGACACGATGCAGGAGCTGGCAGATCGTACCCCGCTCGGCAGGATCGGCACGCCCGAGGATGTGGCGCGTGTCATTCACTTTCTTGCGGACGATGCGTCCTCCTTTATGACGGGACAGGTCCTTTCCGCTGACGGTGGATTTATTTTATAATTTTTCAAAAATCATGTAACCAAACGTAAATTTTCTCGACTATAAGGGTGAGAGGAAGGTGAAGCTCTTGGATGATGAAAAGATCATAGCACTTTTTGAAGAGCGAAACGAGATGGCGATCACCGAAACCAAAACGAAATACGGACGGTACTGCAACACCATCGCGTATCAGATCCTGCAAAACCGCGAGGATGCAGAGGAATGTGAAAACGATACCTATCTTGACGCTTGGAATACCATTCCGCCGACAAGACCTCGTATGCTCTCCATTTTTCTCGGCACCATCACGCGCAGGATATCCCTTGACCGTCTGAAACGAAAAACCGCGGAAAAACGCGGCGGCGGTGAAGCCATGCTCTCTCTGCATGAGCTGGAGGAATGTATCCCGAGCGGAAAAAGCATTGACGACGCGATCCACGAAAAAACGCTGGCAAAGCTCATTTCCGATTTTTTGCGAACGCTTTCTGAGGCGGAATCCAATATCTTTTTGCGCCGATATTGGTATTTCGACTCCATCGACGATATCTGCAAGCGATACGGATACGGGCAAAGCAAGGTCAAGACCACGCTCAAACGCACGAGAGATAAGCTGCTGCAATACTTGAATCAAGAGGAGGTTTACGTATGAGATCAGACAAATTACAAAACGCGATCGGCATGGTAGACGAAGACCTTGTCGCACGCACAGAAAAAACAACGCAAAAGAAAAAAACAAGACACGTGATCAAATGGACAGTTCCCATCGCCGCGATGCTCGCAATCGCGCTTGCCTTTGGCATCTTTTTCGGACAGGGCAGTCCGTTCGTTCCGACCGCTTACGCGCTCGCCGAAGCGGAATACCCGGATATCCCGAAATACCCCAAGAATTACCATGACGAAGAAGCCACGTGGGCATGGTCCAAGGCGCAAAGAGAACGCGCCGCATATTTTGGCAAGGCGGAGGGTCTTGATTCCTTTATCCGCGCGACCGTTCCCGAATTTTTGATAAATGCCGAGGACGGCAATTTGGTCTATTCCCCGCTCAACGTCTATCTCGCGCTTGCCATTTTAGCCGAAACCACAGACGGCGAGACCCGCGAGCAGATCCTTGATTTGCTCGGCTCAAAGGATATCGAAGCCCTCCGCGAAAATGCAAACGCCCTTTGGAACGCAAACTACAACGACGACGGCATCGTCACGAGCCTGCTTGCAAGCTCACTTTGGCTGAGGGACGGCTTCACCTACGATATGGACACCCTCAAAACCATCGCGGAAACCTATTATGCGTCTTCTTTCAGCGGCGAAATGGGCTCCGACCTCTACAATAAGCAGTTGCAGGCATGGCTTGACGAGCAGACGGGTGGACTTCTTTCGGAGCATACCAAAGACGTGAAAATGAATATCGATACGATTCTCGCCATCGCAACGACCATCTATTTCAAGGCAAGCTGGGAAAACGAATTTGACGAAAACCACAACACGAAAGACATTTTCCACGCGCCAAGCGGGGATATCACCACGGAATTTATGAATCAATCCAATGCGGGAGCGACTTATTACTGGGGTGAAAATTTCTCTGCGGCATCTCTCGGACTTGAGGAAAGCGGCGCGATGTGGTTTATTCTTCCCGACGAGGACGTTTCTGTCGATACCCTTTTGCAGGACGAAGAAGTACTCAGTTTCCTTTCCACAAAGAACCGTTATGAATGGCAAAACAAAAAACGCGCCCTCATCCATTATTCCATTCCGAAATTTGACGTGGATTCCAAGCTCGATCTGATAAAAGGTATGAAAAATCTCGGCGTTACCGATTGTTTCGACCCCTTTGCGTCCGATTTCACACCGCTCACAACGGAGGAAGATAAGCTTTACGTTTCCAAAGTCGAACATGCCGCCCGCGTTACCATCGACGAGGAAGGCGTTGTCGGTGCGGCGTATACCTTGGTTATCGTAACCACAGAAAGTGGAACGACTGCGCCTCCCGAGGAGATCGATTTTATCGTTGACAGACCGTTTATGTTCGCCGTTACGGGCGAGGACGGCTCGATCCTCTTTGTCGGTGTCGTGAATCAAGTAGGATGATAAATCGATAAACGAAAAAACGGCAAGATCGATTCGATCAATTTTCTCTGACATAAGAAAGGAGTGCTTTTGCACCCCTTTCTTTTTGTATTCATATAGATATTTTTCAGATCATACGATACCCATAAAATATTCCACGGCAATCGCCACAACGACAACCAAAGCAGAAATGATAAAGCCATGAAGCATCGGTGCAATACCCGATTTTTTCATATCCTTAAAGCTGGTATTGAGTCCGATCGCCGCAAGCGCGGAGATCATCAAAAATTTACTGATATCTTTCATCGCTGAAGATACCCCCGTCGGAATCAGTCCAATGCTATTGATAACGGCAAGGGCAAGAAAACCGAGAATGAACCAAGGGATGATCTTTGTCAGACCAAATTTGGTTTTTACGGCTTCTTCTCCTGCGTTTCCTGCTTCTTTACGCTTCAAATATGCCGAAATCAAGGCAAAGGTAATGACCGTCGGAATAATCGTAAGTGTACGAGTCAATTTGACCATCGTTGCAAAATCGCCCGCCGCTTCGGAAAACGCATAGCCTGCCGCAACCACGCTTGACGTATCATTGACCGCTGTTCCTGCCCAAAGTCCATACGCCATATCCGAAAGCCCGAGCGCTTTTCCCATCAAAGGGAACAAAACGATCATTGCCATATCGAAAAGAAATGTCGCTGACATTGCATATGCAATATCGTTATCATCTGCATCGATGACAGGGGCGATCGCCGCAATCGCAGAACCACCGCAAATGCCCGTACCTGCGGAAATCAAATTGGAAAGCTTCCAGTTGATTTTCAGCGCCTTGCCGACAAAATGACCAATGCCGAAGCAGGTAAAAAGCGTAAAGACCATCACACAAAGCGACATTTTACCAACTTCCAAAATGATACGGATATTCAAACTTGCTCCGAGCAAAATGATCGCAAATTTCAATATCTTTTTGGATGTAAATTTAAGTCCGACCGCAAACAGTTTCGTCGGTTTCCAAAAAGCATTGATGATCATACCGATAAAAAGCGCAATGACCGATGCACCGATCAAATGGATCGGCAAAAGACTTTCTAAAAATTTAGCAATCGCCGCAATTACGATCGCCAACACAAATCCGGGAACGATTTTTCCCGCTTTTTTCATTGCTTCCATAAAAAATCTCCTTTTATATTACTTGGAATATCTTGATTCTATCACCACTTTGTGATAAAATCAAATTATAATTCGATATCATGTGATAATATTTTTTTATAAGCGAGGTTTGTATGATCGATACCAGAATTGAGACCTTCCTGACCCTTTGTCGCCTTATGAATTATCGCAAAACGGCAGAAGCGCTGAATATGACACAACCCGCAGTCACACAGCATATACATTATTTAGAAAATCTATACCATTGCAAGCTCTTTCTTTACGATCGAAAAACATTGCATATGACAGAAGAAGCAAAAATGCTCAAAATTTATGCAGAAAACGTATTGTATCAAGAAAAAAAGCTCAAGTCTGCGCTTTGCGAAAAAAACGGAATCCATCTTGCCATCGGCGCTACCAAAACGATCGGTGAATATGTCATCGCGGATCATATCGCCTCTTTTTTGCAAAGTCCGCAAAACCATATCTCCGTGAACGTGGATAATACGGAAAATCTACTTCTTTCTTTGCAAAACGGAGAAATCGATTTTGCGCTGATCGAAGGCTTTTTTGACCGTATGCAATATGCTTCTAAGCTCTATCGAAAGGAGCCCTTCGTCGGACTTTGTGGAGCTCACCATCCGTTTGCCAATCAAACGGTATCTCCGGATGACATTTTTAAGGAGCATTTGATCCTCCGCGAAACGGGAAGCGGCACCAGAAAAATTTTGGAACAATTACTCGCTGAACATAACCATACCGTCACCGAATTTTCCAAAATCACGACCGTCAGCAATTTTGGTCTGATAACGGCACTTTTGGAAAAAGGCATCGGCATCACGTTTGCATACCGCGCCGTCGGAGAACGCAATCCCGAACTTGCGGAATTTCGGGTGCAGGATTGGAATATCGCCCGCGAATTTAATTATGTATATCTGGATACGCCCTATGCGGAAAACAACATCGCGTATTTTGATAAAGCGAAATAAACAGGGCTCATGTTTATGGCAACGAAACGCAGTGAAGCGTTCACTTTTTCTTTTCTCAAAGAAAAAGTAAGGAATCGCACGTTGCGACAATATTTTCATATAAAAAATGCTATCCTTAAAGCAAGGATAGCATTTTCTATACGCAAACAAAAGAAAGGAAGTATACCATGAACGAAGAAAACCTTTCCCTTTCCTATGCGGAGGATATTTTAACCGCAACGCTTTCGGGCGAAATCGACCATCATAGCGCCATCGCCATTCGTACGCATATCGACGAAGCATTATTTGTCAAGCGTCCCAAGCTCCTTGTCATCGATATCGGCAGGGTGGATTTTATGGATAGCTCGGGACTTGGACTTATCATGGGCAGACTCGCCAAAGCGAGCGAGCTTGGCATCAGACTCGCTGTCGCCAATCCCTCTCCCCGCGCCGTCAAAATGCTCAAAATGGCAGGACTTGACCGCCTCATTCAAAAATGAAAGGAACGATAGATCATGAAAAAACTGACCAATGAGATCAAATGTACGTTTTTATCCAAATCCGAAAATGAAGCGCTTGCAAGAAGCATCATTTCGGGTTTTCTTCTTCCGCTCGACCCCGACGTGGAGGAGCTTGCCGATATCCGTTGCGCCGTGAGCGAAGCTGTGACCAACTGTATCGTCCACGCTTATCGGGAAAAGGTGGGTACGATCACCCTCATCGCCAGATGCTATGAGGATAAAACGCTCCGCATCATCGTCGCCGATAAGGGTTGTGGCATCGAGGACGTGGCAAAAGCACGCGCACCGCTTTTCACGACCTGTCCCGATGAGGACCGATGCGGTATGGGATTTTCCATCATGGAAAGCTTTTCGGACAGGCTTTCCGTGTATTCCAAACCCCGCAAAGGTACTCGCGTGACACTCACACGCAAGCTTTCATCTTCGGAAAAAAAGGATACATAATCTTTTTACCCCGAAAGGAAGTTCATAAATCATGTCCGAAGCTATTGAAAAATCCGATAATCTACTCCTTATACAAGAAGCGCAAAACGGCAATCGTGATGCCATGGAAAAGCTCATTTCGCAAAATATGGGACTTGTCAAAACCGTTGCAAGGCGATTCATCGGGCGCGGTGTGGAATACGAGGATCTCGTCCAAATCGGTACGATGGGTATGCTCAAAGCCGCTAAAAGCTTTGATGCCGATTTCGGCACCGTATTTTCCACCTATGCCGTACCGCTCATCATCGGCGAGATTCGCCGTTTTCTCCGCGATGACGGCATCATCAAGGTCAGCCGTGATATCCGAAAAAAAGGAATGCTCATCATGAAAGCCAAGGAGGAATACATCAAGGAGCATCAGCAGGAGCCTAAGCTTTCCGAGCTTGCCGCGCGGTGCGGTATGACGACGGAAGAGATCGTCTATGCGCTCGATGCCGTTTCTCCCATTTATTCCTTGCAGGATACCGTCGGAAACGACGAGGATAGCGCCACACTTGAGCAAATGACCCCCGCCGATGAAAACGAGATCGAGAGCATGACGGATAAGCTCGCGCTTGCAGAAGCCATTTCAAAGCTTGACCGTCAAAGTCAAATGATCATTCAACTGCGCTTTTATAAGGATCTTTCCCAGCAGCAGACTGCCGAAATCTTGGGTATCACACAGGTCAAGGTCTCCCGAGAAGAAAAAAAGATATTTGCCTTTTTGAGGAAAGAACTGAATATTTGATACAATATGAAAATTGCAGAAAATCGTTTCACTTAAACTTAATATAAGAATAAGATACCAAAAAGCCTCTCACTCCGGGTAGCGGAGCGACGGCGAGGAAGTGAATGACAGCCTGAATGGCTGTCAGAGCCGAGCCGTGACCGAACCGCAGTAGACGGTGGCACGCCGAAGGCGTGACGGAGAGGGCTTTTCTCTGTTGTCCTTAACGGAGAAATGCAAACATGAAATATCGGCAGAGAACTTGTTTTCTCTGCCGATTTGTGTTATAATGGAACTAACAAAAAGCCTCTCCCTTTGGGAGAGGTGGCGGCGTAGCCGACGGAGAGGGCGAACAATTCCCCTCTCACCCGCTATCGCGGGAGCTCTCCAAAAGGGAGAGCCTTGGGATGCGTGTTACTTTAGGGGTATGGGCTTTGCCCGAAGCATTTGTAATACAAATGCGAAACTGGCGATAAATAAGAGTAAAAAGGTGCTATATGGGTAAAATTCTTGGATCATGGAGCGGAATGAGAAGATATCTTGAACGGGATATGTTAGCAGAATCATTGCAAGGAAAAATTCGATATGGCTGTACCACATATGTTGGAATGGACGGTTGTCGAATTTTTGAAATCTGCATTGATAAGCAACAAGTAAAGCGTTTTTCGTGGGAAACAGTGAATACTTACTTTATCGAAAATGGATATACGAAAAATCCTTCTCCAAGCGGAAAAAGTGAATATTGGGCAGAGTTTTGGACCTTGTTGGATAAATATGCTATTGACCAACGAACAGAATACACGGATGATGAATTCTGTGGAGCATTAGAAGAATATCGCAATCAAGATATTCAAGATAGCATATATTCCCATAATCCATTAGTAAGAATGTTTGCTGTATTAGATAGACGAATCGGTAAAAGAACTCTTCAAAATTTAAAAACCACCATTCAAGATCAGCCTGAATGGTTGCGTCAGTTCTATCTTTTGAGATTAAGCGCAGAAAATATGTAACTCCCCAAATGACAACAATACCCCGACAGCCTGTCGGGGTATTGTTTGCTTTCTGCATATCAAATTTTGCTTATTCGTAGGGGAGACCTGCGGTCTCCCGCGGGCGAACACAGTTCGCCCCTACCGAGCATTATTCAATTTCTCCGCTAAGGACAATACCCATTCGCACGAGCTGTTTTGAATTTCGTTCAATTCAAAGGCGAAACCCTTTCGGCAAAAGCTCACCGAGGGTCGTTTCCATATAGTTTTCCTCTGTTCCGCCGCAGAGAATGACGAGAGATTCATCGCAAAATTCATACAATACCTGTCGGCAGACACCGCAAGGGGTCGTGTGTCCGTCCTCGGGACCGACAACGGCAATCGCAAGAAATTCTCGTTTTCCCTCGGAAACGGCTTTTGCGATCGCGCACCGCTCCGCGCAAAGCGTCGGAGAATAGGCTGAATTTTCGATATTACAACCCGTATAGACCTCGCCGTCCTTGGTGAGGAGCGCCGCGCCGACGTGAAAGTTTGAAAACGGTGCGTAAGAGAATGTTCTCGCCTCCATCGCCGCGCGAATGAGTGATTTTCGTTCAAAATCCATTTTCAGCCCTCCTTTTGATCGATATTCAACTGAATTTCGTTCAAGAAGCTCGTTCCCGTACGCGGTCTTTCCGTTTCAAAGATATCCGCAACTGTTGCCGCGATATCGGCATACGTTTCTCTGACGCCGAGGTTTACAGGACGAATATGCTTGCCGTAAATGAGAAGAGGCACGTTTTCTCTCGTGTGGTCCGTTCCCGTATAGCCGGGGTCACAGCCGTGGTCGGCGGTGATCATCAAAATATCGTCCTCGTTCATCTTTTCCATGAAGCGCGGAAGCCACACATCAAATCGCATCACGGCGTTGGCATAGCCCGCGATATCTCTGCGATGACCGAAATTCATATCGAAATCCACGAGATTCACAAAGCAAAGCCCCGTGAAATCTCTGTCTGCAAGCGTCAGCGTAACGCGCATACCGTCGTCGTTTCCACTCGTGCGAATGCTTTCGGAAACGCCGACACCTGCAAAAATATCGGATATTTTCCCCACACAAACGGTATCGAGTCCCTTATCCTGCAAGAAATCCAGCATGGTCTTCTCAGGCGGAACTGCCGAAAAATCATGACGGCGAGAGGTTCTTGTAAAAGGATATTCCCCCTCAAATGGACGGGCAATGACACGCCCAACGCAGTGTTTTCCGACCAAGATCTCACGCGCGATCTCGCAATAGCGGTAAAGCTCCTCAACGGGAACGACGGACTCGTGCGCCGCGATCTGAAAAACGCTATCCGCCGAGGTGTAAACGATAAGCGCGCCCGTTTCCATATGCTCGCGCCCGTAATCGGCAATGACCTTGACTCCCGAGTAGGGCTTGTTGCAAAGCACACGTCTTCCTGAACGATGTTCAAATTCTTCGATAATCTCTTTCGGAAAGCCGTCGGGATAGGTCGGAAGAGGGTCTTCGGAGTAAATACCCGCGATCTCCCAATGTCCGATGGTGGTATCCTTTCCATGTGAACGCTCGCAAACACGCGCATATGCGCCGACAGGGTCTTCTCCGCTCGCCCCTGCGCGAATACCGTCTATATGATAAAAGCCCAGTTTTGCAAGATTTGGGATAGCGAAATTCTCCGCGCGGGAGACCGACAAAAAGGTATTGCTTCCCTCGTCGCCAAACGCCGCGGCATCTTTCGCACCACCGATACCGAAGCTATCCATCACCATCAAAAATACACGTTTATATTTCATATCGTCACACTCCTTCTCTTTCAAATATATGCTTCTATATATAGTATAGCGAAAAATCCGTCAAAATACAAGGTTTTTCAGCGAAGTTTCAAGATTCAAATTGACAAGCACCCCCGTTTCGATGTATAATATAGATTGAATATATTTAGGAGAACCATATCCATGACGATTTTAAGTGTAAGCGATATCCGTCTTGAATACGGCACGGATGTCATTTTGCAAAAAATAAATTTTTCCATCAATGAGGGCGACCGCCTCGGCATCGTCGGTGTCAACGGCGCGGGCAAATCCACCCTGCTCCGCATCATCGCAGGCGTGACCGAGCCGACAGGCGGCAACGTCTATATTGCCAAGGGCAAATCCGTCGGTATGCTCGAACAGAATGCCATGCTCGAAAGCGATAAAACGCTTTCCGATGAGATGGCAAGCGCGTTTCCCGAATGTGTAAGACTGGAACACCGACTTGCGGAATTGCAAGAGGAGATCGAAAAACGCGCAAGCAGTAAGCACGACGAGGCTTATGAAAAAATGATCTCGGATTTCACGACGATGACCGAAAAATTCCGTGAGATCGGCGGTTACGAATACAAATCCCGTATTCGCTCCATGCTCACGCATTTCGGCTTTCCCGAATCCGAACAGCATAAGCACATCGAAACGCTCAGCGGCGGCGAACGCACCCGCCTTGCGCTCGTTCGTCTGCTTCTCGTCGAGCCCGACATTCTCATTCTCGACGAACCGACGAACCATCTCGACACCGATACGCTCTATTGGCTCGAGGATCATCTTCGCTCCTATCCGAAAACGCTCATGATCGTTTCGCACGACCGATATTTCCTTGACCGCACCGCAACCAAAATTCTCGATATTGAGAACACCAAAGCGGAGCTTTACACGGGAAATTACAGCACGTTCGCCGTCAAAAAAGCGGAGGCGCGAAAGGTCTTGCAGAAAAAATTCGACCTGCAACAAAAAGAGATCGCGCGCATCGAGGGCATCATTCAAACGCAGATCCATTTCGGTCAGGAACACAACTACATCACCATCGCCAGCAAGAAAAAGCAGATCGAGCATATGGAAAAGGTCGATGCGCCCGAAAATCTGCCGGGGCATATCCGTCTTGCCTTTGCGGAGGCGGCGGAAAGCGGAAACGACGTTTTGGAGGTCGACGAGCTCAAAAAATCCTTCGGCGAGCGTGAGATATTGAAAGGGCTTTCTTTCATGGTCAAAAAGCGAGATCACGTCATCATCATGGGACCGAACGGCTGCGGCAAATCCACGCTCATTAAAATTCTCGGCGGTTTTCAGGATGCGGACAGCGGTGTCATCGAATACGGCACAGGCGTTATCGCAGGCTATTACGACCAGGAGCAGAAAACGCTTCATGAGGATAACACCGTTTTGGAAGAGCTTTGCTCCGCACACGAAAAGCTCACGTTCACACAGATTCGCACAGCGCTCGCGGGCTTTCTTTTCTTCGCGGAGGATATGGATAAGAAGGTCTCCGTCCTTTCGGGCGGTGAAAAAGCGCGTCTGATGCTCTGCAAAATGATCCTTTCCAAGGTCAATCTGCTGATCCTCGACGAACCGACGAACCACCTCGACATCGCCTCGCGCGAAGCGCTCGAGGATGCCCTGCTTTCCTTTGGCGGTACGATCATCGCCGTTTCGCATGACCGTTACTTTATGAAAAAGCTTGCAACGCGCATCTTTGACCTTTCAGATGGCTTTTTCGATTATCACGGCACGTTTGACGAATATCTGGAATTTAAGGAAAAACGCGCCGCCGAGGCTGTCATTGAAAAGGTCGAAAAGGTCGATTCCGTCGGCAAGCAGAAATACAAAGAAAACAAAAAGCTCTTATCTGAGATTCGCAAAGCGGAAAAGCGCATGGAACGCGCCGAGGAAGAAATGATGACCCTTGATGAGGAACGCGCCGCGCTCGAAGAAGAAATGAACACCGATGCCGCGACGAATTACGTTCGTCTTGCGGAGATCGCAGACTGCATTGCCGAGATCGAAGCGCGCACCGAGGAGCTTTTCCTCGAAATGGAAGAAGCGGAAGCCTTCCTCAAAGAAAACAAAAGTGAGTAATATATGGGTAACAACATGAATAAAACCAAAATCGCCGTCATCGGCGGCGGTCCCGCGGGAATGCTCGCAGCAGGACACGCGGCAGAGCTTGGTGCAGAGGTCACGCTCTTTGAGCGGAACACCCTGCTCGGCAGAAAGCTCGGCATCACGGGCAAGGGCAGATGCAATCTCACGAACGATTGCACCCCCGATGAATTTATCAAAAACGTAACTGCAAACGGAAAATTTCTCTTTTCCGCCATCAACCGATTCTCGTCCGCCGACACGATGGCGCTGATCGAATCCTTGGGCGTACCGCTCAAGACCGAGCGCGGAAAGCGCGTTTTTCCCGTTTCTGATAAGGCGACGGACGTCGTGCTTGCCTTAAAGCACTATTGCCTGAAAAACGGTGTTCGCATCGTTTGTGACAGGATCTCCGAGCTGATACAAAAAGCGGACGGCACGCTTTCGGGCGTGCGCTCCGAGAAAAAGGACTACGTCGGCTATGACGCCGTCATTCTTTGCACAGGCGGTCTTTCCTACCCCATCACAGGCTCGACAGGCGATGGCTATCGCATGGCGGAATCCGTGGGACACACCGTGACCCCGCGCATCCCCTCTCTCGTGGGACTTTGCTCAGACGATTTCGTTTGCCGCGAAACGATGGGACTTTCACTCAAAAACGTCGCCGTTTCCGTCATCGATACGAAGAAAAAGAACAAGGTCATCTACCGCGATTTCGGTGAGATGTTGTTCTGTCATTTCGGTATCAGCGGTCCGCTCGTGCTTTCCGCATCCGCGCATTTACGCCCGATGGAAAGCGGTCGTTACCTCGTTTCCATCGATTTGAAGCCCGCTCTCGACGCGCAAGCGCTCGACAAAAGACTTCTTTCCGACTTTGAAAAATACAAAAACCGCAATTTTATCAACGCCTTTGATGAGCTTCTCCCCGCCAAGCTGCGCGAGCCGTTCATCAAGCTTTGCGCCATTCCCACGGACAAAAAGATACACTCCATCACAGCCGAAGAACGCCACAGAATCTGCGAGCTTCTCAAAAATCTCCCCGTTACGATAACGGGCTTCCGACCGATCGGTGAAGCCATCGTGACAAGCGGCGGCGTTTCCGTCAAGGAGATTGAACCGCAGACCATGCGCTCCAAGAAATGCCCGAACCTCTATTTTGCAGGCGAGGTCATGGATCTTGACGCATACACGGGCGGATTCAATCTGCAAATCGCCTTTTGCACCGCGCACGCGGCAGCGGAAGCGGCAACGAATGCGGACGCATTCGAGTGAAGAGTGAAAAGAGAAAAGTGAAGAGAAAAGGTACAAGCGGGCAACGCCCGCCGGAAATCACTCGCCTACCTCAGCTTTCCCCATCATCAAGCACAGCAAAACGGCGAGTTTGATTCGAGCAGTTTTCTATGACAAAAAAGAAAGAACCCGAAGGCTCTTTCTCAATCGTTGTAATGTCCGCGGCATTGCAAAATTTCAATCATATCATCTGAAACACGATATACCAATCGATGCGTGTCATCAATTCTACGGCTCCAGAAGCCGCTCAAATTTCCCTTCAAAGGTTCCGGCTTCCCCAAACCATCATAGCCGTTGCGGGAAATATCCTGTAAAAGCTGATTGATTCGGCGCAGTATCTTTTTATCCTGCGTTTGCCAATATAGATAATCTTGCCATGCGTTTTCCGAAAAAGATAGATTACTCATCCGTCGCCATTGCCTCTAATTCTTCCATCGATTTGACAACGACCCGACCTTTGAGTAGCTGTTCTCGGCTCTCATGAATCGCTCGCATGTTTCTTTCGCCATAAAAGGGATCCAAGGAAACCTCAAAAGGAATCCTGTTTTCTCTCACCATTTTCTTTGCGAAAATCGTAATGGCGGTCGACATATTGAGTCCCAAATCGTTGCAGAGCGCTTCAAAGTCGCTTTTCAAAGCTTCATCCATACGAATATTTACCATAGCTTGTGCCATATCATCACTCCCTTTCAGTCTTATTATACCACATCATATACACAATATCAATACATTGTGAAATTTTTTTGAAAAAAGCACAAAATACAAAACACACGGAAAGGAACCCACCATCATGATGAACATTGCTCTCGACGGACCCTCGGGTGCAGGAAAAAGCACCCTTGCCAAAGCCCTCGCCAAAAAGCTCGGCTATATCTATACCGACACAGGCGCGATGTACCGTACCATCGGTCTTGCCGTCAAACGCCGCTGCATCGAGCCCACAGACACAGACGCTGTTGCCGCCGCCCTCCCAGAAATCAAAATCTCTTTGAGATTTGAAAACGGCGAACAGAAGATCTATCTCGGCGAAGAAGACGTCGGCGGTCTTATCCGCACGAATGAGATCTCCGCTTACGCCTCCAAGGTCTCCGCGATCCCCGCCGTCCGCGCACATCTTCTTGACGTACAGAGAACCATCGCCAAGGAAAACAACGTCATCATGGACGGACGCGATATCGGCACGGTCATTTTGCCCCATGCACAGGTAAAATTCTTCGTGACCGTTTCCGATGCGGAACGCGCACGCCGCCGTTATAACGAGCTCATCGCCAAGGGCGAAAACGTCACGCTTGAAGAAGTAGCGACCGCCATGGCGGAGCGCGACCGTCAGGACAGCACTCGTGAGATCGCCCCCGCGATTCCCGCAGAGGATGCAATCTTCCTCGACAATTCGGGCGATTTTGATGCCGTCATCGACCTTGCCATCGCCATCATTCGGGACAAAGCCAAGGAAGCGGGGGAAACGGTATGAAAAAGATCAATAAGCTCTACCGTTTTTTGCAGATCGTCGTAAAGCCCTTTTATAAGCTTTTCTTCCGCATGGAGGTCATCGGACAGGAAAACGAGCTGATGGACGGTCCCTGCTTGATCTGCGCGAACCACATCAGCAACCACGACATTCTCTTTCTCGCGCTCAATTTGAAGCGTCAGATCTATTTCTTCGCCAAACGCGAGCTTTTCAAATTCAAGCCCTTCGCCGCGATACTGCGCTGGTTCGGCACGATCTCCGTCAGCCGCGGACAGGTCGATCTCAAAGCCATCACACAGACCATCGACGTTTTGAAAAAGGGCGGCTATATCGGCATTTTCCCGCAGGGCACGCGCACCCATGAGGAACACAAGCCCGAGCAAGCAAAAAGCGGTGTCGGTCTTATGGCATACCGCGCAAAAAGCAACGTGCTTCCCGTTTACATCAAAACGGAAAAGCATCGCGTCCGCCTGTTCCGAAAGGTCACCGTCATCATCGGCAAGCCCATCAAGTACGAGGAGCTTGGCTTTGAAAAGGGCGGCATGGCAGAATACAACGAAGCCGCAAAGACCATCTTCACTCGCATCTGCGAGCTGAAAGGAGAAGAAGCATGAGAAACGTCAAAACCGCAAAATACGCAGGCTTCTGCTTTGGTGTGAAACGCGCCGTCGATGCCGTTTTCGCGCTCATAGAAGAACGCCGCGATGCAAAGATCTATACCATCGGCTCTCTCATTCATAACCCGAACGTCAACGAGCGTCTTGCTCAAAACGGCGTTTCCGTCATCGAAGAAAACGAAGTCGACGAGGTCTTGAAAACCGCACCCGATAATTCCATTTTTGTCATTCGTACCCATGGCGTACCCTGCACGGTCAAGGAAAAGCTCGAAGCCTTTGCAGAAAAGCACCCGAGAGCCGAAGTGCTCGATATGACCTGCCCGTTCGTTGCCAAGATCTATAAAATTATGAAAGAGAATACCGCAGAGGATACCTTCACGTTTCTTTTCGGCAGCGAGAAGCATCCCGAGGTCATCGGCATTTCGAGCTATATCAAGGGCGAGTACCGCATTTTTTCCTCTCTGGAAGACTTAAAAGCGGCGCATGAGCGCGGAGAGTGTCAAAAGATTGCATCTAAAAAAATCATTTCCGCGTCACAAACGACACACAATTTGGAAGATTATCAAAAAAGCAAAAAATTTCTTGAAAAACTATATACAAATGGATTATTTTTTGATACAATATGTAATGTTACGGAAACGCGCCAAAAAGAAGTCGATGCACTTTCGCGTGAATGTGACGCTATGCTCGTCGTAGGGGGGCTTGAAAGTTCCAACACCAAAAAGCTCTACGACATCAGCCGGCAGAACTGTCCCGAAACGCATCTCATCGAAACCGCCGCGTCCATTCCGTTCCATATTAAAGAGATGACCGGCACGATCGGCATCGCGGCCGGAGCTTCCACGCCCGGCTACATCATTGAGGAGGTACAAAACACCATGAGCGAACAGGAAAATTTCGCACAACTTCTTGAAAAATCTTTCAAAACATTAAATACAGGAGACACCGTACACGGCATCGTTACATCGGTAACAGGCACTGAAGTCCATGTAGACATCGGTTCCAAGGTAACCGGTATCCTTACCCTTGACAACGTTACCGACGATCCTCAGGCAAAGCTTGAAGATCTCTTTAAGGTTGGCGACGAGGTAGAAGCAGTTGCCGTTCGCGTAAGCGACCTTGACGGCATCGCAACTCTTTCCAAGAAAAAGATCGATGCACACAACAACTGGTCCAAGATCGTAGAAGCTAAGGAAGCTGAAACCGTTCTTGAAGGCAAGGTTATCGAAGCAGTTAAGGGCGGCGTTATCATCTCTGTTCTTGCACAGAAGGTATTCATTCCTGCATCCCAGACCACCGTTCCGAAGGATGGCGACCTTTCTTCCATCGTCGGCACCGTTCAGAAGTTCAAGATCATCGACATCAAGGAAGACCGCCGTCGCGCAGTCGGCTCCATCCGTGTCGTTGCAAGAGAAGAAAGAAAAGCACTTCTCGAAAAATTCTGGGCAGAGATCGAAGTAGGCAAGCACTACACAGGTAAGGTCAAGAGCCTCACATCCTACGGCGCATTCGTTGATCTCGGCGGCGTTGACGGTATGGTTCACAGCTCCGAGCTCTCTTGGCTCAGAATCTCTTCTCCCAAGGACGTTGTTTCCATCGGCGATACTCTCGAAGTATTCGTTAAGGACTTCGACCAGGAAAAGAACAGAATCTCTCTTGGCTACAAGACAGAAGACACCAATCCTTGGAAGCTCTTCACCGATAAGTATTCCATCGGCGACGTTGCACCCGTAACCATCGTTTCCATGATGCCCTTCGGTGCATTCGCACAGATCATTCCCGGCGTTGACGGTCTTATCCACATCTCCCAGATCGCAAACAAGAAGCTCGCAAGCCCTGCTGAAGTTCTTGAAAAGGGTCAGGTAGTTGATGCGAAGATCATCGACATCGACACCGAAAACTGCAAGGTAAGCCTTTCCATCCGCGTTCTTCTCGAAGAAGCAGAAGCAGCAGCGGAAGAAGCTCCCGCAGCTGACGCTGAATAAGCAAGCATCTCCATAAGAGAAGCATACCCTCCGCTATCCCTTGGATAGCGGAGGGTTTTTTGTATATAGCATACAAAAATAAAGATTGACAAATCGATATTTATATATTATAATGAGGGCAAAAAGCGGGCAACGCCCGCTGGATGTTGCTCGCCTATCATAGCTTTTTATGTATCCCAAATACAGCAAAACGGCGAGATCGATTCAAGCATTTTTCCATAATAAAAAACATCATGAAAGGTAGGCTATCTCATGCAACAGTATTATCCAACCGAAAAATGGCTCAGAGCCAGATTTCTCCCCTGCATCCCCTTGGGTGATAACCGTTCGTGCATCACAGCTTGCGAAAAGCACATCGCGCTTTCCCGCCGTGCCGCCTGCGAGGGTGCGGTATTGCTGAAAAACGAAAACGGATTTTTGCCTCTCGAAAAAGGCAAAAAGGTCGCTATCTTCGGCAATGCGCAGATCGATTACGTCAAGGGCGGAAGCGGCTCGGGCGATGTTTTCGTACCGTATACACGAAACATTTACGACGGTCTGAAGATGAAAGAGGGCAAGGTCGAGGTATTCGATTCTCTCTCCCTTTTCTATACGGATCACGTTGTAAACGCCTACAAGAACGGCGGCGAAAACGGCAGACTCACCGAGCCTGAGATCCCCGAAGAGCTTCTCCGTTCGGCAAGAGCATTTACCGACACCGCCATCATCACCATTTGCCGTTTCTCGGGCGAGGGCTATGACAGACGAAACGACGGCGAAGACAAATATTTCGAGCTTGAGGACGGCGAAAAGAAAATGGTTGCCGACGTTCTCGCAAGCTTTGAAAACGTCGTCGTTCTGCTGAACGTAGGCGCGATGATCGATACCTCTTGGTTTGCCAAGAACGACAAGGTAAAATCTGCGCTTCTCATTTGGCAGGGCGGACTTGAGGGCGGTCTTGCGGCGGCGGATATGCTCGTCGGCGACGATGCGCCAAGCGGCAAGCTCGTCGATACCTGTGCCGAAAAATTCGAGGATTACCCCTCCTCCGCGAGCTTCCATGAATCCGAGGATTACGTCAAATATACAGAGGATATCTTCGTCGGATACCGTTATTTTGAAACGATCCCGGGCAAAAAGGACGCTGTCGTCTATCCGTTCGGCTATGGTATTACCTATACGACCTTTGAGATATCTAACGTATTCGTCGGAGGCAACGAAGAACAAATCTTCGTCAGCGCCAAGGTGACAAACACAGGTAGCCGCGCAGGAAAGGAAGTCGTCGAGGTCTATTACAGCGCACCCGAGGGCAAGATCTCCAAGGAAAAGATCGCGCTGATCGCGTTCCAAAAAACGCCTCTTTTGGAGGCAGGCAAATCCTGCACCGTCAGCATGACCTTTGATATCCGCGATATGGCAAGCTACGACGATATGGGCGATATCGAAAAGAGCGCGTACGTGCTTGAAAAAGGGGATTACCGCTTCTTTGTCGGCTCGTCTGTGCGCGATACCGTTTGCGCGGATTACACCTATACGCTCAAGGAAGACGTTATCGTCGAGAAATTAAATTCCTATTGTGCGCCTCGCAAGCTTGAAAAGCGTTTGCTTGCAGACGGCACGCTGCGCGATGTTCCTGCCCGCGAGGATGCGGAAAAGACCTTCCCCGTGGCATATCACAACGAATACAAGCCGCTTGAAAAGGTCATTGAGCTTTATGACGTTGACGAGGGCAAAGCAACGCTTGACGAGTTCATCTCGCAGATGAGCGATGAAGACCTCATGGACGTGCTTGTCGGCAAGCGCAATACAGGCGTTGCCAATACAGGTACGATGGGCGGCTATGAAAATCGATACAGAATCCCGCCGATCGCAACGGCAGACGGACCCGCAGGACTTCGTTTGCATCCAAAACGCGGTATCCGCACCACGGCATTCCCGATTGCCACGGCGCTCGCCGCTTCTTGGAATACCGAGCTTGTGGAAGAGGTCGGCAAGGCAGGCGCGCTTGAATGTAAGGAAAACAACATTCAGATATGGCTCACCCCCGCGCTCAATATCCACAGAAGCCCGCTCTGCGGCAGAAACTTTGAATATTATTCCGAAGATCCGCTCATCGCAGGCAAGATGGCGGCGGCAATGGTTCGCGGTATCCAATCTGCAAAGGTCGTTGCCACACCGAAGCATTTCGCGGCAAACAACAAGGAAACCAACCGCATCGAATCCGATTCCATCATGTCCGAGCGTGCTTTGCGTGAGATCTATCTCAAAGGCTTTGAGATCTGCGTGAAAGAATCCGCGCCGAAAATGATCATGACCTCGTATAATCTCTTAAACGGCGTGCATACCTCCGAAAGCGCCGAGCTGATCACAGGTATTTTGCGCGGCGAATGGGGCTATGAAGGAATGCTCACGACCGACTGGTCGAACACAGCGAAGCATTACAAGGAAGTCAAAGCAGGAAACGACATCCGTATGCCCGCAAGACAGGAAGGACAGCTCAAAGAGCCTTATGCCCAAGGTCTTATCACAAGAGATGAAATGGCGATCTGCGCGAAACGTATCCTTGAAATGATCCTCTGGGTAGAATAGTGGGCAACGCCCACAGGAAATTGCTCGCCTATCTCAGCCGTTCTGCATCTTTAACCACAGCAAAACGGCGAGATCGATTTCGAGCAAGCACTATACAATTTTCCTAAAACAAAAATACCCTTTCGAGTCTTTGGGCTTTGAATGGTGAAATATAAAGAGTGAAAAGGTGTTCGCTTTGACGAACAGTCGGCGGGTCTGCACCCAAAATCACCTGCCATTTTTATGGTTCGTCCGCATAGCGGACACCGCTTCTTTTCTCTTTTCTTTCTTCTCTCTTCTCTACGGAATAAAACGAAAAGACCCTTTCGGGTCTTTTCGTTTTATTCCGTAATTTTCAGCGCTACGGTCTGCAAGGTCGCAAGACTGCCGCCGACCATGATCTCAAAATCACCGGGTTCGAGAACGGTCTCGCAATTCGCATTGACGAGCGAAAGGTCATTCACCGCAAGCGGAAGCTCCACGTGAACCGTTTCCCCTGCCCCGACGAACACCTTTGTAAAACCACAAAGCTGTCTTGTGGGTGTGAGAACCGAGCTGTAAAGGTCGTTGTAATACATCTCCACGATCTCCGCGCCGTCCATATCGCCCGTGTTGGTAATATCCACGGAAACGGTCAGAACGTCGCCCGCCTTCGCGGTATCGGCAGAGATCGCAAGATTTTTATATTCATAGTTCGTATAGGAAAGTCCGTAACCGAAATCGTAACGACTTCCCTCGTCCACATCCATGTATTTTGTCGCATGCCAGCCTGCGTACTGATTATAATAGCACGGAACCTGTCCCGAGGCACGCGGGAACGAAATGGGGAGCTTACCACTCGGATTGAATTTGCCCGCGATCATTTCCGCCGCACAAAGACCGCCAAGGTCGCCGCCGTTGAACGTTTCAATGAGCGCATCGGAATTTTCAATGACATCGCCAAGGCAAAGCGGTTTGCCGTTTACAAGCACGGTAATGACGGGCTTACCCGTCGCCTTGAGCTTGCGGATAAGCTCGCCCTGTCTGCCCGAAAGCTCGAGAACGGCTCTATCCTTTCCTTCGCCGTTTTGCGCGAGGATATCGCCAATCACGGCAATGACGACGTCAGCATCTTCGGCAAGCGCGATGGCTTCATTCATCATGGTGTCCGCAGAATAGCCCATCACGTCGCAGCCTTTCGCATACGCCACCTCGCTGTCAGCGAAAACGGTCTTGAGGCCGCGGAGAACGGTGTAATAATCACCCTTGGGCATCGTATCCTCGGGAGCGCGGTTGGGATGGCTGAAAAACGTCCAGTCGCCGTATTGTGCTCGGATATCGTCCGCATTCGGACCGACAACGGCAATCTTTTTCGGCGTTTCTTTCAGCGGAAGAACGCCGTTATTTTCCAGCAAAACGAGGCTTTCGCATGTCAGCGCGTGATTGATCTCGATATGCTCCTTCGAGCCGATACATTCTTTCGGCATACGCTTTTTATTTTCATCAAACAAACCAAGCGAGAATTTCACACGAAGGATACGGCGCACCGCTTCATCAATGAGTTCCATCGAAAGCTTGCCTTCCTTGACAAGACGGATCGCGTGTTCATAGAACTGATAGGAGTTCATGCTCATATCGTTACCCGATTCCACAGTCACGCGAACGCCATCCGCAAAGCTTTCCACCGCCTTTTGCTTGGTACGGAGCGAGCCGACATTATACCAATCGGTCACGACGAAGCCGTCAAAGCCAAGCTCGTCCTTCAAGACTTCACGAAGAAGCTGTCTGTGCGCGGTCATGGGAACGCCGGAGATCGAGCCGTAAGCCGTCATGACGGTCGAAGCCCCCGCTTCCACAGCACGGCGAAACGGAGGCAAAAAGACTTCACGGATCTTTCTCATAGAGATCTCCGTATCATACGCATCGCGTGCGCCCGTTTCCTCGCCATAGCCGATATAATGCTTCAGACAAGCGGCGACAAGTCCGTCCTCCTCGTAGCCTTCGGTGATCGCCGCGGCAAGCGTACCGACAAGATACGGGTCCTCACCAAAGGTTTCATCCACTCTGCCCCAACGGGTATCGCGTCCGATGCAAAGCACGGGAGAGAATACCCAATCCAGACCGTCCGCATTGACCTCCTCCGCGGTCGCCTTGCCCATCTTTTTGATAAGCGAGGGATTCCAAGAGCAAGCCATCGCAAGCTGAGAGGGATAGATGACCGCGCCATTGAGAAGCGAATGACCATGGATCGCATCGATACCGAAGATCGGCGGGATCTTCATGCGCGTATTTTCCGCGTCGGCGCGGACAGCGTCCGCATCCTTGCCGAGCACGTGCAAAAACGAACCTCCGCCGAGCTTACGGAAGTTTTCAAATACTTCGGGGCGAAACGATTCGGGGCTTACCTGTTGCATCTGCGCGATCTTTTCTTCAAGCGTCATTTCCGCAAGTATTTCGGAAATGCGCGCTTCATATGCCATTGAAATTTTCATGATATATCTCCAATCCGCCGTCCTTGACGGCATTTTTATCGCAAAAGGGATTTTTCGTGGGATTTTCCCACAGAGCGTATGTGGAAAACATAATATGTGGAAATATTCTACCACATTCAACAAAATTTTACAATATTCGGTGGAAAACTCTGTGTAAAAATTTTTAATTTTTGAAAAAATCTCTTGCAAAACCCCCATATATCCTTTATAATATTATGCAAGTGGGTGATTTTTGCATCAAAGTGGGGGAAAGTGGAGGTTTTCCACATTTTCAACATGGTTTTCCACAATCATTCACAAGCTTTCCACAAAACCCAAAAAGGATGGTGAAAAACGTGTTTCTCGGACAATACGCGCATACCGTGGATACCAAGGGCAGAACCTTTATCCCCGCGAAATACAGAGATGAGCTCGGCGATGCGTTCGTCGTCACACGCGGCACAGCCAAATGCCTCACCGTCTATCCGATGGAGGAATGGGAAGCCTACACCGCAAAGATCGCAGGCTTACCGCAAGCGCAAGCCGCCAAAATTCGTCGCTTCGTCTTTTCAAACGCCTCGGATGTATCCCCCGACTCCCAAGGCAGGATCATGCTCACCGCAGGGCTTCGCGCCTATGCCGGCATTGAAAAAAACGTCGTCATCATCGGACTCGGCTCGTATATCGAGATATGGGCAGAGGACGCTTGGAACGCGGAAAACGAAGACATGAGCGCCGATGAGGTAAACGACCTCATGCTCGCACTCAATTTTTGATTCAGAAGAAAGGTTTGGTAAACACTTGGAACTCAACTTTTCCCATTATTCCGTCATGCTTCACGAATGTATCGAAGCCTTGAATATCAAGCCGGACGGTATCTATATGGACTGCACCCTCGGCGGGGGCGGTCATTCTCTCGAAATCGCAAAACGGCTCACCAAGGGCAAGCTGATCTGCATCGATCAGGACATCTGTGCCATCACCGCGGCGAAAGCCCGTCTTGCAGACTATGCCGACCGCATCCTTTTTGTAAAAAATAATTTCTCAAATATACATGACATCTTGTCGGAGCTTGGCATCGAAAAGATAGACGGTGCTTTGCTTGACCTCGGCGTTTCCTCGTATCAGCTTGACACACCCGAGCGCGGTTTCTCGTATAACACCGAAGCACCGCTCGATATGCGTATGAATGAGGATGCGCCGCTTTCCGCTTATGACGTTGTCAATACGTACAGCGAAGCCGACCTGCGCCGCATCATTTTTGATTACGGCGAGGATAATAACGCACCGAAGATCGCAGGTGCCATCGTCCGCGCCAGAGCGGAAAAGCCCGTAGAAACGACCACGGAGCTTGTCGAGATCATCAAAAGCGTGACCCCGAAAAAGTTTCTCGCCGTCGGTCATCACCCCGCGAAAAAGGTTTTTCAGGCGATCCGCATCGAGGTCAATTCCGAGCTTTCCATCATCGAGCCGACGCTCAAAGCCATCACGGGGCATCTGAACGCAGGCGGCAGGATCGCCGTCATCACGTTCCATTCGCTCGAGGACAGAGCCGCCAAGCGCGCCTTTGCCGACCTTTCCAAGGGCTGTACCTGTCCCCCATCCTATCCCGTCTGTGTTTGCGGAAACAAGCCGAAGCTGAGCCTTTGCAACAAAAAGCCCATTCTCCCCTCGGAGCAGGAGCTTGCGGAAAATCACCGCTCTCACAGCGCCAAGCTTCGCGTTGCCGAACGAACGGAATTTTAACCTATGAAAAAACGCAAGCATCATAAAAGCAAAAAGAAGCTCGTCCTGAATTTCATATACAGCCTTTTTCTCGGCGGCAAGGAATACGACACGGAAATCGAAAAAGCGCCTCCGCTTCCCATCGCATCGATCCTCGGAACGGTCATTTCCACGGTGCTCGTCCTTGCGCTCATATTCTCGTTTATTGAAATTTCCGCGCTTTCCTCCGATATCGGAAATCTGCGTAAGGAGATGGTCAATCTCACGACGAGAGAGGGCAAACTGCACGACGACTTGAATCACAAATATCCTCACGCGGAGCTGATGGAAGCCATCGAAAACGCGGGATTCACGCCCGACGGCGGTCAAACCGTCGTTCTCGAACCCGAGGAAACGGACGAAAACGAGGAAGAAAGCACCGAAAAATAGCATAAATTCAACGAAAAACCATATATATGGGGAAGAAAACGCTTCTTCCCCAAAATTCATCACGGCGAAAGGAATCGGATATGCGAAAAACACCCAAGCCCGACAGTTCCAAGCCGAGCTCGCTTCTCGGAAGACAAACGAGTGAGATGCACCATCGCGCCTTTATCATTTTTACGATATGCACCATCGTTGCCGCCGTCATCATCGGCAAGCTCTTTTATTTGCAGATCATCAAGCATGAGGATTATAAAAATCTCGTGCTTCAGCAAATGCTGTATGAAACGCCCATCGATGCCAAGCGAGGCACCATCAAGGATAGAAACGGCGTGATCCTCGCCACGAACTATACGACGGAGCGCATCTTCATCGACCCGCATAATATGGTCGTAAGCAAGGATGCCGAAAGGACCGAGGCAATACGCAAATTCATCGCAGAGGGGCTTTCGGAAATCCTCGAGGTGGAATACGACTTCGTCTATACCGAAGCGCAAAAATCCAAATACCGCGACCGCACCATCAAGAAAAACGTAGAAAAAGAGATCGCCGATAAGGTCCGCGCCTTCATCAACGACAACGCCGACAATGAGCTTTTCAAGCCCGCGGACGAAAACGAAAAGGATATGCTCCTTTCGGGCATGATCCATCTCGCGGAAACGACGACCCGCGTCTATCCTTACGGAAGCCTTGCTTCCCACGTCATCGGCTTCTGCGGCACAGACGGCGGTCTGTACGGTCTGGAATATCAGTACGACTCCGTTCTTTCGGGCGTTTCGGGCAATATCTTTGCCGCCAAAAACGGCATCGGCGGCGCAATGCCCTATAATTACGAAACCATCATCGACGCGCAAAACGGTGCCAACGTCATCACCACCATCGATTATAAAATACAGAGCTTTTTGCAAAAATATTTAGAGGAAGCCGCCGTGGAATCGGGAGCGATCTCCCGCGCCTGCGGTATCATCATGAACCCCAAAACGGGCGAGATCTACGCCATGGCGACCTATCCATATTACGACCTCAACAGTCCGCGCACCCTGCCCGACTATTATGACAATACCCTCGCGGCGTATGCGTCGCTTTACGGCGAGGACTCCGAAAAATACCTGCAAAAAAAGTCCGAGCTGCTTTTTTCAACGTGGAACAATAAATGTCTGACCGATACATACGAGCCGGGCTCCACGTCTAAAATTTTCACGACCGCCATCGCGCTCGAGGAAAATCTCTCCACCGTGACGGAAACCTTTACCTGTCTTGGCTCGTATACCGTCAGCGGTTGGTCAAAGCCCATCAAATGCCACAAGGTAACGGGACACGGTACGCTCACCTTTGCGGGTGCGCTCCAGCAATCCTGCAACCCCGTCATGATGCGTCTTGCAGAGCGCATCGGCATTTCCACCTTCTGCGATTATTTTTCCGCGTTCGGACTCGATTCCAAAACGGGCATCGACCTGCCGGGCGAAGCGGATTCCATCTATACCACCGAAGAAAATATGACGGGTGTTGACCTTGCCGTATATTCCTTCGGTCAGCGTTATAACGTGACCGCCATTCAGCAGATCACAGCGGTCGCCTCCGTTGCCAACGGCGGTACGCTCGTAACGCCTCATATCGTCAAAGAGATCATCGACGACGATGGCAATACGCTCGCCTCCTTTGGTACGACAGCCGTACGTCAGGTCGTGAGCGAGGACGTTGCCGAAACCATCAGCCAGATCCTTGAGGAAGGTGTTTCGGGCAACGGCGGCGCGAAAAACGCCTACGTCAAGGGCTATAAGGTCGCCGCCAAAACAGGTACCTCCGAAAAAGGCACGAACGGTGCGCGTATCGCCTCCACCGTGGCGTACGCTCCCGCAGACGACCCCGAGGTCATTTGTATCCTCGTCGTCGACGAGCCGACCATCGGCTCTCTCTACGGCAGTACCGTTGCCGCGCCTTACGTTTCCAAGATCCTCGGCGACGTTCTTCCCTATCTCGGTATCGAACCCGAATATACGGAAAAAGAACTCGAAGAAGCCGAGCTCGACCTGCCGAACTTCCGCGGAATGTCACTTGACGAAGCCATTCTCCGCCTCCTTGGCGCAGGGCTTTCGTATGAGATCGTCGGAAACGGCACGAGCGTCATCGAGCAAACACCGCCCTCGGGCAGTACCATCATGAAAGAGAACGGAAAGGTCATTTTGTATACGAGCGAAAACGCAGAGGAAAAGACCGCGATCGTTCCGAGCGTCCTCGGCATGACCGCCGAAAAAGCCAATAAGACCCTCACCGATGCGGGCTTCAACATCCTCATCTCGGGCAATACCCAAGGGGGAACGGTCGCCACCAAGCAATCGATCGCAGGCGGAACGACCGCCGAAAAAGGCACGGTCATCACCGTCGAATTTCGCTATATCGGCACGGATTGACGGGCAAAAAACATACAGAACATAAAAACCTCGGATGTTTCAAAAAAATCAATATTCGGAGGCTTTTATGTATCTTTCTCAGATTCTTTTTCCAAACGAAACCATCTCACACGGTTTTTCGGATATTCTGTTTGAAAAACCGTGTGCAGATACCAGAGAACTTTCCAAAGGCGACGTTTTCTTTTCCGAAAACGGCGCATCCTATATCACAGAAGCGGTCGAAAAAGGCGCGTGCGCCATCGTCCTCGATGCCGAAACCGCGCTATCTCCGCTTGCGATCCCCGTTTTCCGTGTGGAAAACGTCAGAAAACAATACGCCCTTGCATGGGCGCGTTATACGGGACATCCCGAAAAACATCTTCGGCTCATCGCCGTAACGGGTACGAACGGAAAAACCTCCGTTTCGTTCTTTTTGTCGGAGCTTCTCAAAAAGGCGGGATACCAAACGGGACTTGTCGGAACCGTCGCATACAGCGACGGCAAAAACTGCTATCCCTCCGATTATACGACCCCGACCCCCGAAAAGCTCTATCCTCTTTTGCAAAAAATGAAAGAAAACGGCGTCATCTTCGCCGTTATGGAAGCCTCCTCCCACGCCATCGCGCAGGAAAGGCTCTATGGGCTCACCTTTGAGATCGCCATCTTCACAAATCTCACGCGGGATCATATGGACTATCATAAAACGTGGGATGCCTATAAAAACGCCAAAGCCTCGCTTTTCCGAAATGCCGAGCATTCCCTCTTGAATCTCGACGACCCATCGGCAAAGGATATGGCATGGCAAGCGAGAGGCGACGTGTATTATTACGCAAAGAATCCCGAAGCAGAGTTTGCGATTGAGCATCCGCTCTGCACAAAGTATGACATTCGCTATTCCCTTCGTATCGGAAATGAGATTCTCCCCTTGCAGATTCCCCTTGTCGGCGGTTTTCATATCGAAAATACCGCAGCCGCCATTTCCGCGGCATATCTTGTGGGACTCCCCAAGGAAACGCTCCAATCGGCGGCGCCGCTCTTGAAAGCGCCGACGGGACGGCTGGAAAAGCTCGATACCGATACCGAATATGACATATATATCGACTACGCGCACACGGCGGACGCCCTCGAAAAAGCGCTCACAGCGCTCCGTCCGCATACGGAAAGGCTCACGGTGCTTTTCGGCGCGGGAGGCGACCGCGACCGCGGAAAACGCCCCGAAATGGGCAAAACCGCCGACACGCTCTCCGACCGCATCATTCTCACGAGCGACAACCCGAGAAGCGAATCCCCGGAGGATATCATCGCAGACGTGATGCGCGGCATTCAAAGCACAAAAGTCTTGTGCATTCCCGACCGAAAAGAAGCCATCGAATACGCCCTTGCGACCGCAACGGCAGGCGAGATCCTTCTTCTTGCGGGAAAAGGACACGAAACGTATCTCATCGATCAAAACGGAAAGCATGATTTTTCCGAACGGGATATCGTTTCCCACTATTTACAAAGAAAAGGAAAAGAAAATGTATCTCAGCATGAATAACAGCGGAATCTCCTTTGAGATGCTGACAAAATTTGCAAACGGCACCCCCATAAACGCACCCGCGGGCGAACTGCTCGCTTACGATATCTCCACCGATACCAGAACCGCGAAAAAAGGGGACTTTTTCGTCGCCCTGCGCGGTGAAAACTTTGACGGACACCGTTTTCTCGCAAACGCGGAAAACGCAGGCTGTGTCTTTTCCGTTGTGGAAGCCGTTCCCGAAGGCTGTAAAATGCCCTGTATCGTCGTGGACGATACCACGAAGGCGCTCGGCAGGATCGCAAAAGCCTATAAAGGACTTTTCCACACGATCTCTCTTGCCGTAACAGGCAGCGTCGGCAAAACGACGACCAAGGAATTTATCTATTCCGTCCTCAGCACGAAGCACAAGACCAACGTGACCAAGGGCAATTTCAATAATGAGATCGGTCTTCCCTTGACGCTTTTCGGGCTTACCGCAGAGCATCGCGCGCTTCTTGTGGAAATGGGCATGAATCATAAGGGCGAGATCTCCGCGCTGTCTGAGATCGCCGAGCCCGATATCTCCGTCATCACGACCATCGGCACCTCGCATATCGAGCATCTCGGCTCGCGTGAAAATATCCGCGACGCAAAAATGGAGATCATCGACGGCATGAAGCCGGGCGGCATCCTCATTCTGAACGGCGATGAACCGCTCTTGCGTGACGTCACCACAAACGGCATCTGTAAAATCTACGTCGGCATGGGCGATAACGCCACCTATAAGGCGGAAAACATCCGCGCCATGGATGACCATACGCTCTTTGATATTCGTCTGCACGACGGCGAGATCATGAACGACGTTTGCATCCGCACGCTCGGCACGCATAACGTCATGAATGCACTCGTTGCCTGCGTCTGCGGTATCCTTCTCGGCATTTCCGAGGAAAAGATACGCGAAGGACTCCTCACCTTTACCCCCGCCGCCATGCGCCAGCATTTCATCGAAAAGGACGGTTATACCGTCATCGAGGATTGCTATAACGCCAGCCCCGAATCCATGAAAGCGGGCTTGGAGGTGCTTTGTCATACGGCAAAGACCAAGGCTCTGCGTCCCGTCGCGGTGCTTGGCGATATGCTCGAGCTTGGCAAGGTCTCCGAGGAAGCGCATCGTTCCGTCGGTGAGCGCGTAGCTAAGGCAGGCGTCGCGCATCTCGTTACATACGGCAAGGCGGCAAAGCATATCGCGCGCGGCGCGCGTGAAAACGGCATGGACGAGAAAAGCATCACGATCCTCGAAAGCGACGTCGAGGCACAAGAAACCGCCAAGCACGTTCGCGCCGTCATTCAAAAGGGTGATGTCGTTCTCTTTAAGGCAAGCCGCGCCATGGCGCTCGAACGCATCGTAAACCTGCTCTGATATTCCCGTATTTTCGATCATAAATATAGAAATTTTTATGTTTTCCATCGAATGATCGAACACATTTCCCGAAAAATCCCAGAAATTGTGCCAAAAGCACAGGAGAAAACGCAAACATGTTCCTATATTTTATCCTTTCGGTTCTCATATCCTTTATCATAACCGTTATCTTATCCAAAAAATTCATTCCCGTTTTGATCAGCAAAAAGCTCAACCAGCCGATTTATGAGATCGGTCCGCGATGGCATAAATCCAAGGCGGGAACACCAACGATGGGCGGACTTTTCTTCATCGGCGCGATCGTCATCACCATTGCCCTCTTGGATATCTTCGTGATCCCGCACGACAAACGCGCCTTGGTCTTCATCACGCTCGGCATGGCGCTTCTGTTCGGTGTCATCGGCTTTATCGATGATCGCGCAAAGCTTCTCAAAAAGCAAAACGAGGGGCTGAAGGCATATCAGAAATTTCTGCTTCAGATCATCGTTGCCTCTGCCTATCTCGCGCTTCTCACCGCCTGCGGTGAGATCGATACTACTCTTTCCATTCCGTTTCTGCATACCGAATGGGAGCTTGGCAACTGGTATTACGTATTTGCTCTTTTCCTCATCGTCGGTGTCGATAACAGCGTCAATCTCACAGACGGCATCGATGGACTTTGCTCGTCCGTCACCGCCGTCATCGCCGCATTTTTCGCGGTCTGCGCGTTTCTCATGCCGGGCGCGAAAGGAACGCTTCCTCATATTGCGTATATGAGCGGCGCACTTTTTGGCGGATGTATCGGCTTTCTCGTATACAACTGGAATCCCGCCCGCATTTTCATGGGCGATACGGGCTCGCTTTTCCTCGGCGGATTTTTGTCGGGTCTTGCCTTTCTGATCGGAAGCCCGCTCATCATCGTCGTAGTCGGTCTTTGTTATATCATGGAGACCGTGTCCGTCATCTTGCAGGTATCGGGCTATAAGCTCACCAAAAAACGCATCTTCAAAATGGCGCCCATTCATCATCACTTTGAAAAATGCGGCTGGAGCGAGGTCAAGATCGTCTTCGTCGCCGTCCTCGTCACGATGATGCTCTGTGCGCTCACCTATTTCTTTATGTAAATTTGCAACCAAAAAACGAGGTGCAAAATGCAACAACAAAAGCAAAGGCGGGTCTCTCCCGCCCAAAAAGCCCCCAAGGGCAATCTTTTCAAAGAACTTTTCCATGTGCTTGCATCCCCCGATGATACGACCGTTCACCGTGTCCGCGGCGGCGTTGACAAGCCTTTTTTGATTCTCGTTCTGATCCTCATCTGCCTTGGCTCGATCGCCGTTGCCACGTCAGGCTACGTTTACGCCAAGGAACGCGCGGTCTTCGGGCATGATAGCTTTTATTTCATCAAAAAGCAGATCGTTTGGGCGGCGCTCGGCATTGCCGCCATGCTCGGTATGTCCATCGTGGACTACGGCTTTCTGAAAAAAGCGACGCTCCCCATCGCCGGTGTCGCCATCATGCTGCTTCTTCTCGTATTCGTCCCGGGCATCGGCGTTTCCGCAAACGGTGCGCGCCGCTGGATCGATATCGGTATCCAGTTTCAGCCCTCCGAGGTCGCAAAGCTCGCGCTCATTCTCGTGCTTGCTCTCTACATATCCAAGGTCCCCGATAAGATGAAGACCTTCAAATACGGCGTACTCTTCCCCGCGGGGCTCGTCATGCTTTTCTGCGGTCTTGTCATCATCGAAAAGCATATGTCCGCCACCATCATTCTCTTTTTGCTTGGCGCGGCGATGGTCTGCATCGGCGGCATCAACATGAAATGGGTATGGGGTGTCGGCATCACGGCAACCGCAGGCGCGGCGTATATCATTTTGTTCACAAACTACACAAAAGCGCGTATCGATGCTTGGCTCCACCCCGAGCTTCATCTCGATACGGGTAGCTACCAGCCCTACGAAAGCCTGCTTGCCATCGGCTCGGGCGGCTTTTTCGGAACGGGTCTGACAAGCGGAATCCAAAAATATATGTGGCTTCCCGAGCCGTATAACGATTTCATCTTCGCCATCTGGTGCGAGGAGCTTGGATTCGTCGGTGCGGTGGCGGTCGTCGCCGTTTTCCTCCTGCTTGCTTGGCGCGGATTCGTCATTGCAAGCAAAGCCCCCGATATCTTTTCCTCCATGCTCGTCATCGGTCTGACCTTAAAGGTTACGATACAGGCGTTTCTCAATATCGCCGTCGTCACGAGCCTGATCCCAACGACGGGTATCGCTCTGCCCTTTTTCAGCTACGGCGGCACAGCGCTCGTCATGCAGCTTGCGGAAATGGGCATCATCCTCTCCATCTCCCGCTTCTCCTCGGGCGAAAAGAGAGAAACGAAGCTTGCACAAACCATCTCTGAAAGGAGCATTGCCAAATGAAAGTTCTTCTTGCAGGCGGCGGCACCGCGGGTCATATCAACCCTGCCATCGCCATCGCCAATACCATTCGAGAACACGATAAAAACGCGGAGATCGCCTTCATCGGCACAAAAAAAGGCATGGAAAACCGCCTTGTCGCCAATGCGGGCTATGATATCCATCATATCGAAATGCGCGGACTCCGCCGTAGTCTTTCCCCCTCGAATCTTCTCACGGCGTATTATTATTTCACAGCACCCGTCAAGGCGCGTAAGCTGATTTTGGATTTCAAGCCCGATATCGTCATCGGAACGGGCGGATATCTCTCGTGGCCTCTGCTTCATGCGGCGGCAAAGCTCGGCGTTCCGACCGCCGTACACGAAGCCAACGCCATTCCGGGCAAAGCCGTCAAGATGCTGGAAAAGGAGGTCGACCGCGTTTACGTCAATTTTGCGGGAAGCGCGGAAATGCTCACCGAAAAGGAGAAGATCCTCTGCGTGGGCAACCCTCTTATCACCCCGCCCGCCGATATCGAAACGGCAGGACTCCGAGAAAAGCTCGGCGTTCCCAAGACCGCGAAAAAGCTCCTGCTTTCCTTTGGCGGCAGCCTTGGAGCGCAGCGCATCAACGAAGAAATTCTCACGCTGATGGCAAATTACACCGCCAAGCATCCCGAGATCTATCACGTTCACGCAACGGGCAAAAACGGACACGCGGAATTTATGGAAAGAGCCACCGCTCTTGGACTTGATAAATGTGAAAATCTCCGTATTTCGGAATACATTTACGATATGCCCCTTTGGGAGCGCGTCGCTGATGTCGTCATCTGCCGCGCAGGCGCGATGACCCTTTCGGAAATGGCGCTTCTCCGCCGCACGTGCATCCTCATTCCCTCCCCCAATGTTGCAAACAATCATCAATATGAAAACGCCAAACGTCTTGCCGACGCAGGTGCCGCCCTCATGCACGAGGAAAAGGACCTGACGAAGGATACGCTTGAGCAAAGCGTTTCCATGCTTTTCGCAGACGAAAGCAAAGCGAAAGCCATGCGGGAAGCCATCGGCGCTTTCGCCAATCCCAACGCAAAAGAGGATATCTGGCGTGATATCCTGATGCTGACGAGCGGAGAGCTCCTCTCCCTTCTCAAAAAAGAAAAAGGACTTGATCACACATGAAAAAAAGCGCAACGCCCATAACGCCTTCGGTCTTGCGATTTCGTCGTTTTTGGATTTTGTTCGGCTTCTTTGCGGTCGCTGTTCTGTTTTCCGCGTATTTTTTGATCTTCTGCCGTGTGCAAACGGTATCGGTGGAAAATACCGCGATCATCACCGAGCAAGCGGTGCTGGATGCCGTGGATATCCAAGCGGGACGGCATCTCTATGCGGTAAGCGAAGCCAAAATCGAGCGCGCCGTCATGAAAGGCTCGCCTTATGTCAGATCTGTCACCATCAAACGAGATCTGCCCTCCACACTCCGAATTTTGGTTGAGGAATACGACCTCGCCTACTATATCGAATACGAAAAGCGATACTATCTGATCACAGATGAATTTCTGATTTTGGAGGAAACCACCCCCGAGGAAGCCGCGGAAAAGGGCGCAGTTTTTTTGAAGCTTCCGAAGCTGAAGGACCCCGAACCGCCCGAAGACGACCCCGACGCGCCCAAGGTACTTACCCCGATGGAAACGCTCGTCTTTGCCGTAAAAGCCGACAAGGCGTGGTCGCTTTCCCTCCTTTCCGCGATACGGGAAACGGCTGTTTCCGAAAGCATAACGGCGATCGATATCTCCGATCCCTTTGATCTCCATCTGCAAATTGCCGATAAATACACCATTTTGCTTGGCAATGAACGGGATTTTGCAAAGAAGCTCGGCCGCGCCAAGCGCGCGCTCGAATATCTTTCGGAATCGGCGTATGGACTCACAGGCATTTTACACGTGCAAAAGGATGCGCCCGTTACATTTGAATTTACAGGAGTCATCGAAAATGTCGATTCATGACAAAAATACGAAATTCGCCAATATAAAAACGAAAATCTTTTGAAAAAAATATAATATTTTTCAAAAACATCTTGCATTTCGGACGAAAACATATTACAATAGTATTGTATACTTTTATCAGAGTTTAATCGCCAGGAGGAATATAAAAAAATGGGATTTGAATTTAACTCAAATTATGATAGCGGCGTCAAGATCAAAGTCATCGGCGTCGGCGGTGGCGGCGGCAATGCTGTCAACCGTATGATCGAATCCAACGTACAGGGCGTTGAATTTATTACCGTAAACTGCGATAAGCAGGTACTTTTCACATCCAGCGCGGCAACCAAGATCGCCATCGGTGAAAAGGTTACAAGCGGTCACGGCGCAGGCGCAAACCCCACAGTAGGTAAAGCAGCTGCGGAAGAAAACCTCGATGATCTCAAGGACGTTATTCGCGGCGCGGATATGATCTTCATCACAGCAGGTATGGGCGGTGGTACCGGTACAGGTGCGGCTCCCGTCGTTGCGAAGATCGCAAAAGAAGAAAAGATTCTCACCATCGGTATCGTTACAAAGCCCTTCTCTTTTGAAGGCAAAAAGCGTATGCTTCAGGCTGAAGCAGGTATCGCAGAGCTCCGCGAATACGTAGACGCTCTCGTTGTTATCCCGAACGAAAGACTCAAACAGATTTCTGAAAACAGAATCACCCTTTCCAACGCATTTGAACACGCTGACGAAGTTCTTCACCGCGGTGTTCAGAGTATCTCCGACCTTATCAATATCCCCGGTATCGTCAACCTCGACTTCGCAGACGTATCTTCCGTTATGCGTGACGCAGGCTACGCTCACATGGGTGTTGGTATGGCAACAGGCCGCGACAAGGCAGAGATCGCAGCAAGAATGGCTGTAACCAGCCCTCTTCTCGAAACCAGCATTTCCGGCGCAACCGGTATCCTCATCAACATCACAGCTTCCCCCGACATCAGCCTTGACGAAGTTGAAACCGCATCCGCTATGATCTCCAACGAAGCTCATCCCGATGCAAACATCATTTGGGGTGCTGCATTTGATAACACTCTCGAAGATACCATCAAGATCACCGTTATCGCAACAGGCTTCAAATCCGAAGAAAAGACCGTTGCTACTCCCGCACAGTCTGCACGTCCCGTTGCTACTTACACAAGCAACGCTCAGCCCGTACAGCCCGTTCAGCAGCCCGCTCAGACCATCAAGCCCGAAAATAAGGACTCTCTCATCTCTGACAGCGATTTCGACGATATCATGAATATCCTCAGAAAGAACAGAGGTTAATTCCTACATACGATAAAAACTCCGATGCAAATCGGAGTTTTTGATTATTCAATACATCATCTCGGAGATTTTCTATGTTCACCTTTCTTCCCAAGCCCATCTATGAATGGATAACCGATCATCGTCTTGGCGGGCTCCTCACCATTTTGATTGGACTCTGCATCCTTTGGTCATTCGTTCAATTTATATATCTGCTTCGCTTCCTAAATAAACGTATAAAGATCCTTTTCGCCATGCATCATGGTAAAGAAAAAATCCACATCGCAAATCCCCTTTGGTTTTTCGGAGCGCAAAAAGACAAAGTTGATTTTTATCTGGTCAATGGCGAAAAGATTTTTGCCATCAAGATACTCGGTGCTTTTCGTCCGGGCATGGAATTCTGTTTTGTAAGCAAGACCGAATACCACCTCCAACGACATATCATTTTAGGTCCCAGTATGTTCATGCTTGCTTGTGGTTATGGAAAAAAGAAGCAACTTCCCAATATCGATTTTACTTATCAATGCGACGCCTTCGGCATCGATCAAGAAAAGATCATCCCCGTTTTGCTTTGGAATCCCGGTGCCTATTGCATTTCAACGAGACCAACGGCGACAAAAAACGCCCCCTCCTCAACTTATCATATAGGAGATACGCTTCACGGCAAGCTTCTGATGGATTCCCACACCTTGAAAAAAATATGTAAGGAGTCAAAAGGTACGACATGAAAAAACCAAGTATGATTTTATTTGATTACGGACATACCCTTTGTTATGAACCGAATTGGGATTCTGTCCGCGGAAACAAAGCGCTCCTGCCATATATCACAAAAAATCCCTACAACAAAACCTTGGAAGATATCGTCGCAGGCGTAAGCTTGATCTATGGCAAGCATCTCGAATCCATTCGCGCCAATGGTTACGATATCAGCGGACAGGTCGGTGATCGAGTGCTTTATGCATATCTCGGAATTGAATTTTCCTTAACCCCCTTGGAACAGGAGATCGTGTTTTGGCGTGCCGCCTCTGAGGGGGCTATCATGCCGAACGCAGACAAAATGCTCGACCATTTGCATCAGCTCGGCATACGCACAGGGGTGATCAGCAACCTGTTATGGTCGGGCGAAGCGCTCCGCGAACGCCTTGACCGTCTTTTACCCAACAATCATTTTGAATTTATCATGACATCCAGCGATTATATTTTCCGCAAGCCCAATCCCATTCTTTTTGAAATCGCACTCCGCAAGGCAGGACTTCCCGCCTCGGAGGTTTGGTATTGTGGCGATAATCCCGAAAAAGACATCGAAGGCGCTTCTGCCGTCGGCATTTTCCCCGTTCATTATGACAACGACATCGAAAAAAGCCGCGACCGAATCGCGGAAATCAAACCGAAATGCGAGCATCTTTACATCAAGGAATGGGATGAGCTGATTCGTATTTTGAAATAACGCTTAGGGCTTGCTTGTAATCCAAATAAAACAAAAATCTCTCCGATTTTCATCGGAGAGATTTTTGTTTTTATGCCAAAATTATTCAGCAACGTTTTCGTCTTTTGCAGCTTCAGCAGCTTCTTCAACGATTTCAACTTCCATTTCGTCGTCTTTACGAGCAAAAAGGTCGCCGTCGAGTTCGTCTTCGCAGCCAAATTCGCAGCAGTCGCAATCTTCATCGTCGCAGCCTACGCAACCGAAAGAAAGTTCTTCTTCCTGCTTGCAGTCGTAAATGAGGTAACCGCCTGCCGCACCGCTGACAGCAGCGAGAGCGAGGAATGCACCTGCGATGCTCTTTTTCTTACCGAGAAGAATGAAGAACATAACAACGGAGCAAACCGCCTGAACGAGAAGAGAAACACCTACATAAAGTTTTGTTTTCTTAAACATAATGAAAATCCCCTTTCATAAATTATTTTGTTTTTATTTTAGCTTTTTATGCTAAGCTTTTCAAATATGCGTTGATGAAGCCGTCGATATCGCCGTCCATCACCGCGTTAATGTTACCGTTTTTAAAGCCTGTACGTGTATCCTTTGCCAAGGTATAAGGCATGAAAACATAAGAACGGATCTGAGAACCCCATTCGATTCTCGCTTTTTCGCCGCGGATATCTTCGATACGGTCGAGATTTTCTCTCGCCTTGATCTCCGCGAGCTTACTTTTGAGCATACGAAGTGCTGTTTCCTTGTTTTGGAGCTGGCTTCTTTCTGTCTGACAGCCGACAACGATGCCCGTCGGCTTATGCACGATGCGGATCGCAGAGTCGGTCTTATTGATATGCTGACCGCCGGCACCGCTGGAACGGTGAGCGGTAACTTCAATATCTTCTTCGCGGATCTCGATATCCACGCTGTCGTCAAGCTCAGGTGTGACCTCACAGGAAGCAAACGAGGTCTGTCTTCTGCCCGAAGCGTCAAAGGGAGAAACGCGAACAAGACGGTGAACACCGTGTTCGCTCTTCAAAAAGCCGTAAGCATGAGGTCCCTCGACCATGATGGTCGCGCTCTTGATACCCGCTTCATCGCCGTCAAGCCAGTCCATAAGCTTGACCGTAAAGCCGTGCTTTTCTGCCCAACGGGTATACATACGATAAAGCATCATTGCCCAGTCCTGCGCTTCCGTACCGCCCGCACCGGGATGGAGAGAAACGATGGCGTTGCAGGAGTCGTATTCGCCCGAAAGAAGTGTTTCAAGGCGCATCTTTTCTTCGAGAGCCGTGATCTTTTCGACCTCTGCCAAGACCTCTTCGACAACGCTTTCGTCGTTTTCTTCGATACCCATTTCCGCAAGCGTCAGCGCATCGTCAAGCGCGGTCTTCAGCCCTGCGTATTCTTCAAGGGTATCCTTGATCTGTTTGAGCTCGCGGAGAATCTTACTGGAATTTGCCGCATCGTCCCAAAAGTTCGGAACCATCGTTTTCTGTTCCAATTCTTCCGCGTCGTCCGTAATTTTATCGATTTTTAATGCCGAAGCCAATTCCTTAACGTCATCCTTCATAGCAAGGAGCGTTCTTTTGGCTTCTTCCAACTGAATAATCAAGTGTTAGTCCTCCGAATTTATAGCAATCATTTTTAACAATATTTATTATATCAAACATTTTCCGTTTTGTAAACTGTTTTTTCTATAAATCTACGATTCCTTATGATGATTTTTACAAGGACTATCAAACATTCCCACCATAGAAACCCAAAGTTTACCATTTTTTGTTTCACGGAAGCCGATTGCTTTTGCGCCTCTCGTGTCCTCACCCTCGAAGTACGCCTCGTGAATATCACAAAGATCAATAAAATTCAAGGTAGCACGTCCCATAATGATAAGTGCTTCAAGGTCGTCCACACCGACGGTATTGCAAAGGTCATAGAGATGCCCCGCGTCCTCGATGATGCGGAATTGTGAGATGCCGACGGGCGCGCCGTTATCGTAAGCGGAATACGCCAGCGCCTCGGGTCTGTAAACAGCGCCGCAAAGCTCACAGAGAGCCTTCTGCGCCGATTTATCTTGAATCGGTTTGATTTCCAACATAATTTTGCATTTCCTTTTGTATTTTTAGCTTATCTTAATTCTTGAGCGATTCCACCTGTGCGCGTGTCAAATGCCGCCAAGCGCCGATCGGCAGATTGCCGAGCTTCACATCGCCAATGGAGATGCGCTTGAGCGCCATGACGTGCAATTCAAGCTGCTCGCACATTTTACGGATCTGACGGTTTCTGCCTTCGTAAAGCTTCATGGAAAGCACCGTGAAATCCTGCTTTCTGGTCACGATGCCGATCTCCACAGGCTTCGTTTCGTAGCCGTCGATGACCATCGGTTTTCCGAGTCTTTCGATCTTTTCCGCATCCACCTCACCGCGAATCTTGACGTGATAGATCTTCGGCTTATGGAATTTCGGGTGCATCAAACGATTGGCAAGCGCACCGTCGTTTGTGAAAAGCAAAAGCCCCTCGGATTCCAAGTCGAGTCTGCCGATGGGATACACGCGCACCCCAACGTCCTGTACGAGCTCCGCAACGCAAGGACGACCCATTTCGTCGCTCATCGTCGTCACGTAGCCGACGGGCTTATTGAGCATGATATAGACCTTGCGAACGTTGCGCCCGCCCTCTGTACCGACACGGCGACCGCCGTATTCCACTCTGTCATGTGCAGGGTCGATCTTCATGCCGATTTCCGCGATCCTGCCGTTCACCTTGATTTTTCCGCGTTTGATCTCTTCCTCCGCGGCGCGTCTTGACAAGATGCCCTGCTCCGAAAGATATTTCTGAAGACGCATTTCTTCCATAAAAAGTCCTCCCAACCGTTCAATACGGCAAATTTTATGCTAATGTGCAGACGAGCACCCCTATTGAACTTATCTCACTAAAGTTTATATGTTTATGCCTTCCTCCGAGAGGAAGGGGGACCGCGAAGCGGTGGAAGGAGCCTGCGTTTATCTAAGATTTTTCGTTAGTTCAGTACGCGTATTCTCCCTCAGGCGCTAACACGCCGGCTCCCCTCCCGTAGGGAGCCTTGTATATCATCCGATCCCCAAAAAGAACAATATTTTTTCAAGCCAATTTTTCTGTATTTCCATTTCGGGAACGTCCTCGCTCACCGCAAGCGGAGAGCATCCGATCTCCCGCCCATCGGCAAAAAAGCGCACCGCGCCGAGGATCTGCCCCTTTTCGATACCGCCGTAGGCAAAGCGCGGAAGCTCGATCACGGTCTGTATCTCGCCGTGCTGCTTTGGCAAGGATACCGTTACCGTTTCGGTATTGAGAAGCGTGACTGCCGTTTTCGTACCGCCGCAAACGGGTATCTCATAGGTAAATTCCCCGTTTTCCGCGAGCGTTATCGTTTCATAAAGCGAAAAGCCGTAGTCAAGAAGCGCGCGGTGGTCAAGCCAATCGTTCCCATCATCAAGCGTCACGCAGATAAGCGTCACACCGTTTTGCTCCGCCGCGGAAACGAGCGTTCGTCCGCAAGCGCGGGTGTATCCCGTTTTCACGCCGATGATATCGTCGTATTCACGCACCAATCGGTTGTGGTTGACGAGAAGTCTCGTCGCCTCGCCGTTGTGAAGCGGAATCGCCTTTTTCTCCGTACCGACGATCTCCCGAAAGGTTTCGTTTTCGAGCGCCGCCGCCGCGATCTTCGCAAGCTCATACGCCGTCGTGTAATGCGTTTCGCCGTCAAGCCCGTGTGGATTGTCGAAATGCGTCGCCGAAAGCCCCAGCGCATCGGCTTTTTCATTCATCAGCGCGACGAAGCCCTCGATACTGCCCGAAACAGCATATGCGATCGCCTCCGCCGCATCGTTTGCGCTTTGCAGCATCAGCGCGTAAAGAAGCGCCTCCATCGTGATCTCTTCCTCGGGAAAGAGGTAGACCGACGAGCCCTCCACACCGCACGCCTTGGGCGAAACGATAACAGTATCGTCTAAATGCGAATGTTCGAGCGCAACGAGCGCCGTCATGATTTTGGTCGTGCTTGCCATACCGCGCCGCGTGTGTTCGTCCTTACCGTAAAGGATCTGTCCGCTTTCGGCGTCAAGAAGCACCGCGCTCCTTGCGGAAACAGCAGGCGCATCCACCGCCGTGACGTGCCACGGAAACACCCACAAAACACATATCAAACTCAGTAAAAAAGCCGTTTTTTTCATCATTTTCCCCCATATATTACTCTTATACATCATATGAGGAAAATGTTGCATCTATGACGCTTTGAAAAGCATCATATGAAATTCAGATCATTTTGACTCCGCTTGCGCTTCGTCTGCTGTATTGTCTGCGGCGTCTGCGGCATCGTTTGCCGTTTCCGCAGGTGCGTTTTCCGCCTTATTTTCATCTTTTTTCTTCTTGGAAGCCACGATACCCTTGACCTTTTCGATGATCTCGGGCGCTCTGTCGATCAGCGCGTCGATGGAAGCGCCGACCGTGCTCATCGGGGCCGCGCCCGTGGGGTTGGCAAGGCTGAGAAGCTCCACGTGACCGTCCGCCGAAACGACGAGAAACGCCTGCGGTGTCACGGAGATACCCGTACCGCCGCCGCCGCTGAAGACGTTTTTGCCATCGCTCCCCGTTTTGCCCGTGAAATCGTTACCGCCGCCCGCAAAGCCGACAGAAACCTTGGAAACGGGAATGACGGTCGTACCCTGTGCCGTTTCAACGGGAGTACCGACGACTGTACCCGAATCCGCGATACCGCGGATACTGTCAAGCGCCGATTCGATCATCTCGCTGATTTTATTTTTCTGTGTTTGTTTCTGATTATCCATACAAAATATCCTTTCTGACAGAAAGTCAGTTATTTTTTGCTTTGCTCATTTTGGGTCGCTTGGGGGTTTGCATTTTTTGGGGGCTTTGACTTTGCGGTCATTTTCGCCTTGACGAAGGCAAGGCCCGCCGCCATCACCATATGGAGCGCATCCGTGATCGTGAGCGAAATATCAAGACAGATATAAGCTTCGGTCTTTTCCCCGATGAAATTGGCGTATACGCCGACAGGCGCTTTCCGTCCGATGCGGAATCGCGTACCCTTTTTCAAAAGCTCGAAAAGGTTTGCGGAAAGTCCCGTAACAGCACCGTAGACCATGGCAGTCTTCGCCGCGTCCTTCGTTCCGACCGATATTTCATATCGCAAAACGCGCACGCGAAAATGCCTCGGAAATTTTTTGAGAACTGCAGAGACCAGCTTCAAGATCAGCTTGACAAGCCCGATGATATCGCGCTTGGGCTTGGGTTTGGGTGTGGCTTTTGCCTGTTTTTTAGGCTTCGGGACGGCTTTTTTCCCCGATTTTTTTGCTTTTTTCGGCTTTTTCTTGCGCTTTTGCATGGGAAAAAGCGCATATTTGATGAACAAAACACGCGCATAGACCTTCGCGTTCAAGCTCGAATCCGCCTCCACGATGACGTGAATGGGGATCGAAAAGAGAATGACGAAAAAAGCCAAAATGCCGAGTAGGATCCAAAGCGCCGTCATATCACATCACCATCTGCAATCTTCAGCGGCGGCAGCTCGGAAAGGCTCGAAAGCCCGAACACACGGAGAAAATTCTCCGTCGTGCCGTAAAGGCGCGGTCTGCCGGGAACGTCCAGCCTGCCCTTTTCTTCGATCAGCTCCCGCTCGGTCAGAACGCCGACGGAATACGAGCTGTCCACCCCGCGTACCTGCTCGATATAAGCGCGGGTAACGGGCTGATTATACGCCACGACCGCGAGCGTTTCGAGCGACGCCTTGGAAAGATTCCCGCCGTCCTTGATGCCCAGCGCCTCCTTGATATAGGGGGCGAAGACCTCCTTTGTCACGAGCTGACACGCTTTTCCGAGAATGAGAAGCTGTATTCCTCTCGGAAGTCCGCAGGATTCATATTCTTTCGCGTAATCTGCGGCGAGCGCTTCCGCTTCCTCGGCGGAGATACCGAGGACCTCTCCGAGCTTTTCAAACGTCACGGGATGCCCCGCCGCGAAAAGGACAGCCTCCAAAATGCGCTTGGCTTCTTCTTTTGTCATGAGCTTTCCTTCAAGCATCGGCACCGTCCTCCTTTTCGTCGCGTTTATGTGTCATATTGAAATTCAGAATAATATTGGAATTGGTAACGTCCCCGACCTCTTTTTGGAGCGTAATGCGTCCGACCTTCAAAAGTTCGAGCGTCGCATAAAATATCGCCACGATCTCCGAGCGGCTCGTCGCATCCTCGAAAAGCTCGTCAAAATGCGCCGAACGACGGCGATACATGAATCGCAAAACGGAAATGACCTTTTGCGAAACGGGAACGATGGGACGCTTGATGATGGGCGCGATCTTATCCATCGGCCGTTCTTCCTCGACCTTGTGGCGCTCGCCCATACGGAGAAGCAATTTTTCCAAAGCCTTGGTGAGGAGCCTTGCGTCCATATTTTCAAGGATCCCACGGTCGGGCTTGATCTCGTCCGTATCCTTTTCAAACCGACCCGCAAAGTCGTCCTCGCGCTCGGAAAGCCACTTGGCGACCTCCTTTGCGGTCTTGTATTCCATGAGGACGCGGACAAGCTCCTCTCGCGGGTCCTCCTCTTGCTTGGGAAGAAGCATGCGGCTCTTGATATACATCAGCTCCGATGCCATCGTAATAAATTCCCCTGCGATCTCCATATCCATACGCTTCATTTCTTCGACGTATTCCATATATTGGTCAAAGATAATGGCGATCTGAATATCGCGGATATCCATTTTATGCTTGGCAATGAGAGAGAGCAAAAGATCGAGAGGTCCTTCAAAGACCTCCATTTTGAAAACAAGCTGTTCCAAACATACCTCCGAGGTCGCAAGTTGCGAAAAGATCGGTCAAAACCGAAAGATGGGGATCAGACGTACAAGGTTGACGATACCGTTGAAAAGGTTAAGCGAAAGGTTTCCGAGGAATCCGTTCAGCGCGCCGACCGCGATCAGAACGAAAAGCGCCATCATGATATAGCGCTCGTAGCGCATAAGTCCGAAATAAACCTTTGTGGGAAGAAAGATGTACGCAATGCGAGAACCGTCGAGCGGCGGTACGGGAATCAGATTGAATACCGCAAGGCTGACGTTCAAAATGGAAAACTGCTGTAAAAAGACGAAGAGCAGATACATCAGCTTACCGCCAAGCTCCATATCGAGCGGCGTTTCAAAAAGGGCGGTAACCCAAAGCACACCAAACGGGATCGCATCGGGAGAAAACGAATACAAAAGATACACGATATGCAAAAGGAGCACACCGATAAGCGACATGAGGATATTGGAGATGGGTCCTGCCGCCGCCACAAGCGCCATATCGCGGCGCGGTTTTTTATAATATCTCGCGTTTACGGGAACAGGCTTTGCCCAACCGAAGTGAAACAGGACCATGCAGATCAGACCAATGGGGTCGATATGCTTTACGGGGTTGAGCGTCAGTCTGCCGAGATTTTTTGCCGTCGGGTCGCCGAGCTTATAGGACATCCAGCCATGTGCACATTCATGCACGGCAAGCGCCAAAAATACGCCCGGGATCGAAAGCAGTATCGAAATCAAATAGTTCGCATCCATCATAGGGATTTTTCCTTCTTATACCATTATTTTTTCGTAGTAAGATCGGATAAGATTGTCAAAAGCTCCTGCTTGCCCGTACCGTTCTGAGAAGAAAACATAACGACCTTGATCTTCTCGTCGGCGTAGGGCGGATTGAGATAGGGGTGGCTCGTAAGCGCATCGAAATTGGCGTTTCTCGCCGTCGTGCCGAGCTTGTCGGATTTCGTTGCGACGACGACGTAGGGTACATGGTTGGCGTTGAGCCAATCGAGCATCATGTAATCGTCCTCCGTGGGACCCACCTTGAGGTCGATGAGCTGAAAGGCCATCTGCATCGTGCCTGCTTCCAGATAATCGTTTGTAAGTCCTGCCCAAACGCGGCGCGAATCCGCAGAGCGGCGCGCATAGCCGTAGCCGGGGAGGTCAACGAGATAGAGCTTTTTGTCAACCTCATAGAAGTTGATGGTGATGGTCTTACCGGGCTGTGCGCTGGTGCGGGCAAAGCTCTTTCTGCCGAGCAAGGTGTTGATAAGAGAGCTTTTGCCGACGTTGGAGCGCCCCGAAAGGGCGATCTGCACATGTCCGTCGCGCGGAAATTGGTCTTTTCTGCCCGCCGTCATTTTGAGAACGACGTTTTGCATATTCAACATAGTTATATTTCTCCTCTATTCTGATAGGGGTCCTTTTCAAGCGCAATGAGGAGCGCTTCTTTTGCGTGGGAAACGGGGATGATCTCCACGTTATTTTTGACCTCGTCCGCAATTTCCGCGATATCCTTTTCGTTGTCCTTGGGAATGAGAATGGTCTTTACGCCTGCAAGATATGCCGCCATCGTTTTTTCGCGGAGTCCGCCGATCGCCATGACCTTACCGTGGAGCGTGATCTCACCCGTCATGGAAACGTCGCGTCTTGCGGGAATGCCCGTCAGCTCGCTGACGAGCGCGGTGATCATCGTGATACCTGCGGAGGGACCGTCCTTGGGAACTGCGCCCTCGGGAACGTGGATATGGATATCCTTTGTTTTATAGAAATCGGGCGCGATACCGAGTTTTTCGGATTCACGGCGTATGTAGCTGATCGCCGCCTTTGCGGATTCCTTCATGACGTCGCCAAGCTGACCCGTGAGTTCAAGATGACCGCTTCCGGGAAGCGCCATCGCTTCGATCTTGAGAAGATCGCCGCCAAGCTCGGTCCAAGCCATGCCGTTGACGATACCGATCTCATTTTCCGCGGAAATGGTATCGCGCAGGAGCTTCTGCTCGCCAACGAAGGTAGAAAGATTCTTTTTCGTGACACGAACGCTCTTTTTCTCCTCGCAGGAGATGATCTTCGCCGCGCGGCGGCAGCATTTTTCGATCTGACGTTCGAGATTACGCACACCCGCTTCTCTCGTATAGCAGTCGATAAGCTCGTAGATCGCTTCATCGTCCATCTTGAACATACGGGAAAGAAGTCCGTGCTTTTTCATCTGCTTAGGAATGAGATGGTTGCGTGCGATGGCATATTTTTCGGGGCGCGTATAGGCGCGAAGCTCGATGACCTCCATTCTGTCGAGAAGCGGACGGGAGATGGTTTCGAGGCTGTTCGCCGTCGTGATGAACATACAGTTGGAAAGGTCGATGGGAAGCTCCACGAAGTTATCGCGGAAGGTCTTATTCTGTTCGCGGTCGAGGACCTCGAGCATCGCAGAAGCGGGGTCACCGCGCATATCGCTTGCCATTTTGTCGATCTCATCGAGCAAAATAAGGGGGTTATTCGCTTTCGCCTCGATCAGCGCGTTCACGATTCGACCGGGCATCGAGCCGATATAGGTCTTTCGATGACCGCGGATCTCCGCTTCGTCATGCACACCGCCGAGGGATACGCGGACAAATTTGCGGTTCGTAGCGCGTGCGATGGAGGTCGCGATCGAGGTCTTACCCGTTCCGGGAGGACCTACAAGACAGATGATCTGACCTTTCAGCTCGGGATTGAGTTTGAGCGCGGCGAGATATTCAATGATGCGCTCCTTGACCTTGGTGAGTCCGTCGTGATCCTCGTCGAGGATCTTCTGCACCTCGGGAATGTCGATGCGTTCCTCGGTCGCGGTGAGATACGGAATTTCAAGGCAAATTTCAATATAGTTGCGAAGAACGGTATTTTCCGCAGAGCCGAACGGGATACGTGCAAGGCGCTTGATCTCCTTGGTGAGGGTCTGTTTGACCTTTTCGGGATAATTACCCTTTTCGAGCTTTTCGGCAAATTCGCGGAGGTCATCGTCATCGTATTCGTCATCGTCGCCAAGCTCCTCATGAATCACTTTCAGCTGTTCACGAAGATAATAGTCACGTTGATTCTTTTTCATTCGCTCGTCGACTTCTTTTTTGATGGCGGCGCGTTCTTCCAGAATGGCTTTTTCCGCTTCGAGCATATTGATGAGCTTACCCGCCCTTGCGGTCGCGGAAAATTCTTCAAGCAGGGTCTGCTTGTCGTCCACGTCGGGCAGGAGATTTTCCGCCGCAAAGTCGCAAGCCTGACCAAGATCGCGGATGCTATCGAAAAGAAGCCAAAATTCTCTGGAAAATTTCGGCGCGTATTTGGAAAAATCGTGCATAATGCCCTTGATCTCACGGAGAAGCGCACGGGAACGAAGCTCGCCGTCGTCTTCGTTTACGGTCTTTTCAAAGATTTCCGCGGTCTGCATCTTTTCGTCCGTAAAGCCCGTCAAAACCGCTCTGGCAAGCGGTTCGACGACAACGCGAAAAATCCCGCTCTGGGTCTTGACGACTTGCTTAATTCTCGCGGTAACGCCGACGCTGTGAACGCCATTCATATCAATGGCTTCTTCCATCGGGTCCTTTTGGCATACGATGAAAACGGGCGTACCCTCTTTTGCGGCGGTCTCAAATATTTTTTTAGCAGGACCTTTATCCATATCGATGGTCATGGGAATCCCAGGGAATGCCACGAGATTTCGCATGATGGCACACGGCATCGTGTGCTTTTTGATGCTTTCGGTTGTAATCATAATCTGAGTCTATCCTATTCCTTTCGGCTATCTATCATAAGCGCGTTCATACGCGCAGAAAGAGAAGCAAATTTCTGTTTTCAAAAATACTATACATAGTTTATTATATCACATAATCTTTTCTTTTTCCATAGTTTTGGGAAAATAAATGTTAAATTACTGTGAAATCCCGAACATTTTCCGCAAAACAAAAGGAGGCTCATGCCTCCTTTTCAAGTTCTCATTTGATAAAATTCACAACGATCATCGCAGCGCCAAGCACGGTCAGCACCACGCCTGTTGCGCGGTTCATGGTCTTGGGCGTAGATTTGTTGGCAAATCTTGCCGCCACCTGTGCGCCGACGAAGGTAAAGACCACACAAAGTGCAAGTGCGATAAGGTCGGGCATCGCGCCGTCCAAAACGAAATGCGAAACGGCACCCGTAAGCGCGGTAAAGGTCATGATGAAAACGCTCGTGCCGACCGCAGTCTTGAGGTCATACCCAAGCACGCTCGTCAGCACAAGGAGAAGCATCATACCGCCGCCCGCGCCGATAAATCCGCAGATAAAGCCGATGAGCATACCGCAGATGAGGGACTGAATAAACTTCTGCTTCGCGCTCTTCTCCGCCATCGCCTCTTTCGTCGTCATAACGGGCTTCAAAATGAATTTCACACCGAGAAGAAACGTCATGAAAACGGAGAAAGAGCCCATCGTGGACGACGGAACGAGTGTGGCAACAAAACTGCCGACCATCGTGAAAACGAGAACGGAAGCGAGCATGACAAGCCCGTTTTTGATATCCAAATTCTTATTTTTTCCGTATGTATACGCGGAAACGGCAGAAGCGAGCACGTCGGAAGCAAGCGCGATACCGACCGCTTCGTAGGGGTCAAAGCCAAGGAACGTAATGAGCATCGGAGAGATGACAGCCGCCGCGGAAAGTCCCGAAAGACCCGTTCCGACCCCTGCGCCAAGCCCCGCCAAAAGACAAACGATAAATTTTAACATTTCAAAAAATCCTTTCCAAATCAGAAAAAAGCACAGCCGAAACAGAGATGTTTCGGCTGTCAGTGTCAATTATTTTTCGGTTTCCAAAACACGAAACTCAGGAGCATCGGCAACTCTCTTTACAAGCTCTTCCGCAACGAGCGCGTCAAGGAAGGAGAGAAGAAGCACTTCTTCGCCCATCATCTTTTCAACGTCCTTCGCGGTGTAATCCTCGCCGTAATAAGCAGTGTATTCCTCTGCGATCTTAGCAACGTCTCTCTTGTAATGCTTTTCGGCATATTCAAGGTCAAGCTCCTTCATGAGAAGATGCACGAGAATGTAGTTATAAGCCGCATCCTTTGCCATTTCCTCCACGTAGGTCTTGTCGCTACCATCGGGATAGAGCTTTTCTTTCATTTCCGCCTTGGTGTAGGTCTCACCCTGTTCAGCGTAAAGAAGAATGGAATCTGTGATCTCACGCTTTACGTAGTCCTCGTAAATATCCTCGAAATCGCCGACGAGCTTATCGGGGAGAGAAACGAGTGTGGACTTGTCCGCAACGTAATCTACGATCGCAAACTCGATATAGTGCATGATACGGTAGTATTCCTTGAGCTCCCAGATATCGGTAAAGGGAGTGTTGTCGGAAATGATGGCGCTGTCGTTTGCAACGTCGTCAACCTTGATGCTGAAAACGGCGATCTTACCTGCGAGGTCTTCTTCCTCGTAATCTGCGGGGAACGTGATGGTGATATCAAACTTTTCGCCCTTTTTGTGACCGACGAGCTGTGCTTCAAAGTCGGCAACGAAGCCGCCCTCGCCAACGACGAAGACGAAGTCCTTACCTGTACCGCCGTCAAAGGTCTTGCCGTCGATCTTACCGGTAAAGTCGATCTGAACGCTGTCGCCAAGCTCGATGGTCTCCTTGGAGGCTGCATATTTGTCATAGAACTTCTGGAGGTCTTCCGCGATATAGCTGTCGCTGTAAACCGCGGGAAGAACGCTTCTGACGTTTACGGTGAACTTCACGGTCTTGCCCGCAACGTCTGCGTTTTCATAGTCCTTATCGATGGGCATGGTGAAGGAGAACGCTTCGCCTGCGCGGATAAGACGGGGTGTATTGGTGCTCTTGGAAGCATCGGTAAGGTTATATGCAAGCGCTTTATCGAACATAGCGTTTGCGGTGTAGCGGTAGATGTCGTAATCCTTTACGTAATCGGCATCGGTATTGCGAGTCCAATCGGCAACGGTGCTTGTCGTACCGTCCTCGTTTACGATCTCGGCAGTTACGTCAAAGGATGCGCGGTAGCCCGTACCCATATAGAAGCTCTTGGAGCTTTCGCCGAGCGCCACGCGGTATTCGTTGTAATGCTTTACAAGGTCATCGTAGGAAAATTCACCAATGTCAGCAAGCGTGACATAGGATTCGAGGTCTGCGCTGTCCATATTGAATTTTCCGCATCCGGCAAAAACGGAAACGCACATCAAAAGAGCGAGCGCAAGACAAAGCAATTTTTTCATAAAATTCACAAGTCCTTTCTGAATCAAAGCGTTTTTCATAATTTTTATAACTATCCTATCATATCACATCTTTGAAAAAATTGCAACCTTTTTTCGCTGAATTTCTCCGAAAGATTCGATTCTTCACAAAAAAGTCATAAATTTTTCATTTTGGAAGCGAGATAGCGAAGCGTTTTGTTGAGTTTTTCGATATCGAGCGTGCCGTCCGCACCGATCACGGGGGATTCAAGGGTCAGCGTTTCCGCGCCGCAGGGCGGCATTTTCTCAAAGAGCGCGTCAAAATCGATGATGCCCTCGCCCGGGTGCAAAATCGGACGGGTCACGCCCCACATTTCGGGAACGGTCTTGCCGTTATAGTCGCTGACGTGCAAATGTCCGATGCGGTCACGCCAAAGAGGGCTTTCAAAAAACGTATCGATCTGCCCCATAAAATGACAATGGCGCGTATCAAAGGTGAAGCGCGATTTTGGATAACGGCGCGCGATCTCCTCGACGTTTTCATACGGCGAGGGCTTTCTCGCGGGCACGTTTTCCACGACAAGCTCAAGCCCGTTCCTCTCGCAGATCTCGTAGAGCGTATCGAGAAGCGCGATGACGTTTTCGATCTGTTCGGGGGAAAATCTGCCGTCCCAAAGGTGAAAAACGGCTTTTTTTGCGCCGACGCTTTTTCCCATTTCGGCGTTGAGAGAAAAACGGCGAAGTCCCTCTCCGCGTGCCTCCTCTCCGCGCAATCCGAGAAGCGCCGTGATATCCTTTTCAAAATGAATGGTACGGATATCGACGTTTGCTCTCGTCAGATCGCGGGCGACCGTCGTAAGCTTTTCATAGAAAGCCTCCAGCATCATCAGCTCAAAGGCTTCCGCTTCGATCTGTGTGTGATATTCGGCGACGAGCATATGATTAAAGCCGTTCGCCCTGCCCACGAGCGTTCCCGTGGAGCATAAAAGTTCAATACTCATTTAATGATAATAGCGAATATTCGCAATAACCTTTCCGAGGATATAGACCTCTTTTGTGATGATGGGCTTCATCGTGCGGTTTTCGGGTTGCAGACGGAACGCGCCGTTTTCGCGGTAAAAGGTCTTGACGGTGGCTTCGTCGTCAAGAAGCACGACCGCGATATCCCCGTTTTCCACGTAGCTCGTTCGGCTGACGATGACGTAGTCACCGTTCATGATACCCGCCTCGATCATACTTTCGCCCTTGATACGAAGCGCAAACAGCTCCGCGCGCGAAAGTCCTCTCGGGGGGCAAAAATCCACATAGCCGTCATAATTCTGCTCCGCAAGAATGGGAAGCCCCGCCGCGACCTGTCCGACGATGGGAACGCGGACGGTTCCTTGGGGTGCTGGCGTATCCGCGCCGACGCGCAGGGTACGGCTCTTGCCCTGCTCCTTTTGGATATAGCCCTTATCTTCCAACTTATTGAGATATGAATGTACCGTTGCGGTGCTTTTGATGGAAAGCGCATTCTGGATATCGCGCACAGAGGGCGCATATCCCTTTTCCTCCATCACCTTACATATATACTGATACATTTCTCTTTCTTTTTCTGTCAAAGTTTGCATGATGTTGCATCCTTCCTATGCTCCGCCGAAGCGAAAAAAATATTACTTCTATATCATATCACACATTTCGTGAAAAATCAAACGGTTGTTCCGAATTTTGAAAAGATTTTCATTCTTTTGCAGATAGTTTATCAAGTTCCGCACGAATCGTCCGCTTTTGCATACGATAACCGATAGAAGCATTCCCGAAAGGAGTTCCCAAATGTCCGTTGACTATCTATCTCCCGTAACGCCCGAAATTCTGCAAGCCTTCACCGATGAGCTTATCGCAAAGCATCAAGATATCGAAATCAGCACCCTCGGCGCAAGCATTCTCGGCAGAAATATCCCGCTCTATCAGCTTGGGCATGGAAAAAGCGCCTCCCTTTTCGTGGGGGCGCATCATGGAGCGGAAGCCATCACTTCCCTCCTGCTGATGAAGTTCACCGAGGATATTTTAGATGCCAAGCGGCGAGGGCTTTCCCGTCTTGCGGGCTTTTCCGTCGGCGGACTCCTCGAAAGACGAAGCATCTATATCGTGCCAATGCTCAACCCCGACGGCGTTGCCATCGCGCATCTCGGCGCACAAGCGGCAGGCGTTCTCAAGGACAGGGTGAAAAGCATCAACGGCAGTGAGGATTTTTCCCTTTGGCAGGCAAATGCGCGGGGCGTTGACCTCAACCACAATTACGATGCGGAATTTGCAAAATGCAAGGAAGCGGAGCGCGCACTCGGCATTTTCGCAAGCGCACCCACACGCTACGGCGGAGAATATCCCGAAAGCGAGCCGGAAACGGCAGCGCTTGCCGATCTCACCCGAATGCTTTCCAAGCAGTTGCGGCTTGCCGTCGCCCTGCATACGCAAGGGGAGGAAATTTACTGGGATTTCGAGGGCAAAGCACCCAAGGGGGCAAATATGCTCGCCGAATGTTTTTCCCGCGTCAGCGGTTATCGCGTTGCCAGACCGCCCAAAGAAGCCTCTTACGGCGGATATAAGGATTTCGTCATACAAAAGCTCGGCATTCCCGCGTTCACAATAGAATGCGGAAACGGAAAAAATCCGCTTCCGCCGTGTGCATTTTACGGTATTTATCAAAAAGTTTTGCCGATTTTACTGACAGCCGCTTCTTTTTGAAAAAAAGAATTGCATTTTACCGAAAAGTTCGATATACTATACGTATCAGCCAATATGAAGATATTCGCGGAGCATACAGCCGAGAAGCTCGTCGCGGTCGATCTTACGGATAAGACCGCGGGCATTTCTGTGGTTCGTGATATAGGTCGGGTCTTCGGAAAGAATATATCCTACGATTTGATTGATGGGGTTATAGCCTTTCTCCAAAAGAGCGGCATAGACCTCCTGTAAGATCATCTTGTTTTGTCTTTCCTTATCGTTGCCGATAGCGAAAGTCAAGGTATCCATGGGTTGATTGTTTGAATAAGCCGACATTATAATCTTCCTTTCCGATTTGAAAAATTGATAGATACTCCTATTGTATACCTAAAAATCATTTTTTTCAATATTTTTTTATGAACTAACCCAAAATATTCGCAAATATTTTCAGTATTTTTCACACAAAACGAATTTTATATCATAAGGAACGGTGATATCTATGGAAATTAAACGCAAAAAGATTACGAACGAAGCAATTTATGAAACCGAGCAAAAGCTCGCAACGGAGATCATGGATTTCTGCCAAGACAAAAAAGCGCAGTTTGAAGCGCTCGGTTATGACCTTGAGCTTGTTTTCGGTCAAAAAGAAAACGAAGCGCAGAACCGCTACGGCGAATATTCCGCAGACGAGAATAAGAGCTTTGCACCGGGCTATATCAGCCACGCCGTCATCAGCATCAAGCGCAAAAAGACCGCCGAGGAGCTTGCCGCCGATGAAGAAGCACTTGCCGCAAACCGCGCGCTTTTAGATGCCGCCGAAACGGAAGAAGAAGTCGACCAGCTGCAAAGTGAGGAAGAGCTTCGCGTAGCCGACGACGCCAACAAACGCCTCATCGCGTTCACCGAGGTCATGCTCGTCCGCACCTATAAATCCTTCTGGACAGAATGGGTCAGCCTTGGCGAAGGCACACACGAGCTGGAAAACGACCTTGCGGAATTTTACGAAAAGCTCCAAGCCAAAGTCGCAAGCGCGGAATAATATCACACGCCTTTCCACACGGAGAGGCGTTTTTTCTTGATATTTATTCTTAAAATTCACAAAATTATCTTGTATCCGCGTTTTTCTCATGGTATAATATAATATTGAAATCTTTATAAACAAACGATAACACTCTGAATTTGAGGAATTGATATGATAAAAAACAATCTCACAGAAACCACTCTCAAAACATCTGATTTTTATTACGACCTGCCCGAGCGTCTGATCGCTCAGCACCCCACCGAAAAGCGCGACGAAGCGCGCCTCATGGTGCTTGACCGCAAAACGGGCGATATCACACATAAAATTTTTCGTGATATCACCGACTATCTGAAGCCGGGTGACGTACTCGTCATCAACGATTCCAAGGTCATTCCCGCCCGCATCTACGGCAAAAAGATACTTGAGGACGGCAAGGAAGGCGCGGACTGCGAATTTCTCCTGCTCCGTCAGCGCTCGCTCGACCTTTGGGAAACCATCGTACGCCCCGGCAGACGTCTGAAAGAAGGCACGACCGTCCGTTTCGGAGACGGACTTCTCGTCGCAACCATCAAGGAAGTGACCGAGGAGGGCAACCGCATCGTAAAATTCGATTACGATAAATCCACAGGTAAAAATCTCTATGCGATCCTCGATGAGATCGGCAGAATGCCCCTGCCCCCTTACATCACGGAGGAGCTCAAACGCAACGAAGATTATCAGACCGTCTACGCACGCGAAGAAGGCTCCGCCGCCGCGCCCACAGCAGGTCTGCATTTCACAGAAGAGCTTCTCAATAAAATCCGCGAAATGGGCGTGGAAATCGCACCCGTCATGCTCCACGTCGGTCTTGGTACGTTCCGCCCCGTCAAGGCAGAGCAGATCGCAGACCATGTGATGCACAGCGAATTTTTCACCGTAACCGAAGAAAGTGCCGAAAAAATCAACAATGCACGCAAGAGAGGCGGCCGCATCATCGCGGTCGGAACGACCTCTTGCCGTACGCTTGAAAGTGCCTCCACCGAGGACGGCATCGTCCACCCCATGTGCGACGATACAGGCATTTTCATCTATCCCGGCTATAAATTCAAAGCCGTTGACGCACTTATCACGAATTTTCATCTGCCCGAAAGCACGCTCATCATGCTCATTTCTGCATTTTCCAACCGCGATATCATCATGAACGCTTACCGCACCGCCGTAGAAGAAGAATACAGATTTTTCTCCTTCGGAGATGCCATGTTGATTGAATAAAGGACGAGCCTTTATTCAGTGAAAAAATGAAGAGAGAAAAGTGAAAAGAAAAGGTGTGCTTTCAGCACGAATCATTATATATCGGAGAACCACATGAACAAAAAAATCCCCGTTATCGCCGTACAAGGTCCGACCGCAAGCGGAAAAAGTGCGACAGCGCTTGCCATTTGCGAAAAATACGGCGGTGAGATCATCTCGTGCGATTCCATGCAGATCTATCGCAAAATGGATATCGGCACGGCAAAACCGACGAAAGAGGAGATGGCGCGTGTACCGCATCACCTGATCGACATCTGCGAACCCGATGAAGACTTCTCGGCGGCGGTATTCGCGGAGAGGGCGCAAAGTGCCATCAAGGACGTATTTTTGCGCGGAAAAGTGCCTGTTCTTTGCGGAGGAACAGGGCTTTATCTTGACTCCGTGCTCCGCGGCGTGGACTTTGGCGAGCTTGAACCCGACCCCGCATACCGCGCAGAGCTTGCAAAATTCGCAGAAGAAAACGGAAACGAAGCGCTTCACGCAAAGCTCATGTCGCTCGACCCCGAAGCCGCAAACGCCATTCATTTCAATAACGTCAAGCGCGTCATCCGCGCTTTGGAAATTTGCAAGACCTCAGGCATGACGAAGACCGAATGGGACAAAAAAGCAATCGAACACGAATCCCCCTATGAGGCGATCATCTTCGCTCTCGATTACCGCGACCGCGAAACATTGTATGCACGCATCGACAAGCGCGTGGATATCATGATGGAAGAGGGACTTCTTGACGAGGTCAAGGCGCTTCTTGACGGTGGTTATCTCACCCCCGAAAGTACGGCGGGCGGGGCCATCGGCTATAAGGAGCTTATCGGTTATTTCAAGGGAGATATTCCACTTGAGGATGCCGTATCCGCCATTAAGATCGCAACCAGACATTATGCCAAGCGTCAGCTGACATGGCTCCGCAGAAACAAAAATATCCATTGGCTCTATCCCGACGATTACGAAAACAAGGAAATGCTTTTGAACGCAGTATTTGACGCAATCCAAAGAGCATACCTATTTTCTTAAAAAACACCTCATCCACCATTTTGCAAAGCAAAATGGTCCCCCTTCCCCTCAAGGGGAAGGCTCAGACCATCAACGCAAGCGCAGAAAGGACACCGTATGGAAAACGGCATACCAAAAATTTATAAACGAATCCTCGCCGTCTGTCTTTGTCTGCTCGCGGCGGTGTATCTCGGCTATCATATTTTCAAAAATTTGCAAGAGGATATTTCCCTTTTCGCGGTCCGTCCGTATACGGCACGCGACAGCGCGACCTTTACGGGCTACATATTCCGCGAGGAAACGGTGCTTTCCGCCCGTACCTCGGGACTTTGCCACTATCGGTATTACGACGGCGAAAAGGTGGGCGCGGATAAGATCGTTTGCGAGGTCTACCGCTACGGAAACGCCGATATTGCGGAAAAAATCGACGAATACAAGAAACAGATCGAAATTTTGCGCCGAAGCGAATCCCTCGGCAGGCTGACCGTGGAAGAAGTGGAAAAACGCATCAGCCATCTGACCTTTGCCATCTCGGAAAAAAAGACCGCAGGCGATACGGCGGCGGCAGACGCGCTTTCCGATGAGCTTCTCGTGCTGATGGCAAAAAAAGACCTGCTGACGAGCGGAAAAGCAAATTATGAAGCCGAGATCATACTTTTGGAGGCGGAGATCTCCCGTATCGTTTCCGCGTTCGGCTCGGCAAGCGAATACGTCACGACACCGTATTCGGGTTATTTTTACGCCGAAACGGACGGATTTGAAACGATCTTTACCTCAGAAATGGCAGAAGATATCGCACTTCACACCTTTGATCTGCTTTTGCAGGAAGCACCGAAAAACACGACGGGGGCTATTGGAACGCTCATAACAAGCGCCAAATGGTATTACGTTTCCAAAACGGATACCGAAAACGCAGACGGCTTCATCGTCGGCGCGACATACGATTGCCTTTTCATCGACAACGGTTACTCGGAAACCATTCCCATGAAGCTCGTTTCCAAGGAAACCGAAAACGGCGAAGCGCTTCTCGTCTTTTTCTCCTCCTCGCTTCCGCGTGATTTCGATATCACACGCTGTCAACGTATGGAAGCCGTCAGAGAGGAGCATACGGGGCTTCGCATCCCGACAGAGGTCGTGCGTGTCAAGGACGGCGTTACCTACGTTTACATCCTGCGCGAGGGCGCGGCATACGAAAGAGCGGTCGATATCCTTTGGGAACAGAACGGATATTTCATCATCTCCCCCGATTTTGCGGGAACGGACGACATGAAGCCGCTCGCGCTCAATGACCTCATCATTTTGGATGAAACCGACCTTTACGACGGGAAATTTATGCAATAATGACACCGAAAGGAAGTTTTATATATGCTCACGGAAGAAAAAGCGTTTGAAATTCGAGAAAACGTCGCCCGTATACGGGAAAATATGAAGGACTACCCCCATGTTCACATCATGGCGGTCATCAAAACACGCACGCCCGAGGAGATCAATTTCGCCGTACGCGAATGTGGCATCACCTTGCTCGGAGAAAACCGCGTGCAGGAGCTTCTCGCGCATTACGACGACCTTGACCACAGCGCCAAGCTGCATTTTATCGGCTCTCTCCAAAAAAACAAGGTCAAATATATCATCGATAAGGTCGATATGATCGAATCGCTCGACAGCCTTTCTCTCGCCGCCGAGATCGACAAGCAAGCAAAAAAAGCAGGCATCAAGATGCCCGTTCTCATCGAGCTCAACATCGGACGCGAGGAATCCAAGGGAGGTATCTTCCCCGAGGAGCTTCCCGCGCTCTGCGACGCGCTTCGCGCATATGAGAGCATCGTTCCGAGCGGTCTTATGACCATCGCGCCCATTTGCGAAAACAAAGATGATTACAACGGCTATTTTTCCGAAATGAAGCGTCTGCTCGATACCGTTTTCAAGGTAAAATTCCCCGAGAGCCAACATCCCATTCTTTCCATGGGTATGTCGGGCAGCTTTCACGAGGCTTTGCAAAACGGTACGGATATCATTCGCATCGGCGAAGGCATCTTCGGCAAGCGCGGCGAGCCTTACAAGAAAATTTGACAAAAATTTTTATAAAAATTTTATAAAAAAGATTGCAATTTCTAAATACAGTATGTTATAATGTTGTATAAGGAAATTTATGTGCATTTCCATAAAAAATCAAGTTTTGAAAAAATGATATCATAAAACGATATTTTTGGAGGTATAAAATGGGATTGTTTGATAAACTCAAATCGATGGTCGGCACCGAACCCGATTACGATAAAGACGAATACTATCCGGATCCTCTCGAGGGCGAAGAGGTTCCCCCCACACGCCAGAGCGCACAGACTCAGGGTATGGACATTTCCGGCACAGACAGCACATCGCTCGAGCTCAAGGTCGTAAGACCCGAAAACTACGCAAGCGTTACCGAGATCGCAGATCACCTTCTCGCACATCGCACCGTTGTTTTGAATTTGGAAGCGACCAACAAGGAAGTTGCAAAAAGACTCATCGACTTCCTCGCAGGCGTTGCTTACTCCATCGACGGTCAGCTCAAGAACGTAGCCAACAACACTTACATCATCACCCCCTGCAACGTTGACGTTGCCGATTCCAAAGTGAAATCCGCGGATTTGAACCGCCAGACCGCTGTTCAGCCCACCGCTCCCGCAGTCAATCTGACAAGCGACACCTTGTTCTGATCCCCCTTGACTGATTCCAAACACATATGATTTTGACGGGACAAGATTTTTGTCCCGTCAAGGTTTTTCTGCCAAAATTTATGCAAATAATGGAGATTCCCATGGCACAGATGACACCAAACGAGCTTTCCGAAAGAGAGTTCACCCGCTCCATCCGCGGTTATAACACCGCCGAGGTGGACGAATATATCAACCGCATTGTGGAAAACTATGCAAAGCTTTACCGCGAAAATATCGCGCTCACACAAAGACTTGCCGAGGCGGAGGCGCTTCTCATCGCGTCCGAATCCGAGGAAACGCGAGTCAGAAAAACGCTCGAAACCGCCAAAAAAGCAGGCGATGCCGTCATCGAGGAAGCATACACCCGCGCCGACGATATCATCGCCTCCGTCAAATCGAATTGCGACGCCATTCTCAAGGGCTTCCGCGATAAGGTCGAGGCACAGAAAAAGGCGCTCTCCGATATCGAAAAAACGGTCAGCGAGTTCAAAAGAGAGCTTTTTGAAAAATACCGTTTGCATATCGAGCTGATCGAACAGCTGACACCCGTTTACGAGCTTGACGAAACGCTTACTCCCGACGATTACGTGGAGAGCATCGTTTCCGAGCTGAAAAACGATATCGCATCTCAGCACGGCGCAAAGGACGGCACGGCAAGCGAAAAGGAGAGCGACACACCCGAGGTCGAGCTTACCACCGATAAGGACGCATTTCTTTCCGTTTCCGAGGCGGCAAAGGAAACGCCGCAGCCGGAAAAAGCCAAAAAGAACAAGGTTCCCTCCGTCATGTCCCTTTTGGATGAGCCGGATGCCGTAGAGCCTATCTTCGATTTTGATCTGCCCGTTTCCTTCAAATAAAGGAGCTTCTTTATGATTTTATGGACTGCTATCATCATTTTATCCGTACTCATTGACCAGATATCCAAATACATCGTCGTACAAACACTTCCGCTTTACGATTCGGTCACACTCATCGAAGGATTCTTTTCCTTCACGCATATCCAGAACCGCGGCGCGGCTTGGGGTATGTTCAGCGAGCATCGATGGGTCTTTCTCGCGGCGACCGCGATCGCCATCATCGTTCTGCCCATCGTCCTCTACCGCTTCCGCAAGCTCCATGTGCTTTTCGGTACGTCAATGTCGCTCATCATCGGCGGTGCCGTTGGCAATATGATCGACCGTCTTTTCCTTGGATACGTCGTCGATTTTCTTGAATTTACGTTCATCGATTTCCCCGTTTTCAATATCGCGGATATTTGCATCGTCGTCGGTACGTTCATGATGGCGGCGTATATCCTCTTTTTCGATAAATCTCTTTTTGTCGATACGAAAAAAACTACCGAAACCAAAGAAGAAAAGGACCCCACAAACGATGTCGGAACTCACAACGAAACACTTTGAAATCACAGAAGAAAGCGTCGGCTCCCGTATCGACGTTTTCCTCTCGGAGTCCGAAGAAGAAATGACCCGTTCGCACGCGCAAAAGCTGCTTGCGGACGGGTTTGTTCTTGTCAACGGAAAATCCGCAAACAAAAACTATAAATTGCGCCTCGGAGATACGCTTACGCTGACCATGCCCGAGCCTGAGCCCTGCGAGGCAAAGCCCGAAAATATCCCCATCGATATCGTCTACGAAGATGAGGATATCATCGTCGTCAATAAGCCCAAGGGCATGGTCGTGCATCCCGCGGCGGGCAATTACACGGGAACGCTCGTTTCCGCGCTCCTCTATCACTGCGGAGAAAGACTTTCGGGGATAGGAGGCGTTCTCCGCCCCGGTATCGTACATCGCATCGATAAGGATACGAGCGGACTTCTCGTCGTCGCCAAAAACGATACGGCGCACCTTTCCCTTTCCGAGCAGATCAAGGAGCATAAGGTCTCCCGTATCTATCACGCCATCGCGCTCGGCAAGATCGACGAAGATATCACCATCGACCTTCCCATCGGTCGACACCCCGTTGACCGCAAAAAGATGGCTGTGACCGAGAAAAACGCCAAGAATGCCGTCACACACGTCAAGGTTTTGGAGCGTTTTCCTGCCGTGACCTACGTGCGCTGTGAGCTGGAAACGGGCAGAACGCATCAAATCCGCGTGCATCTTTCTCACAAGAATCATCCGCTCCTCGGCGACCTCGTTTACGGCGCGGAAAAGCATCCGCAAAACGTGAAATTCGCCAAATACACGGAGGGGCAATGTCTGCACGCAAAGGAGCTGATCCTCACGCATCCGCGGACGGGCGAAACCATGCGCTTTACCACGGAGCTCCCCTCGTATTTCACCGAAATTCTCGATATTCTGCGTAAGACTATGTAAAGGAGTTCTCTTATGAAAAAATTTGAAAACGTACTGATCGCCTCCGATATCGACGGCACACTTCTCTTTCAAAACGAGATACACCCGAGAAACTTTGAAAAACTGCGCTATTTCTGCGAAAACGGCGGTCATTTTGCCCTTTCCACAGGCAGAAACCACATGGATATCTTCGCCATTATGCAAAACATCGGCGAATACGTCAATATGCCCTGCATCCTTTGCAACGGCAGTTATCTTTACGACGTGGAAAAAGGCGAAATCTTGAATCCGCAATACGTAAACGGCGAAAAGCTGATGGAGTTTGTGTTGCGTATCCGCCGCGATTTCATGGGAAAAGCGGGCTTCCGCGCAAGCTTTGCGGAAGGCTTTCTCGTTGCAGATGACGATACATACATTTTGGAGCGTCTGCGCGATTTCCGTCTTGCCCATCTCGCCATCAAGCGTCCGCTCTCCGATTTCGGCAAGGAAAAGATCTTCAAAGCCGTTTGCATCTCCGACCCCGAAACGCTTGCGAAAATTCGCAAAATTGCAGAAGATGAATTTTCCGAGTATTTCACCTTTACCACGTCCGACGCGCATATTTTCGAGGTCCAACCCCTCGGCGTTTCTAAAAATTTTCAATTCCCCTATCTGAAGGAGCGCTATCACGGTGCGGATATCTGGTGCATCGGCGATTATGACAACGACCTCGAAATGCTCCGCGGTGCAGACGTTGCCGTTTGCCCCGCGAACGCCGTCGATGCCGTCAAAGCCGTCGCCAAATATCAGGTCTGCCACTGTAAGGACGGCGCAGTCGCCGAAATGATCGATCTGATCGAAAAAACGATCGCTTAAAGCTGCACGTTTTTTCCCGTAAAAATCTTGACACAGAATCGCGGCTATGCTACAATATCCCTGCAAAAACAGCGTTTCGGTCGAAATGATCGACCATTCAAAAAGGAGAATACCATGAGAACCATCAAAGCAAATCTGAATCAAGCAAAAGGTAAGCTCGACCGCTTTTTCAGCGCGTGTATCGGCGCGGGTCGTGCAGGAGAGGTCATGCGCTACATTCCGATGCAACAGCTGAAAAAAATGCAATCGGAATGTCCGTTCTGCTATATCCGCTTTCACGGACTTTTCCACGAAGAAATGAACATCGTTCACAGAAATGAGGACGGAACACTTTCGTTCTGCTTCCAATACGTTGACTTGCTTTTCGATTCCCTGCTGGAAGCAGGCATCCGCCCCATCGTGGAGCTCGGTCTGATGCCCGATATCATGGCAAAGGATAAAGCCTACGTTTTCTGGTGGAAGATGAACAAATCCATGCCGAGCGATATGCGCGAATGGGAAATGCTGATCGAGGAGACCGTCCGCCATCTCACCTATCGCTACGGTGAGGACGAGGTGAAAACATGGTATTTCGAGGTTTGGAACGAGCCGAACCACAAGGGATTTTTCACGGAATATCAGAATATCAACGCTTATTTTGCGCTTTACGATACGGCGGCAAAGGCGGTCAAGCGTGTCAACGCCGAGTATGTTGTCGGCGGTCCTGCCACCGCAGGCATGAAATGGATCGAAGAGCTTATCACGCATTGCAAGGAAAACGATATCCCGCTCGACTTCATTACGAGCCACAGCTACGGCATCAAGGGCGATTTCGACCCCGAGGGCAACGCCATCGTCTATTTGCCAAGCATCGATAAGGTTTCAAACGAGATCCGTCATCACGGCAAGATATGCCACGACCACGGACTTCCCCTCATCATCACCGAATGGTCAAGCTCCTTTTCGCCGACAGATTTCATTCACGATAATTATTACAATGCCCCCTATCTGCTGCGCGCTGTCAAGAGAAGCGAAGGCTATGCGGATATGTTCTCCTACTGGACGTATACGGATATTTTCGAGGAAAACGGCCCTCCCACAAAGCCCTTTCACGGTGGTTTCGGACTTTTCAACGTGCAATCCATTCCGAAGCCGACTTATTATGCGTACTGCTTTTTGAGCAGGCTTGGCGACACCGAGCTTCTCTGCGATGACGAAAACGCCTACGTTTGCAAATCCGACGAGAGCGTACAGGTGCTTTTCTGGAACATCAAGGGAACGCCCGAAAAGACCGACAACCGCAAGCATTTCTCTCAAAATCTCGTTTCTCCCGTCCTGCCTGACGCGGCGGTTTCTTTGGACGGCTTGGAACCCAACGCAGAATATACCGTTACACGCGAAACGATCGGTTACAAAATGGGCGATGCGTATACCGCTTATCTCGAAATGAAGCTCACGGAGCTTCCCACGAAAGAGGAAACGGCATATCTCATCGAAAAGGCAAAGCCCGAGAAAACAAGCTTCACCGTAAAAGCCGACGAAAACGGCACGCTTGCCTTTGCCGTTTCACAAACGGAGAACGAAGCGGACCTGCTCGTCATCGAAAAAAAGAAAACGTCTTAACATCACGAGAGTTCGATAGAAGTTGGGCGGCTTGCCTATAAGCCGCCGAAGAATACGAAGCCAACCTTTTCGGCGGGATGCTTGCATCCCGCCTTACTTTTGTCGAACTCACATGAAAAAGATTTTTCCTGACAAGATGGAAATATTGACAGAAGCGCAGTTTTATGGTAAACTGAACATAGTAATGCTTTTTGAGAGGATTTTTTTAGACAACTTTGCCATAAAACACGATTTTGAAATTCTGAAAGGAGAATTTTTGATATGAAAAAGAAACTCATTGCAGGCGTGCTTGCGGCGTCGATGTGTCTGACGATGGCGGCGTGTGATAAACCGGATTTTGAAGACAGTACGGTTATCGACCCAAATTTGACCACGACCGTCGCGCCCACTCCCACGAGTACGACCGTCGGAAACGTGACGACGGAGTCCTCGGACATTTCCACGACCGAAACGACCGCAGGCGGCTCCGTTGACCCGATCCCCGAGACAACACCTGACGATCTGGAGTCGGTTTTGGTCGGAAAATACGTTACCTTGGTTTATAACGCGGCATCGGCTGACGTTACCTGGGAAGTGCAGAAGGGCGTTGGCACACGCGAAAACGTAACCTTCACCGTAAAACTGCGCGACGGCTACCTCTTTGACGGCTGGTCGGAGGGCGACGCCATCATAAACGGCAAACCGTCGGATTCCACAGAGCTTACCTATACGGTAACCTCCTCCATTGCAAAGAAGCTCTATCTCAACACCAGTATGCAGATCGTTTATAACACAAACGGCGGCGAGATCGCAAAAGCGGGCTTCAACGGCACGGATACCTTCTCCGCGGTCTTCCAGCAGAACCCCAACACGCTTCCCGAGCAGGGCTATTTCAAGCGTGACGGTTATCTTTTGACAGGCTACAATACCAAGGCGGACGGCACGGGCGAGGACGTTTCTCTCGGCTCTAAGATAACGGGCAGCAAGGGCAAGATCGAGCTTTACTGTGTTTGGGAGCCTTTCGCACCCGAAACGGATTTCGAGGTCAGAAATGCAGGCTCGAACGTATACATCGTCGGCTATAACGGTACGGCGGTCGATGTTGTCGTTCCCGAAACGATCGGTGGCAAAAAGGTCGTAGGGCTTGGCGCAGAAGCCTTTGAAATGACGGCGGTGAAGCGCGTTGTCGTTCCGACGACCGTTAAGGAGATCGAGGAAGATGCGTTCTATAAATGCACAGAGCTGGAAACGCTCGTTCTTTTCGATACCATTCAGAAGATCTCCGACAAGGCGTTTGAGCGTTGCGATAAATTCACAAACGTACGCCTCAACACCACCAAAACCCTCATCGACGATTGGTTCAGCGGTTCTGCCGCAAAAATCGACCGTTTGATCTGGGCTAAGGACAAAAAGAAGATCGTCATCATCGGCGGTTCCGGCTCTCTGATGGGCTACAATTCCGCGGTTCTTGACGAAGCATTGAACGGCGAATATGAAATCATCAACTTCGGTGAAAACGCAAACATCACGTCCATCGTATATTTTGATATCGTAGAAGATTTCGTCAAGGAAGGCGATATCGTGCTTTGGTGTCCCGAGCCCGGCACCTCGACCCTCGGCAACCCCATGTGCTCGAGTCGCTTCTGGGAATTTAGAAAATCCAATTACGATTTCACAAAATACATCAACGTACAGTATTATCAGAACTTCTTCTCCTCGTTCGCAAGCTTTGCATCGAGCCTCGCTTCCAGAAAATACAGAGACTTCGATAAAACTCCCAGCTCCATGAGCAAATACGGCGACGATATGTCCAACCGCAACTCCAAGGGACAGGTATATTCCTATAACTTCCGTTACGGCTTCGGCGGCGAAAACGTAATCCCCGAAATCGTACAGAATATGCAGGCAAAGGGTGTCAACGTATTCTATTCCTTTGCGGCAATGCAGGAAAGCGGTATGAAAAAGGCAGAAGAAGGCGCAATTTTGGCGCTTCTCGAATCGATAACCTCGAAAATGGATATCGTCGTCATCTCGGATTATCAGGATATGATCTTTGAGGATCGATATTTCTACGACTCCGCATGGCATCTGACCGACGAGGGCGCAACGCTCCGCTCCGAGCAGGTGGCAGAGGATCTCCTCAAAGCGCTTGGAAAATCGTAACGTGAGGGCTTACATATGAAATTTTGGGACTTTTTTCTCACAGCGGAAAGCGGTGAAAATTTCCCGAAGGTCCTTCTTTTGATGCTGATCGGCTTGGCATTGGCGGTGCTCCTTACCTTTTTGGAGCATCGCCTCCGCGCAAAATGGGTCTTTCTCGCGCTTCACGCCGTACTTCTGACGGCGGCGGCGTTCCTTTTCATGACCCTCGGTGCAGGACTTTCGGAAATGCTCGTCTTTTTGCTTCTCTATTTGCTCATTCGTCTTGGCTTTGTTTTTCTTGAGGGGAGGGGTAAGGCATGATCTTTAATTCCGCGGAATTTCTTCTCTTTTATCCCATCGTTCTCCTTTTCTATTTTATTTTACCCAAGAAAACGAAATGGATGTGGCTTCTCGCCGCAAGCTATTTCTTCTATATGATCTGGAATCCGCCGCTCATCTTCCTCATTCTTTTCACAACGGCAGTTTCCTATATCAGTGCGATCCTCATGGAGAAAAGCGAAAGCAAGGCAGTCAGAAGATTTTGGCTGACGGCGACGCTTGTCACCTCTCTCGGTGTGCTTTTCTTCTTTAAGTATTTCAATTTTCTTGCGGATTCCGCCATCTCCCTTTGGAATCTCTTCGGCGGACAGGCAGATGACCTCGTTCTGAATCTCATTTTGCCCGTCGGTATCTCGTTCTATACCTTCCAGACGCTTTCTTACGTCATCGACGTTTACAAAGGAAGCATCAAAGCGGAGCATCATTTCGGTTGGTATGCGCTTTTCGTTTCGTTCTTCCCCCAGCTTGTGGCAGGTCCTATCGAACGACCCGAAAATCTGCTCCCTCAGCTGAAAGAAGATCATAAGCTCGAAGCCGCAAACGCTTGGGCAGGTCTTCAAAAAATGGCAGTCGGCTTCTTCAAAAAGATCGTCGTTGCCGACCTCATCGCCGAATACGTAAACGTAGTCTATAACAACGCGAGCGAAGCAACGGGCTGGGGCATCGTCATTGCCTCCGTGCTTTTCTCCGTTCAGATCTACTGCGACTTTTCGGGTTATACCGATATCGCCATCGGCTGTGCGCGCGTGATGGGTATTCGTCTGATGCAAAACTTCGACAGACCTTACCGCGCAAGAAGCATCAAGGAATTTTGGGCGCGCTGGCACATCAGCCTTTCGAGCTGGTTCCGCGATTATCTCTATATCCCGCTCGGCGGCAACCGTTGCTCCAAGGCGCGTCATTATTTCAATCTTTTCGTCGTCTTCTTCGTCAGCGGTCTTTGGCATGGCGCAAACTGGACGTTCGTGCTTTGGGGTTCGCTTCACGGTATTTATCAGATCGTGGGCGCTATCACCAAAAAACCGAGAGAAAAGCTTTACGCAAAGCTCCATATCAAGACGGATTCCCTGCTTTTCACGCTTTGGCAGAGATTCTGGACGTTCGTGCTCGTCTGCATTTCGTGGATACTCTTCCGCGCAAACAGCATTTCGGACGTCGGCGTGCTCATCTCCAAGCTCGTATCTCCGTGGGGCTCGCTTGCCGATACGCTCGTAACGCTCGATTTGAACTTGGTGGCGATTCTCGTGACGGTACTTTCCATCGTCATTCTTTCCATTCTTGACCGCATCGGCGCGAATGAGAGCATTGCGGAAACGGGTACGCTTTCCCGTCAGTATACGGCAGGACTTACCGCGCTTATCGTGGCGGTCGCTTGGTGTCTGCTTCTTTCCGTGGGTGGCGCGTCTGCGTTTATCTACTTCCAATTTTGACCCGAGGAAAGGACGGTAAATGAATATGAAAAAATCATTTTTGCGTTTTTTGGCGGTTTTGCTTCTCGCGGCTCTCCCCGTCGTATTCGTGGGCGCGCTCGGATTTGCGATTCCCGACCAATTTGAAAAAACATTCCTCGGTGAATTTGACAACAAGGTAGAACGCCTGTATGCCGCGGAAGGCGAAAAGATCGTCATCATCGGCGGCAGCTCCGTTGCGTTCGGTGTCGATACAAAGCTTCTTTCCGAGCAGCTCGGAAAGCCCGTTATCAACTTCGGTCTTTACGCAACGCTCGGCACGAAAACGATGCTCGATTATGCCAAGGACGCCATCTGCGAGGGAGATATCATCGTCATTGCGCCCGAAATGAACGCGCAGACATGGTCGCTCTACTTCAACGCGGAGGCGATGTGGCAGGCGGTGGACGGCGATTTCTCGCTCCTTTCTCACATCGATTCCGACGATATGCCCGCGATGCTCGGCGGCTTTTGGAAATTTGCCGCAAGCAAGCTCGGTTATGCAATGCAGGACGGCGAGCTTGACCCCGAGGGTATTTACAACGCCGCTTCCTTTGACGAGCACGGCTTCATCCGCTATCGCCGCGATAAGGATTATAACACGATGGTCGGCGGTGTAGATGCAAGCATGGTCATCGATTTTGATACGGCAATGATCTCCGCGGATTTTGTGGATTACGTCAATGACTATATCTCCTATGCGGAAAGCAAGGGCGCGAAGGTCTATCTCTCGTTCTGTCCGATGAACGAAAGCGCACTTCCTGCGGATATCTCGCTTGAAACCTTGGAAACATACATGGCATATCTCCGCGAGAATTTCCACTGTGAGATTCTCGGCGATCCGAACTATATGATCTATCCCTCGGGATATTTCTATGACAGCAATTTCCACCTCAACAGCGCGGGCGCGACGGTCCACACAAGACAACTTGCCATCGATCTGGCACCTCTCGTGGGACTTACGGAAGCGGATATCACGATCGATTATCCCGAACCGCCCGAGATACCCACAGGCTCGGATGAACCCGAAATTTATGAATATGACGAAAATGAGGTATATTTCACCTATGAAATGACCGATTTCGGCGTTTATATCACGGGACTCAGCGAGCTTGGCAAGGCGCAGGAAGCGCTGACAACGCCTGTCGCTTACGACGGCAAAAAGGTCGTTTCGTTCAAAGCGGACACCTTTGCAGGCGCGGAAGCTCTGCGCGAACTCACGATCACAAAGAATATCGGTCAGATTCCCGACGGTACGTTCCGCGGTGCTTCGAGCCTTACGAAGATTCATTTGGAAGCGCTTGACCCGAACGACACGACGGTCAACAACCTTTCGGGTATGGCAATGGAAGGACTTCCCTCCTCTGCTAAATTCTACGTTTCTGCGGATTCGCTTTCGGCTTATCAGACGAATTACTTCTGGGGTCCGTATGCGGAGTTTATTGTGGCTGAATAATGAAAAATCGGCAGGTTTTTTATGACCTGTCGATTTTCTTTTATATGCCAATCCCTCAGTCAATCTTACGATTGACAGCTCCCTTTACACAAGGGAGCCAAACATAAGATGCACCTCTTAGGGTGCATTTTAAGCAGTCTTGAAAAATCTGTGCTATAATAACATAAGTTCGATGTGCTTATACATTCATGTAGGGCGGCTTGCCAAGTGGTCGCCGAAAGAAAGATAGAAACCCAAACATTTTCGGCGGGATGTGGGCATCCCGCCCTACTCTCGTTGAACTTGCGTTATAATAAAAAATAAAAACGCACCCTTTCGGGTGCGAATGGAGGTTAATATGAAGCATATTCTGGAAGATTTGTGGTATTCCTACGAATTAGGCAATCCCATGATACCGACAAAGGAGCTTGAGGAGGTCTTAGAAAAGGCTTACCAAAGCGAAGAACGGTTACGGGAAAACTTGAACGAAAAGGAAAACGAACTGTTTTTGAAGTATGAAGCGTATATGAGTGAGATCAGCAGTATTTCCGAAAAGGATGCCTTTATCAGAGGGGTTCGCTTTGCCACGAAATATTTGTTGGCAATCCTGCAATAGGCTCAAAGTACCCCAAGCTCGCGCATGAGATAGGGGAGCTCAAGCTCGAATTGAACGCCGAAGCGCAGGTCTGTGCCGGCGGCAAGGGTGCGTTTGATGGCGCGGAACGTGAAATCCATGGCGATACGAATGGCTTCGGAAAGCTTTTTGCCCGACATGACCGACGCAACGAGAGAGCTTCCGAAAACATCGCCCGTTCCGTGGAAAATCGCGTTCACGCGGTCGGTAAAGGCATAGGAGATCTCCCCTGTTTCACTGTCGTATGCCGCCGCTCCGAGCGAGTTGCCTTCAAAGGAAACGCCTGTGATGACGACCTTTTTTGCGCCAAGCGCCGCAAGTCCGCGAAGAAGCTCCTCGATCTCCTTTTCGCTGGGGTGGGGATAATAGGGTCTGTCAAGGAGAAAGGCGGCTTCCGTGAGATTTGGGGTGATGATATCCGCATTTTTGCAAAGGGAGCGCATTTCGTCCGTAAATTCGGGGGTCATAAGGGAATAATATTCGCCGTTATCCGCCATAACGGGGTCGACGACGACAAGAGAATGTTCTCTTTTGAAATCGCAAATGATATCCTCCACAAGCTTTGCCTGCGCGAGAGAGCCGAGATAACCGCTGTAAATCACGTCGAACGTTTGTCCGAGTGCTTTCCAATGGTCGGTGATGGGTGTCATTTCGCTCGTAAGGTCATGAAAGGTAAAGCCCGTCATACCGCCCGTTTGGGTGGAAAGAACAGCGGTCGGAAGTACGACGGTTTCGATGCCGACGGCGGAAAGTATGGGCAAGCAAACGGTCAGAGAGCATCTGCCGATGCAGGAGATATCGTGAATGGCAAGGGCGCGTTTTTGCATGGTGTACCTCGAAATCGTTGGTTTTTACAAATTATCATGATTATAACACAAAATCGGCAGAGAATCAACATCTCTACCGATTTGTAACGTATTTTTATAAGAAAACAGTCAAAAGAGGATCATTTCTTTTCTGCCTGTTTTTTCTTTTTCTTGGGCTCGATGACAACGTCGCCAACGCCTGCTTTGAAGCCGCGTCCGATGGTTTCGGTTGCTTCGGAAAGGATCATAAATGCGTTTTCATCCATATGACGAACAAGGGTCTTCAGCGGGAAGATCTCATTTTTCTTGACAACGCAGAAGATGATCTTTTTCTCTTCCTTGGTGTACCAGCCCTGACCGTCGATGATGGTGACACCACGCTTGAGGTCCTTCATCATGGCATTGGCGATCTCTTCGTATTTATCGGAGAAGATATACGCCACGCGGGTCTTGTCAAAGCCGCCGTTGATGGTAGAAAGGGCATTCGTCTGCATGAACGTGCAGATGATGGAGAAGAAGATACTCATCACGATGGTAGAGATGGTATCGTTTGTGATAAGGGATGCAATCAGGACAACGCACGCTTCAACACCAAAAATGACGTTCGGCGTGGAGGCGTTCGGAATGAAGATCTTCACAAGGAACGCGATCAGGTCAGAGCCGCCTGTGGAATAGCCGCGCGCAAACATGAACGCGACCGCCGCACCAAGAACAAGACCGCCGAGGATCGCACAAAGGAGTCTGTTTTCCGCTGCATTCGGGAATGCTTCTCCGAAAATTCCGAGCATTGCCGTACCATCGACGAAAAGAGAGCTGACCAAAATACCAACGATACCCTTCACTGCCGATTTCGCGCCGTAAAACAACATGAAAAGCGCGACGAGCGGGACATTGATGAGAATGATCATCGTACCTGTCGGGATATTGAACAAGATGTTGAGTGCTGTTGCGATACCGCCCGCACCGCCGATGAAGATCGCACCCGGCACAAAGAACATATTATAAGCGATCGCAAAAAGCAAGCCGCTTATACATAGATAAACAATGTCGGTCAAGATCTCTTTGAGTTTTGGATTTAGCGTTTTTTGTTTCATAAGGAGCCCTTTCTTTTATAATTATTTTTTATTTCTTTTGATGTTCAAAATGAGGGGCATAGACGGGAGAAAACGCGAATATATTGAATTTATAAACGGCAAAACGGATCTTTGCCGAAATTCCCGCCCCTCGGCAGAATGGATTTCAGAATGAAAAGAGTCAAACAATTTATCACAAATGCGCTGATCCTCGGCTCCGTTACGATTTTGATGCGGAGCATCTCCGTGGTCTTCAATGCTTACGTTTCGGGTAAGATCGGCGCGGAAGGTATGGGACTTTATTCCTTGGTTACGAGTATTTATGCCTTTGCGGTCACGCTTGCCACCTCGGGCATCAGTCTTGCGGTCATGCGTCTGGTTTCCGAGGAGCTTGGACGCGGCGACCATAAAGGTGTCATCACAGCGATGCGAAAATGCGTCGGATATGCGCTTTTCTTTGGCATCGCATCGTTTTCCTTGCTTTTTTTCGGCGCGGAGTTCATCTCTCAGCATATTTTACATGATGAAAGAACCTATCGAAGTCTGCGTGTGCTCGCCGTGGCGCTTCCTTTTATCGCGCTTTCCAATGTGTTCAGCGGATATTTCGGCGCGGTCAGACGTGTCGTCAAGAGCGCTTCTGCCAATCTCATCGAGCAATTCGTCAAAATCGCGCTCACGGTGATGCTTCTTTCGGCAATGGTATCAAAGGGCATCGAATCCGCAACGCTCGCGCTCGTCATCGGCTCTGCCGCCTCGGAGGCGCTTTCGTTTTTATATCTGATCGCCTTTTATATCTTTGATAAAAAGCGTCATTTGCGTGAAAAAACGCCGAAAAATGACCCCCATATGACCTCTCGTATGCTTGGCATCTCGCTTCCCATTGCGCTTTCGTCCTATCTCCGCTCGGGGCTTGTGACCATCGAGCATATCCTCATTCCCGTCGGACTTCGCAAGCACGGTGTGGATTACAGCACGGCGCTCGCCTCCTACGGTACGATTCACGGCATGGTCTTTCCGCTCATTCTCTTTCCGTCTGCGGTATGCTCCACCTTTGCGGGGCTGATCGTCCCCGAGCTTTCGGAGCTTGCCGACAAATACAAGACCGTATACAAAAATAAGCATATTTGTTATATCGTGCGCCGCGCGCTTACCTTTGCGCTCTTTTTCGGCATTGGGACGGCGGGCATCCTCATATGCTTTGCAAGACCGCTCGGACTTGCCGTTTACGACAGTGAGGAAGCCGTCAAATTCATTCGCATCTTTGCGCCTCTCATTCCCGTCATGTATCTCGATACGACGGTCGATGGAATGCTCAAAGGGCTTTCACAGCAACTTCACTCCATGTTTTATAATATCATCGACGCTTCGATGAGTGTGATCCTCGTTTGGATACTCGTCCCAAAAATCGGCGTTTATGGCTACGTCATCTGCATCTTCACAACGGAGCTTGTCAATCTTGCGTTCAGCCTTTCCCGACTCATGACCGTAACAGGCGTCGGGATCCCGCTCCTCAAAGCGGTCTTCTGTCCGATCCTTTGCATATCGGGCGCAACGGCGCTCTGTATGCTCATTTTGAAATCGACCGTCCGTATTTTGAATCTGCCTATGCTGATTTTGGGAATCATCCTTTGCGTGATGCTGTATACCGTCCTTTTACGGACGACATCCGCCATCAACAAAGAGGACAGCGAATGGCTCAAGCATATTTTGAAGGGGTCTTCCTAAATATTCTCTCTTTTATCATTATATAGCAAAATCGAAGCAAAGTCAATGATTTTGCAAAAATCCAAGAAATTACAATTTGGGCGATTTATGAGAATGTTATTTCTCATGGCATGAGATTGAGGATATTAGCTGAATTTCAATAAATTATCAAAAAAATCCGATACACTACAAATCAGCTCACTGTCGGTGCCATCGGTGACAAAAACACCGCAAACATCCGGATTTTCTTTTTTCAATTTTTCACACAATGCTCTTATAGGTGTGTAATCACAATCCTGTCCGAGCAGCTTCGCCTTTCCTTGCCGGAAGAGATAAGTGTGTAGCTTCATAATATCGTTCATGTCATTCATAATTGTGCAATTTCTCCTTCAAATCATAAGTAATCATATATATGATAACATCCAGACCAATTCATGTCAACACTCTATGCTTCAAAAAGCATTGATATTGCCAGATCAGAACTCTGTATTTTGGAATATATAAAAAGCCAAAAACAACTTGCAATTTGTTTCATATTATGATATACTGTATATAATACCCTGACTTCACAAAAGAAAGGAAGGATAAACGGAATGAAAATTTTGGAATCCGCCGAAAATTATCTCGAAACCATCTTGATTTTGCAAAAACGAAACGGAAACGTCCGTTCTATTGATATCGTAAACGAGCTTGATTATACCAAACCCAGCGTCAGCATCGCCATGAAGCATCTTCGTGAAAACGGACTGATCGAAATGGACCGCGCCGGATACATCACACTTCTTGACAGCGGGCGCGCGATCGCGGAAAAAATGTATGAACGTCATACGCTTCTTTCCAAATGGCTCATTTCGCTCGGCGTTCCGCCCGAAATCGCCGCGGAGGATGCTTGCCGTATCGAACACGTTCTCAGCACGGAAACCTTTGATGCGATCAAAAAACACGCAGAAAAATTTGAAGACTAATAAATATCCACCCGCATAGCGGGTGGTATTTCATTTTCGGGCATAGCCCTACACGCTACTGGCTACGCACAAGTGCGTTTTAGATTGGCCTGCCAGCCACGCAATTGTTACTTACTACCCATAAATGGGTCCCGTGGG
>JAGBCV010000019.1 GCA_017937845.1 Clostridia bacterium | reverse complement strand
TCTATGTTTTAAAGGTGATCGCAAAAATATCGTTTTTTGAGGTGTTATCCGCACCTCTTTTTGTCACGCTATTTTTTGCTCGCTCTCATTATATCATACCTCTGCTCCGTTTGCAATACTTTGCGCAATTTCCTATGGAACAAAAAAAGCGTGATGATTCACGCTTTTTTGATTTGCGGACATTCCGCATATACTCTTTCTTCGGATTCTTCAAGCTCATGAAGAAGATGAGGCGGCAGATGCGCTTTGATTTTTTCCAGTTGAGAGGAGCTGACCTCTAACCGCAAACAATCCGCATTTTCTCTGTTTTCCCTGTTCTGTTTATTTTCCTTGAAAAATGCTTTCCAAAAATCATTGACCGAAAACCAAGCCTTGTCATTTCCTTGATAATGTTCTGCGCCGTAAGCAAGCGGCGGGATTTTCGTTTTGGAAAGATATAAGACAGGATAATATGCCGAATCGAATATATAATAATCCATTCCTACGGATACAAACTCATTCCACGGACAAACAAAACGAGTCATACTCGTGCCATACGTTCCCCTATAATATACGATCAGGCGCAAGCTTTCCTCGGAAACGATACAGCTCGCACAATGCACCGAACTCATATGACGAAAGATATGACATACTTCATTCCATTGTTTTCGCGTATCGGGAAATTGCTTGAAAAAATTCATTTTCGATTCTTCAACCTGTAAACGAAGATGTTCCGGTAAAATGGCTTTGAAATCCTCGTATTCCTGCCAACTGATGGGAAGATTGACGATCTTTTCATATTGCTTTTGAAAACGGAAACGCATTTTATGTTTCCGAAGAAGTTTTTTCCACAAACGATTGACACCATAGCGATAACTGCTCAAACGAAACGGAACTTCAGGGATCGGGATCTTCGACATATATACAAATAAATAATCCGGTTCTTGACGGAAAAAGCCAACGCCACAGGCTTGAATCTCGTCCCAACGATACATAACCGAACGAATACGGTTGGTTTTCACCGTAAATCCGTATTCACTCACGGTAATTTTCAAGCCCCGCGAATAGGATGTTTCCCAAAGACCTATGGCAACTCCGATCTCAAGGAGAAGAAAACCCACCGCAATGATGCCGTAAAACCATCTTGAGAGAGAATCTGAGGTAAAAAATATCCATAGCCATCCGCCAATCATAAATAAACTGAGAATGCCCGCGATAGCGCATAATATGAGCTGCTCCCGCATTTGGGAGCGATGCCAATGATAACGATATGGAACCCGAAGTTGCAGTTCTTTCATAAACGATCCCCCTTTTGTATATCTCTATATTTAGTATACCAAATCCTATTTTCCTTGTCAATTCTATCCTTTCGCAGTTTTTCAAAAATAACTATTGCAAGTTTGCGCGTTTTTGTGTATAATAGATTTTGTGAGTAAATCGGTGCGAAAGGAGGCATCATCATGTTTCAGCTGAATGAAAAAATTTTCAAATATGCCATTGTGGATATCGGCGCGAATAGCGTTCGCATGAATATTTATGATATCGATACGGAAACAGGTCTGTTTACGACGGTGCTTTCTGTCCGCAGCTTATTGGGGCTTGCCGCTTATGCAAAGGATGGCGCACTGACAAGTGACGGTATCGGTAAGCTTTTTGCCGTTTTGCGCGAGTTTTTGGCGCGCGCCAATAGCTTTCCTTGCGATCTTTTTTCCGCGTTTGCCACCGCATCGCTCCGTGGACTTTCCAATAGTGCCAAAATCGTGCGCGATATCAAAGCGGGACTTGGGATTGATATCGATATCATCAGCGGTGAAATGGAAGCCTCTTATGATCACGCCGCGATCCGTTATCGCTTCCCCGAAACCCCAAGCGGTCTTCTGATCGATATGGGCGGAGGCAGTACGGAGATCGTTCATTTTGAAGGCGAACGTATTCTTTCCGTGGTCAGCCTTCCGATTGGCTGTGTTATGCTGACCAAGCGCTTTACGGCTTGCACAAAAAAAGACCCATTTCCCACAAATGAGGAAATGAGTCAGATTCAGACGTATGTGAAAGAAATCTTGTCGGCATATCCGAATTTTATCGGTGCTTGCGAAACGGCTTTCTTGATTGGCGGAACAGCACGTGCCGCCGCAAAGCTTCATAGTACCCTTTTTTCCGACGGTACGCTCAACGAAGGATATACTTTTAGCGCAGAAGACCTTAAAAAAGTTTACTTACACGCGCTTGACGACACCCAAAAGAACGGAAAATGGCTCCGCGAAACCGTTTCAGACCGCGTTCTTTCCATCATGCCCGGTCTTGCGGCATACGTCACGATTGCCGAAGCTTTACAGCTTTCCCGTTTTGTCATCAGCAACGCAGGCGTACGAGAAGGTTTTTTGACACAATATATCAAGAAAAATTTTCTCCCAGAATCTCCAAAATCTTAAATTTGATCTTATATTTCGGGTTTTCTCCTCCCGTCAATACATCAATCTGTTCTGAAGTAAAGCCTGTTTTGATAAACGATGCTTCTGTTTTTGCAACATCGGTACAAAGCGACGGATACAAAACACACCACCAGTTTTGTCCCTTTGCTTCTCCAATCTCAACACGAAGTGATTCATATATACCCGCAGGAAGACGGAGCGTTCCGTAATCTCTTGTCGGGTATTTTTCTTTGGATAAATACAACGCTACCGTACGGTCTTCTCCTAAATCTTGCAATGTTTTTTCACAAACCGCACGCAAACGGTCTAAATTATCGGTAATTACGGTTTTTGCATCTGTCAGCGTTTCCACATGCTCCATATAACCGTGAATCTCCTTCAAAACCGCATCGCGTACCAGTAATTTCACATTTTGGTCATGCTCGCTGTCAGAATTGGCAAGCACATGAAGCCGCACCGTATTTTCATAGATCGCCATATCCTCCCCTGTCGGCATAAAACCGCAAAACAAACAAAACGCCAAAATAAGTACCGTAAAAAGCATGAGATATTTCATAATAGCCTCCTGATATTGAATATTTTCAATATGTATTTTTTCTTTGTGAGGCTATTGTTGCCCCTTTCATGGGGGATTATACATCATATGAAAAAGAAAATATACATCTTTTGTCCTCTTTCATCATATACATGTATTATCCATTCCATATCGGAGGTCTATTTTCTTGAAAAGCATCGTAAAAAATCGGGCGATCAAGCTCGGAGAACATATCGTAGAAAATAAAGATACAGTCCGTCATACCGCGGCAAAATTCGGAATCAGCAAATCAACCGTACATAAAGACGTAACCGACCGCTTAAAGCATATCAGTCCCTATTTAT
>JAGBCV010000018.1 GCA_017937845.1 Clostridia bacterium | reverse complement strand
GGATGGTTGACCTTTTCCACCTGCGGATGATTTCTAAGGAATTCAACGACCTTCTTCGTGTTCTCGGCGTGCCGTTCCAGGCGCAGCGACAGGGTTTCTATACCCTGCAGTAGCAGGAATGCCGCAAAGGGAGAGATGGATGCGCCGGTATCACGAAGCAGAATCGCACGGATGTAGGTAACAAATGCCGCAGGACCAACAGCCTTGACAAAAGAAACGCCGTGATAGCTGGGGTTGGGATCGGCAATGGCAGGATACTTGCCGCTTGCTGCCCAGTCAAATTTACCGGAGTCAACAATGATGCCACCGAGCGTTGTACCGTGACCGCCGAGGAACTTTGTTGCGGAATGGACGACGATATCTGCGCCGTGTTCGATCGGACGGATAAGATACGGTGTACCGAAGGTATTATCTACTACGAGAGGCAGTTCGTGCTTATGTGCAAGCTCAGCCAGTGCGTCAATGTCGGGAATGTCGCTGTTAGGGTTGCCAAGGGTCTCGATGTATATCGCTCTGGTATTCTCCTGAATCGCCGCCTCAACTTCGGCAAGGTCGTGAATGTTTACAAAGCTTGCGGTAATACCGAAGTTCGGGAGGGTATGTGCCAGCAGGTTATAGCTGCCGCCGTAGATGGTCTTCTGTGCCACAAAGTGACCGCCATTTTGACCGAGCGCCTCAAGAGTATAGGTAATTGCCGCCGCACCCGAGGCGAGAGCCAAAGCCGCAACGCCGCCTTCAAGAGCAGCCACACGCTGTTCGAGGACATCCTGTGTGGAGTTGGTCAGTCTGCCGTAGATATTACCGGCATCTGCAAGACCAAAACGTGCCGCTGCATGAGCGGAGTTGTGGAACACATACGAAGTGGTTGCGTAGATCGGTACTGCACGGGCATCGGTTGCGGGATCGGGATTTTCCTGACCCACATGGAGCTGTAAAGTTTCAAATTTGTAGTTAGACATAATCGTTATTTCCTTTCGTGATTGAATGTTTGATGGTTATATACCCGGCACATTCGTCCGAAACGGAAATTTTCTCTGACGAGCTTTTCAAAATAGTTTTCCATGAGATTTTACCTGCCTTACAAAAACATAAACCGGAAGACCCCGATAAAGTCTCCCGGCTGTAAGCGATTGTGATTCCGCCAAAGTCAGGCGGTACAAGGGTTTACTCCTTGAATGGAGAACACATCGGAAAAATGAGCGCAGTAAATCATACACATGCCGCAAGTCCACATGCACATCTCCATCATCATAGTATTGGTGATAGTGTACAGCTTTTTCATAACCGTGTTCTCCTTCTTCTTTTATTCACCCATCAATCAGGTTGGTAATAGGATATCACAAATCACCTACTTTGTCAATAGGTAATTTAAAAATTTTACTTTTCTTTTTTCACACAAGATTTTGACATTATAATTTTAGTGTTAAAACCGGATTCAATAAGTTTGTAGTTGCACGAAAATACCGCCCGAAGGATTTCTCCCACGGGCGGTGTGTCAGTTAGTAATCTAAAGATTTATATTCGGTTACAGTTTTCAAATAGGTTTCTGGATCACCGTTCAAAATAAGGTCGGCATACTCCAAAGGAGCGTTGTAAATCAGATAGTCCAGCTCTGACCGCTGATACATATTGTCGGCAACCTCGTTCTCAACGGCGATAGTATCAATCGATATCATGCTACCATCGGTAAATTTCAGTTCAACACAGCAGTTATCGAAGTTATATTCGCAGGAAATCAGCTTTTTCATAGGGTTTACCTCCAAAATTGTATTGTTTGGAAGTAATGTAAGCGTGGGTTTTGTGGTAGTATCTTTAAGTTTGGGAAACCCCCGTTTCCCATTTGGAAACGGATTGTGCCGTTAGTCCCAATGCTTCCGCCAACTGTTCTTGCGTCATATTTTTGTGTTTTCGCAATTCCTTGATTTGATTTCCAAGAGTAAGTTCCATTATATATCACCTCGCGGTTCTGAAATTCGTAAAGCTTTACAATATCAGTATAACATAGGCATATATCAAAATCAATCACGCGATTTTTGGATTTTTTCAACCAACGGTGATATTGACAAATATAAACAAGTTCTAATATATCTATTGAAAAAATATCGCAGAAAATATGATGCGTGAACAGAATCTATGTTTCACATGGCATTTTCATATAATGTTCGTATATACTCATTGCCGTCGATTTCAAGCAAGATGTACAGCAACTTTTTCAGCGCTTCTAAATATTTTGTATCCTTTTCCGCTTTTGCAAGAACTTTCAAATGTAACGAAAGCGAATATGCAAGCGGCGCAATAGCATCCTTGGAGTTTTGATATTTTTCTTCGCCATCTAAAAAATGAGCAAGCGTATTTTCTCTTGTTTTCCACATATTCGGCAATTTTTTCGCGTATTCCAATGCCTTTTCATGCTCACCGATGCGCGCGTAAGAATAGCAAATATTGCAAAGTGTCGCGTTGCGAATCTCTGAATCCTCTGTGAATTGCAAAATCTGCTCTTGGACCGCGATGGATTCTCGCAAATTGGCAGTTTTTTCAGCTTCCGTTCCTTTCGCTTTTTCCAAAGAACAAGAAAGTTGAACAAGCAAAAGCGGATCGTTTGGATAAAGCTTCAGTGCATTTTTCATCAACGTGACGTTTTCACAACGAAGCTCTTTTTTGCGATTTTCTTCGTATTCACGGTTGATAGCTTCATATTGTTCTTCCGACGCCAACTTATCAATGCCGATAAGCTCATCGATGGAAATATCGAAATAGCGAGCTATCGTAGGTAAAAGCGTAATATCGGGATACCCATCACCTCTCTCCCATTTTGAGATCGCTTGAAAGGAAATACCTATATGCGAAGCAAGCTCCTCTTGGGTCAGATCGCGCTCACGGCGCAATTTTTTAAGTGTTTCTCCAATGAATAATTTCATATGATTCCTCCGAATTTTTGTTTTTGACGCGTCTGTGTTTATTATACAGTATGACTCCGTCAAATGCAATAACCGCATCATGGAATGAATTTCTACGAAAAGAAGAGCGACTCAACCGAATCGCTCTTCTTTAATTTTGATATAGATTCTCTTTTTCTGAACGATCGTTCATCAAATGCCGATTCCAAGACTTTTGCAACGGAAAAACGCCTTATCTAATTTTTCAGCCGTCAAGGGCTTCTCAGCAAAATACGCGCATTCCAAGCGATGAGATTGCATGGAAAAATTCTGATCATCTGAAAACCAAAAGACCGTCATCGTGGAATCATATTTCTTGGTTTGAAAAACACATTCCAACCCCATCGCGCCATTCACGAGAACAATCACGAGTGTCGGGTCGCTATCAACGAGCTGTTTATAACATTCATCGCAAACATCGGAAACGGTATATTGAAAAGACTTTTTTGCTTTTTCAAAATATTGCCTCAAAAGTATCACGGTTTCTTCCGCTTCTTCTTTTTGTCCGAAGATCAGGATTTTTCTTTTTGTATACACGCAGTTTCACCACCATCGATTTTTTCTTTCCATTTTTTATTTTTCCGATAGCACCGATATGCGGAAAATACCGCAAATGCCGCAAATCCAACAGATAACCATCGGAACAAAGGAATCATAAAATATTCCGTTATTTTGACTTTTGTATCTTCTCCGATTCCGTTCATCGCGGCAGAGTTTGCAAGCGCATACAGATTATAATGGCAAGCTTCTCTCATTTTGGATACCATGATCGGGTCATCTCTGTATTGACCGAAATTCAAGATAATGGGCAGAGGCGCATCAAATGCCGTCAAGCCCGCCATAATGCCGCCTGTGGCTGTGATCATATCGGTTCTCACATTATCCGAAATGAGCCACCCCTTACATCCCCATTCTTCACGGAGAATGCCTGTGATGAGTCCTTCATTTCCGCCCGACCACGTTGCACCCCAACGGGTATATGCCGCCATAACGCCGTTGGCACCCACTTCTTCAAGGGCGGTCTGAAAAGCTCTGAGATAAATTTCTCTTGCCGCCTGTTCGTAAATCCAGACGCCAAGACCGATGCGGTCAACCTCACAATCGTTGAGCGCGAAATGCTTGAGAAGCGTATCTACGCCTCTTTCCTCTACACCACTCGCTTCAGAGGCACACATTTTGCCCGAAAGATACGGGTCCTCGGAATAGTATTCAAAATTTCTGCCGCCGTAAGCCGTACGGTGCATATTAACACCCGGACCGTAAAGACAATCGATACCCGCCATCAGGCAGTTATTGGCAAGGACCTTTCCCACCTCGTAAATGAGTTCATTATTGAACGTTGATGCCATGATATTTTCCGTCGGAAAAGTCGTTGAAGCGATGTTCTCTGCGATGAAAGCGGTATTTAACCCCGAAGGACCGTTTTCATCTCTGGCATACGGCGCCTGAACAGACTCTACGCCGGAACGGGAATGGAAGGAATCGCTCACAAGCGTGACCATATCGTCATAAGAAAGCTGATCCAAAAGCAGTTGCCATGTAGGATCGTCAAAATCCTTACCCATCATATCGTAAAGACGAAGACCGTGATCCGCATCCATCGTCGGCATTTCGTAATCGGAAATATCATAATTTGCGGGATCATACTGCTGATGCCCAAGCGCTTCTGCCAGCATTTTCGTCAGCGTCAGCTTCACTCTTTCATTCGGAAAAGTTCCCGTCCAATCGGAACGGCTGAGCCACGTCACGGTTTCCGTAATCCCCGCATAGAGATTCGGATCAGCATCGGAAAGCTGACCGGTGATCGTCGTTCCATGCAAGGACACGGCATACGTCGTCGTATCGAAGACTTCCTCCGTCCACGCCCAAGTCAAAGAGGCATCTCCGTTTTCTGTCATACGACCGTTTGTATTTTCGACGGTATAGCCCTTTGCAGCGAGGATCTGATTGACCGCGCAGTGTGCATCGGTTGCGATCGTCAAATAATAATCGCCCGCATCCATGATATACGTGCCTGCGCCGTAAGTGTCAAAGCTTGCAAGATCGCGCTTATGCACGGTGATCGTTACGGTTTCTGATTCACCCGGTGCAAGGATATCTGTTTTGTCATATCCGCAGAGGATAACGGCGGATTTTTCCACACCGTGTTCCCTGTCGTAATCCGTATAGGGACTCTGCGCGTATATCTGAACAGGTTCTTTTCCCATAGCATCACCGATATTGGTAACGGTAACGCTTACAAGAAAGCTATCCGTTTTTTCGTCATACTCGACTTGCATATCGCTGTATGTAAATTCCGTATAGCTAAGACCATGTCCGAAGGGATATGCCACAACGGCGCTATAATTATAATCCCCCGCATTGCCCGTACCCATGACATGATCTTCGTATCTGGTTTCATAATAGCGGTAACCGACGTAAATGCCTTCCTGATAAATCATATAAGAATCTGCATTGCTCGGCACACCCGCTTCCTTTGCACCTTCATATTCAGTGGATGTGAAATTCCACATGGCAGGCGCAGAATAATATTCATGACACCATGTGTCGGAAAGGCTTCCCGATGGCGTAAGTTCACCCACAAGGAGATCTGCCACAGCACCGATACCATGACCGCCCATCATACCGATCTGCATACAAGCGTCAATATCATAGGTGTCAAGAAATGTCATTTCCATGGGATTTGAGGAATTGATCAGCACGATCACCGAAGAAACAACGCCGTCTTCGCGCAGCTTGCAGACGTTTTTCAAAAGCTCATGCTCGTATTCACCAAGCGCAAGATAATTGAAAGTCTGATGCTCCAAGTCCCATTCCTCGCCTCCCGCTCTGGATAGCACAACGATCGCCGCATCGCCGTACTGTTCGACGGAAGAAAGAACTTCATCCGTGTAAATGCTCCAAGGCGCTTCGTATAAAGCGGACTTTTTGGGGAAATATCCCGTTCCACCACTACTATATTTGGATGCTTTTCCTGTTTTGTAAAAATTCCAAAGCGTTTCATTAACGGCAATATCCACTTTTTCAAGTGCTTCTTTCAGCGTATCCGCGGAAGAAGTATCTATCGTACCTGAGCCGGTTCCGCCATATACCAAATTGACGGAAGAGGTGGAAAAGCAACTCACCCTGCTTCCCGAAGAAAGAGGAAGCGCATTGTTTTCATTTTTGAAGAGGATCGCACCCTCTGCTTCTACCATTCGGCTGACAGCCTCACCGTATGAAAGCATCTCTTCTTCCGTTGCAAAATCCGCAGGGAAATAAATTGCATTTTCGTCCTTATCTTCCAGCTTCATCATCTTTCCCGAAACGAATACGGCAAGCGCATTGTCTGCAATCGATGCCAAAGAGCTTCCGATTCCAAAGCCAAATGCAAAGATGAGCGCCCAAACGGTGAGTGCCTTCCAAGGGGAAAGATATCTCCTCTTTTCTTTTTTATGTAATCTCTTCAACGTTTTTGTTTCGTTCATGCTTCTTAAAAACCACCTTTTTTCCTAAAATATAATTGAGTACAATGACGATGACTTGAATGACGTATTTTGTCATCATCTCATCTGCATGTAAAAGCTCCACGGCAAAGAACATACCGAAAATATCGATAAGCCCTGTAAAGCCTCTTGCGAAAACATATTTGATGATTTCAAGGAACAGTTCCTTAAAATTTGCACAATGGCTGCGAAATACAAACAATTTATTGGTAACGTACGCAAATATTTTCGCCGAAAGTACGGCGATGATATTCGCAATCCCATAAGCGATCGCAAGCTTTTCAAAAAGAATTTGAAAAACCAAAATATTGAAAAGCATTGTCAATACGCCGAAAACACCGTATGTGATAAATTCACGGGAAAGTACCTTTTTCAAAACCTTGGAAACGATCTTATTCATATCTTTCATGCCAATTAGAATTTTTCTTTGACATGCGATTCGGTATATCCGTCACGATACGAAGAATCCAAGGTCATTTTGGCAAGATAGCCCATCATAAAGGAAAGAAAACCCAAACCGAAGCTAAGTCCGCCCAAAAGAAGACAAGTATGCACCGTCGGCGCGATACCGAGGATCCAAAGGACGATCTGCGCAACCGTCAAAGCACCGCCGAGCAAGAAAAGCTTCAAGCCGTTTTTACCAAAGAAGTACATCGGACGGTCATAATAGTGGAGCAGAAAAGAGGAGCTCATAGAATCAAACAAACCGCGCAGATAACGCTCAAAGCCATATTTGGATTTGCCGAACTGACGCTTATTGTGATGCACCTTGATCTCGGCAATCTTAAAGCCTCTGCGGTGCGCCAAAACGGGAATATAACGGTGATATTCGCCGTATACGTCGAGGGATTTTACCACTTCTTTTCTATAAGCCTTGAAGCCGCAGTTAAAGTCATGAAGCTGAACACCTGAGAGCTTGCAGGTCACTTTATTAAAAAGCTTGGAGGGGAGCCGCTTTTCCAAGGGGTCTAGACGGTTGAATTTCCATCCCGACACCATATCGTAGCCCTCGTCAATTTTTTCAATAAAGCTACGAAGCTCACGGGGGTCGTCTTGTAGATCGGCATCCATCGTAATGATGATATCACCGTCAGCCGCACGAAACGCTGCCTGCAACGCGGCAGCCTTACCGAAATTCTTACGGAAAACGATCATATGGACATGTTCGTCCTCTGCTGCCAGCTCTCTGACAACTTGAACAGAGGTATCTTGAGAGCCGTCGTCCACAAACAGCAGTTCATAGCTACCGATCAAATCGCTAAGCGAGGGCATGTGTTTCATAATCTCCGCATAGAGAGGGCGGAGAGATTCTTCTTCGTTATATACGGGAATGACGAGAGTGAGTTTTCTGTTATTCATATTGATATGATATCTCCTTATAATCGTAAATTTAACCTCGAATGAAGTTCTCACGGTTATGAGTGTAACAAAATAAATGCAAAAAAACGAAAACACGACACGAAATGCACAGAAACAGCACGAAATGCAAAAGCCGTATTCCAAGGGTATCCTCAGAATACGGCTATGACGTTTATATATCTGCCCGCGCAGTAAGTACCATCAAGACCGTAAAGGTATGATCATTCCATTCGGTCTTCATCGTTCCATTGTATTTTTCACAAACAGAGCTTATCGTCTGCAAGCCCACGCCAATACGTTTTTCGCCTTTTCTGGAAATAATTTTATCTGCGTTGTTCTTGACTTGTCCGTCAAAAGCATTTTGAACCATGACCGATACGATATCGCCATCGCGTTCTGCGGTGAGCGTAACAAAACGATCGCTTTCGATATGTAAACACGCCTCAAATGCATTTTCAAGAGCGTTGCCTATCATGACACATAGATCCATATCCGTTATCCCGCTATGACGCAAATTGCCTTGATATTGAAAACGGATATTTTCCTTTTCGGTACGCTTGATGTAATAAAACAATACGCCGTCCACAGCGGGGCATCCCGTATACGGCACATTCGTATATTGCAGCTGTGTTTCTTCCACTGTATCGCAAAAATCGGAAAGTCCCGATTTATCATTGGTATCGATATAATGTCTGACGGCATTCAAAATGTGCTTCAGGTCGTGCTTAATCTTTCTGGATGCTTCAAAATGGGTCTGCATACCCGCATAATGAAGCTTAGAATGATTCAGCTGTTCTTCCAAGGCTTCCTTTTCCATGATGGTTTGATGATTGAGCGACACGACTCGAACGAAAATGATGACGGAAATGCTGATAAACAATCTGCTTAAAAGCAACGCCAGCGACCCAATATTCTGATCGAGCGGAAGCGCGATAAACATCGAAACATAGAGCATCATCGGAATGAACCATACATGCTTCCAATAATCCACACTTTTATGCGACAAAAACGGAGAAACAATCTTTTTCAACATGGAACGTATCGGGAAATACCAAATCACCATAAACAAAAGGTAAAAGCCCGTTCCGACCAAATATTGATAGATCGGATCTTCCTTAAAAAAGAACTTCGATAGATACGTTGCGGAGGAAAGGAGCATATACATACAGGTGGCAACCAAGCCAAACGTAAACAAATGCTCGCGTTTATATTCTTTTATCACGATGACGTTTGCCCCGACCAGCACAAACTGAATGAGCAGCATATCCAAACGAACCAACGCGGTCGCGGTTTCATAATCCGAAAGCCCGAAAAAGAGCAAGAGCATATTCAGCAAAATCAAGATCGGATAAACGATACAAAGCGTTTTTTTCTGCTTTGGCGATATCTGATAGAAAAACGGAAACACACGCAACAAAAGACCGGGAACATAACATAAGGTTACTTCGATCGCCAAAAAGACACGAATGCCAAGCGGCATTATTCAGCCCCCCTTTTCAAAAGCATTTTCATTTTATAATCCATATAATCGTCTTTGACCGCTCCTCGCTGATCGCGTCCGATGGCGATCACCGTACCATCACGCAGCTTAAGCTCATTTTGAGGAATTGCCGCTATCATACGCATGGGAACGATGGCATAACGAATGGGCTTGATGAAATCATATTCCTTCAGCTGTTCCCAAAATTGAGAAAAAGACGTCGTTGTTGTAATCCCCTCACCTTGCACCGTATGTAAAATACATTTATGTCGGTCGGCTTCTATCCAAAGGATATCAGCAAGCAAAATACTTTCATCCAAGCGGTCTTTTTTGTACGTCAGCGTTTGCATTGCTGTATACGCATCAAAATAGCGGTCGAGTGTTTTGAAAAATTTATCTTCCGCAATCGGCTTCGTCAGATATCGCAACGCATTTACCTCATAAGATTCGGCGGCAAATTCATTGGAGGTGCTGCAAAAAATGATTTTTGCGCGTTCCTTTCTCTGCATCAACTCCTCTGCGGTGGCAATTCCCGTCTTTTCTCCCATGAAAATATCCAAAATCATCAAGTCGTATACAGAAGTATCTGCTAAAAGCAGCTCTTCTCCCGAAGAAAACAGGTCTATCTCGGCAACATAACCGTGCGTATCCATATATTGATTTAATAAAGCGAAAATGATCTCTCTTTCTTTTGGTTGATCATCGCATATTGCACATCGTAATTGTTTCATACATCATATCATCCCCATCATGCAAGCGTTATTTTTGTTGCAAACAGGCAGACTTCATCGGTTACATCGTAGCCATGAGAGAATATCCCTTTGCAGACTGAAATTGTAATATTATATCACATATTCCAACACTTTTCAACATCATGGAATGAATTTCTACGAAAAGAAGAGCGACTCAACCGAATCGCTCTTCTTTGAATATACTTACTTCATATCCATGATTCTTTTCGCTACATTTTCTGCCGTAAAGCCGCAGAAATCAAAAAGTTCATCCATATTGCCATGCTCAACAAAGCCTTCGATGGCATGAATCTCGACCTTTTTTTCACCGTGAAGCGCGGAGGAAAGCTTTTCCGAAACACCACCAAAACGATAGCCCTCTTCCAAAAAATAAATGCGCTTCGCGTTGCCGATAAGGCTCATGATGTTTTCCATATCCAAGGGGAATATCTGCACGAGCTTGAGAATACCGATCCTTTGCGGTTCGGCAAGTCTTACGATAGCTTCATGCGCTACACTTGTGATGCGCCCATAGGTGACGATCACGGTATCTGCCTTTTCGATACCCTCGGAATATTCCAAACAGTCGCCGCATTTCATCATTTTTTTCGCGGGAGAATACTGCTTTTGCGCGCCTTTGGGATAACGAATAACGGAAAAATCCTCGCTTGCATAGGCTTTTTCAAAGATATTCCGCGTTTCGTCATACGTTTCGGGTGAATAGATCTTCACGTTCGGAACAGAAGAAAGGAGCGGATAATCGAAAATGCCTTGGTGGGTCACGCCGTCCCCGGGAACAAGCCCCGCTCGGTCAAGAAGCAAAACAAACGGCAATCTTTGAATCGCCACGTCATGTAAAAATTGGTCATAGGAACGCTGTGCAAAGGTGGAATAAAGCGCAAGCACGGGCTTCATGCCGCCTCTTGCAAGTCCTGCGGCATAAGTAACCGCGTGTTCCTCTGCAATGCCGACGTCAAAAAAGCGTTCGGGATATTTTTCCGCAAAAGTGGAAAGTCCCGTGCCGTCACGCATCGCGGCGGTGATCGCGCAAAGTCTTTCATCCGTCTGCGCCTTTTCACAAAGCATCTCGCTCACGACGGAAGTAAACGTCGGCGTGCCGCTTCCCTGCGAAATGCCCTGCTCTCTGTCAAACGGAGAAACGCCGTGATATTTATCGGGTTCTTTTTCCGCGTGCTCATATCCCTTGCCCTTGACGGTATTCATATGCACGATACAGCATTTGTGCTTCGCTATCGCTTCGTCCAAAACGATATCGAGCTTTTTCATATTATGCCCGTCAACAGGTCCGAGATATAGGATACCGAGATCCTCAAAAATATTATTTTTCACAAACAACAGCTTGCAAAAATCCTTGATATGCTTAAAACCGACGGCAAGCCCTCTGCCGATCAACGGAATATGCAAAAGCACCTTTTCCATGCCGCGCTTCAAGCGAAAATACTTTCGGCTGGTACGGATCCTGGAAAGATAGGCGTGAAGTCCTCCGATATTTTTGGATATCGACATTTCATTGTCGTTGATCAGAATGATCAGATTCAGATCTTTATCCGCGCAGTTATTGAGCGCTTCATAGATCATACCGTTCGTCAGCGCGCCGTCACCGACGACCGCGATCGTATACGCATCACTGCCGCGGAGCTTATTTGCCGTTGCAATCCCGAGCGCCGCCGAAAGCGACGTTCCGCAATGACCCTCATTCAAGATATCATGCTCACTTTCGCTTCGGTTCGGAAAGCCCGAAACACCGTTTAAGGTACGCAAAGTCGAAAATTTCTCGTATCTGCCCGTCAAAAGCTTATGGGGGTAGCATTGATGACCAACGTCAAAAATAATTTTATCTTCAGGGGAATTGAATTTTTTATGGAGTGCCAAGGTCGCCTCTACAATGCCCAAATTGGAACCGAGATGACCTCCGTTTCGGGAAACGGTCTGCAATATCACTTCGCGCATCTCCGCGCAAAGCATTTCTGTTTCCTGCATGGAAAGCTGCTTGATATCCTGTGGGGATTTGATTTTTTCCAACATACGATATCCTCTCTGATGCTGAATTTTCATTTACGTTTTATTATATCATATTTTCATGAACAAATCAACTGCAAACTGCGGAAAAAGCAATGCCAACCGTCAAAAAGACACTGGCATTGCTTTTCATTTTTACCAAACACAAGTAAAACCCGGTATATTTTTTTCATGATTCGGCAAAGCACGCTCGGTATACGCCATAGCACGCCGCATATGCTCCGAAAGTGTTTCCCGATAATCTGTTTTTTCGGGAAACTCATATCGCGCCTTTTCACGCGCCGCAAGCACAGGAGAGGTAAGATACGGAACACGGGCATTCAGTATCTCCTTATCCCCCGTCTTTAGCACATATTCCTGCAAAGCACGAATGAACAAAAGGGGAATTTCAAAAGAACGGGTACGCAGTCCTGCGCCTGTCGGATGCCAAAACTGCTGAATATCACCCTCCTCATATTGATGCGCCGACACGTGAAGCAGGATATGTTTCGTGATACTCGGCGCGAGAGATAACATTGCCAGCGCATCTCCAAGCAAAGCTCCTGTGTCATACGCATCGCTTACGCGGTAAAATCCGCTCCTTTCGTAGATCCTCGTATAAAGCGTTTGATCAATGCGCTGCATCTCGTCGCTCGGCTGTGCCGCGGTGATATCCTTGCATTTTGAGAAAATCGAGCGGTAATGCGCTTCGGAAAAAGCGGCGGCAAGATAAAACCTCACGGTCTTCTTTCCGCAAAGCTCCATGCGTGAGAGCAAAATCACGGCATCCGATTCCCCGCGAAAAACGGCACCGTCGGAACGGAGCGCCGCCGTTTCCGTATACGAGGCGGTCATATCGGGAGAAAAAACGGCAAGCATTCCCTGCCTCATATCGCCATCGGACAGACGAAGCACGCGAAAGCCCAAGGAATCCTTATGAAAGCGATAGAAACGCTCGGAGGCGGTACGCTCACCAAGCGCGGGCTTGACGGCAAAAATCAGCGCCAAGCGCACCTTTGCCCGACTTTCCAAGGAGATCTCCACGACCTTAACGTCATGTCTTGCGGGACACGCAACCTTGACCGCAAAGGAAATTTCTCCGACCTTGCCGTAATAGACCGCGGAATCAAAACGGCACGACACAAAGGCAGACACCGCACAAAGATCAAAATCGCGGTATTGCTTCGCGCCGAATTTTTCATACAAACGCAAAAGGACACGCTCACCGTCGTCCTCCGTCATGCCGTCTGCCCTGTGCGGAGTCAGCTTGCCAAGCACCGCATCACGCGAAAAAGTCATGCCGAGCGAATTTTCCGATAGGACCGCGCCAAAATACTTAGATGCCAACACATGAACGAAAGGCTTTTCGTCATGCGGTTTTTCCAAGAGATATCCGTCTTCGCTTGGAGGAGGCGCGGGCTTTTGCGCTGGCATGGGGCGCGTTTCGATCTCCTTTTTGAGTAACGCTTCCACCTCGGCAGATATAGGAACGGCGCGCGCATTTTCAAAGGACGCTTCCTCCGGCGGATAGGAAAGGTCAAAAAGCGCATCGGCAGAGATCTCATACGAAAATTTTTCCTCCTGCGTCAGCGTCGCTTCATCGACAAGAAAGATACCGCACGAAAAGGATACGAAATCTTCACATCCCGAACGCCGAATATAGCGCATGACCCTTTCGCGTTCCGTTTGATTTTTTTCGTCCGTTTCTTGATACAAGATGACGAAATCATAGCGCACACCGCGGATACACATATACTTGAAAAGTCCGATCAGCTCCCGTAAGCGCAAATGCGTTTCCGTATGCGACGAAAAACCCTTGGCAAGCACGATGGGATTTTCTCCCGAAATCGAATACCGCAAAAGCGCTTTCTTATCTATCGTTTTGAAATTTTCCGTATGCGGACGAATCTGTCCGAACGAAAAAGAGCGCAAAACGAAATGCTCCAAGGAAGCCACCGAACGGGAAAGCCCCGCCGCACGATACTGGAGAGATAACAGGTCTCCCGTTTTCATTCGGCGCGTTCTTCGGCTGTCGCGTTTTCCTCCCGAAAGCTCGTACAAAAGGTCGTCCGCATCGCTCGCCATGCCGACAAGAAACGTAATTTTTCCGTGTTTTGCTCCAATATCCGCGCTTTTCATCACACAGACGGGAAACATCGGCTCGCCCTGTGAGTCGGAGAAGGCTTCTCTTTCGGCAAGGGTGCGGTAATCGCTTTCCGTTTCGCAGGGGCGCAGGACATCGCCTTTTTCCGTTTCAAAAAAATGCTCACTCGGCGCGGGAAACGCCTTGACACCCAGCATATCCGCAAAGGGCTTGCCGTTTTGAGAACGCAGAGAAAACAGCAACGCGCCCTCGTCGGCGTGATATTCGCTTGACAAAAGCGGTTTTCTATCCTCTCGTTTTCTCATCATGACGGGCGCAAAGCACAAGAGCGCGTGCGCCGTATGAAGCCCGCCGCGGATATCGCAGGTCATTTCGCAAAGCTCACGGTCGGGCAGGACCGAAAGCGTGAGCGTGATATCATAGGCGCGTTTTCCATTCGTGTGGCTCGAATGATACGCTATCACATCCGCGCGCGGTGTAAAGGAAAACTGCGAAGAAAAGCCCTCCGCTTCCCTCATGAGCGGTACGGTCGGAAATACCGTTCCATCGATGCTGACGTATATTCTGAGCCCATCCCCAAGCGAATACAGGTCATACGCCGAACGGACGATCACGCTTTCGCCGTTTTCCACGGCGATATGTCCGCTCGACGAGGCAAAAATCTTGGTCTTATGGTTCGTTACCATCGCCATATCGGGGTGCAAGAGCGTGTAGGCGTACTTCGGCGCCTGCGTTTCCTTGGTCGGCTCGTATCGAATGGGCGTATCTTCCTTTTGGATGCGCTTTTTGATGGTATACGGCAAAAGCACCGTCGGCATCTTTTCCGAAAGCAGTTCGGCAGACGCACGCATGGCGGGAGCGCGCAAAAAACGCTTTCGGAAAACACCGTCATGCAAAAGATTCACCGCGGAAACGATGCTCATGCCGATATGATGCGCCATAAAGCTTTGGATCCGCGCATACCCCTCTCCGACGCGGGAGGGCGCAAGATCAAGCGCCTCAAAAAAGCCGTATTTCCCATACATGCCAAGCATTTCCAGCTCTGCCAGATTTTCGACCATGCGCTCGGGGTCGGCTTCCAGCATCAAAAACGAGGAATAGGGCGAAATGACCTGTTCGGTACGCGCCATTGGGTCGAGCGCAAGCGATTCCGTACCGAACGCACGGTACTGATACCGCATATCGCCGTCAAAAGCGAAATACGCGCTTTCGGAAACACCGAACACACGGTGCTTTTTGCCGAGGACCGTTTTTTGCGCCGCGTGCTTGCGTTGCGCCCGATACGCATAGGAAAGCGCAAAATCAGTCGCGGAGCGCTTCACCGTCGGCAAAAGTAGCGACGGCATAAAATATTCAAACGCCGTTCCGCTCCATGAAGCGATCCCACGCCTCCCGAATCCGCCGATGACACGGCGCGACGGCTGAAAATAATGCGAACGCGAAACGGTTCTCGTCGCGGCGGCGTAATACGAGGTGAGTCTTGCCTCGCTCATGAAGGTATCGTAGTGCGAACGGCTATACGCTCCGTTTTTCACATGATATCCGACGTAAAAAAACGCACGAGAGGTATCGTACAGGGCGGAAAAATCCGTTTCCGAAACGACACATTCTAACATTGCGATCACGTCAAGAAGCCCCGTTTCCTCTCCTGCATATTCCTTTGCGCCCTCGCAAAAGGCAATCAGTGCGGTGACAAAATTGCCGCTATCGACCGTGGAAACAAAGGCATCGCCCAGCACGCCGAGCGTATCCGTCGCATACCAATTATAGAGATGACCGTTCCATTTGAAAAGATTTTTGACGGTTTTCGCGGTCGCAAGGCTTCTTTGATACAGCTCTGCACTATCGATATATCCGAGATCCCGCGCCGCAAGCAACGACAACAGATACAGCCCGATATTGGTCGGTGACGTACGGTTTGCCACGGCGTAGATCGGAGAAAATTGGACGTTATCTGGCGGAAGTCCGTGTGTATGCTCCGTAACGTGGTCACGGAAGAAAAGCCACGCATCGTGCGTATATCGGGAAATCGTATCCTTGTCGCGCGCGCAAAGCTTACGGGACGGCGTATAGCGCTTGGATAATCCCCAAAACACAAATGGCGTCAGCATCCAGACCGTGCCGAGAAGCTTCGTCAGAGCACCGGGAATGCAGAAAAACAAAAGTCCGAGCATCATCGACGGCGAAAAACGCAAAATATAATCGTCGAGATAGCCCCTTTTTGCGCGTTCCCCCTCCGCGGCGGTCGTCCAGTTCAAGAAATTTCTTCGGCTGACGAAGCATCGATAAAGCGTGCGAAGCCCTGCATCGGCAAACAAAAACGCTTCATATGCAAGGGCGATCGTCCGAAAAAACGCGCCCGCCAAGGCACGCATAAGCACACTCACGCCATGATGCCGCACGCCGTACGCCGCACGAGCAAGAGAAAGCAAAACGGGCGAAAAGACGGCAAGAAGCGTCCAAAGCATCGCTTGACCGCCGAGAAGTCCGCCCAAAAAGAGCGCGACGAGGGAAAAAAGCGGTGTCATGGCGCGCAAAAGATTATCTATTATCTTATATTTAGAGAGGCCCGACATGGGGTTCGGTATCGCATCACCCTCTTCGTTTGAAACGGTACGCAACAGATAGGGCAAAATTTGCAGATCGCCGCGCACCCAGCGATGCTCGCGGATATAATATGAGATCGCGTTTCTCGGCGTGCCATCCGAAAGCACGATATCGGTCGCAAGACCTGCACGAAGCAGACAGCCCTCGGCAAGGTCATGGCTCAAAATTCTTTCCTTGGGGAAAAAGCCATCGCAGACCGCGAGAAAGACGTCTACGTCCAAAATGCCCTTACCGCAATAGATGCCCTCGTCAAAGAGGCTTTGATAAAGATCGGAGCTTGCCGAAGCGTACATATCGATACCGCCTGCACCGCCCGTCACATCCGCAAATGCCGTTTCCGTCGCGGACATCAGCGTCGTCGACATTTTCGGCTGTATGATGCCATGCCCCTTGATGACGGTATGCGTTTGGGGGTCAAGGGTCGGTCGGTTCTCGGGGTGAAGCATCGCGCCGACAAGGTCGCGCACTGCGCCTGCATAGAGGTTGGTATCAGCGTCGAGCGTGATGAGATATTGAATATCGGAAAGCCGTTCTCTCTCACACAGCGCAAGGAGAAAGCTCGTCTTTTTTCCGCGCAGAAAACGGCAAAGCTCCAAAACGCTTCCGCGCTTGCGTTCCCAGCCGATATAGGCGTTTTCGCTTGCGGAAAGCCGTCTGCCCCGAACAAACAGGGCGAAATGCGCGCCGTATTTCGCGGAAAGCGCCGTGATCCGTTTTTCCGCATATGATAAAATGGAAGCATCCCTGTCCGTCGTGCGCTTTTCGCTCTGCGGAAGATCCCCCACCACGGCGAACAGGATATTTTCTTCGCGCTCGTGATTCGTGAGGTAAAAATCCTCGAGCTTATCAAAGATCTTGCCATCCCGCTCCTCTCCGAAAAGAAAGGTCGCAATGCAGACGAGCACCTTGGTTTTTTCAAGCATCTCGCCCTCTGCGATCTTCGGCAGGATCCGCTCACCTCGGGCGGAAAAATACGGCTCGATGAGAGCCTTTGCAAAGCCATACAGGGAAAGCGAAACAAAGGGCAACAGCAACAGATTCCAAACGCCTGCGCCATTTATGACGGCAATCGACACGAGCAAAAGAAGGCAGACCGAAAACAAAGCATACGCATACACCTTGGGAAATATGCCCCGCTCGGCGCGCAGAACATCTCCGATATGCGTTCGCTTACGATTGACAGTCTGAAGGATATCCTCCGCGCACGCGAGAACATCCTGCCCCTTTTTCTTGGCAAGGCACTCGACCCGCGCATGGTATAAGCGCTTGGTCGCCGCATCCGATACGCGATATACGCCGACCTCCTCCCGCAACAAAATGCGCTCCACCTCAGAAAAGGCAAAAAAGAGCGGAACAAAATCCACACGGGAAATCGATAAGATCGCCTCCAAAGCACGGGCGCTACCCTCTCTTGCATAAAGCTCGGCGGCGGCAAGCGACAAAAACGACGGCAAAAGCGAAAGCTCCGCATCATAAAAACGGTGCTTTCCCTCAGCACTGCGAAGCGCTTCCCCTATCGTTTTTTCCGTCAGCGGCTCTTTGCACGCGGACAGAAGCATTTGTGACATACGAAACAGATAAGGCACGCCATCGCCCGAGATGGGAACGCTTTCCCGAATCTTCAGCTTCTTTTTTGCCTCGCGGACGCTTGCAAGCAGGGCTTCCGTATGCGCCAAAGCAAGCTCGCTTTTATCCTTTTTGAGTTTCAGGGAAAAATCGCGGACGATATATACAGCTTTTCGCCGCATGATATGCAATCTGTTCGGCATTTCCGTTTTGGGTTCTTTTTCTTGTGACATCATGAGTTCTCCAAATAAACCGATTCCATTTTTCGGGTTTTGGAGATAGTATTGCCAAAAAAGGAGCGGCAAATTTGCCACTCCCTCAAAAAATTATGAAATTTTATGGAGCTGTGCTTTCTTGGGCAACGAAATCTGCTCCTCGGATTTTCGTTTTGCATAATAATAAGATGGAAGAAACACGATAAACGCGCCCAAACAGACCGTCGGAATATACAAAAGCGTGCTGACATACCAACCAAACTCCTTGGAAATCGTTTTGAAAACGAGCAAGGAAGAATTGCGCGGTCCGACAAAGAACATATTGATTCCTCCATTGGAGGCTTCCCAAAATATCAGATTGATGCAGAACGCGATCGCGGCAAGCACGAGAAACGTGACCGTTGCCGAAAGATAATCCTCTTTGGTTTTGGCGAAGCGTCCCGAAAGAATGAGATATATGCCGATAAAAACGAGCATCATATGCCACAAAAACGCATGCAGCGTCAACGTCCAATACTCATGCACGATGCCGGAAGGCTCGATAAACGCCATCATACCGCCGAGAAGATTATAGGTCGTCATGAAATAATACATGCCGTTTTTGACCCGTCCGTCCTTCAAAAACGGCGCGATCAAGCAAAGATACATCGGCACGCTGCAAAGCTGAAACGGAAAGATTCCGAAATTATATGTATGCTCTCTGAGATAGAACGTATGAAAAAGCTGTTTATAGACTTCCGTCACCGCCAAAAACATCCCGACGGAAAATAGCACGATCTTATTTCCGCGCTCGCTGATGTTTCTGAGCTTTCGCGCAATGATAAAACAAAGAAAAATGCCGACGAACGTGAACGTCAAATGAAACGGACCGTATGCCGTAGGCTTCGTCATTTCCCATGCCGTCGCCGCCATCAGGCTTTCAATCCAATCGCCAATCATAAATCCACTTCCTTTTGCTTTTTTGATAACGAAATCAGTATAGCACAGAACAGCAAATTTGACAATATCTGATCGCTTTAAGATATTCTTAAAATTCGAGCCATAGAAAAAGCATCCGAAGTGTTTCGACTTCGGATGCTCTCATAAGCTACTCAACTATCAAAAGGTATACCTTTTGATAGTGATATTTTGATTTTTGAAAGGACTGAAAAAATACGTCCTCGGGTGTTATATTAACACGTTTGCCGCAAAATGTCAAGGCTTTTTCGGAAAATATCAAGTATTTTTCCTTTTCAAGAATTGACTTCCTCAAATATCAAAATGTATACTTTTTGATATTTTTTGGTTTTCAATGGAAATCCACACTTTTATTCCATCAGCAGAAAAGCGACGGTCAGCAATGCGCCTATCAGCAAAAATCCGCATCCGACCAAAAGCATCGGCAAATTAAACGGCTTGCGTTTTTCATCCTTTTTCACACGGTAATCGTAAAAGCTTTCCGTTTTATAATACGATTCCTTTTTCCAAAGGTCAAAAAGTCCGCGCACAGAATAGCCAAAGATGTCAAACGTACCCTTGGAGGAGATCCAACCCATCACCGCGATACCGATAAAAAGCACACCCGGCAAGGTGAAGGCATCCGACAAGATCTTGACGATCTTAAGCGGTTCGGTTTCCGTGAAAAGCTGCCATATCGCGGCGCTGATGAAGAAAACCATCACGCCTACTGCGATATAGGTGATATACGCCCATCGATTTTTGTTTTCTTTCATATGGCTCTTACCTGCGCTTACTCTACCATGCTCTCATATTTTGCATATTCTGCATCGTTACATTCCACGAAATGTCCGGGAGTGATCTCACGGAACGTGGGCTTATCCACGGAATAATCGTGTTCAGCAAGACGATTGTATTGGATTCTCTTTCTCTTCTTTTCGTAGATCGGGTCGGGAAGCGGAATCGCGGAAAGCAAGGACTTGGTATACGGATGGAGCGGATTTTTGAAAAGCTCATCCGAGGTCGCAAGCTCGACCATCTTACCGAAATACATAACGCCGATACGGTCAGAGAAGTATTTGACGACGGAAAGGTCGTGCGCGATGAAGAGGATCGTGAGTCCGAGGTCATGACGGAGATCGCCGAGCAGGTTGATGACCTGCGCCTGGATCGAAACGTCAAGCGCGGAAACGGGTTCGTCCGCGATGATAAGCTCGGGGTTCATGATGATGGCGCGCGCAACGCCGATACGCTGACGCTGACCGCCAGAAAATTCGTGCGGATAACGTCCCGCGTGTTCGCGCACAAGACCGACAAGCTCCAGCATCTGATAGACCTTTTCGTCGATGACCTTCTGGTCGCGTTCGCCGCGAATGATAAGACCTTCCGCGATGATCTCACGAACTGTCATACGAGGGTCAAGAGAAGCGATGGGGTCTTGGAAGATCATCTGGATCTGCGTTGCAAGCTTTGCCTTCTTTGCCTTGCGGAGCGCATCCTTGTATTCCTTTTTCACCTCAGGCGTAGCGTTTGCAAGGAGCTTTTCATATTTTGCCTTGACCTCTGCAACAAGCTTCTTTGCGTATTCTTTATCGCAGTTTTTCTGGTCAAAGCGCGCCTTTTTGATGTCCTCCTTGCGAGCGGCGATCAAAGCGTCCAGTTCCTTTTTCATGCGTGCGCTCTCTTCGGGAGAGGCATTTGCGGATTTTTCCTTGTAATTCTTCTTCGCGTTTTCGATCTCCTCCTGATAGGAGCGAATGCCCGCGCCGATACGGATACCCTTGAAGAAGATATTGCCGGACGTGATATCGTAAAGCTTGATGATGGAACGTCCCGTCGTGGTCTTGCCGCAGCCGGATTCGCCTACGAGCCCGAAGACCTCGCCTTTTTTGATCTCAAAGCTGACGTCGTCAACGGCACGGTTTGCGCCGAAGTACTGACAGAGATGTTCTACCTTCAAAAGCGTTTCAGCATTGTTATTCATGTTCTTCCACTCTCCTTTCTTTCATTCTTGCGATGCGATCCGTGATCGTCTTGGGCGGATCGATCTTGGGTGCATCGGGATGAAGGAGCCACGTTGCCGCATAGTGAGAATCGGTAATCTTGAACATCGGGGGCTGACGCTCAAAGTCGATCTGCATCGCGTATTTGTTACGCGCCGCAAACGCATCACCGACGGGAGGATAGATCATATTCGGCGGTGTACCGGGAATCGCATCGAGCTTTTCGTTGGTGTCAAGGTCAGGCATGGAGGAAAGGAGCGCCCACGTATACGGATGCGCGGAACGGTAGAAGATATCCTCGGACGTACCGTATTCCACGATCTTACCTGCATACATAACGGCGATTCTATCCGCCATATTCGCAACAACGCCAAGGTCGTGCGTGATAAAGATGATCGAAAGCTGTCTTTCGGCTTTGAGCTTATTGATAAGCTCGAGAATCTGGGACTGGATCGTTACGTCGAGCGCGGTCGTCGGCTCGTCGCAGATGAGAATATCGGGGTCTGCCGCAAGCGCGATGGCGATTACGATACGCTGACGCATACCGCCCGAAAATTCAAACGGATACTGATTGTATCTCTTTCTCGGGTTGCTGATACCAACCTCTTTCATGAGCTTGATGGCTTTCGCCTTTGCCATGCTCTTGGTGACCTTATTCACGATACCGGACGCATTGGCTTTGAGGAAGTCGATAAGCGCGATGGTCTCCGCTTCAAAATCACGGGAGCTCTTCGCCGCTACGAGATTTTCAAAATGCTCGATCATGCGGTCGATCTGGCTCAAGATATTCGTGCGAACGAGTTCAAGGTCGGTGATGGATGCGGGAACGACTTCACCGTTCGGGGTCTTGCCCTTGGCTACGATGCGGTCATATTCCGCCTTCTGCTTGGCATAACGCTTGGTTTCGCTTGCGTTTTTCACGATGGCGCCGAAATATTTGTCCACTTCGGTCTTCAGACCTGTGCCAAACGTATAGACCATCGTATCCTTGACGGTGTTGAGGGGGTCAACAGTTTCCATGACCTCCTTGGCAAGCGCCTGATATGCTTCGTAAGCGGTCTTTTTATCGAGCTTTTCCGCTTCAAATACCTCGCGGTATTTTTTGAGGCAGATGACCGCCTCCAGCATCTCCTTATAGGAAGCCTCTGCGGAATATGCGATCGCGCTCTTAGCATCCGCAATGAAAGAGAGCATGAAGTTATCGTCAAGATATTTGCGGAGATATGCGTTCAGCTCTGCAACGGACGCGAGCTTCGGGATCTCCTTTTCGCCGCTGAACGTGAGATAATAGCCCATCGAGAAGAAGTTGGGCATATCGAAGGTCAGCGCTTCTTCCAAAACGCCGAGAATGATCTCAAGGTTTTTGGAAACGGTTTCCCATTTGCCATATTTCTTGGCAAGCTTGGTATCATTTACGATGGTTTCCGTTGCAACACGGACAGCGCCCGCCTTTGCGCCGAAAACGACCCATTCGTTGATGGAATCGAGCGCAAGCTTTTTCACCTGCTTGATGCGTTCCATCGGGTCGGTGAAGGCGTTCTTTTCGATCTCAAAGAGAATGCTCTTGATTTCGGGAACGGCATCGCTTGCCGCTTGGTATGCGTTATGATACGGCGTTTCAAGGTCGAGATGCTTATATTCAAAGGTATCGAAATCCTTGCATTTTTTGGTGAGAGCCTTTGCTTTTGCGGGGTCGTCCTTGGCAAGCGCCTTGATCATCGCTTCGTTGAGCGCCTTGAGGTACGCATTGAAGGTCGCGCGGCTTTCCTTCTGTCTTGCCTTGCCCTTGAGAAGCATCGCTTCCGTAAGCTGTTTGCCGATCTTGATGATCGGATTGAGGCTGGACATCGGGTCCTGGAAGATCATAGCGATCTTATCGCCGCGAATCTTATGAAATTCATCCTCGGGGATCTTCAAAAGGTCTTTGCCGTCGTAGATGATCTCACCGCCCTCCACGATGGAGTTTCCTGCGAGAATACCGAGGATCGCTTTGGAGGTTACGGATTTACCCGAACCGGATTCGCCTACGATGGCGAGTGTTTCGCCCTTGGCAAGGTCAAAGTCGATGCCACGGACAGCCTGCACCTTACCATTGGAGGTGCGGAAGGATATCGTCAGATTTTTTACATGAAGTTTATTTTCCATATCAGTCATCCACTCCTCTCATAGACGGGTTGAAGGCATCTCTGAGACCGTTACCGAAGAGGTTAAAGGAGATCAGAAGAAGCGAAATAAAGATAGACGGGAAAATCATGGCGTGGGGTGCAGAAGTCATAGCGGTCTGTCCCTGCGACATCAAAACGCCGATGGAGGTACCGAAGGTCTCCTGCAAGTTGATGATGCCGAGATACGTCATGGAGGTTTCCGAGTTGATAACGCCGGGAATTACGAGCGCACAGCTTGTAATGATCGTACCAAGCGAGTTCGGGAAGATATGCTTGAACATGAGTCGCCAGTCGGACGCGCCGAGGGTTCTCGCCGCAAGGACAAATTCCTGACCCTTGAAGCGGTAGAACTGCTTACGGGTGAGCGCCGCCATACCCAGCCAGCCCGTCAGAACGAACGCAAAGAGGAACGACGGCAAGATACCGACCTTTTGCGCCAAATGGAGCTGGAAGAGCGTCGTTACGACGATGAACGGGATACCGTTCAAAATATCTGCGATACGGTCCATGACCATATCCACAGCGCCGCCGTAGTAGCCCTGGATCGCGCCGTAGATCGCGCCGATGGTGAGGTTAATCGCGGAAACGATGACCGCAAAAATGAGAGAGAAACGCGCGCCGACACCGATCGCGGTGAAGATGCACTGACCAAGTACGTTCGTGCCGAAAAGGAAGGTCGGTTCATGACCGTTTACGTACTGATAGTAGTTATAATAGCAGATACGAACGTGGACCGCGCCGGATTTCGCATAGCTGTAAATATAATTGCCGGGGTCGCCCTCGATACGCAAGCTATTGTATTCCGCGCCTGCCATTGCTTCGTTCGTGGAGTATACGGGGATAAAATCGCCGTTTTTGTCGAGCTTCGGCGTACCCTTGGCATCGGAAACCGCATACCAAATATTGGGGTTATCCTTGATACCGTTGATGTCCTTCGACTCTACGTAAGGATAGATGACCTGAATGCCCGTTTCATTCTGGAACTGCTGAATCTTAGCAAATTCCTCATAGGAAAGCACACGGTAAACGATACCGCGCTCGTAATATTTGTTGTTTTCAAGCTCATAATAGGTAACGTCGCGCATCTGTCCGCGATATTTTTCCTGCTGAACGGTCGTGCCGACGACGCGGATAACAGGATTCAGTCCCGTTTCCTTGCCGATGGCTTCCCAGATGAGCTTCTGTGTTTCGGATTGGCTCTTTCTCGGGATCGCACCGTCAAAAATACCGATCTCCATATCCGCGATCGCTTTGATAAAGGGCGGATGGTTCGTATAGGTATCGTCATACGTTTTGATATCGTTGATGGAAATGATCGGAGAAAGAATGGAGAAAACGACGAGGAACAAAATGATCCAAGCGGCAACAACGGAGGATTTATTCTTCTTGAAGCGAATCATCGCATCCGCAAAATAACCGCGGGATTTGGTTTCCAGCTTTTTATCGTGGAGATTGGCATCGAGCTGCTTGAACTCGAATTTCTCCTTTGGAATGTATTCGTATGTAGTATTCATGATAAACGCTCCTTTCCTCCTTATTTCTTAGAACCCATACGGATTCTGGGGTCGATAAGTCCATAGCTGATATCCACAACGATGGAAGCGGCAAGACCGATGGTCGTATAGAATGCGGTATTCATAATGAACATCGGGTAGTCGGGCGCGTTGATGGAGTTGATGTAAAGCTGACCGACACCGGGAATGGAGAAGATCTTTTCGATGATGAGCGAGCCGGACATAACGCCGATAAACTGACCGAAGATGGAAGGCAGGATAACGACCATGCAGTTTTTGAGCGCATGGCGAATGGTCGCCTGTGCCTTGGTCAGACCCTTTGTGCGGGCAAGGAGCATAAATTCACTCGTCAAAACTTCGGTAAGCTCCGCTCTTGTCGTTCTGGTGAAGCCCGCGATAACGCCAAAGGAAAGCGACATGACCGCAGGAAGCATGGAAACGAACATATCCCAAGTGAAATAATCCGTTCCTGGATTCATCAAAAACGGGAGCCAGCCCAGTTTATAGGAAAAGACGTATTGTATAACGAATGCGTACACGAAGGACGGTACGGAGATGACCACCATCGTCAGCGTCGAGATGGTATGGTCGATCCAAGTGTTCTTTTTGAGAGCGGCAAAGATGCCAAGGAGAATACCAATCGGTATACTCAAAATGATGGAATAAATATTAACGATGATGGTTGCGGGCATTTTTTCCGCGAAGATCGAAAAGACCTCGCGTCCGACGTAGAGCTTATCGGAAACGCCCCAGTCCCAATGCAGCAAAACATCTCGAAGAAAGATGCCAAACTGAACGAGAAGCGGTTTGTTATAACCCATTGCTTCGCGTCTCGCCTCGATGATATCTTTATGAATATCCGTCGGGTCCAGCTGCGCCGGAGGCAACATACGAATGAGCATAAAGCACATACCGATGATGACGAACAACGTCAAAAGCATGAATAAAATTCTTTGTATAGTATATTTCAGCATGATCGGTCCTCCCGGTAAGATTCATGCAGGACAGATCCCCATAGATGGAAACTTAATCTCGCCTGTGCAAGCGTTCAAAAAGCATTAAGTTCCCCTCTATGGGCTCTGTCCTCCCATGTTCCGGTTCCTTTATATTGATGTAATTTTTGAATTTCCAAGCTATGCTCGATTGGCGGGCGCATATTCGGAGAATATGCAAATACCGCCAACTAACACAAAAAGCAACAGACTACCGAAACCGAAGCTTCGGTAATCTATCGCCCTTGTTTGCGCGAAGATCGCGCAATGACATATCAGTCAGAGGTAACTCGAATCAAGATATCTCTTAATATTTGAGTTCGCCGCCCTGGGAAGCAACGTATGCAGTCCATTCTGCATCGTTGTAGTTGTACTTGGTGTACGCAATGCCACCACGACCCATTACGGGGTTGTAGTCTTCAACTACGTAGTATACCTGCTGAGAAAGAAGAGCCATGGAGCCGTCTTCGAGCATGGGGAGGTAGTTGTAGCCCTGAAGAACCTTGGTTTCGATAGCGGCAAGGATATCAAGACGAGTGTCAACGTCAACCTGACCGTCGCCGAAGTTGTAGGTCTTTTCGCCAACAGTAACAGCAGCACCGTTGAGAGCGTCAGACCACTGCTTGAGATTCAAGGTGATCGCTTCGCCATTGACGTTGATTTCAAGGTTTACAGTTTCAGCATTGAACCATGCAGCGTCATATGCACGAGAGGGGTTTACATAAAGGTCGGTAAGGGAGAAGGGGTTGAGCGCAGAACCGGACCAACCGCCAAGAACGGTGTCAGAAAGACCTGCTTTGATCTTTGCGGACCAAGCGTTGCCGTAAGGAGCAGACTTGTAGAATTCGATCTTGCCTTCAAAGGGAGTGCCAACGAGGACGTCTGCGAGAACGGTGTTGAGGTAGTTGATGGTGGTTGTCATGAAGTCGGAGTCAGCAGAGATCGCATATTCGATGCGGATCGCCTGGTCGGACTTGCCGTCGTTATCGGTATCTGTGATAAAGCCGTTTGCGAGAGCTTCGTCGAACGCGGTCTTGAAGAATGCGCGAGCGCCTTCAACGTCGTAACCTGTGATGGAGTCAACAGCTTCGTCGAGAGAAGCGTACTTGGAAACGTCTACGGAGTAGAAGTCGCAAAGAGCCTTCTTAGCCTGGTCGGTGTCGCGGTATTTTGCACCTGTGTCGGGGTCATAAACGTATGCGGTACCGATAAGACCGTAGCCTGCGGAACGAGCGGGAGATACGGTGCTTGCGAAGAGGTCTCTGTCGTAAGAAAGAGCCATCGCTCTCTTGAAGCTTTCAAGAGTCAAGGTCTGGAGGTCATACTTTGTGGTATCAAAGTTATCAGCTGCTTCGCGTTCTGCGATCGCGGAAGCGTGACCGTTAAGGATAAGGAAGAATGTAGAGGTTGCGGGAGTAGCGTGGCAGTAGTCGGAGTTACGGTATGCGTCGAAGTCTTCTGCCTGGAGGCCGTAGCCCATGAGCTGACCCTTGAGGAACATAAGCTTTCTTGTTTCAGCTTCTGCAACTACCTGGCAGTCGATTGCAGTTGTCTGATACATAGGATATGTCTTGCCGTCTTCGGGGTCAACGTAAACGTGCTTGCCGTCGGTATAACCGAACCAGTTTTCGTTCTTTTCAAAGCGCATTGCTTTGTCTTCCTGATAGGAAACGAGCTTGTAAGGACCGTAGGACATGGTGGTGTCTACGCTTGTGTTATAAGTGGAAACGTAACCGTCGCCAACCTGAGTGAGGCAGGATTCGTAGAGGTCTTTGTATACGAGCCAGTTGCCGGAGAGGTTGTAGAGGAGGTAGAAGCCGGAGAGGGATTTTTCGAGAACGATGGTGATCTGGTATTCACCTGTCTTGAGGCAGCCTACTGTGCTCCAATCAACAGTGTCATATGTTTTATCGTAAGAGATGTAATATTCAAAGTTTGTTTCAGGTTCGTTGCCCCAGTCATCAGAGGTGATAAAGGAAACGAGAAGAGCCTTGGATTCGTCGGTTACAGGAACGTTGCCTTTGTCGTCAGCAAGAGCATTAAGACCGTCGATAACGTCCTTGGAAACGTAACCCATCTGAGCAAGCTCGGTCAAAGAATAACCGGAGCAGAAAGGATATGCTTTTTCGTTGAGGCAGATGTAAACCTTTGTGCCGTCAGCAGTGGTATATGTGCCGTCTGCTGCCTTTACAAGACTTGCCCAAGCATATGTGGAGGTTTCGCCGTCGTTGGAGTTGATTGCCTTCACGGTACGACCACTGAGAGAGTAAGCCTTACCGCCTGCGATAGCGAGGTCACCGTCTACGTAGTCGGTAGCGCGGTAGTTGATAAGCTTGGAATCAAGAAGCTTCTGCATGGAGTATACGTATGTATCCGCATTGATGGGTGTGCCGTCCTGCCACTTTGCATCGGGGTTGAGGTCGATGACGTAAGCGTAGCCGGAGGTTGCATCTGCGGGGATATTGAACTGAGGATATTTAGCCTTGATGTCTTCGGTAACATCGACAGGCAATTTTGCAGCCATTTCGGGAACGACAACGTAACCGGAGTAAGGATCTTTGCCTTCTACGGGGTTGAGTTCATCGTTGAAAATGAAGCTGTAAAGACCGCTTACGATATAATCGAGCGGGTAAGAGTCATCGGATGTTTCATAGGTGTGGGGGTTCCAGTTTGTAGCGAGTGTGCTTACGGAATCTTTCCATGTGAAGTCGCCTTCAAAGGTTTCGACCTGAACACCGGGTTCAACGGGTGTTTCGCCTGTTGTGGTGTCGCCAAGGGTCGTTTCATCGGGTTCCTTGTTGCAGGCAACAAGAGAGAACGCCATTGCAAGAGCGAGCAACAGAGCTACAATGGATTTGAAGTTTCTCATTGTGTGAATTTCTCCTTTTAATATTAGCATTATTTTTTATCAAATCGAACATAGACAGAAACACGCGCGCATGGGCACAGTAACCGAAGATGAATGCCCTTGCGCGCGTATTCCTATCGATATGATTCAATTCTTTGCAATATTTTAACAGATTTATTTCGACATGTCAATTCTTTTTTTGAAATTTATGAACATTCTGTAAAAAAGTTATAAAAAATTTGCCATTCTTTTTATATCAAAAGATACCTAAAGGGAAAAAAACAAGGGGCTTCCTCAAAAGGAAGCCCCTTGTGGACATCAAAGCTTGACGTTCACGTCATAAACCGAAAGGATCCTCGGCATTTCGGAAAGGATATCTTCCCTCTCGCCCGAAAGCAAAACGGAAGCCGTTCCGTTTGTAAGATCGAAGAAATTATCCTCGGGCGTGACCTCGGCGTTTTCCCATTCGATCATGATATTTTTCGCAAAACGGGACGCCTTGATATCGAGGTAGAACGCGCCGTTTTCCTCACGAAGCTCAGCCGTGATTTCGGGATCTTCAAAACGGTATTCCGCAGGCTTTGCGTAAATTTTTCCGTCGCGCTCCAAAACCTTGCCGTCCTTTTCGAGCGTGTATTCAAGAAATACCTCGTTTGCATGAGCATCTATCAGCTCGGAAACGGCAGTCGGCAAAACGATATCCTTGGAGGAAAGCGCAGGCACGGAGATCTCCGTGCGATACGATGCCAAAACCTCAAATCCGTTATTTTTGGCCGCAACGGAAACCACGCCGTCAAAGGCGCTTCGCGTTTCGTTTGCGATATTTACGATCTTCGCGTTTCCGTCCTCGTGAAGCGAGAGCATGACGGGCGCGAAGAATTTTCTTGCGCGATAGTGGAGCGCCTTCCATCTGCCGAAGTAATCGACAGATGCCCACGAAACCACGGGCCAGCAATCGTTGAGCTGCCAATAAAGCGCGCCCATACAGCGACCTCTGTGTCTGCGGAAATGCTCCACGCCGTAGCGGATCGCATCCGCCTGCAAGATCTGCGAAAGATAGACGAAATGCGAAAAGTCCTCGGAAATCTTATAATAATCCTTCACATAGGACAAGATCTTTTCGTTACCGCTCAGGCACTTCTGATGCGAGTGCATCACGTCGGAATCGAGTTTCATATCCTCATCGCGCGCAAAGCTTTTGAGCGTTTTCATCATTGGGAACGCTTCAAAGCCAAATTCCGAGCAATAACGGAAATAATGCTTGCGGTATTCTTCAAACGGCACGCCGCCATGCCAAACCTTCCAATCATGATTATCTCCCATATCCTCGGCGTTCGGGTCGTCAAAGCTACCGTGCGAGGACGGGGACGCGGGCCAATAAAAGATATCGGGCGCCCATTTCGCGCAAGCCTCGGGAATGAGCTCTTCATATTGGCGCAGATAATCCGCAAAGGTCTTCGGCGTGTTATGCGGAATACAGGAGCTCCAATCGATGAGCGCAAGCTCCATTTCGTTGTTACCGCAAAGAAGCCCAATACAAGCGTGATGGCGGATGCGCTTCAAAACGTCCTCAAATTCGTGCATGATGTTCGCTTCAAATTCGGGCGTTAAGTGCATCGTCGCGCAGGCAAACATAAAATCCTGCCATACGACAAGACCGTACTTGTCGCAAAGCGCATAGAACGAATCGTCGGGATAAAATCCGCCGCCCCAAACGCGAATGGAATTGAAATTCGCCTTGACGCAGGATTTTATCAGCTTTTCCGTACGTTCGGGAGAGCGCCAAGCGAGGATACTATCCTCGGGAACGTAGTCCGCACCCATGGCAAAAAACTTCACGCCGTTTACCACATGGCAAAATTCCTCGCCATATTCGTCCTTTTCGGTGCTGACGGTGAGTGTTCGCAAACCGATCGTTCTTTCTGCTTGATCCAAAACTTCAATTCCATTTCGATCAAGCGTAAAGGTCAGCGTATAGAGCGGCTGCTCGCCAAGTCCGTTCGGCCACCAGAGCTTCGGGTCTGCGATCTCAATTTCATAGGTATCGCCTTCATACAAAAGATAATCCGACCCTTCCCCGTCGGGGTCTGTGATGACAAGCCCAACACCAAGAGAGTCTTCCTTTTCAAGCGCAAAAACGGAAATCTCCAAGAAGACCTTGCCGTTTTCATGCTTTTGATGGATCACGATATCGTCGATGCGGTTGTCATAGGCTTCCACCGTTACGTCGCGGTAAAGTCCCATATCGGGGAGCTTCGGACCCCAATCCCAACCGAACATACAATGCGACTTGCGGATATGACCGATGCCCTCCATGACAGCACCACCAGCCGTTGCGGTAAATACGTACTGCTCCTTGAATTTTCGGGTTATGTATTCCGAGGGGGAATAAAAATGAAGTCTTACGGTATTTTCACCAAGGTGTACGGCATTTTTGATATCGATGCGCCATGTGCGGTGCATATTATCGGCATAAAGCAGTTTTTTGCCGTTCACATACACGTCGCAAAGCGTATCGAGCCCATAGAACACAAGGTCAAGATGCTTTTTTGCGAGCATCTCCGCGCTGACCGTAAACACGGCGGACATTTCCGAATCCTTTTCGGAAAGCAGTGTCGCCGTGTGCTCGTTCATGCGGTCATACGGATGCTCGATCTTTTTATATTGTAACAGTACCGAATACAGGGAACACGGCGCTTTGCAAGGCAAATGATATGCCTCATAGTCCAGCGTCCAATCGATGATCTTATTTGATATCATGAGGATTTCTCCTTATCTTACAATTTCATAAATCAATTTTGCAGGCTCGGGCTGAATCCCTGAAAATGCAAGCGCCGAAAGAAACGTTTCTTCCGCCGACCGCGTATCTCGCGTCGAGGTATGAAGCTCGGCAAGGATATCTCCTTTTTTCACATAGTCGCCCGTTTTTCTGCAAAGCACGATGCCTGCGGTCATATCGAGCAAGTCTTCCTTTTTTTCGCGTCCCGCTCCGAGAAGCGAGCTGGCAATGCCGATCTTTTCCGCATCCATATGCGAAAGATAGCCGTCCTCGGGCGAAAGCACCTTGCAGACCGTTTCGGCACGCGGGAATTTTTCCGTATCTTCAATATAAGAAGCATCGCCGCCCTGTGCGCGTACCATTTCACAAAGCTTACGCTTTGCCGAGCCGTCAGCAATCACGGAAAGGCATTTTTCGCGCGCTTCTTCCGCTTGGATATGCAAAGAAAGCGAAAGCATTTCAGATGCAAGAGTTAAGGAGACCTCCGTCAGATCACGCGGACCCTTCCCCTCTAAAACGGCAACGGCTTCTTTGACCTCGAGCGCATTGCCAATAGCAAATCCGAGCGGAATATCCATATTCGTGAGGATCGCCGCCATGCTTCTCTCTGCCGCCTTGCCGATGGCAACCATCTTTTGGGCAAGCGATCTCGCCGATGCGGTATCCTTCATAAACGCGCCGCTCCCCACCTTAACATCAAGCACGATGGACTTTGCCCCCGCCGCGAGCTTTTTGGACATGATGCTTGATGCAATGAGCGGAATCGAATCGACCGTCGCGGTCACGTCGCGGAGCGCATACAGTTTTTTATCCGCAGGTGCGAGATTGCCCGATTGTCCAACGACCGCGATACCATGCGTCTTGCACTGCGCTAAAAATTCATCACGCGAAAGCACGGTGCAAAATCCGGGAATCGCTTCGAGCTTATCGACCGTACCGCCCGTAAAGCCAAGTCCTCTGCCGGACATTTTTGCGACTGTCGCGCCAAGCGTTGCCACGATAGGCGCAACGATCAGCGTCGTTTTATCTCCGACACCGCCCGTACTGTGCTTATCGACCGTCATCTCTCCGAGCGCGGAAAGGTCTGTCATATCCCCCGAACGCGCCATCGCATCGGTAAGATAAAAGATTTCTTCATCCGTCATACCGCGAAAATATACCGCCATCAGCCACGCGGAAATCTGATAATCGGGAATCGGTTCTGCTTCGCGGACAAGTCCATGAATCAAAAAGTCAATTTCTTCCCTTGTATGTGCAAGTCCGCATTTTTTCTTTTCAATCAAATCGCTCATTCGCATATGAAAACCTCCCCATTTATATATGATGAATTATTCTTTATCCAACTCCACCGCAACGCCGAGCGCAAGCTCCATCATCTGCGTAAACGAGGTCTGTCTTTCCTCAACGGTCGCATACTCTTTTTTCACAAGATGATCGGAGATCGTGCAGATGGCAAGCGCATTTTTACCAAGTCTTGCCGCGTTCATATAAAGCGCCGCCGCTTCCATTTCCACGGCGAGAACACCCATCTTTTCCCAGCTCGGGTTCACGTCTTCAAATTCATGATAGAAATTATCCTCAGAAAGAATATTACCGACCTTCAGATCGATGCCGAGCTTTTCGGCAACCATATCGGTCTTTTTGAGGAGCTTATAGCTTGCCGTCGGCGCGAACGTACCGGGGAGACGGTATTGATTTGCAAAATTGGAATTGGTACAAGCGCCAATGCCCACCACGACGTCACGAAGCTCGAGTTTTTCGGAGATCGCGCCCGCCGTACCGATGCGAATGATATTTTCCACGTCAAATTCCTTGAAAAGCTCATGGCTGTAAATCGCCATGGAAGGCATACCCATACCGCTTCCCATCACGGACACACGAACACCTTGATACATACCCGTATAGCCGAACATATTACGCACGTCGGTAATTTGTTTCGCATCGGTCAGAAACGTTTCTGCGATAAATTTTGCGCGGAGCGGATCGCCCGGCATGAGAACGGTTTTGGCAAAATCGCCTTTTTCGCCTTTGATATGAGGTGTAGCCATAATTCAAAAATTCCTTTCTTTATATCAAATGATTTTCTTTTACAAGTTTCACAATACGGCTCGTGCCAAGTCTGTCTGCACCAAGCTCGATCATATCCTCCGCATCTTCAAGCGAAGCGATACCGCCCGCGGCTTTGATACGAAGTGTCGGTCCGATATGCTTCGCAAAAAGCGTGATATCCTCTCTGGTCGCGCCGCCCTTGGAAAAGCCCGTGCTTGTCTTAATATAATCTGCACCTGCGGCAGAAACGATACCGCACATACGGATTTTTTCTTCTTCCGTCAAAAGACAGGTTTCCACGATGACTTTCAAAATCTTATCTCGGCAAGCCGCGCGAATCGTTTTGATCTCCGCTAAGATTTCGGAATATCGACGGTCCTTGAGCCAACCTATATTGATGACCATATCGATCTCATCTGCGCCGTTGCGAACGGCATCCTCCGTTTCAAAGACCTTGACGGCTGTGGATTGATAGCCGTTCGGGAAACCTATCACGGTACAAATCTTCATTTTTCCCTCGGTATGCGCTTTCGCAAGCGATACGTAACAGGGCGCAACGCAGACCGATGCGGTCTTATATGTCATAGCATCATCACAAAGCGCCCGAATCTCCTCTTTTGTAGCCGTTACGGAAAGCAATGTGTGATCAACTTTTGCAAGAATATCTTGGATTTTCATGTGTATCTCTCTTTTCTGAATATAAAGGTCTATATGTTATATTATACTATTTTCTCCTTTTTCTGTCAACTATGCAAAGAAAAACTCTTCTCATTGTATCTAACAACGAAAAGAGTTTTTTATATTACTAATTAAAATAATTGTTACTCATTAAAATCACAAGCATCAACATGACTAAAAGGATTAACCCAAGAAATACCATCCCTATTGCAATATCGCTGGAATCTTGTTTTGCTTGTTTTGAAAGATTCGACTGTTCATTTTCAGCTTGAATCAACATTGAATCCTTAAATTCTGTTCCACATTTTCGACATTTCCAATAAGGCTTGAAACCAAAAACTACACCGACCGTATCATTTTCATTTTTTGGCATAACAGGCACAGGGTCAAGGCTTCCGCATCCGCATTCGGGGCATATCACGGCACGACACTTTGGGCATTGATTGGTAGAGGTAGTGCTGTAAATAGATTCACCGCAACTTCCGCATATCATATTTTCTCACCACATTTCAGATTTTATTTGTAAGAAAGACAGCCTTGTCTTTCATGAGGATAAAAATAACGGTCATACCAGTCGCAGTATTGTCTTCCGTTGCTATCCTTTTTGAAACGATTCCAATAAGCGCAACCGCCATTATCGGCACAGTTGTAGCCACACATTTTTCCGCAAGGAAGCTTGATTTTCTTACAAGTTTCGTTCTGTTTGTTCATATTTTTATTCCTTTCATAAATTGATTTTTTATACAAATTCGATTGTATCTGCCATTATGGAAATTTTATTTCCTTCTTTTTTCGCCAAAAAGGATATCATTCTTTGCTTAGGAATCACGATTGGAAAATACATCTTTTCACAAAAATCAGAATTTACGCCAAGTATATCAGCAATATACACCTTATCCGATTCTGAAAGTTTCGTTTCATTTGACAAATGACTGTGAACCATTCCGCAAAATTGTATGTTTTGGCTCCGCCATATTTGAATTTTTTCATTTAAGATATCAATATTCGGTATATAAACAGCACTATTTTGAGAATCACTTCCAAAATCATGATAATACGCTGTAACGATACCATTTTGGCTTCCAATGATTCCACCGCATTCAGGCGGAACGGACGAATACGCTTCCATTATTTGAAAATATGTCTTTTCTCTTATTTTCATAAATCGTTATCAGAATTTTTATTTGCTCTTTTTTCAAGCATGACCATAGCGAAATATTTTTCAAGATTCGCCGAAATCGTAGAAGTTTTATCAATCAATTCGCCCAATCCATACAACACATATGATGAAAGCCACGAAAGCAAAGAACCTACCAACATAACCAGAAAGCCTGCCCCAGAGCCATTGACAAGAATAATAAATCCCACAATAATGGAAACAATAATCCCAATCGTCGTTAAAGTAGATGCCAATGTTTTGATTTTCTTTCCAATTTGATCGAACACATTTCTCACCTCTTTTCATGTTTTGTTTTATGTTATGTATTATAACATATATAAATCACTATTGTCAAGTTAAAATTATGGTTGAGGTGATTTTTTTGAAAGAAAAATTGATTTTGAATAAAAAACTAAAAGGCGAAGACGGATTCAAAACGTTTTCCATTCGCATCAAAGACGAAATCGTGGAACAACTCGATCTCCTTTCAGCTCAAACCAATCGTTCCCGAAATGAACTTGTCGGAATCCTTTTGGAATATGCAATATCTAATTGCGAAGTAAAATAATCTCTATTACAAAAAAATGCCGACTTTGCGTCGGCATTTTCTTGTATCTCAAATCACGGCGCAGCCGTGTATGGAATCCGCAACTTGTTGCGGTATGGCATCATCCCAAAGGGATGTATGATATCAACACGAAGTGTTGTATGGCATCAATCCGAAGGAACATACACGCTTGTGCGTGATGCCATACGCCTTATGGCGATGCCATGCACGACTGCGTCGTGATTCCATACCAATCCTTCGGATTGGATAAAAAAATTCCATCGCTGTTGCGATGGAATTTTTTTGGCTGCGGCACTAGGATTCGAACCTAGGTAATGACGGAGTCAGAGTCCGTTGCCTTACCGCTTGGCGATGCCGCATAATCTATGTAAACCGAGTAAATTTTGATCACCGAACTGATGGTCAAACTCGCTCGGGAACGCATACTATTTTAGCAGATATCTCTTCATTTGTCAATATCTTTTTGTAAATTTTTCTGATTTTTTTCAACTTCCACGAGGAGGTCAAAACAATGCACCAAAAGCTATCATCTTTTATGAAAAACGACAATATCATCGTAAAATCCATTCTATGCGACAAAGAAAACCGCGACGTTTTGGAATCTTTTGGTATCTTTGAAGGCGTACGCTTGCAAATTCTATACCGAAATTCCGCAAATATGATTTTGAAAATCGGAAAGACCAAGCTTGTGATATCCAAAAAAATTGCAGAAAATATTCTTGCGATTTCGGAAAACGAAAGCAATCGTGCATATTTTTCTTGATATCCGTATACTTTTTATCAGAACCCTAATCATACGGAGAAAAAAGATGACAAAAAGACCCTTCACCATCGCGCTTGTCGGCAATCCAAACTGCGGAAAAACAACGCTTTTTAATCTTCTGACCAAAAGCGGAGAGCCTGTCGGGAACCGCGCAGGGGTAACTTTTTCCGCAAAAAAGGAGCCCTTGCGCCAAAATTTTCATGTACCAAACACGCAAATTTTAGATCTTCCCGGAATCTATTCCCTCTCCGGCGGAAAAAACGAAGAAAAAATCACCCTTGATGCGCTCAAAAAAGAGCCTATCGACGTGATCTTGAATATCATCGACGCTACCAATTTGGAGCGCGGTCTATATCTCACGCTTGCGCTTTCCGCCTTGGGTATCCCCATGGTCGCGGCACTCAATATGATGGACGAAGTCAAAAAAGACGGCGGTGCCATCGATATTTCCGCGCTGGAAAAAGCGCTTCAAATCCCCGTTTTCCCAATTTCCGCCGCCAAAGTGCAAGGGATCAGATCCTTGCTTCTTGGGTGTCTGCATACGCAAAAGATTCCCTCTCCCATCCTCTTTTCCAATCGGGCAGAAGCCGAAAAAACGATACGCAGCATCCTTTCCGAAGCGATCAAAAAACAAGGCGTGCGCTCACGTTTTGAGGATCGGATCGATGCGTGTATTTGCCGTCCCATCATCGGGATACCGCTCTTTTTTGCCGTGATGTGCGCCGTCTTTTTTCTGACGTTTTCCTCTCTCGGTAATGCGCTTTCCGCTTATATGGAGCATATTTTCTCCATACTTTCCGTATATTTACAAAATTGGCTTTCGCACCTCGGCTCTTCCGCTTGGCTCTGCCGTTTTATCGTCGATGGCGTCTGGATGGGCATCGCCTCCGTGCTTTCTTTTATCCCCCAAACGGCGATCCTTTTCTTCCTTTTGGCGTTTTTGGAGGATTCTGGATATCTCGCCCGCGCCGTATCGGCATTAGACCATGTTATGAAGCATCTCGGAGTTTCGGGAAAAGCCGTCATTCCTCTCATCATCGGATTCGGCTGTACCGTACCCGCCGTTCTGGCAACGTCGACCTTGGAAGCTTCCGAAAAGGAACGCACCGCCGCTTCTCTGCCCTTTATCCCATGCAACGCAAGACTCCCCGTGATTTTGCTCCTCTCAGCCTCTTTTTTTGAAGAACATTCCGCACTTTTCGCTATATCACTCTACCTGCTTTGCGTCGGGGTATCCTTCCTTTCCTTATCCTGCTATCGATCCAAGGAACCAAGCAACGATGCGCCGCCGCTCATCATGGAGCTTCCGCGATATCGAATGCCTCGTCTTGTGAATTTGCTACGAGAGGTCAAAAACAAGCTGAAGGATTTTTTGGTGCGTGCAGGAACGGTCGTTTTTCTCTCCTGCGTCGTCGTTGACCTGCTCGCCATGCTGAAGCCCAATCTCCAACCGATCGAAAACAGCAGCGAAAGCATCCTCGCGTGTCTTGGCAATACCGTTGCGCCGTTTTTTTCAATCTTCGGCTTTGGTGACGGACGCATCGTTGCCGCGCTTGCCGCGGGCTTTTTCGCCAAGGAGTCCATCGTTTCCACCATTCAGATCTTAATACCCGAGGGACTTTCCGCCGTCATTTCCGCGTCGGGTGCGTTTTCTCTTGCCATTTTTTCTCTTTTATACGTTCCTTGCGCCGCGACCCTTGGCGCGTTTGCAAAGGAATTTGGAAAAAGAAAAGCCTTTTTCCTTTTTCTCCGAACGTTTTTGATCGCTTGCATCGTCACGCTTCTTTCCGATATCGGGCTTCGTTTATTGTCAAAATAACCAAAAATCACGTTCATTTTTGACACGCAAAGCACAATATCGCATAAAAAAATTCGATTTTTTTCAAAAATCCGCTTGACTTTTGATAAAACTGTGGTATACTATACATAGTTTTTACATACGCGCAAAAATCCATCAGCACTATATTTTTTGAAAGTTGTGATCCCGTGAGTTCCGAAATCGAAACCCTGCTTCAAAACGTAAAGAATGGCAAACCGCTTTCTTTTGAATCCTTATATCAGCTCTATAACCCTCTCATCGAAAGCACAGCCTATTCTTTTTGCAAGCGTTTTTCTCTCGCATCCGCAGAAGCAGATGACCTCAAACAGGAAGCGGCTATCGCACTTTATAACGCCGTGCTCGCTTACGAGCCGACCAAGAATGTTTCCTTCGGTATGTATGCCAAGGTCTGCATTCGCAATAGAATTATCTCTTATATCCGTTATTTTCATGAGAAATATTCGGCGGAGCCCATCGACGAGCTTGAGACCCACTTCGAGGAGATCAGCTTCGATACGCCGGAACAGCTCATCATCAATAAAGAGTCCCTTTGCAACCTGAATCGCAGAATTGACGGAACGCTCACGGATTTTGAAAAATCCGTATTCGACCTTTATGTTGGCAATATGTCTTATTCGGATATGGCGAAGACCCTCTCGAAGCCTATCAAATCGATTGACAACGCTATTCACAGAATCAAAGCAAAGTTACGGAAACTTTTATAATGTATAAACGATAAAACTATGCTATATTTCCCGCAAGGGATCTATATAAATAAGCAAATTTAATCCGTTAAGTTTGTTTTGATATGCCCAAATAGCTTAAAGAAAGAGCGTTGTTTTCAAAGGTGTCGGTCGAAATCCGGCTTGGGGCGTAAATCTTTTAACCAAATATTCAAAGCGAGGTAACACAAATGTACGAGGACAAGACATTAAAATGCAAAGATTGCGGTAACGAATTCGTTTTCACAGCCGGTGAACAGGAATTCTATGCAGAAAAAGGCTTCCAGAACGAGCCCCAGAGATGCAAATCCTGCCGCGATGCAAGAAAGAACGCTACAAAGCCCGCAAGAGAACTCTTCACCACCACATGCGCTAACTGCGGTAAAGAAGCTAAGGTTCCCTTCCAGCCCAACAGCGACAGACCCGTATACTGCAGCGACTGCTATGCAGCTATGAAGCAGCAGTAATAAACGGTAATATAGTTTGCTATTTCCCCTTTCGGCTTTCCGAAAGGGGTTTGTTTTTTCCACTTGACAAAACGCGCAAGGTGCGGTATCATAATATCAAAACATTTCAAAAAAGCGGGCAACGCCCGCCGGAAATTGTTCGCCTATCCAAGCTTCCGCATCTTCAAGCATAGCGAAACGGCGAGATCAATTTGCGAATTTTACTATGGTACAAAAGGAGACACCATGGAACAAAAACGATTCACCAAAAACGACGATTCCTTCATCTGCAAAAACTGCGGATTTGAGGTCAAGCCCCTCGGGTATAGCTCCCGCAACCATTGCCCCAAATGCCTTTGCTCGCTCCATGTGGATATCAACCCCGGTGACCGCGCCAACACCTGCGGCGGTATTCTCCGCCCCATCCGCGTGGAACCCGATCCCAAAAAAGGATACATCATCATTCACAAATGCGACAAATGCGGCGAGATCCGCCGCAACCGCGCCGCAAACGAAGCCAAGGTCCAACCCGACGACATCAATCTGCTCATCAAGCTGACCTCGGGTTCGATGTAACACCCAAAGCAAAAAAACAAAAACGAACCGCGCTTTTGATCACGTCAAAAGCGCGGTTCGTTTATCTTGTTATGTAAAGGAAATCAGTTTGTTTCGGTCTTTTTAAGCTCCGAAAGACATTTATCGCAGATGATTCTGCCCTTAAAAAGAGATGCGTTGTCCATACTACCGCAGAAGATGCAGGCAGGCTCATATTTTTTCAGAACGATGGTATCTTCGTTGACGAAGATCTCGACAGCATCGCGGCTTGCCAAAGAGAGGTTTTTACGGATCTCGATGGGCAAAACGATTCTACCAAGTTCATCGATTCTTCTGACGATTCCTGTTGATTTCATAGTGTTATAATCCTCCTAAATAATATTCTTCGCAATTTCCTAAAATATCCTTTTTTATAAGTATATCACAAGATGCTAATTTTGTCAATAATTGTAAGACAAAAAATGTCAAAAAAATGAAAAAAGACACGCACCGTCAAGGTACGTGTCGAATGTTCTGTTTTTCAGTGCAGGTCGCGTCTGCCGTCCAAGGCGCGAAGCAAGGTCACTTCGTCCGCATATTCAAGGTCAGCGCCAACGGGAACGCCGTACGCCAAGCGAGTTACGCGAACGCCAAGGGGCGTGATAAGCTTGGAAAGATACATCGCCGTCGTTTCGCCCTCGATATTGGGATTTGTGGCGATGATGATCTCCCGAATCTTGCCCTCGGCAATGCGCGAGAGAAGCTCCTTGATGCGAAGGTCGGCGGGGGTGATGCCGTCCATCGGAGAAATCGCGCCGCCAAGCACGTGATAGGTGCCGTGGTACTCCTTGACCTTTTCCAGCGCCATGACCGTTTTGGCATCCTCCACCACGCAGACGACGGACGGGTCGCGTTTGGCATCTGAGCAGATGGCGCAAACGGGCGCGTCGCTGAGGTTTCCGCAAATCTCACATTCGCGGATATTTTGCTTTGCGGAAATGATGGCGTTTGCAAACGAGGTCGCTTCCTCCTCCGTCATATCCAAAACGGAAAACGCATATCGCGTGGCGGTCTTCTGTCCGACACCCGAAAGTCGGCAAAATTCCTCAATCAGCTTTTGAAGCGGAAGAATATATTCCGTCATATCCGATCAAAACAGACCTGTGAAACCGCCAAGTCCTCCCATACCGGGCATGCCTGCGGTGATCTTGTCCATTTCGCGCTGTGCGGTTTCCTCTACGCGCTTGATGGCTTCGTTGATGCCTGCGGTCAGGATATCGGAAAGGGTCTCAACGTCATCGGGGTCAACGATCTCGGGTGCGATCTCAAGTCCGACGATTTCCTTTTTGCCGTTGATCTTGATCTTAACGGCACCGCCGCCTGCGGAAATTTCATGTTCGCGTGCTTCAAGGTCCGCTTGAAGCGTTGCCATATCCTCCTGCATCTTCTGTGCCTGCTTGATCATGGCGTTCATAGAGGGTCCCTGCGGTACTCTTGCCTTCATAATTCATTCTCCTTTTGTATTTTTATATATTGATGATTTTATATTTACGGTTCTTGTGTGGTTACGGTCTCATCCATTTCGAGCAGATCGTCGATGGGCTCACGAATACCGCCCACGTCCTCCTGCACGGAGCCGATGATATCGCTCGGGATATATGCTGTGCCGCCGACGGCGTTCACGGCGTTTGCGATCGTTTTCTTTTTGTCATCCGTCAAGAGCGTGACGCCAAATTGATTTTCAAAGAAAAGATAAAATTTGCCGTCCGAGCCCTCGTAGGCGTACGCCATCTGCAAAAACGGAGAGAAAAGTCCTTCCGTCGGGGAAAGCTTTCTCACGACCTCCTGCCATTTTTTGAAGCCCTTCAAGGTTCTGCCTCCGCCGATGGTCTTGGCGGTCTGCGTCTTTTTTTCGGGCGCGGGCTTTTCAGCGGATGCCGTTTCTTTCTTCGGTGCGGAGACCTTCGGTGTCGGGGCTTCTTCCGTCATCATCGGCAAGGAAGGCTCCGAGGGTGCTTCCTGCACGGTCTTCTGCGGTTCTTTACGGGGTGCGGTAAAATTGCCCGTCGCAAGCTTATCTTCGAGCGCGGAAATTCTCGCAAGAAGCGCGTCGTTTCCGCTCGAAAGCGTCGCATCGCAGGCGCGGATCAGCGCCATTTCCGCGTAAAGACGGGCGTTGGCAGGGCTTCTCTGCATATCGGTTTCCGCCGACATGAATATCTCCAGCAGATATAGGATCCCGGGGAGGGTGAAGCGCTCTGCGGAGGCTTTCAAAAGCTCGTCGCGCACGCCCGCCATACGGGTGCTGAGCGCGATCATCATATCGCGGCAAAAGGCGATCCATTCTCGCCAAAAAACGGCGATATCACGCGAGGACATATAGATATCCTCGATGACCGAGAGCGCCGCCGCGGTATCTCGGGATGCAACGGCATCGGCGATCGCAGAAAGAAGCGTTCTCGACGCTGCGCCGAGAAGCCGTTCGGCTTTTTCCACGGTAATGACACCGCCATCCCCCGCGCAGTATTCGAGCATATTGAGAGAATCTCGCATACCGCCCTGCGAAAGACGGGCGATAAGCTCCAGTGCTTCCCTTTCTGCGCCGATGGATTCCCCCTTGCAGACGGTTTCGAGCCGTCCGACGATGGCATCCATCGAAACGCGATGGAAATCAAAGCGCTGACAACGGGAAAGCACCGTTGCGGGAATTTTATGAAGCTCGGTCGTCGCCAAAATGAAAATGACGTGCTCCGGCGGTTCTTCGAGCGTTTTGAGAAGCGCATTGAATGCAGAAATGGAAAGCATATGCACTTCATCGATGATATACACGCGGTATTTGAGGTCCGCCGGCGTATAGACCACGCCCTCTCGAAGCTCACGAATGTTATCGACGCCGTTGTTGCTTGCCGCGTCCATTTCAATGACGTCGGTCGCCGTTCCCGCCTCGATGGAAAGACAAGCCTTGCAAACTCCGCAAGGGCTTCCGTTTACGGGAGAAAGGCAGTTCGCCGCCTTGGCAATGATCTTCGCGCAGGTCGTCTTACCCGTTCCGCGGGGACCGCAGAAAAGATAGGCGTGCGAAAGCTTGCCATGCTCGACCTCGCTCGTGAGGATAGAGGTAACGTGCTCCTGTCCGACCACGTCGGAAAAATTCGACGGTCGCCATTTGCGGTATAAAGCCTGATACATCGTTACACATCCTTTCAAAGTTTCCTTACAATATAAGAATAGCGAGCTACAAAATCAGACCATACACCCCAAAGTCGATATGACCTTCCATGCGCTACCGTATGTCTTACTCAGGGCAGGCAACCTCGTGGCACATCAGTTAAACTGCTTAATGCTGCTCGGTTCCCCGTCTGACATGGTTCACAGCCACTGATTGCACAAGACCCACCCCTCATCGCAAGGGAAATACGGCGCAGACCACACAAAATCATACCTCATAAGAGGAAACCACCCCTGCTGTAGCGGATTGCAGGTGCAGGGCACCGCTAACTCCCCGGCTGGTATGGCCTGATTTCATATCTCGCTTTTGCTATTTTACCATACTTTTTTGCGGATTGCAATAGTTTTTTGAAATTTTTATGATTTTCCCAAGAAAAGAATTTCGTTCACCGTTTTTTAACGAGTTTCGCATTGACACCGCGCCGTATTCTATGATATAATTATGATATTATATAAAAAAACAGAAAGAAGAAGGAAAAACACCATGAAGTTCAAAAAAGCAGTTTCTTTTGCCGTTGCCGCCGCAATGAGCGCGATGCTTCTCACCTCCTGCGGTGAAGAATCCGAGATTCCCGACGGTATGCAGCTCGTTGACAACGAATTTGTCAATTATACGTTCTACGTTCCCGACGATTGGACACCCGACACCACCATTGACGGTTTCCTTTCCGCAAAGGCAAACGACAACACCAACGTTTCCGTACAGACGATGACCTGGAGCAACCAGTACGGCTCGCTCGATGCGTATTTCCGCGAGGATTATTTCAAAAAGCTCGAATCCACGTTCAAGGATATCACGCTTCTTGAAGAAGAATGCAGCATCGAAAACCAGACCGTCGGCGTTCAGAAAAATTCTGCGGTAAAATACGTTTACACCGTTGGCAGCGACGACGCGACCTACAAGATCGTGCAGTATTTTTCTTACAATGCGGGCTATCTTTACATCATCACCTATACGGGCAAGATCAGCGACAAGGTAAACGGTGAGGAAAAGGCTGTCGAATACTTTGAAGACCACCTTGAGGAACTTTCCTCCATTATCGATAATTTCGTATTTTAAGGTGTAAAACGGTATATCTTATTATTTGGAAAGAAGCTTTGTTTATATGACAGAATTTTATCTTGACAACAGCGCGACCACGCCCCTTTCGGAGGCGGCGCGCAAAAAAATGCAGGACGTGATGGAGCATACCTACGGCAATCCCTCCTCTCTGCATACGCTCGGACTTCGCGCGGAAAAGGTCATGAATGAGGCAAGAATGCAGGTCCTCAGCGCCCTTTGCCCCACGCGCACAAGAGTCCGTCCGAAGGCGGAAAATCTCATTTTTACCGCTTCGGGTACAGAAGCCAACAACCTCGCACTCATCGGCGGCGCGACCGCAAAGGCGAGAAACAAGGGCAAAAAGATCATCGTCGGCGAGACCGAACATCCCTCTGTTCTCGAAAGCGCCAAGCATTTGGAATCGCTCGGCTTTCGCGTTGTCTATATCCCTTCTCCGCGCGGCGTTTGGGATATGAACGCTTACCGCGAGGCACTCTCCGAGGATACGATACTCGTTTCTGCGATGCTCGTCAACAATGAAACGGGCGCGGTCAACGATATCGCAAGCATCGCCAAGGAAGCCAGAGCGAAAAATCCCGACGTTCTCGTGCATTGCGACGCGGTACAGGGATTTTTGAAGATTCCGACGCTCCCCATTCCGCACGCGGATATGGTAACGGTAAGCGCCCACAAGATCGGCGGGCCAAAAGGCGTCGGCGCTCTTTACGTAAACGACCGCATTCTCAAAACCAAGGCGATCGTCCCCGTCATATATGGCGGAGGTCAGGAAAAGGGCTTCCGCTCGGGCACGGAAAACGTCATCGGCATCGCAGGCTTCGGCGCGGCGGCGGAAAGCAGTGCAAAAGCCTTCGGCGCACACTATGAAAGCTTCAAAAAGCTCCGCGAAAGACTGGAAAACGCGCTCGCAGATCTCCCCGAAAACACCGTCCGCATCAACACCCCCGCTTCCGCAGAGATCGCGCCCCACATCGTAAGCCTCACGGCGTTCAAGCTCAGAAGCGAAACCCTTTTGCATAGCCTTTCCGCATCGGGCGTATACGTTTCCAGCGGTTCGGCTTGCTCGTCAAACGGCGGTCATTCCGGCTACGTTCTGAAATCCTTCGGACTTCCCGACGGGGAGGCGGACTCGACCATTCGCATCTCCTTTGGCGACGACACCACGGAGGAAGCTATCGACGCGCTTGCTTCGGCTTTGAGAGAAAGCATCACACGCCTTGCACACAGGGGAAGATAACGAGGTAACGACATGAATACAGAGATCATCACCAGAAACGCCGAAGAAACCGAAACCGTCGGCGCGACGTTCGCAAAAACCCTGAAAGCAGGCGATTTCATCGCCATGTTCGGCGACCTTGGTGCAGGTAAGACCGCGTTCGTGCGCGGCGCGATGAAAACGCTCGCAGACGGCGCTCGCGTACAAAGCCCGACCTACACCATCGTCAACGAATACCCCGCAAGGATCCCCGTTTATCATTTCGATATGTATCGCATCGACGACGAGGATTCCCTCTATTCCATCGGATATTACGATTATCTCGAAAGCGGCGGTATCTGCTTTGCCGAATGGTGCGAAAAGATAGAGCCGTATCTGCCCGAAGCATATTACACGGTCACGATACGCAAATGCGCGGACGACCCCGACAAGCGCATCATCACCATTCAAGACACGAACCGCTGAAAGGAGTTCTGATCCCCATGAAAATTTTAGCCATTGACACGTCGGCTGTCGTCGCATCCTGTGCGCTTTGCGAGGATGAAACGCCCATCGCCGTTTATTCCCAAAAAGCAGGACTCAACCACAGCCAGACCATGCTCCCCATGGTCAAAAATCTGATGGACAACACAAGCACCTCCATCGACGATATCGATATGTTCGCCGTTTCTGCGGGTCCCGGCTCGTTCACGGGTATCCGCATCGGCATTGCCACCATCAAGGGGCTTGCCTTTGGTAAAAATAAACCTTGCGTCGGCGTTTCCACCTTAGAGGCGATGGCAAAGACCGTCAGCACGTTTGCGACAGATGCCGTCATCTGCCCCGTCATGGACGCACGCAGAAATCAGCTTTATAACGCCATCTTCGAGGTTCACGGCGAAACGCTCGTCCGCCTCACAGAGGACAGGCTCATCGATGCAGGTGAGCTTGCGCGTGAGCTTGACGCGATGGATAAAGCGGTATTTTTCGTCGGTGACGGTTACGACCTGATTACCAAAATGAACCTGCCCTTCCAAAAGCCAACGCCCCCCGCTTACCGCTGGCAGAATGCTTACGGTGTGGCGCAGACGGCGCTCGGCTTATATAATAATATGGAAGACAAGTCCATCTTTACGGACAAGCTTCTCCGCCCCGAATACTTGCGCGCGCCGCAAGCGGAAAGAGAAGCCGCCGAACGAGCGGCGCGCGGGCAACGCCCGCAGGAAATTGCTCGCCTATCGTAATGTTCTTCATCACCATGCGCAGCGAAACGGCGAGGTCTATTTGAGGGATTTCCTTTGAAACAAAAAACCGGAGAGCGGGCAACATCCGCAAGAAACCGCTCGCCTATCGTAATGTTCTTCATCGCCATGCGCAGCGAAACGGCGAGGTCTATTTGAGGAATTTTCTATCAAACGAAAATGGGTAAAACCCCCAAAAACACAAAACAACAAGGAGAATTTTTATGTCTAAAATCATTGCCATCGCATCCGACCATGCAGGTCCCGATTACAAAAAAAGACTCATCGAGTATCTCACCGCAAAGGGATACACCTGTCTGAACATGGGAACCGACACGGAGGATTCCGTTGACTATCCCATCTACGCCCACAAGGTCTGCGAAAAGATTCTTTCGGGTGAAGCCGAATTCGGTATTCTCATCTGTGGCACAGGCATTGGCATGAGCATCGCGGCAAACAAGCACGCAGGTATCCGCGCAGGTCTTTGCGCTGACCCCGAATCCGCCGCGCTCACCCGTCAACATAACAACGCCAACGTGCTTTGCATGGGTGCGCGTACCCTTTCCTTTGAAAAGGTCGTTGAGATCACAGATGCCTTCCTCGGCGCGGAATTTCTCGGCGGAAGACACCAAAGACGAGTCGATATGTTGGAGAATTTGTAAATTCTTGTCTTTTCCATCATTCTGCAAGCAATTTGATATTGACTTTTTCACTGAGTAATGGTATAATAATTATGCAAAATCATATGCAAAAATATTTTTAGAAAGGATTTTTTGTATGAAAAAACTCTTAGCTCTCCTCCTCGCGGCGCTGTTCGTTTTCAGCACCGCAACCTTGTTCGTTTCTGCGGCAAGTCCTAAGCCCATCGAACGCGATGAAAAGAACATCATCAAAATGGACTTCCTTGACTTCAACGCAGAATCCAACGCACTCTGGGCGAAGGAAAAAGATGACGGCTCCGGCTACTGGGAAAACACCATCGGCTATCAGGATTTCGAATATCCGCAGAATCCAGATGAAATCCAGATCGCTCCCTACCTCAGAGAAGATTACACCACTTTCTCCAAGAACAGAGAATTCTCCTTCATTGAAAACGGTGAAGTTCTTCACCTCGAAGTAACCGGCAACACCACAACGCCCGGCTTCTACTTCATTCTTGATGAAGTACACGACAACTTGATCCCCGTCGGCTCCGAAAGCGCCGATCCCCCCAAGGCTGAATACATCAAGATTCGTGTAAGAAACTACTCCACCGCGAACAGATTCACATTTGCATTCGCAGCAAACCAAACCAACCAGTACAGATTTATGCCCGCTACCATCTCCGACCTCATCGTTGACGCAAACGGCAAGGAATACAAGTCTGCTTCCGGTGAATGGGAAACTTACATCATCAACATGCCCACCGCAAACATCAACACCAATTACGACGAGCTTCTCCCCGTAAACAGCACAACAGGCGAAGTTGGTTCCCGTTGGGGCGGTCTTTTGGAAGCTCTTATCCTCATCCCGTTCGGTTATGACGTAACAGACGGCACCGGTGCTTACCCCGGCGCTGAAATCGACATCGACTACGTCGTACTCGGTAGTCTTGACTACGTTACCAACTACAAGTCCGAACTCGAATTGAAGGAAGAAAGCATCACCAAGCTCGAGCTCGTAAAGGCTCCTGAAAAGAAAGACTACTACGTTGGTGAATCTCTCGACCTCGAAGGTCTTGAACTCAAAGCAACCTACAAGGACGGTACAACCGAAATCCTCAACAGCGCTTCCTACAAGGCAAACCTCGAAACCGAAGGCAAAAACACACCCGTTACCTTGACATTCGGTTCTCAGTCCACTCAGTATAACATCAACGTTGTCGGCGTTGAAAGCATCGAAGTTGCTGAAAAGCCCGCTGACACCACATACGAAGCTGCTGAAATCTCCGGCGGTTTCTCTCCCGACGGTTTCACCTTTAAGGTAAATTACACCGACGGCACATCCCGCACAGACTTCCCCGCAGCAGCATTCCGTTGCTCCGCGGCAGATCTTGACAAGGCAGGCACAAAGACTGTTACCGCTAACTTCTACGGTATCAAGACCACTTTCGATATCAATGTTATCAACGTAACTGACGTTGAAATCACACCTCCCACCAAGACTTACCGTTACGGCGACGCCGTTTCCACTGATGATATCTCCGTTACATTCGTATACAACGACGGTACTAAGATCGCTTCCGGCGACGCTACCATCGAACTTGAATACGCTGTTGAATACGATACCACCAGTGCAACAGGCGAAGTTATGGCAACTCTTACCGCTACCAACACCACCTACGGCATCAACATCACCAAGCAGTTCCCTGTAAACGTAGATACTCCCGTAGCGCTCAAGGTTGCAACAGAACCCCTCAAGACCACTTACCAGCCCGGCGAAGCATTTGACAAAGCAGGTCTTACCGTTGCTCTCGTTTACGAAGATGGCAAGACAGCTATCCTCGGCGAAGACAAGTACACTGCTCGTGCAAACACAGAAGAACCCGGTTCTGTAAGAGTTAGCATCAAGTGTACCGTTGCAGGTCTTGAAGATCTCAAGCTTGAAGAAAACTACACCATCACCGTTGAAGGTGAAGTTGCAGGCACTGACAACACCACAAGCAACACAGGCAGACGTCCTCAGGGCGGTAACGACGATAGCGAAGGCATCAGCCCTGTCATCATCGTTGTTATCATCGTTGCAGTTGTTGCAGTTGCAGGCGTAGTTGTTGTACTCGTAGTTCTCAAGAAGAAGAAAAAATAATTGCTGACGAAGCAATCCTAAAAGAGTAGCCCTCGGGCTACTCTTTTTTTATGCTCTAAGAAATTGCTCAACTCGACCTCGCCGTTTTGCTGTTTCCGTCAAAGAGAGAAGCTTAGATAGGCGAGCAATTTCCGGCGGGCGTTGCCCGCTTTTTATTGGCAAAAAATCTTCAAGGCGATCCACCATTACATTTCCAAAATAAACATATCAAAATCAATCCTGTTTATTTTGTATATTGTATTTTCCGCACTTTTGTGCTATCATAATCACAAAAGATGATTATTTTGGAAAGGAACACAAAAATATGAAAAACAGAATCTTATGCTGGGACGAAAAATGGATGGAAACCAATAACGGCGTTCAGATCTTCGCCCATAAGCCCGAAAAGAAAAACCTCGCACTCGTCTGTGATAACGAATGGGAAGGTCCGCACAACGGTTACGCATCCGTCGTCAAGGTCGGCGACCGATACCGCATCTATTATCGAGCTGATCCCCTCCGTCAAAGAATCGATAAGACTCCCTCCCCCGGCAAAGCGACGATCTGCGTTGCGGAAAGCCGCGACGGCGGTCTGACATTCCGTAAGCCCAACATCGGAAAATACGAATACAACGGCACAAAAAACAACAACATCGTATTTTCGCGCGAAGAGCCCATTGATAATTTCTCCGTTTTTTATGACACCAACCCCAACTGCCCCAAGGAAGAAAAGTTCAAGGCACTTTGCGAGATCAATCTCGGGCTCGACAACGGCGGTACAAAGCTCATTTATTTCGCAAGCGAAGACGGCTACGACTTCAAGGAGCAGTACTATTTGGACGTTCAAGGCACCTTCGATACCTACAACGTCGTTCTTTGGGACGAAAAAACCGAGCAATATTTCCTCTATTACCGCGCCTTCCACACACCGGAGGGTGAGGATAAACTCAACTGGAGAGGTGCGCGTCCGAATTGGCTTCGTCATGTGCGCGTTGCCACAAGCAAGGATTTCAAAACATGGGATAAGCACGGCAGAATCTCCTTTGAAGAAGGTCAAGAGGAATATCAGCTTTATACCAATCAGATCACAAAATATTTCCGCACCGACGATACCTTCATCGGCTTCCCTGTTCGCTACAATGATCGCGTAAACGAAGACCGAAACTTCCGCTTCATGCCCCTTGCGGACAGACATGAAAACATCACGAACGTATACAACCGAGAAGGCACTGCGGTTACGGACTGCGTCATTATGACTTCAAACGATGGCTTTAAGTTCAATCGCCGTGATGAAGCGTTCCTGACCCCCGGCGTGGAAGCACGCGATAACTGGTGGTACGGAAACTGCTATACCGTTTACGGACTCATCGAAACAGAAGCCGAGGAAGACGGCGCACCGAACGAGATCTCCTTCTACGTTGGTGAAAATTACCGCATCAAAAACGTCAATTTCCGCCGTTACACCATACGCCTTGATGGATTCTTCTCTTGGTTTGCGCCATATCGCGGCGGTGAGGTCTTGACAAAGCCCGTCACCGTAAGCGGTGATACGCTCCATATCAACTTTGCGACCTCTGCGCTCGGCGGGGTTGCCATCACGCTTTGCGATGAAAACGGCAACGAGCTGGACGGATATGCAAGCTATACCATGTTCGGCAATAGCGTTGACCGCCCTGTCGAATTTGAAAGATCGCTCGCAGACCTCAAAGGAAAAACGGTACGTTTGAAAATCAAGATGAAAGATGCACATTTGTATTCTTTTGTTTTCCTGTAATACAAAAAGCCGATATGTCCGCATATCGGCTTTTATCTTGACAGTATCTGCATTTTATGGTATACTATCCTTACAAAATAGGAAAGGAGGTCCTTCATGAAGCTGACGATCCAAGCAAAAGAACTGCATAACAAGAGTTTCAAAATTACAAACAACATCGGCGAACATTATGAGCTTTCTGACATTTCGGATAAAGTTGAATATGATTTTCCGATTGCAGGAGAATACACTTTCTTTTTTGAACAGATTCAAACGCCTAAACTGCCAAAAGCGATCTCCGTCATACTCTATCTTTTGACAGCCGTAATGCAAGGGATCTTTCATATTTTGCTTTTCAATACCGATTCCGATTGGTGTAAAAATATCGATCCATATCTCATAAAAGGCAGTTTTACCACTTATCTTTTCCAAGATACCATCATAAATTTATCGTATGTTCCTGCTCATTATGAAGAGATCACGCATATATGGACACCGTCTGCTATTCGACTTTCCCAAAATTGTGATCTAACCGCCGAGCATATCAAAAATGACCTTGCATTTTCCGAGCAATACGAAACTTACGCGAAGAAACTCATATCTGTTTCTTTGATTGGTTTTATCCTATTCGGTACACTTCTCGGCGTTGCTATTACCCAAAATATACTTTGGGGAGTTATCCTTTCCGCTGCCCTCATTCTTTTTATCGTTATTTTGATTGGCGGATTGCTGATTTCTGCTTACCGCAAAATGTGCCATATGCGTGATGAATTTCAAAATCACCAAACAATGTAAAGGAGATTTTTTATGAAACCCGTTTACAACAACGGCGCGTATCCGACTATGATCACGCCTTACTGCAAAGATGGCTCTGTGGATTACGAAACCGCCAAAAAATACGTATATTTTTATCATGATGCAGGTTGCGACGGTATTTTTGCCATTTGCCAATCCAGCGAAATCTTTTTCCTCTCGCTTGAAGAACGAGTCAAGCTGAATCGTACGGTATACGAAACGATGGAGGAGATTGCGCAAAACGGCGGCAGACGCATGACGATCGTTTCCTCGGGTCATATTTCCGACAGCATCGAAGAACAAGCCAAAGAACTGAATCTCGTTGCCAAGTCAGGTACAGATTCGCTCATTCTTATCACAAACCGCCTTGCATCGCAAGATGAAAGTGACGATATTTGGATTCAAAACGCAGAAAAACTCCTTTCCATGCTTCCTGCGGATATCGCGCTCGGTCTTTATGAATGTCCGTATCCCTATAAAAGATTGCTGACACCGAAGATTTTGCGTTGGTGTCTTTCGACGGGACGTTTCCGATTCATCAAAGATACCTGTTGCGATTCCGCCGTCATCAAGGAACGCCTTGCGATCTTAAGTGGTTCTGAATTGAAGCTTTTCAACGCAAACTGTCAGACCCTTTTATATTCGCTCAAGGATGGCGGTTCAGGTTACTGCGGTATCATGGCAAATTATCACCCAGCGCTTTACGTTTGGCTTTGCCATAACCATGAAAATGAACCCGAAAAAGCCGCGCTTCTTCAAAGCTTCTTTACGATGTCGGGTTTTACCGAGGTCGGTCTTCCCTATCCGCTGACGGCAAAATATCATATGTGTCTTGAAGGTATCGAAACCGAGCTTTCCACAAGAAAGCCCGACGGCGGTATCCTCACCGACTACGCAAAAGATTGCATACGACAGATGAGAGCGCTTGCAAATCACTTCAAAAATACCTTATAACGATAAAATCCCAACAGATTTTTCTCTGTTGGGATTTTGCTTATCATAAAAAGCTTTTATTCTTTTTCATCATTTCTACGATATTTTCAAGCCCATCGGCTTCGCTCAAATATACGATGTCATCATGCACAATCGATGAAATATAGAAAAATTCACCATCTTGATATATCCAATCCGAGGCTTGGAGCTGAAGGCGATCTCCCGCTTTTATGATATCATAAAAACCGTTTTCGCAAAGAATCCTGTCGTTCTCGGAAACGATCTCCAGACGCACGATATATTCGCTGCAATCCTTATCAAGTTCATTTTCCGAAACACCATAAAAAGGAGCAATTTCTGTTTTAGAGGAAAATATAACATACAAAACCGCGCTTTGCGATTCTCTTTTGATATCAACGACCGTTGCCGTGTATGTTTTGTAATGATCGGCATCTGATAAATAGTCACACATGACGCTATTATATCCGCATGAAGAAAGACACAACACGACAAAAAGCAATATAGCGACGATCAAACACCATTTTTTCATCTTTCTACCTCCATCATTTATCGTAATATCAAAATGCCCAACTCTCTATCCGAAAGTTGGGCATTCCATTTCATGATTAGTGATTCAAAATGCTGACTGCATCCTTGATGGTCTTTTCGTGTGCTTCTTTGCCGTACTTATCAACCTCGGCTTTGTTCTTTTCGCCGTGGTTCAGACAGCCTGCACCGTTGATACAACCGCCCTGGCAAGCCATACCTTCGATGAAGTTCGCTTTGAGAACACGCTTGCTTGCTTTGAGGAGTGCGATCTTACAAGCTTCGATACCGTCACAAACCTCTGCCTTGAGGTCGAAGTTTTCGATGCCCTGTTCCTTGAGCGCTTCCACAACTGCTTCGGAAAGACCGCCGCAACGAGCAAAGATTCTGCCGTAGTAAGAAGCGTTATCAAGAACGCCTTCTTCGAGAGCGGCAACGTCGAAGTCCTTGCTATCAAAGAGAGCCTGGAGTTCTTCAAAGGTGATAACGCTGTCGAGATAAGGAGCAACGTTTTCTTTCTGGAATTCCATCTTCTTCGCTGTGCAAGGTCCAATGAATACGACCTTAGCGGTAGGATCGGTTTCCTTGATGTACTTGGAAATCGCGCCTGCGGGAGAGAGGTTATGGGAGATATAAGGAGCGAGGTCGGGGAACGCCTTCTGAACGTAAGCAACGAATGCAGGGCAGCAGGAGCTTGTAAGGAAGCCCTTTTCTACGAGCTCTGCGGATTCGCTGAGCGCGACCATATCTGCGCCGAGAGCCGCTTCAACAACGGTGTGGAAGCCGAGGCGCTTGATACCGGTTACGACCTGACCGAGCTTCGCATAGGTAAACTGGCTGGAGATCGCGGGAGCGATGACAGCGTATACCTTGTATTTGGTATTCTTTTCGCTCTTCAAAATCATATCGATAACGTCAAGGATATAGGACTTATCGGTGATCGCGCCGAACGGGCACTGATATACGCAAGCACCGCAGGAAATGCACTTATCGTTGTTGATCTGTGCATATTCGTATTCGGGATGCTTTGCGATCGCGCCGACCTTGCATGCACGTTCGCAAGGACGCTTGAAGTCCTGGATCGCGCCGTAAGGACAAACCTTAGCACACATACCGCAGTTTACGCACTTGGATTTGTCAATGTGAGCAACGTGGTTTTCGTCAAAGGTGATAGCGCCCTTCTTACATACGTCTTCGCAACGGTGAGCAAGACAGCCGCGGCATACGTCAGTTACCTTGTAACCGCCGACAGGACATTCGTCGCAAGCTCTGGTGATAACTTCGATGACATTGGGGTTGGTGCGGTCGCCGCCCATGGCGAGCTTCACGCGATCGTCAACGATCGCTCTTTCCTTGTGTACGCAGCAACGCATGGTCGCTTCGTCACCGGGAACGATAATATTGGGGATATCGGTTACGTGTTCAAGAAGATCCTCGGTCCATGCAAGACGTGCAACCTCACGAAGAATCTTATATTTCAAATGTTGTACTTTTGTATCAAACTTTCTCACAATCGATACACTTCCTTCCATCTGTTTTCTTGTTATATTTTTATATCAGAAATAGCTTACTTTGATGCGTTTGCCCATTTTTCTGAGGCAATCCGAAAGCTCAACAACAAGCTGCATCTTAATATTGAAGTTGATTGGCAGATCCGGGTTTTGATGCGCCGGGTTCATCGCGCGTCCAACGTAGAAGTTGATATCGGTCGCTTCCTCAAAGAGAAGTCGGCAGATCTGCGATGCGCCGTCTTGTTTATAACTCCAATGCTTATAGGATTCGTTATCCTTCAAATAGTCTTTTGCATATTCCAAAACGCGGTTGACGGTGATAACGCCTTCCGTTACCAGCTCGACGCCCTCGATATGAGAGATCGGCGGAATATCGGGGTCAAGGAAGTCGATCTCCGTTCGGATCGGCTTGCCGAGATATTTCGCGGCAATGGACGAGGTCGTACCGCCGCACACGATATGCTTGCCTTCCTTGGAGAAGAAAAGCGACATCATCTTATCACAATCATCACGATTGGAGGGAGGTCCGAACAAAAGATTCATCGGCTCGCGGCGCTTGATACGGATCGTGCAGACCGTCGTATCGTCGCCGGGCTTACCGCCGTAAAGACGGTTACATTCGTCAAGCAGAATGGTCGAAAGCGTTTTCGCCGTAAAGCCAACGTCATAGAAGGTCTCCATGAACGTCACGATATCGCGTCTGCCCCAGCCGAAGTTGAGGGACATACCAACGCCCGCATGGATACAACCGTCCGACATGGCGATGAAGATATCGTTTTCCTGCAATTTGACGCGAGAGCTGTAAATGAGCTTGCCGCCGATATTGACTTCTTTTTTCGGGATTTCCACCCCGCGTCCGTCGCGGAGCAGAATGACTGCGGGGTTATCATATTCCATGATCTCCGCATATTCGTTATTGACAAGTCGAATGAGGGTGAACGTGGAATACGCTACGCCTCGAACCGAGCAAACGGGCAAGGTTGCCGCAATCGTGGAAATACATTCTTCCAAAGAAAGTCCTTCGGAAACCATCGTCGAAATAATTTTGGAAGTCAGCGTAGAAAGGATACTCGCCTTTACGCCGCTTCCCAGACCGTCCGCCAACACGATGACGGTCGAGTTTTCTTCGTTTTGATCGATAACGTCAACGTGGTCGCCGCAAAGCTCCTCACCGTAGTGATTGATGCTGCGGTAACCGATGTCAGCAAACAAATTATTCATCTGCAATCGACTCCTTTAATTTTGTCAAGGCGATCTTCGTTTCAGCAGCCGTTTCACCGAGCAAGGATGCGATCTCCTGAACGATTCTCATTTGTTTTTCGACGACCTTATCTGCAATTTCCACTGTTTGACGGTTGACTTCTTCTTTCTTTTCGCGCTCGCTTTCCTCTTCGGTCACGTCGCGCATGATGCAAATCAAAATTCTGGTCTCTCTGTCAAATATGATCGTTTGGTCAACGTAACGATCGTATTCCGCAAGGTATACGTGCATACCCGAAACGCCTCTGCCCGTTCTCTTGACGTCCATAAAGATTTTCGGGTCGAGGATGCGGACGACAGGCTCACCTAGAACGTCCGATTCGCGGGAAATATTCATCATACGAAGTGCGGCGCGGTTGATCTGCTGCACCTCGAGATTTTCGTTGAGAACAAAAATACCGTTCGGGGTATTTTGGATGATGCTGTCGGAGAAGTTCTCCGCGCGATCCTTGAGATACGGCAGACACATGGAGATCTCCGCCTTGCCGCGGTAAATGGCGATCGCCTTTTCACGGCAGGTGTCATAACCGCAAGAACCGCAGTTGAGCTCATCAGAGGGCTTATTTTTGCCCATTTTCTGCATGATATCACGAATCTCCGCTTCGCTGGGCATCTTGTTATCCCGCTCGAAATAGCCAAAGGCTTTTCTCATATCGTCGGGACTCGGCATTTCCACATCAAATTCGGTGCTGCCCGCGTAATTGGATACCGCGATCGTACCTTGTACGGCGGAATGGCGCGCCTTTTCCATGACGGGACCGCCGACGCAGCTTCCGACGCAAGCCGACATTTCAATGAAGCACTTATGAAGCTTGCCCGCTTCGATATCGCGGAGCGCCGCGACACAGTTTTCAACGCCGTCGATGGCAAGGTAGGTATAGCCCTTCTCCTTGCAATCCATCGCTTTGAGAATACCGCCCGTTGTCGGGAAGAGTCTGGAAAGACCTCCTTCCTTTTCGTCGGGAGTCTGGTCGAGAACGATATGCTCTCTTTCAAACCACGCGGAAAGCTCCTCAAAGGTGAGGACGGCATCTACGCCCTCATAATATTCCGCTTCGTCCTTTTTCGCAACGCAAGGACCGATAAAGACGACCTTGGCTTCTGGATTTCTGCGTTTGATATCCGCCGCATGCGCAAGCATCGGGCTCATAACGTCCGCAAGGAACGGGAGCGCCGCGGGGAAATGCTTCTGAATGAGCAGGTTTACGGAATGGCAACAGGAGGAGATGAGAACGTCCTGCGTACCCTCCGAAAGGATTCTTTCATATTCTTTTTTGACCATGGCGGCGCCGATCGCGGTTTCCTCCGCATCGGCAAAGCCGATCTTTTGCAGCGCCTTTCGCATGGATTCGATGCCGACGTTTTCGTAGTTCGCCACAAAGGACGGCGCAACGCTTGCAATCACGGGCAAGCGTCCGCTCATCAGCGTACGAACGACCTCTGTGCTGTCGGCGATCTGTTTTGCATTCTGCGGGCAGACAACGAAGCAACGGCCGCAAAGAATACATTCATTTTGCACGATGTGCGCCTGATTACCCGAAAAGCGAATGGACTTGACCGGGCAATGACGAATACATTTATAGCAATTTTTGCAGTTGGACTTTTTCAGTTTCAAAAACTCAGCCATGATACCGTTTTCTTACCCTTTTAACCTTTCAAGTATATTTTTCTTAAAAAACGCGTCGAATGTTTTCACCGTAACACCCGTGATGACCTCGTCATCCACTTGAATGGTGACGCCCTCGCGGTTGCATTGTCCCGTACAGAAACAGCCGGCAAGCACAACTTCATCTTCCAAAGCGTAGTCTTCCACCGCGTTTTTCATCAGCTCCACGATTTCATGAGAGCCCTTCAAATGACACGAACTTCCGACACAAATCTGAACGATCACGTTTTCTCTTCCCTTCGTTCTTTATTTTTCGCAAGCGATGCCAAAGCATCCAAATCAGATTCTGGTCTGAATTTCGTTTTTGAAAAATTCTTCGACCGTGTCGGGAGATACGGAGTAAAATTCATCGCCGATGGTCACGCAAACGCCCTTCTGGCACTGACCAAGGCAGAACGTACCTGCGATCTCTACCTTGTCCTCAAGGCAGTTGTCCTCGATGATATTGCGGAGCTCCTCCACAACCTGACGGGAGCCCTTCAAATGGCAGGAACTACCGATACAAACAGTAACTCTCAATTTCATAACAATCAAATATCCTTTCGATTACCCTTATATAAAATAAAATGATGTGATTACGCGATATTCAAATATTCAACGGATTTTGCCATTTCAAGAAGCTTTGCTTTTTCTTCGCCATGGCATCTGGTGGAACGGGAAGCCGCGGTTACGGGAACCCATTTCAAAACGAGGTTCTTCTCTACGCCGGTCTTTTCGCAGTAAAGAGCGAGATATTTTTCTGCTTCCTCATGCTTGCCGTCGAGGTTAAAGAGGATATAAGTAATGGCTGCATCCACGTTGGGATTGCCCTGGTTCGTGTGGGACCAGTCGAGAATGTAGGGGGTGCCGTCCGCGGTGATGAGGACGTTTTCGGGCTTGAAGTCACAATGGCAAACGACGCTTGTGATACCGAGCTCGCGGAGCTTGAGCTGAAGGTCATAACGAACGGTCGCATTGAGCTCTGCCTGAGAGATCTTTCTGGTCATTTTATCCTTGAGTGTTGTCAAAAGCGGTGCCTTTTTGGTGTGGATCTCCATCTGCAAGGAAACGAAAAGCTCAAGATATTCGTCGAACTTTTCGGGGTTCTGACGCATAAGATCTGCAAGCGACGTACCTTCGATGTATTCCATCATGAGCGCCCATTTTCCGTCTACGGTTCCGACCTCGCGGATCTTCGGGATATGAAGACCGGTCTCTTCGATTCTCGCTTGGTTCAGGGCTTCGTTCAAAATTTCAGATTTCGACCAATTTTTTTCATCGAAAACTTTGATCAGAGTGTCATCGTTCACATATACGACTTTACCTGTTCTGACTGCAATGGTATTCATTGAATAAACCTCCTTGTGCGACAGTGTTTTGCCACTGCCGATTTTTGCAACTAAATATATGGGCATGTCATACCCCATTATTACCTATATAGTATAGCATTTTTTTCCGACAATTTCAATAGAAAATCACAGGTAATCCAGTGAAATTGCAAGATATTTTCAAATTTTTAATCATTTTGGCAGGAAAGCTTCTCGCGGAACGTATCCAAGGAAACGACGGTGTCTCCGTGTCTTGCTTCCTCCGCCGCAAAGCCGATCAGATGGTTGGAAACGGACACGCCGATATCCGCAACGGATACGCCTTGATAGATACCGCAAAGATACTCGTAAAGGTCGTATACGATACCAACGTCACCGCCGCCATGACCGCCCGCGATGGTCTCCTCCGTTTCCTTCACCGATACGATATGGTCCTTTTTATCCGCAAACGTATGGATATGGATATTCTCATCCGACATAAACGCATACACCTCACCCTTGGTGCCGAAGATGCGCGTATAGCGTCCGCCCTCGTTGAAGGCATTGAGATTCAGCGTCGCGTTTACGCCGCCCTCAAATTCCATATTGACGATCTGATGGTCGGGCATATCGTTATTGGCATGGAACACGCAAAGACCCCAGTCGGTCTCCTTGAGCTTTTCCAAAAGCTCCTCGTCGGTGAAATTTTCGTGGGTCGCAACAATATGGGAAAAGCCCTTTTTCCACCAGAGTCCATCCTTATTTTCGATATAAAGCGCATACGCATTATAAGGGCAGGTATCCTTTTCGGGGCATGTGCCGTCCACGCAACGGCGCGGTGAGCCCTCAGGCGCGTTTTCTTCTCTGAAATACGTCAGCTCGCCGAAAGACGATACCTTTTTGCAAGATTTTCCGATCAACCACTGAATGATATCCAGGTCATGACAGGTCTTGGCAATGACCATGGGCGAGGTCTCCTTTTCCGAATGCCAAAGACCGCGCACGAAGCTATGCGAAAAATGAATATCGCCGACGCCCTCTATCTGTTCCACAGACATCACCTTGCCAATCATGCCGCTATCCACGATGGATTTGAGTGTTTTATAAAAGGGGGTATATCGCAAAACATGGCAAACGATAACCGAAACGCCCTTTTCCTCTGCTGCCTTGGCGATCTCCAAGCATTCCTTTGCCGTCGGCGCAACAGGCTTTTCCAGCAAAAGATGGTAGCCGAGCGAAATGGCTTTCATGGCGGGCTCATAATGCATCGAATCCATCGTTGCGATCACGGCGATATCCGCCATTTTGGGTCTTGCCAAAATCTCGCGCCAATCGGCAAAGCAGTTTTCCTCGGGAAGCCCGCACATATCACGGATCTCGTTTCGCTTGACCTCGACAGGCTCTGCAACGCCGACGACTTCATACTTATCGGGCATCGCGTGCATATTACGGCAATAGGTGCGACCTCTGCCACCCGCGCCGATGATGATAACAGAAAGCTTTTTCATAAAAAAAGGTCTCCTTTTTTTGCATATTTTTTATTGGACTTGTTCGCAAGCCTTAGGCTCTGAGTATCTCCGCGCGGTCATCCTGAGCGGAACACCGCTCTGATTCCGCTACGCGATTTTGCTTTCGCAAAATTTCGACTTCGGGCTTCGCCCTTCGCTCAGAATGACGAGGCGGTGTGTAGTCGAATGGATCTCGCGGACATAGCAAGCCATTTTAGGCGTATCGATAAGTCTATTGTTGAATTTATTATATATCATTTGAACACCCTTGTCAACATCGAACGATCCATCTTTTTTCCTCATTCTTCTCTTTACAAATTCCGCGAAAAATGATATAATGACAGCAAAACATTTGAACACGGAGGTCATACCGATATGATTGAAAAAGAAATTTCCGAGATCCGCCGCCGTTTCCGTTACGATAAGACCAATATCACAAAGGTTCGCGGATGTTACATAAATGAAAGCGGAGAGATCATCTCCGAATTTTACGAATCGCTGGGGCTCATGCCGCAGGAGCAGGCAGAGGAGCTTCTCACCATTCTCAAAAAGACGCTCTCCGGGTCGATCGGCAAAAATCTCATCGACATTGAATTTTCCACACACGAGGTTTTGGAATCGCCCCACCACAAAGCACTCATGGAGCTTCGCAAAAGCGCGCTTTCCGATGATGCACTCGTCAAGGAGCTTTATGAAAAGATACGCTCCTCTCTCAAAATGGATACGGCGTATCTGATCTTACTGGCAAGCGACCGCTACGACGTACCGTCCTTCTCCAAAAATGACGACGAGGAGGAGGATTCCACGGAGATCTTTTCGTATTATCTTTGCACCATCTGTCCCGTCAAGCTGACGAAAAACGCACTCGGCTTCCACGCGCATGAAAATAAATTCTGCAACATCCGTCCCGATTACGTCATCGCGCCACCCTCGCTCGGCTTCATGTTCCCGACCTTTGACGACAGAACCGCCAACATTTACAAAACGCTCTTTTATACGAGAGATACCAAGGACGACCACACCGAGCTTTTCACAAACCTTTTCGGCAAGGAAGAAACGCCGATGCCCGCCGCGGTGCAAAAAGAAACCTTTGAATCCCTTTTGACTGAAACGATGGACGCGGAATGTAATATGAACGTCGTCAAATCCGTACAAAATGAGCTCCGCTCTCTCATCGACGAGCACAAGGAAGCAAAAAAAGCGGAAACACTGGTCATCGATAAGGAGGTCGTCAAGGGTGCTTTGACCGCTTGCGGTGTTTCCGAAGAGCATCTGAACGCATTCGACGCGCGCTTCGACGAAGAATTTGGCGAAAAGGTGGAGATCCATCCGTCCAATCTCATCGATAAAAATTTCGAGGTCAAAATGACGGACGTTTCCATCAAGGTAAACCCCGACCGCACCGATCTCGTTCGCACGAAGGTCATCGACGGCGTGAAATACATTCTCATTCGCGCAGACGATTCCGTTGAAGTAAACGGTGTGCGTATCCGAATCGATCAATAACAGCTGCTTTTCCATATAAACAGGCTGTCCCAAATGCGAAAACACCGCATTTGGGACAGCCATTTTTATAACAAACTCAGAAAAGCTCCTGTTCTTCTCCCGTCCAATGCTCGAAATATTCAACGCCGCGCCATTTGCCCTCAATAAAGGCTCTGTGCGACGTTTCAATATTTGCCCATTCATCCAGACGGGAAAGATTATACGCGCGCCAATCGGCAAAAAATTGATTGATCGTTTCGGGATCGTATTCACCGCGAAGCATCGCCGCACGTTTGATACGCACATAACGAATGGAAAGACGGTTCTTTTCTACGCGCCACAGGCGAAGCGGATCGCCCTTGACAGCCTCCGCTGCGCGGTCAAACAGCGCGTCATATCGATCCAAAAGTTCCTCGCGGAGAAATCCATGCACGGGTGCATCGTTGAAGCCGATATGGATATTTTCTTTTTCCACCGTATCACAAAGCAGCTCCAGATATTCCATCAGCGCGGGCGCGGCATCGCCATAGAAATATTCCATAAATTCACGCTTATGCTTCTCAACGTCGCAGAACGGATCCCAAAGCAGCTTGGAGATCAGATACAAGCGAAGCTCGTTGAAGTCAACGCCGCCGCGAGAGGCACCGTTCGCCTGCTCAAAAATACCGCGCACGTGGTTTTTCACCATCGCTTGTATATTCGGCTGAAGCACGCGCCAGTTCGGATGCGGTGTCGGATAATGTGCAAAGCAGGTCGTATAATCCCAAATATACATACGGTCGCAAATTCTTCCCCAATCGCAAAGATCGGTGATAAAGCTCGCCTTGGTGCCGTCGGGACGGGTGACATTTCGACTCTCATCGTCGCAGGTCTCAAAGGAATGGGCAAAGCACGCTTCTATTGAGCAAAGACGCACGCACACATTCTTGCGGTTTCTGACGTATTTTGGCGCGGGACGGGAATAATTATAGGCAAGCGTATCGAAAATGACGTTGGGAAATTCCTCCTCCAATTCCTCTGCGATGCGATTGACAAAGCGCAAAAGCGTACCTGCGGGAGAACCCTCCTCGCGGTCAACAGCAAGACAGCTTTCGCATTGGCAATGATCATGCCAATCGTTTTGGGAAATCGAGATGATGCGCGCCTCGGGGTGCTCAGTCAGAGCCTTTCTGACGGCGGCAACGCAGATCTTATATACGTCGGGATTGGTCAGACAAAGCTGTGTTCTGCCTCCGCTGCGAACGATGCGCTTTCCGTTGACAAGGGAATAATATTCGGGATGGCTTTCCCCGTAAACAGCCGTCGGCACCATTTTTTCAAAGGTATGGACAAACCACGCATACGGCATATATCCACCCATACGCGCCGGAATACGATGATGAGAGCCATTGAATCGGCAACGAACCGAAAAACGGGGATTTTGCACAGCATCGGCGTAGTTATGCTCACGGTATTCGATGCAAGGAACCTGTCTGACGTCATACTCACCGACAGAAAGGTCGGGGATCGTTGGAATCTTCTCGCAGTTATGCGTAAAGAAACGGCATCCGAGAGATTCCAAAAACTCATAAACGCCATAAATGACGCCGCGATTTCCGCCAACGATGCAAAGACGTTCGCGGCTCGTCACGATGCGAAAGCCATCTTCACCAAGGTCAGCGGTATCGATATCGGCAATATCTCCGATATAGATACCGGGGGTACGGTCTTTGCCTTCCTCGATCCGGAAGGAGGCAGAGGTCATGCGGTCAAGATAATAGCGCAACTCCTTTGCCGCATAGAGCGCCGTACTGTTTTTGTCGGATAATTGCTCCGACGACAAGAAAATGGAAACAAAGGGGGTTCTGTTTCGCGCAAGAATCATGAGAGGACTCCTTTCGGTTTCTAAAAATATACGTATATCCTTATGGGTTGCTTTTATTATATCTCTGTTTTTCTCCTCTGTCAATCATTTTCTCCCAAACGCCTTTGCTGACAAAGATGTCGGTTCTTGGGGGCATATCCCAAAAGAAAGCCGGTTACTATATTTCTTTCTTTTTATAAAAGACAATGGATAAATACCAAGAAAGAACATATATGCCAACGCCTATAAGACAAGCAATGGGCAAAACGCCGTTCAGTTGCATTTCATTTTGCATACCGTTCTTAAAGATCGTAGTTGCGATGATGCTTCCCGCACACACCACGCCTATCATCACATAGTAAGCACCGCGCCCTTTTTCCACCCCATATTTGAAAACAAACGGAAGCGTCAGCGACGAGGCAACGCTCGCCATGATCAGCAAAAGCATCATAAGCACCAGAAACTCTTTCAAAACGAAATTGCCTTCGATACTCATTTTAACGCCCTGCGTGATGCAAATAACCGTCAGCATAGCAATTTGTATGAATAAACCTATCAAATATTTTGCAGATACGATTTGTATTTTTGTATATGGCAATGTGCCGACATATTCCGTAAAGCGGCTGCGTTCATCATATCCAAGCAGGTGAACGGGGATCATACCGCAGAGCAAACAAGGGTAGAAAATGAAAAACATATTCCCTTTGCTCATAAAAGAAAGAATGATGAAGCCTATTCCGACAAAAAGATAATATCTGCAATATTTTTTGGTCATATACCAATCTTTTAACAATAGCCCTTTCATATCATCTCGCCTCCTTTACCATAAATACGAACAGTTCCTCAATGCTTATCGGGCTTAACCGAAAACCATCGGGCGCATCCTTGCGCGGCACAATGACCTCGGCACCGTAAGGCGTTTCTTTTCTGTATCTTATCACTTCGTTGTCAAGCTCCGAAAGCTGTTCTACCGTGCAATGAATAATGCCATATTCGGATAAAAGCACATCCTTTTCCTCGCAAAGCAATAGTTTACCTTTATGCAAAAAAGCCACGTAATCACAAAGCCTTTCGAGGTCGCTGACGATGTGCGAGGATATGAGAATGGTGTGGTTTTCATCTCTTGTAAAGTCATAGAACATCTCAACCACTTCATCGCGCACGACGGGATCAAGCCCGCTCGTCGGCTCGTCAAGCAGTAATAGCTTCGCACCGTGTGACATCGCAACGGCAATACCGAGTTTCATCTTCATACCGCGCGAAAAGTCCTTGAAAGGCTTGTTATCGGGCAGGGATAGTTTTTGCAGAAGTCGGGCATACTCAGCCTCATCCCAATTACGAAAGGTATACTTCATGACCTTGCCAATCTGCTTTGCCGTTAAGCATTCGGGCATACCGACCTCGTCCATTACGACACCGACATCTTCTTTGGTAAGTGAAATATCATGTTCATTGTCCTTGCCAAGTACTGTGATCGTTCCGCTATCCTTATGAATCATATCCAAGATAAGCTTTATCGTTGTGCTTTTGCCCGCTCCGTTCTCACCGATAAGCCCCATAATACAACCGCTTGGCAAAGCAAGGCTGATATTATCCAAACAAAATCCCGAAAAGGATTTGCTCACATTCTTGATCTCAAGTGCGTTCATTCTTGTTCCTCCATTCCGAACCTAATCATCTCAAAAATATCGTCACGGCTTAAATTACAGGACGCGGCAAGCCTTGCGATCTGCTCAATATGAGCCTCTATCTTCTTCAGATTTTCCTCGCGTAAAAGTTCAACGTTTTTCGCAGCAACATAACACCCCTTGGCAGGGAGCGTATAAATGAAGCCTTCCTTTTCAAGCTCTTCATACGCACGCTTGGTCGTGATAAAGCTGATACGCAGATCTTTAGCAAGTCCCCGTATAGACGGAAGCATCTCATTCTCTTTCAGTTCACCGCTTATGATCTGATTTTTGATTTGAGAATATATCTGATTATATATCGGTTCGCCGCTCTTATTATCAATTAAAATATTCACATCATCACCCACCTGTTAAAACTGTATATTTGAATTATACACAGTTCAGATGAAGTTGTCAAGAGTTTTTTCGATATTTATGAAAAAACACGCTCCGTTTGGAAACGATAAACGCGGCTATTCGTTACCGATAGACTTTTTTCATAAAATTTACAAAAACTATTGACAAGACAGTTTCAATGTGGTAATATGGTGTCATAAAAATTCAAATGAGACAGGAGAGTATATCATGTTTGAGCGCAAGTCCGTTATGATGATGGATATGATGATGTGCATGGCAGTCATGTGCATGTCTTTTCACGCTCATAATGATGAAATCTCTGCCTGAGGGCATAAAATAGCATTTTTAGTTGATCATGTTGTTTTTTCAAGCGGAGAGTAAAATCTCCGCTTTTTGTTTGCAAAAAAGCGGGCAGCGCCCCCAGAAATTGCTCGCCCATCTCGAACCTACGCATCTTCAAACACATCGAAGCGGCAAGGTCGATCCGTGCAATTTCACATGACAAAAAACATTTGGATAAGTCAAAAATCTAAGGAGAAAAAGAAAGTGAACTCGATGATTGAAATTCAGCATCTGAATAAAACCTATCACTCCAAATCGGGTGACGTAGATGCTGTTCACGACGTCAATTTAACCATTCGAGAAGGCGATATTTACGGTATCATCGGATATTCGGGTGCCGGTAAATCTTCTCTTATTCGCTGTATCAATCTTTTGGAGCTTCCCGATTCGGGCAGCATCACCGTCGGCGGTGAAAAGCTGACGTGGATGGAAAACGATACGATGAAGGTCATCAAAAACAAAGACCTCAACCGTGTTCGCCGCGGCATCGGTATGATCTTCCAGCATTTTAATTTGCTTGATAGAAGCACCGTTTTTGAAAACATCGCCTACCCCTTAAAGCATATCGGCATGAACAAAGAGCAGATATATGACCGCGTCATCGAGCTTCTTGAGCTTGTCGACCTTTCGGACAAGATAGATGCTTATCCGAGCCAGCTTTCGGGCGGTCAGAAGCAGCGCGTGGCGATCGCAAGAGCGCTTGCAAACAACCCCAAGGTCCTTCTTTCCGATGAAGCGACGAGCGCCCTCGACCCCGATGCGACGGAATCCATTCTCGGTCTGCTCAAAAGCCTGAACAAAAAGCTCGGTATCACCATCGTGCTCATCACACACGAAATGGCGGTCATCAAGGCAGTCTGCCACAAGGTCGCCGTCATGGAACACGGTGAGGTCGTAGAGGAAGGCAAGGTCTACGATATCTTCGCAAATCCGCAAAAGGATATCACGAAAAAGTTCATCATCTCCGCTTCTCCGCTCAAAAAGATCCACAGCCTCGTTCGCAAGGATTCTCCGTTTATCCAAACCAAGGACGGTGGACTTCTCGTGAAGCTTATTTTTGAACACACCGTCGTCGGCGATGCCATCATCTCCGATATCTCCCGCAGATTCAACGTGGATTTCAATATCGTGCTTGCCAACGTCGAAATCCTCAAGGGCGAACAGCTCGGCAGCATGATCACCGTGCTTACAGGCAAGGAAAACGATATCGCAAGCGCGATGTCGTATCTCAAAGAGAAAAACGTCAGAACGGAGGTCATCGAACATGGCAGAGCTTCTTGAAAAACTCATACCCAACGTCCTTGATTATCAGGAAAAATTCTTCGATGCTTGCATCGCAACACTTCAAATGTTTGCGATCTCCGGTGTCATCTCGTTTTTCCTCGGTCTTATCGTCGGTGTCATTCTCACCGTTACCAAGAAAGACGGCATCAAACCAAACCGCGTGATCTTCTCCATCATCGATATTTTCATCAACGTTTTCCGTTCCATTCCGTTTATCATTCTTTTGATATTCCTTATCCCCTTTACCCGCGCCATCGTCGGTACGGCGATCGGTGTGACGGGCGCTATCGTGCCTCTCGTGTTTGGTACGGTTCCCTTTTTCGCAAGACAGGTTGAGACCGCGCTTGCCAACGTTGCCCCCGGCAAGATCGAAGCCGCAAGAAGCATGGGCAGCAATACGTTCGGTCTGATCTTCCGCATTTATCTCCATGAAGCCGTTCCGGAGCTCGTCCGCGTGACCACCATCACCGCCATCAGCCTTGTCGGTCTGACCGCAATGGCAGGCGCTGTCGGTGCAGGCGGTCTTGGCAGCTTCGCGATCAGCTACGGACAGAACCAGTTCCATCAGGATATCGTAAACGTCTGCGTGATCGTTCTTCTCATTTTCGTTTGCATCCTGCAAGGCATCGGCTCTTTCCTCGCAAAAAAGACGACCAACAGAAGTCTTTTCAAAAAATCCCATTCTAAAAACGAAAAAAAATAAAATTATCATAAAAGGAGATTTCCCCATGAAAAACACTTTCAAGCGTATTCTTTCCTTCACACTCGCCGCCATCCTTCTTGTCGGTTGCTTCGCTTTCACCTCTTGCGGTAAGACCGAAAAGGTTGACAAAGCTGTTTATGACAAGATCGTAGATGCTTTCCAGACAGCTCCCGTTGCGGTTTACATGATCGAAAAATACAAAGAAGCTTACTTCCCCGCATACGACTATGAAGAACTTGATGTTGATCCCGCTGCTCTCGTTGCAGAAATCGATGATTACGAATCCTCCAAAGAGGGTAAGATCATTGTAAAGATCGGGGTTTGCGGTTCCTCCAACGATCACTGGAACGCTGTTCAGAAGGTTCTTGACGATCAGAACGCAGGTATCTACCTCGAACTCATCGAATTTTCTGCTTACAACCTCCCCAACCAGGCTCTCGCAAACGGTGAAATTCACCTCAACTCCTTCCAGCACAAGGCTTACCTCCAGAAAGAAATGGATGCTCAGGGTTATGACCTTACCATCGTAGGCGATACTCTCATCGCGCCTCTTTCTCTCTATTCCAACAAGGTAAAAGATCTCGAAGCTCTCAAGGCACTTGCAACCGATACCAACAAGATCAAGATCGGTATTCCCGATGACGCTACCAACCAGGCTCGTGCAATCAAGCTTTTGGAATCCGCAGGTCTTATCGAGGTTGACCCCGCAGCAGGCTACAATCCCGAAATGAAGCATATCACAAACTACCTCTACAATGTAGAAGTAATTCCTACCACTGCTGATACACTTCCTTCCCTCCTCAATGACTATGATGCTTGCACCATCAACGGTACTTATGCTACTGATATCGGTCTCAGCCCCTCCAGAGATGCTCTTATCATCGAATCCCAGGGCACAGACGGCAACAACCCCTATGTCAACATCATCGTTGCCAGAACCTCTGACCTTGAAAACTAAGCCTTAACATCAAAAGACACCTGCTTTTCGCAGGTGTCTTATTTACAAAAGGAGTTATCCCATGAAATATACCCAATATTTTCTTGACGAAGCAAAAAAAATCCACGCGGACGTGGTAGCGCTTCGCCGTCATTTTCATATGTATCCCGAGGTTTCCGCAAAAGAATTTAAGACCGCGGAAAAATTGGAAGAAGAGATCAAAAAGCTCGGTCTTACCCCGCGCCGTGTCGGAGAAACGGGCGTTTACACCGAAATCCACGGCTCAGGCGAAGGAAACAAAACCATCGTACTTCGTGCCGATATCGATGCTCTCGCTGTCACAGAGGAGCATATTTGCGAATATACGAGCCGCCATGCGGGCGTTATGCATGCTTGCGGTCATGACGCGCACACGGCGAGCCTGATGGGTGCCGTTCGACTTCTCGCAGAAAACCGCAATCTTTTCGGCGGTACTGTCCGCGTGCATTTTCAGCAAGGCGAGGAAATCGGCTACGGCGCGCGCGTATTCATCGACGAGGGACTTGTTGACGGTGCAGATCGCACATTCGGTATCCACGTCGCATCCAAGTATGACGCGGGCAAGATCGCGCTCATTCCGGGTCCCAACAACGCAAGCGTGGATTGGTTCCGCATCCGTGTAACGGGTAAATCCGCTCACGTTTCCACACCGCATCTCGGCGTGGATGCGGCGTATATCGCGGCGCAGATCATGGTTTCGGCGCAGGCGATCATCACGCGCCGTACAAGCCCGATGGATAACGTGCTTATCGGCATCGGCAAGGTCTCCGCAGGCACGGCGTACAATATCGTCGCATCCGATGCAGAAATGGAAGGCACGATTCGCTGTCTGACCCCCGAAACACGCGCCTTTGCCAAGAGCCAGCTGGAAAGCCTCGCAAAGAGCATCGCAAGCTCCTTTGGCGGTGAAGCAACGCTCGAATGGAAAGACTACACCTCCCCGCTCATCAACGATAAAGCATCTGCTATTGAAGCGCAGAAGGTCGCACGCGAGCTTTTCGGTGAGAAAAACGTCATCACAAGCGGCGAACCCTCTCTCGGCGGCGATGATTTCGCGGAATATATCTTGAAAGTGCCGGGTGTTTACGCTTACGTCGGTTCTTGCAACCCCGACGTGTTTGAAACGGGCGTGGCAATGCACAACTGTCATTTTGATATCGACGAAAGCTGTTTGCTCGTCGGAAGCAGTATATATGCCGCTTATGCCGTTGCCTTTTTGAATGACGAAGTCTAAGAGAATAACAGGAAACCACACCTTTTGACAAGGTGTGGTTTTTCGTAATCATTCAAGCTCCGCTTCCGCAACTCTGACAACGAGATTGGAACCATAAGGATAGCCTGTGCAATCGATCTTCACGGTTTCGCCGTCCTGTGTAAACGAAAGCGTTTCATCGCAGTCTGTCCAACGAACGGATTTGATTTTGCCATTTACGCCTGTGAATGTCTTTTCACCCGCGCCGCCAAATTCAACCGTTACGTTGCTATCACCCACGATACCAAGGTCATGAACGTAGAAATAGAGCTTATTGCCTTTCTTCAAAGCAAAGTTTTTGCCCTGTCCGAGAACACCGCACGGCTTGCCTTCATAGATCGCATCGCCCGTCTTTTTGATCCATTCACCGATGCCGAGAAGGAGTGCTTCCTGCATCATGGGAATCTCACCATCGCCCTTGGGACCGATATTAAGAAGATAGTTTGCGCCAACCTTACGGCAAGCGCAGAAGGTTTCGATAAGGCTTGCCAAGGACTTATAATTGAGGTCGGAATGACCGAAGCCCCAGTGCGCATTCATGGTGTGGCACATTTCTGCGGCATAATATTTACTCATGCCGTCGCGGTCCATCGGTGTCGGTCTGCCCTGTTCAAAGGTTACGCTGTCAAGCTCAGGATTGCCCGCCTCACCACGCGCAGATGTACCGGTATTGTTGACGATGATGGCGTCGGGCTGATGCTTACGGATGACCGCATAAAGCTCGTCTTCCTCCCAGTTGAAGCCCTTAGGCTTTGCCCAGTTGCCGTCAAACCAAAAACCGCCGATCTTACCGTACTGCGTGCAAAGGATCTCCACAGAATCACGAAGATACTGCAAATATGCCTTGAAATCGGTTTTATAAAGACGATTCTGCCAGTCAAGTGTCGTATGATAGAAAAACGGCACAACATCAAATTCATGGCAAGCATCCACGAACTCACGAACGAGGTCGCGTCCGCAAGGGCTATGCGGTGCATCATAGGTATTAAGTCCCTTGGTATCATAAAGGGAGAAGCCCTCGTGGTGGCGGGTGGTGAGCGTGATATATTTCACGCCTGCCGCTTTTGCCATCGACACGATTTTACGCGCATCAAATTTTTCTGCGGTAAACGTATCCGCCAGCTTTTCATATTCGGGAACCGGAATCTTTTCGATATAAAGAACCCATTCACCTCTGCCAAGCTGAGAATAAAGTCCATAGTGGATAAAAAGACCAAAGCCAAAATTTTCAAATTCGGCAATGCGTTTTTCAGGAATCGGAATTGCCATAATAGCCTCCTATATAAATAAAATTTAATTTTCAGAAAGTTTGGAAAGGAATGCGGAAAGATAAGAATACAGCGCAAGCTCTTCGTTTTTTGCCATTTCAAGCAGTTCGTCCACCGTTACGAGCTTTGCCCCGCAGGTTTCGCCCTCTTGAAGCTTCACGTCGGAAAGGTCAAAATCCTCATGAAAAAGCCAAAGGTCAACGAAATCATTCGTTCGGCGCATCGTTTCGAGAAGCGTTCCATGCTCCGCACGAGCGACGATCCCCGTTTCTTCTTGCAGTTCACGTATCGCCGCGGAAAGACTATCCTCGCCCGCAAGCGCAGAACCGCCCGTCCATTCCCATTTATGCGGAAATCCCTTATTCGGACTTCTTTGTGTTAAGAGGATCTTCCCCTCGCCGTTTTGCACACAAACGTGAACGACAAGATGATAATCGCCATCGGGAATCAGCTTCCCTCTCGGATGTGTTCTGCCTGTTTTCACGCGGTATTCATCGTAGACATCCCAAAGTTCATCTTCCTCCCGCGCTTGCTTGGGTGTCAAAAACGCCTTCACATACGCGAAAAGATACGGCTGTATCAAGGGATACGTCAACGCTTCGGGCATATCCGCAAGGAAAGAGATCTCTGCGATCTCCATCTCCGCGGGAATCTTTTCAAGGGTGTGTATCTCCGCGAAATACAACATACCGAGCGTTTTTTCTTCTCCGCTTCTGACCGCATAAATATTCACAGGGGTGAGAGAAAAATCCGAAGCACCCGTTTCCTCGAAAAGCTCGCGTTTTGCCGCGTCAAGTGCGCTTTCGCCCTTTTCGATATGACCACCGGGAATCTCCCACGTATTCCGTTTTTTATGTCGGCAAAAGACCCATTTCCCCTCATACCGCGAAACCATGACAACGTATTTCAAAACGAAATCGGGGTATTCACCGAGATAATGGTAAGTAATATACATGAGCTCACCTCTTTGCACTGTTAAGAGATGATTACATTTTACCACATTCGAGTATGAAAGTCAATAACGAAAAGCTCCGCAAACACATTCATTTACGGAGTTTCGTCTTTTTGATATTCAATTAAATCCGCAATATCACAGTTCAATGCTTCACACATTCTATTCAAAAGATCACTATCATATCGCACAACTTTATTTTTATAATAATTATCAACAATTTGAAAGCGGATTCCTGTTCGTTTGGACAATTCATAGCGTGTGATACCCTTTTTATCCAAATATTGATTCAATACCAAACGAATCATTTCACCACTCCCTTTCTTACTATATATTTTAATAAATAGATATCCTCTTGACAATTCCTTTATTAAAATATATACTTATATAAATATATACGAAAGTGAGAAAATTTATGAAGCTTTTGATTGCAGGGTCAAGAAGCATTGAAAATTTTGCAGACCAACATAAAATTTCAAAGTTGATCATTTATCCAGGATATGATATATATGGAAAAGCCGCGCCCTTAAAACGCAATGAAACGATGGTAGATTTGGCAGACCAAATTCTCATTATTTGGGACGGCATCTCTCATGGCACAAAGCATACAGTATCATATGCCCAAAAGAAAAACAAAAATATCGTGCTTCTTATCATATAAAAACTGCTAATGAGGATATATCAAAAAATCGAAAAAATCCAAAAATTACACTTTACAAGTATGTCAAGTGGTGATATAATGTAAAAATAATCACCTTATTTTTGATTATTTTCCCGAAACGGAGGTATATATTTTGTATAAAATCGTTAGCAAACGCTTCCTCAACGAAGCAAAAAACGTCATTGAAATGGTCGTGGAAGCACCCCTTGTTGCAAAAAAATGTCTTGCAGGTCAGTTCATCATCTTCCGCATTGATGAATATGGCGAACGTGTTCCGCTGACCGTTGCGGATTATGACCGCGAAAAAGGTACCGTCACCATCATGTTCCAGCCCGTCGGCGGTTCCACCAGAATGCTCGCAGAGCTGAACGCAGGCGACTACATCCTCGACTTTGCCGGCCCTCTCGGCAAGCCTTCCAAAACCGAAGGCTTCAAGCGTGTTGCCGTTGTCGGCGGCGGTGTTGGCTGCGCCATCGCGTATCCTGTTGCCAAAGCGCTCCATGAGGCAGGCGCCGAGGTCGATATGATCGCAGGCTTCCGCAGCCGTGATATCGTCATTTTGGAAGACGAAATGAGAAAAAGCTGCACCAATCTCTATATCACCACGGACGACGGCTCTTACGGCGAAAAGGGCTTCACCACGAACAAGCTCAAATCTCTCATTGAGGGCGGTGCAAAATACGACGAGGTCGTTGCCATCGGTCCTGCGATGATGATGAAATTCGTCTGCGCCGTTACCGCACCCTTTGATATCCCCACCGTAGTTTCCCTCAACCCCATCATGATCGACGGAACGGGTATGTGCGGCGGTTGCCGTGTCACCGTCGGTGGCAAAACGAAATTTGCTTGCGTAGACGGTCCCGAATTTAACGGTCATGAAGTCGATTGGGATGAGCTGATCAAGCGCAACGGCTTCTATAAGGAAGAAGAAGCAGAGCATATCTGCAATTTGACAGGAGGTGTTCGTCGTCATGGCTAATATGAACCCCAAAAAGACACCTGTTCCCGAACAGGACCCCAAGGTGCGCGCTTGTAATTTTGAAGAAGTTACCCTCGGTTATACCGAAGAAATGGCAATCGAAGAAGCAAAGCGTTGCTTGAATTGTAAAAATCCTCTTTGCCGTGCGGGTTGCCCCGTCAGCGTTCGTATCCCCGAATTTATCGCTAAGGTCGCCGAAGGCAATTTCGACGAAGCGTATGACATCATCACGTCTACCAACCTCCTTCCCGCTGTCTGCGGTCGTGTTTGTCCCCAGGAAAAGCAGTGCGAAGGCAAATGTATCCGCGGTATCAAAGCGGAATCCGTCGGCATCGGCGCTTTGGAACGCTTTGTTGCGGACTATCACCGCAAGCATAAGAACACATCTGCAACCGCTCCCGCTTCAAACGGTCACAAGGTTGCCGTTGTTGGCTCGGGCCCTTCCGGTCTGACTTGCGCCGGCAGTCTTGCCAAGCTCGGTTACGACGTCACCATTTTTGAAGCATTCCATAAGGCGGGCGGTGTTCTCGTTTACGGTATTCCCGAATTTCGTCTGCCGAAAGCCATCGTACAGGAAGAAATCGACAACCTCAAGGACCTCGGCGTTAAAATCGTGACCAACGCCATCGTCGGTCGTTCCTTCTCCATCGACGAGCTTTTTGAAGAAGGCTATGAGTCCGTCTTTATCGGAAGCGGCGCAGGTCTTCCCCAGTTTATGAATATTCCCGGTGAAAATCTTCTCGGCGTATATTCCGCGAACGAATATCTCACACGAATCAACCTCATGAAGGCTTATCTCGACGAATATGATACGCCCATCAAGCGCGCGAAAAATGTCGCCGTTGTTGGCGGCGGTAACGTTGCCATGGATGCCGCACGCTCCGCAAAGCGCATGGGCGCAGAAAACGTATACGTGATCTATCGCCGCAGTATGGATGAGCTTCCCGCCAGACGCGAAGAAGTACACCACGCAATCGACGAAGGCATCGACTTCAAGCTTCTCAATAATCCCACGCAGATCCTCGGTGACGAAAACGGACACGTTCGCGCCATCGAATGTGTGCAGATGGAGCTTGGCGAGCCTGACGCTTCCGGCAGACGCCGTCCCATCGAAAAGAAAGGCTCTGAGTTTACCATCGACGTAGATGCCGTTATCATTTCCATCGGCACGATCCCGAACCCCTTGATCAAATCCACCACAGAGGGTCTGGAAACCACTCCTAAGGGTTGCATCGTAGCAAACGAGGTCGGTCAGACATCCCGTGAGGGTGTGTTTGCAGGCGGCGATGCCGTAACGGGTGCCGCGACCGTCATTCTTGCCATGGAGGCAGGCAAAAAAGCCGCTGCCGCGATTGACGAGTATATCAAAAGCAAGCAGTAAGATTTTATCTTCACATAAACGAAAAGCGTAACCGCGAGGTTACGCTTTTGCTATACAAAAAAACATCACGGCTGTCGCCGTGATGTTTTTGTATCAAACAAGTTCAAAAATCAATTAAGCGTTTTTCTTCTTGTTATGGATAAGGTAAGCAACTACGCCTGCGATGATTGCGAGGATCGCAAGGATAAGAATGAGAATGAGCCAGTTAAAGCCGCCTTCTTCGGGTTCTTCGGTAGTTGTGGTTTCAGCGGGAGTGGTGGTGTCAGCAGTTGTGGTTTCTTCTTCTACTTCTTCCCACTGAGCGTAGAGAACAACATTGCCTTCTGCGGTAAGGTTCTTAACGGTTGCTTCGTCTTCGTAAGCAACGCCTGTACCGTCAGCCTTGGTGTTCCAACCTACGAACTTATAGCCTTCGTAAGTATAGGTGTTTGCATGGAGCTTTACGAGTTCATCGTAATTCATGGTCTGAGGATCCATGGTCTCACCTGCGCCACCGTTTGCATCAAAGGAAACGAAATAGGTCTTTGCGGTATATACAGCGTTTACGGTGATGTCAGAAGTGCCGAGTGTGTAAGCGGTCCAAGAACCGTTATAACCTTCTCTTGCGGGAACGTTCGGAACTCTGGAGAGGGTCTTATCGCCTTCGGTGAAGGTTACCTTGTCAACAACTTCGCCGTTTGCCATAAAGGTTACGGTGTGGGTTGCAGCGGGAATTTCTTCCCAAACGGCATAAAGTGTGACACCGTTGAGATATGTAAGATTTCTTACAAGCTCTTTGTCTGCATAGGTATAGCCTGTGCCGTCAGCCTTGGTGTTCCAGCCTGCAAAGGTATAACCTGCACGAGTATACTTGTTCGCATTCAAGGGCTTCATCACGTCGATTGCAAGGATCTGACGTTCCATTTCGCCTTCGCCGCCGTTTGCGTCAAAGGTTACGATATAGGTCTTAGCGGTATAGATCGCTCTTACAACGATATCCTTATCAGCGAGCTGATAGTTTTCCCATTTTGCGAGATAGCCGTTCTTGAAAGGAATCTGAGGAACACGGGAAAGCTTGGTATCGCCTTCGGTGTAGGTGACTCTGTCAACGACCTTATTGTCTGCAATAAAGGTTACGGTGTAGGTCTTCTTTGCTTTTGCTGCATAAAGATCAAGGTCTTCTGCGGGCATAACGGTAGGAACGTTCGCATTGTCGTCCTTCCAGCCGTCCTGCGCCTTACCTGCGACCTCAGCGGTGTTGTCGCTGATGATGGAGAGGTTCGCGCCTACGGGGAGGAACGTGGTGTAAAGAAGTGTGCCGTCAACGTCGAAATAACGTACGCGGTATATATCTTTCATCTTGAGAGCGATAGAAAGATTGAGTGTAACGTATGCGTCGTAATCAAAGTAAGACTGGAATCTTGTAGAGTCTTCGTTGATAATGGAGAAGATCTTATCGAGAACCTTGTTGGTTTCGACAGAAAGGGAATCTTCGAGAAGGAAGCTATTGGTCTGCGCGTTGTAGATATCTGCGAGAGATACCTGAGCGTAGTAGCCGGGCGCAACATCCATGAGCTTTTCAACAAGCACGAGAGCCTTGTCGCGGAGCTTTGTCAAGGTAGGAATGTACTTATCGTCAAGCCAAATGGATGCGTTATCCATATCGAACGCCTTGAGAGCGGCAACGAGATCGTCGCCCTTCTTATTGAAGAGTGCGAAGATTTCTGCCTTTTCAGCGGCGGTAAGCTTGTCGGAATTGAGAGCGGTATTCAAAACGCCTGCAAAGGATACGGGGGAGTTGGGGTCGGTGTCATCGATAACAACGCTGAATACGTTGTTGTTGATGACCTCGTAGTTTACGAGGTTTGCGATCTTTTCCGCATACTCGTTTACGGTGGAGGTGTCGCCGTCAAACTTGATCTGGAAGAGAGCCTTGGTAGCGTCTGTCCACTGACGATATTTTACTTCAAATTCAACAGCCCAGATCTGGTCGCCGCTCTTTGCATTTTCAAGCGTTTCCACAGTGGGGAGAGAGCTCAAAATAACAGCGATAAGCTCGTTGAAGTGCATTTCCCAAACGGTATCGTCGGAGAAGTAAACGGTTTCCTTGACTGTCTTGCCGTTGCTGTAAGAAGTAACGTTGAAATATTCGATGTGTTCAAGGAAGAGGTTGTAGATCATGTCGGTGAAGTTTTTGATAAACTTTTCGGGTTCTTCTCTGAGGAGAGTACCGCTCATTTCGTATTTATCGTAAACTTCAACGGGAATGAACTTGGTGACTTCCGCACGGCTTACCATGTCCGTGCTGGGGTCGGAGGTGTTGGGGAACATCGCAACGATGTCCTTGATGTTGGGGAATGTGCCGTTTTCGATGGCGTTCGCAAATACCTCGGGAAGGAACTCAAGAAGCTCTGCCTTGGTAAAATTGCGGTCGTCAAGGAATTTTCCGAGCGCTTCCGCATCCATCGTCATTGTAAATTCGGGGATTGCCACATCAGAGTTGTAGGTTACGTCATAGTACTTTGTCTTGGCGCCTTCGATCTCAACGTTCATGGCAAATACGGTTGCGCTGAAGCTGAAGATCATAAGGAGAGTCATGAGCAAAGACAAAACTCTGATAGACAAGCGAGTGCTTTTTTTCATCTTTTTTTCCTCATTTCTTTCAGATATAGTGATAGTTATATATCCTATTGTATCGTTAGTATATCATACTTTTTTCGCTATTGCAAGAGGTTTTTGTATCTTTCACGCATAAAATCCAAGGATTTTTTGTCATGATTTGTCAGCACGCGGAGAATTCTTGCCTTTTTTCTTGCGAACGCGGAAAAATACGAAAGCGCCAATGCCAAGCGTAAGAGCACCGAGCAAAACGGGAAGCCCGATGGTCATGAGCTTATTGCTGTCGTGGTCGGAAATATACGTATCGTCCACACCGCCGACGTTGCCCTTTTCATATTTCGCCGTATAGGTGGTATCCTTAGTCGCGGGGGAAACCGTCATATCCTAGCCGGAGAACGTATAGGTCGTGTCGCCGTCCTTATAGGAAAGTCGATCCGACATATCGGGCGCTGTCACGGCTTCACCGTAGCGGTAGATCTCACGGCTGATCTCCTCGCCGTTTGCCATAAAGATGATGGTATATTCCGCCTCAGCAAAGGTCGCAGAAACGGTCACGTCGCCATCCGGCATGACGAACGTGCCATCGGCAAGCGTAAGCGCGGAAGCCTCTCCGCCGTCAACGGAGATCGTCAAGGCTTGCAATTTCCAGCCCTGCTCAAGATAGGTATTGAGCTTGACGGACGCGCCAACCTCAAAGGTATCCTTTTCCGCGGTCAGATCGCCGTTTCCGAGGACTTCGAGGCTGAGCGTATAATACGGACGAAGCGAGATCATACCCGTTTCCTTGAGTCGGAGGTACGCCGTATCGTCATGCACGCTGACGCTTGTCGCCGTACCATCAAGGTACGCATTCAATCTGCCGCCGTTTTCTTCTTCGTCGGTCAAAGGAAGCTCAACGAGGATATCGGAGGCAAGCGAAACTGCCTTGCCCTCTCTATCGGTGATCTCAAAGCGCCACATAAGGTCGCCCATCGGCATCAAACGGAAATAGCAGGAATTCTGCATCGTTTGCAAGGTCTCGTTATCGATCGTCATGACGGCGCCGCCAAGCTCGAGAACGAGCTGGGTATTTGCTTTCAGGGCTTCTTTGACGGCGTACGATGCGTCAACGATATATTCATCCGTTTTGACGGTATGCGCGGTCTTGGTGACGATCATATCCGCGCTCTTGTCGAAATCCTCACCCGCAGGAATGAGGAACATCTTTTCAAAATTTGCGGTATAGCGGACGTTATCCGTCACCATGGAGAGCGACGGTGTCCAACCCGTAAATACGTAGCGGTATCCGCCCCAAACGTAATCATGCTCGAAATCGTCAAAGCGAGGCATATCGCCGTAAGAGTAGGTACGGTAATAGGTTTCTCCGCGCACGTCAAAGATGACCGCAAAGGTCAGACTATCCAAGCGCTGTGTTGTATACTGCGCCGTATACTCCGCATTTCCCGTCACCTTTTCAACGGACGGTGACCAACCCACAAAGGTATATTGATATATCGCATCTCTATAAGAAGGATTGCCCTTATAGGAGGGGGTATCGCCGTAACGGTAGGTTTCGCTTACAAGCTTTCCGCCCACGTGCCAAACGACCGTATAGGTGTTGACCGTTTCCGTATAGCTTGCGTAAAACGCCGTATCGGCAGTGATCCCCGACAAAGACGCGGGATTGCCGCTTGCGTCCTTCCAGCCTGCAAATTCATAGCTGTGCTTTTCATCGGGCTGTCTTCTCGGAGGTGTTGCGCCGTAAACCGCCGTTCCGCCCTTTTCCACGTGAACGGAGTAAAGCACCGTTTTTTTGTCGTAATCATAGAACGTGACGAGCGGATACTGCGAAAGAGAGGTCGACTTTGAGAAAGAAGACGTGAAGGTCATATCCACGTCGCGCACGCTTCCGCTTCGGAACGTCAATTTGTTCGCTTTGACAAGCTCGACCACCGCGCCGAGCTGTGTGGAAACTTCCGGGATCTGAGGCGCACCGCTCGTATAATCACTGAGAGCAGGCTCCTTCGGCTTTGCCACCGTCAGCGGAGCTTCGCCGGGATGCGTCAATTCCTCCGTCCACGTTTTCAAGGGCTCGAAGACCTCCGTCGGCTTTTTGGGCGCGGTCGGGACCATAGGCTTTTCAACAGGGTCCATCTTTTCGGGCAATTCCATCGTCGGCGCGTAAGTGTTATCGTCCAAAACACGCTGAGATGCTTCTATCAGGTCGTAGATGGCGTAATCGTTGAAGCTCCACGAGCTGTCAAAGGTCGTGCCGTCGTCAAGACCCGTACTGATGATATAAAGCTGACCGACGAACTGACAGTAGCGTTCCAGTTTACCTTCTTTATTCAACACCTTACGAACGACGATATTGTTGCCGAGAGAATGCAAGCTGCTGTAAAGCAAGATGAAATTATCCTTGACCGCCTGATAATGCTCGGTATACCAACGAAGCTGTTCCTCCGTTGTCGAAAGCTTTTTATATTCGGAAAGAAGCGTTTGCAAAGCCGTCGTCGCATCGCCCGCGTTGTTGATATCGTTCGGGTCTGCGCCGCCGTAACGAATGAGTTCGTCCTTGCGCGCAAGCACCTGCGCCACCGTATCGCCCATCAAGGTCGCATACATCGTACGTCCGACAGAGTCGGGGATATATGCACTGTTGATGACGGCGAGCTGCTTTGTCGCGCCTTGAATGAGCGCCAAATAGTCCAGATATTTTTCATACTGCGCCTGCTTTTCGGGAAGCGCCAAAAGCTCCTCCTCGTAAGCCTTGTAGCGTTCATCGTAGGTCACCAATGCCTCTAAATACGCATTGTATTTTTCCATCGCGGCGTTATAGGCGTTGACCTTTTTCATATATGCGTTGTAAGCGGCAAGCTCTGCGTTGTATTCCTGCAAGGTCTGCTGATATTTTTGATACGCCGCGTAAAGCGCCTCGTATTCCTTGCAAGCGTTCTGATATGCCAAAACGGCGTTATCGTAAGCCTCTTTATCCTGTTCGTAGCGATTCTGCGCGGCAATAACGCTAAGCGCGTCGTTATATGCGCGGTTGACGACGGAGGTCAAGGCGTAAGCGCTGACCGTGATGGTCGTCTGATAGGTAAAGGTCGCGGTATATACCGTATCCTTATTCAGATTCGTAAAGGTCGCCGTATAACCGCTCGGAGAGGGGGTAAAGGAAGCGTTCATGCTGTCAAGCGAGACCGAAACGGGGACCCAACGAACTGTCGTACCGTTATACGCCTGATAGGATTTCGCGGACGCCGTAAAGGTGATGGAATCATCACCCGCCGAGGTCGCAACGAGAGAGGACGAAAGCGAATCGTCATAGGACATCGAAATGCCCTGCGATGCGAGATAAGCCGCCTCTTCTGCACCGACACTGCTTCCCGTTGCGCGGTAGATAAGCTCCGCTACGCTTACGGAATGGACCGCGGAAGCGCCTGCATACGAAAAGTCAAGCGCAGTATATCCTGCGCGGGGCGCGACCGTCGCCGTCACAGTCTGCGTCATTTCATAGGTCTGCCCGTTTTTTTCGGAGGCGAAAACGGGAGCCTGCACAGCAGAGGAAAGCATCAGCGCCGCCATCAGCCCCGACGCGATTTTTTGATTCAAATATTGTTTAGACATATTCTGTTCCTTTCGGAAATCATTTTTGTTTTATAAGCACACAAAGATTATTATATCAAAATTCTTGCTCTTTGTCAAGTTCTTTCGGAAGAGTCTTTATAAAGTCCGTCATATGGATAAAAACCGACAAATGACAGGAAATGACCGTCCGTAAGTCTGCTTTATAAGATATTCGCCAAGAAAAGAATTTATGATTCAAGGTTTTGCCTTGTATCGATACAAAATTCATCGATGCAACCAATGGTTGCGCGGTTGCAAACGAAAGGAGGTTGTCTTTTTCGCGCAAATATGCTATCATGAAACCAACAAAGGAGGTATTTTTATGAAAAATATCAGCGAACAAATTTATTTATATCGAACGAAATGCGGACTTTCTCAGCTTGAGCTTGCCGAAAAGCTCGACGTTTCGCGTCAATCGATCTCCAAATGGGAAACGGGTGCGGCATTTCCCGAACTGCCGAAGCTCGTAAAGCTTTGCGAGCTTTTCGGCGTCACGCTTGACGAGTTTGTTTCCGATGAAAATCCGAAGGAAGAACAGCCCAAGCCCGACGTGCAGTACGTCTACGTCAAGCCCGAACCGAAAAACATTATAAAACCCATCATCGGCGCGCTCTTTCTGATTCCAGCGATCATACTTTTCTTTTTGACCGATCTTCTATCCGCCGTCATCTTTGCCATTCCCTGCGTCATTTCCGCCGTCGTCTGCTTTCGGAAAACGAAGCATACCGCACTTTGGTGCGTTTGGGCGTGGTTCTTCTACATCAACTGCTATCTATTCGTCAGCGCATCCGTTCGATGGGGCATCAGCTTCAACGCCTATTATTGGGCAAATTCCCCCTTGCAAGCCATCATATCCGTTCTGCTGATGCTGATTTTGATGGTACTTATCGCCGCGACCGTCCGCATCTATCGCACATACAATTTTCAGTTTTCCGCAAAGAAAAATATTCCTCTCGCCATCGGAGCGCTTGGTATACTCATCATAAGACCTTTCGTAAGACTCGGTTGGCACACCTTGTCAGTCAGACTTTTTGCAAAAGAACCCATCGGAGAGCCAACGGAAATCGACGGCAGTCTTTATTTTCTGTATGAAACGATTCCCTCCTCTCAGTTTTATCTCGTTGAGCTAATCGAAAGCCTCTTGGATATCGCTTTGGTCGTGGGACTTACCGCTTGCCTCGTTCACACGTTTTATTATCTTTTGCATATCATAAAAGAAAAGAAGAAAATCCAATAATATCAAAAGCGGCGCTTTTGTACCTTTTCTCTTCACTCTTCACTTTTCTCTCTTCTCTGAATAACAAAAAACTCTCACCGCGGTGAGAGTTTTTTGTTATTCAATTCCTGTGTATCCCGTACCCTCGACGATGCTTTGTCCCTCCTCGGAGAGCATCCAATCGATGAAGGCTTCCACGTTCAGGTTTTCGTTATCGGCGCGATATACGGCGTAAATCTCATTCACAATGGGATACGTGCCGTTTTTGATGTTCTCACGGTCGGGATAAACGCCGTCAAGCGAAAGCATCTTCACGTTGCCGTCCTCAACGATGCCCTCCACGTAAAAGCGGAACGAAAAGCCGATGGCGCTGCCGAGAAAGGTATCGTAGTCCTTTTTGATCGGGGTATCGCCCATGAAATTCACAAGCGCGGATTGGCTTCCGCTTCCCGCGTTTCTCGTCAAAGCGCCGATGCGCTTATGTTCGCCGCCAAGCTCGCTCCAGTGCTGATATTCTCCCGCGTAGATACCGCGGACCTCCTCACAGGTGAGAGAATCCACAGGATTCTTTTTGTTGACAAGAAAAACGAACGCCTCTCTGCCGATGGGAACAAAGCAAAGCTCCGCGCCCTTTTCCTCGGCGTAGGCAAGCTGTTCTGCCGACGGCGAAACACAAATGGCAATATCAATATCGCCATCCACGATGCCCTTGTATGCGCCGCGCGTATTGTGATATTGAAGCGCGCTGTCCTCTGTGAAATCCGTACCGTTAAAGCTTACGGAATCCTCGGGATAGACGGCGTTCACAAACGCGGAAAAAATGGGATAGAGCGCCGCCGCGCCGTCGATGACGGGCAAATTTTCGGTCAGTTTGAAATCGGAATCCAGCTTGACGATCTTAGAATCTTCATCAAACGGCAAATATTCGCTGAGCGTGATGGATTTCGCTTGCATCTCCTCGCCGTAACGGTGGATCACGCGATAGGTAAACACATTGTATATCGACAGATTCAAAAGCGCGAACACCAAAACGACCGAAACGAGAGCCAAGATCTGTTTATGCAGTTTTTTCATTTCACGCCTCATTTCTCACCCGCGATATAGCCGATGATGGAACAATTTCTATGTGCATAGACGGTATATCCGACCATGCCCGCCGTAAACAGAACACAGAGCGCCAGCACCACGGCAAGCACACGGTAAAACACTTTATCTGACATCGTATCACCTCACATAAACGCGATTGCCATCGCAAAAACGACAATGAGCGCGATAATGGCAAGAATCACCGTTGCCAAAACAACGGAGCAGACGATGATCATGACCTTTTTCGTTTGCGGAACGGGCTTGCCCTGCTTTTTCATTTCGACCGCCTTGAGAATATTCCAAAGCAGACAGCCCACGCTGACAAGGATCAATACGCCCGGCAAGATAAAAAAGATAAACAGATCCAAAAAGCCGATGCTGTAAAGTCCCACGCAAAGTAGCGCGAACGCGGCGATCGCGCCAAGCGCGATCAAAATACCCTTCAAAATTTTATTCATATCCAAATCTCCTTTCATCCGTTTGATTTTGCAATCACAAATAAAACAACAAAAAATAAAATCACAATGACACCGATTGCCCAAATAGCCACCAATATCCCTCCCCGTCTTTTATCAAGCAAGTATAGTATACCATGCATATTCCTTGATTGCAAGAATTTTCCAAAATCTTAAACTTTTCTTCATTTTTATTATATAATAATCCCGTCGGCACACCGACGGGATATTCTCAGTCTTTATGTGAATAAAAATACAGCTTCGCGCATCGCTTTTCCGCGATCCTTACGGTCATTCCCTTTTCTGCGAGATCTTTTCCGCAAACGGCAAAGCGTTCTCCCGTATCGGCATCGGTGAACGTATACATATCGTCCTTTACGATACCGCCAAGCATATAATTCGCCGTTTCATAAGGAGCATGTTCACGGCGGAACACCTGCAAAATGCCGTCTTTTTCCGAGGGACGGTCAAACTGCACCGCGCTCCAAACATCCGTTGCATCGGAGGGGATCGAAAGCGGATACATATCCTCCGCAAAATACGGACGAACGCGCAGATATTCCTCGCAATATTTGCGAATATCCGCCATCTCCTCGACATTCTCTCCAAAAGGCGTATATTCCGTATACGAATAGTTAAGTGTCATACCGCCCGCGTAGGCACTGCGGATACGGTAAGGATCAAAATGTCTGCCCGTGCTCGTACCCGAACAGGGTATCCATGCGCCAAAGGTCACGTTGTGCGTTTGCGTGACGATCTCGGGGTAATTCGCCTGACACATACGGTCGCTTCGCCAAAGCGGAATGCTTCTGCGGAGCGTTTCGATATCGATTCGCTTACCGCCAGAGGCACAGTTATCGATGATAAGATGCGGAAAACGCGCGAGAAGCGCATCCCAAAGGCGATAAAGTCCCATGATATGCTTGATCTCCGTGATACCCCGTCTGTCTTCCGTGTCCTTTTGTCGCCAAAGCGCGAGGGGCGGCATATTGAAATCCTGTCTGTAACAGGAAATATGCAAATCCTCAATGAGATTTGCGAGCATATCATAGCAATACTGCCAAGCGTCGGGATTGCCAAGGTCAAGCAGCTTATGCTCTCCCCGTCCGTTCACAGGATCAAGAAAATACTCGGGATGCTCACAGACAATGGGCGTATCGCGCATGACGCGCTCCGGCTCGAACCAAAGAAGAAATTTCATACCAAGGCTTTCCACCTCGCGGACAACGTCCTTCATGCCATTCGGGTGGATATGGGGATTGACGCGCCAATCGCCCGTATAACTCCCCCACTTGCCTTCAAATTCATCGATACATTTTTCGGTATACATCCCATACCAACCTGCATCGACCCAGAAATATTCCACGGGCAAGTTATGTTTTTTCGCAGTTTTGGCGCGCTTGATCATGATCTCGGACGGCATACCGCCCCAGATCTGCATGGAAAACGGCGCATTTTTCGGTCTTTCGCCCTTCCCAAGCGGAGAAAATTCCTCCCTTATGAGCCTTCTCCATCGGTTTTGCGCGTCGATGGCTTCCCCCTCGTAGGGCATGATCAAAACCGAGGACGTCCGTATCGCTTCCTTGGGAAGTAAGCGAAAATGGGTATCCTCTATCTTGGTGCGGATCGTAACCTCATGCTCTCCTCTCGTCACAGAGCAACGCCACTGCCCTGTCCAGCCGATCGCAAAGATGATACCGCGATCGCCTTGGCGCAGATGGAAAAACGGCGCGCGTTCGTCGCTCGAACGACCGCCCGAGGCGGTATATTCATAGGTCTTCCCTTTTTCAAGATGATAACGGCTCGGAAACCATTTTTCGAGATGGTCGGTATTGACGTAAAACTCCTTGACGGAAAGATTCGAGCCAAAGGGCGCATGAAAAATGACCTCCGTTTCCCTGTCGGGGATATACGCCTGCCTTTTCGGATTTGGGTCATCTTCGACGGGAAAAGAAAAGACCGCGTCCCAAAGCTCAGAGATGATCTCCGTCGGGCATTCTCCGATATTTTCAAGATGGTTTACCCATTCATATGCACCAAACTTTTCATATTTTCTTGCAACATTCGTAATCTTTAGCCGATCTTCCGCGGTATATACGGAAACGAGCGCATTTTCGTTTTCGCGCACCTCACAGATCGTTTTCAAGTCCCAAATGCTCTTTTTTTCATAGAATAGATCAAATTTTTTATGATTCTTCAAAAAATCCATATGCAATCTCCTTGCATTTTTCTTTCATTTTAACATATCGCAAAAGAAAAATCAATTCTCATGGAATAAAATCCCTTTCTCCTATCATATAATAAAAACAAAAACGAATTTTCGGAGGATTTTTTATGAATATGGAAAGATGCTGTGTCAACAATCTGAAAGACAAGGAAGTTATCAACATTTGCGACGGCAAGCGCCTCGGCTACATAAACGACGTGGAGATCAACATCTGCTCGGGCTGTGTGGTCGCCATCGTCGTGCTTTTCGACCTGCGCGTATTTGGATTCGGAAAATGCGAGGAGCTTGTCATTCCGTGGGAAAAGATCGGCTGCTTCGGACGCGACGCCGTGCTCGTCAACGTTGACGTCGGCATTTACGAAAAGCTCGGAGAAAAAAATGATGGCAAAAAATAAATATTTTTTCGCAAAACCTATTGCATTTCCCAAAAATATATGATAAAATAATATGGATTTTGGAGAAAAGCCTCCAAAATAGAAAAAGCGGGCAACGCCCGCCGGAAATTGCTCGCCTATCTTAGCTTTCCGCATCTTCAAGCACAGCGAAACGGCGAGAGCGGTTTGCGCAATTTCCTATGCAATAAAAATATTAAAAAAATCCGCACACAGCGGCGGCGCACAGTTGGTGTCCCACGGGACTTTGTGCAGGACGGTCGCTCTGTGGAGGACAAACCACAAAGGAGAAAAAAATCATGGCAGTTATTTCGATCATGCAGTTGCTCGAAGCAGGTGTTCACTTCGGACACCACACAAGAAGATGGAACCCTAAGATGGCTGAATACATCTTCACAGAAAGAAACGGTATCTACATCATCGACCTTCAGAAGACCGTTGGTAAGATCGACGAAGCTTACAACTTTGTAAAAGAAATCTCCGCAAACGGCGGCGATATCCTCTTCGTTGGTACCAAGAAACAGGCTGCTGACGCAATCAAGGAAGAATCTGAACGTTGCGGTCAGTACTACGTAAACGTTCGTTGGCTCGGCGGTATGCTCACCAACCACAAGACCATCAAGAAGAGCATCGCTCGTCTCAATGCTCTCGAAAAGATGAAAGAAGAAGGCACCTTCGATCTTCTCCCCAAGAAAGAAGTTGCTAAGCTCACAAAAGAAATGGAAGACCTCGAAAAGAACCTCGGCGGTATCAAGAACATGAACGGTCTCCCCGCTGCAATCTTCATCGTTGACCCCAGAAAGGAACACAACGCTGTTCTCGAAGCTAAGAAGCTCGACATCCCCGTAATCGCAATCGTTGACACCAACTGCGATCCCGACGATGCTGACTACATCATCCCCGGTAACGATGACGCTATCCGCGCTATCAAGCTTATCTCCGGTGTTCTCGCTGATGCTGTTATCGAAGGCAAGCAGGGCGAACAGACCACTGAAGCTCCCGCTGAAGAAGCTGTTGAAGCTTAACTCTTAAATTTTAGATAAAAGATTTCAAAAATACAGGAGGAAATTCCAAATGGCTACTATTTCCGCACAGATGGTCGGCGATCTCAAGAAGAAGACAGGCGCCGGTCTTATGGACTGCAAGAAGGCTCTCGTTGAAACACAGGGCAACGTTGACGCAGCCATCAAATTGCTCAGAGAAAAAGGTCTCGCTGCTGCTGCTAAGAAGGCAGACAGAATCGCAGCTGACGGTCTTGTTTCCGTTCTCAAGGACGGCGACACCGTTGCTATGGTTGAAGTAAACTCTGAAACAGACTTCGTTGCAAAGAACGCTACTTTCGTTGAATTTGTTCAGGGTATCCTCAGAACCATCATCGCAAACAAGCCCGCTACCATCGCAGAACTCAACGCTTGCCAGTTCGACGGCACAGAATTTACCGTTGAAGCAACTGTTAAGGATAAGATCTACACCATCGGTGAAAACATCACCCTCCGTCGTTTCGTTGTTGTTGAAGGCGTTACAAGCACCTACATCCACGGTAACGGCTCCATCGGTGTCATCGTGAAATTCGACGTTGACGCTGCTACTGCTGAAAAGGCTGAGTTCGTTGAATTTGCAAAGAACATCGCTCTTCAGGCAGGCGCATACGCTACACCTTACCTTGACAGAGATCATGTTCCTGCTTCCGCTATTGCAGAAGAAAAGGAAGTTATCATGAACCAGATCAAGAACGATCCCAAGAACGCTTCCAAGCCCGACTCCATCATCGAAAAGATGGCTATGGGTAAGCTCGGCAAATTCTACGAAGAAAACTGCCTTGTTGACAAGGAATACATCAAGGACGACAACATGAAGGTCAGCCAGTACGTTGCAGCTACTGCAAAGGCTCTCGGCACAACCATCAAGATCGCTTCCTTTGAAAGATTTGAAAAGGGCGAAGGCATCGAAAAGAGAGAAGACAACCTCGGCGACGAAGTTGCTAAGATGCTCGGCAAATAAGCAATATACGGTTTATACCGTTCAGAAAACACCTGCCTTGGCAGGTGTTTTCTTTTGTCGGCGTTCCGTGCAAATTCCTAAAAAGTTGAACAAAAAAACTCTTGACATCAATACCCGTTTGTGATACTATAAATAAATACGATACAAAGTATATCAATCTGATACCATACGAACAATACCGCTTTTTCCGTATTGTTTCGGTATCCAAGGAGGAAACCTGCCCTATGCAAATGACAGGCGCAAAAATTCTGCTGGAATGTCTTCTGGAACAGGGTGTCGATACTGTTTTCGGTTATCCCGGCGGAACGATTCTCAATGTTTATGATGAAATCTACAATTACGGCGATAAAATCAAACATTATTTGACTGCACACGAACAAGGCGCGGCTCATGCGGCTGACGGTTATGCCCGCTCCACGGGCAAGGTCGGTGTTTGCTTTGCAACATCGGGCCCCGGATGCACGAACCTCACCACAGGTATCGCAACTGCTTACATGGATAGCTCCCCCGTCGTTTTCATTACTTGCAACGTAAACGAAAATCTTCTCGGTAAGGACGCATTCCAAGAGGTTGACATCACAGGCATCACGATGCCGATCACCAAGTGCAATTACATGGTGCGCGACGTCAAAAAGCTCGCTGACATCGTCCGCGAAGCATTCGCCATTGCCAGAAGCGGCCGTCCCGGTCCCGTTCTCATCGATATCGTCAAGAACGTAACCGCGGAAAAGACTGACTTCGTTTCTCTCCCGAGAGAAGAACACGCATCTCACGGTCGTCTTGGCGCACTCATCCGCCGCGCCAGCCACGACTTGAAAGCCCCCGAACCCGATCTCGGCGACGTTGAAAAACTCGTCGAAATGATCAAAAACTCCAAAAAACCTCTCCTCGTATGTGGCGGCGGCGTCGTCAGAAGCCGTGCTCACAAGGAATTTTTGGAGCTTGCGGAACGCATCGACTCTCCCGTTGCCATCACCGTTATGGGCGGCGGCGGCTTCAGAGGACGCAGTCCGCTCACCACAGGTATCATCGGTATGCACGGCTCTCAGGCTTCCAATATGGCTTGCGACGCTTGCGACCTTCTCATCGCTGTCGGCTGTCGCTTCTCTGACCGCGTTGCGCTTGAACCGCAATCCTTTGCAAAACAGGCGCAGATCGTGCAGATCGATATCGACCGCGCAGAAATCAACAAAAACGTTGAGGTCGACCATCACATCATCGGCGATGCGAAGCGCGTTCTCCAGCTCATCAACGAGCGCGTAGAACCGCAGACCCACGAGGCTTGGAAGGATTACGTATTCTCATTCAAGACCGAAACAGAATACGATACTTGCAGCCACGAAAACACACTTACCCCCAAGCAGATCTCCGATACCGTCGCTTCCATCTGTCCCGAGGACACCGTTGTTGCGACAGACGTCGGTCAGCATCAGATGTGGGTAATCCAGCATTTCCATTATGACTATCCGGGTCAGCTTTTGACCTCGGGCGGCTTCGGTACGATGGGCTTCGGTCTTGGTGCTGCCATCGGCGCGAAGGTCGGCAACCCCGACAAGACCGTCATCCATATCACGGGAGACGGCTGCTTCCGCATGAACTGCCATGAGCTTTGCACAGAGCAGTTCTATAACCTCCCCGTCATCACCATCGTGTACAACAACGGTACGCTCGGCATGGTTCGTCAGTGGCAGACGCTGACCTATAACGGTCACTATTCCCAGACGACGCTCGACCGCGGTCCCGATTTCGTCAAGCTCGCTGAGGCTTACGGTCTTGGCGGCAAGCGTGTCCATACCGTTCCCGAGCTTGAAGCGGCGCTCAAGGAAGCGCTCTCCTGCGGACACGGCTACGTCATCGACTGTGCAGTGGAGATCGACGAAATGGTTCGTCCGATGGTTCCCGTCGGCGGTAAAATCACACAATTTTTGGTAGATTAAGGAGGACGCTATGGATACAGTCAGAAGACAATCCCTTTCCGTACTCGTGGATAACGAATCGGGCGTACTCTCTCAGGTCTCCCGTATGTTTTCCCGTAAGGGTTATAACATTGAATCTCTCGCGGTCGGTACGACGGACAACCCTGCGGTCTCCCGTATCACCATCGAGGTAATGGCAAACGATCAGCAAACGAATCTCCTTTGCAATCAGCTTCGCAAGCTGCTCCCTGTCCATTCCGTAAAGCTTTTGGATCTTGAAAAATCCATTCGCCGTGAGCTTATCCTTCTCAAGGTACATACGGCGAGCAACGACGCGTGCAACCGCGCCATTCAGATCGCAAATATTTTCCGCGCATCCATCATCGACGTTTCCACGACGACCCTTACCATTGCGGTCATCGGGGACGCGCAGAAAACAGAAGCGATCATTGATCTTGTAAAAGAATTCGGCGTTCTGGAACTTGTCCGCACCGGTATGGTAGCGCTCGAACGCGGCGCCGATACCATTTATGAAGCTACAAAAGAAAAAGGAGAATTTGACTATGGCAAAAATGTATTATGAAAAGGACTGTGATCTCGGCAAGCTTGATGGCAAAAAGATCGCCATCATCGGTTACGGTTCTCAGGGACACGCTCACGCTTTGAACCTCCGCGACTCCGGTTGCGACGTTGTGATCGGTCTTCGCAAGGGCGGTAAGTCTTGGCCTGTTGCAGAAAGAGACGGCTTCACCGTTATGACCGTCGCAGAAGCTACTCAGGCTTCCGATATCATCATGATCCTCATCAACGATGAAAATCAGGCTGATATGTATAAGAAGGATATCGCTCCTTACCTCACAGAAGGCAAGGCTATCGCTTTCGCACACGGCTTCAACATCCGTTACAAACAGATCGTTCCCCCCGCAAACGTAGACGTATTTATGGCTGCTCCCAAGGGTCCGGGTCATACCGTTCGTTCTCAGTACGTTGCAGGTAAGGGCGTTCCCTGCCTTATCGCCGTTGAACAGAACGCAACAGGCAAGGCATACGACCTCGCACTCGCTTATATCGCAGGTATCGGCGGCGCACGCGCAGGTATCATGGAAACCACCATGCACGACGAAACCGAAACCGACCTCTTTGGTGAACAGACCGTTCTTTGCGGCGGTGTCGTTGACCTTATGCGTTGCGGCTTTGAAGTTCTCGTTGAAGCAGGTTATGAACCCGAAAACGCATACTTTGAATGCATCCACGAAATGAAGCTCATCATCGACCTTATCAACAAGGGCGGCGTTGCGGCTATGAACTACTCCATCTCCGATACTGCTGAATACGGCGAATACGTTTCCGGTCCCCGTGTAATTGATCACGAACAGACCAAGGCAAACATGAGAGCTGTTCTTTCTGATATTCAGGATGGTACTTTCGCAGGCAAGTGGATCGCAGAAAACAAGAACGGCCGTTGCTTCTTCAACTCCAAGCGTGACATGCTCGCAAAGCACCCGATGGAGATCGTTGGTCAGAGACTTCGTGAACAGATGCTCTGGAAAAACGATAACGACCTCGACAGCGCATCCAACTGATAACCAAATTTATCCCGAGGGAAACCTCGGGATACTTGGCTTTCTCTCCACTTTTCTTTATCTGAAAGAAAAGTGGCAAAAGAAGCAGACAACCTTGCAGGTTGACCGCTTGTGCGGATTTTCATATGCGGTTCTATCGGCTCCCCGAACGGTCTCTGCGCGAACACTTCGTGTTCGCTTGACCCTCCGCGGCAACGCTACGGGTCGACCTCGGAACCACGCCGATGGGCAAAAGTATCGAATTTTATTTGTGGCGGCGCTTTAGTGCCGTTCGATACGCGCTATTTTCACTGAGCGCGAGCACGTCTAAGATAAATCCATTTTGCCGACATGAATTACGCGACATTGGATAATCGCTACGATATAACCGCGTTCTTTGAGCCGGATAATAGGCGATAGGAGAACGCGAAAGCAAGCTTTCAAAATCTATAAGCGATAAAACCGCAGGTTTTTTGCTTCTTTTTTGCAACTTTTTTCTTACAACAAGAAAAAAGTTGATCATAATAAAAAATAAACAACGGAGATTCCCCTTATGCTTTCCGATAACATCAAACGCGGCGTGGAACGCGCCCCGAACCGCAGCCTTCTTTTCGCGCTCGGTCTGACAGAAGAAGAAATGAGCCGTCCCATCGTCGGCATCGTATCTTCTCATAATGAAATCGTTCCGGGTCATATGAACCTTGATAAAATCGAAGAAGCCGTCAAAGCAGGCGTTCGCGCCGCAGGCGGTACGCCCATCATGTTCCCTGCCATCGCCGTTTGTGACGGCATCGCCATGGGTCATGTCGGCATGAAATATTCCCTCGTTACCCGTGACCTTATCGCGGATTCCACGGAATCCATGGTCATGGCACATCAGTTTGACGGTCTTGTCATGATCCCGAACTGCGACAAAAACGTTCCCGGTCTTCTCATGGCGGCGGCAAGACTCAACATTCCGACCATCTTCTGTTCGGGCGGTCCGATGCTTGCAGGTCATCTCAAAGACGGCAGACGCACCTGTCTTTCTCATATGTTCGAGGCTGTCGGCGCTTATCACGCAGGCACGCTCGACGAAAAGGGCGTTCTCGATTATGAAGAAAACGCTTGTCCCACTTGCGGTTCCTGCTCCGGTATGTATACCGCAAACTCCATGAACTGCCTCACGGAAGCCATCGGTATGGCGCTCCCCGGCAACGGCACCGTTCCTGCGGCATATTCCGCAAGAATCCGTCTTGCCAAGCACGCAGGCATGAAGGTCATGGAGCTCATCGAAAAGAACATTCGTCCGCGCGACATCATGACTCCCGCCGCACTTCACAACGCGGAGACCGTCGATATGGCGCTCGGTTGCTCTACCAATACCATGCTTCACCTCCCTGCTATCGCGCACGAAGCAGGCGTTACCATCAGCCTCGATGAATCCAACGCCATCAGCGCAAACACCCCGAACCTCTGCCATCTTGCTCCTGCGGGCGATACCTTTATGGAAGACCTCGACCGCGCAGGCGGTGTTTACGCAGTCATGAAGGAGCTTACCAAGAAGAATCTTCTTGACCTCTCCGTCATGACCGTAACGGGCAAGACCATGGCGGAAAATCTCGAAAACGTACAGAATCTCGATCATGAGATCATTCGCCCCATCGAAAATCCGTACTCGCAAAACGGCGGTATTGCCGTTCTCAAGGGTAATTTGGCAGTTGACGGCTGTGTTGTCAAGCAGTCTGCCGTTGCGCCCGAAATGATGGTCCACGAAGGTCCTGCGCGCGTATTCAACTCCGAAGACGAAGCCATCAAGGCGATCTATGCCAAGGAAATCCACGCAGGCGACGTCGTCGTCATTCGCTATGAAGGTCCCAAGGGCGGTCCCGGTATGCGCGAAATGCTCAATCCCACCTCCGCGATCTGCGGTATGGGTCTTGGCGAATCCGTCGCGCTCATCACAGACGGACGTTTCTCGGGTGCGACCCGCGGCGCGTCCATCGGACACGTTTCCCCCGAAGCCGCCGCAGGCGGTACGATCGCGCTCGTTGAAGAAGGCGATATCATCTCCATCGACATTCCGAATTGCAAGATCACCTTGAACGTATCCGACGAGGAGCTTGCAAAACGCAAAGCCGCATGGGTATGCCCCGAACCGAAGGTAAAGAGCGGCTATCTCGCACGCTATGCGAAGCTCGTTTCCTCCGCCGACAAGGGCGCAATTTTGAACTAAACCGAGGGAAAGACGATGTATCGTGAACTTTCGGGTCTGATTCTTTACAGCGACCTCGGTGAAAACGCCATTTTGCAAAATCTTGCGGAGATATTCCGTGATTTTGAAGAAAAAACGGAATCGAAAGCCGCGCTTACAAAACGCATCTTCACCGAAGTCAAAAGACTTCTCGACCTTGCTACCAAATACGGCTTTGACCGTAATCTTTGGCAAAATTACCTCACCTTTATCCTTTTGACCAATGAAAATTCCTTTACCCTCACCGCGGAGCGCCGCGGCGCGGGCGAAGGCTCCGTCAATCATTTCGCAAAGCATGATTTTAAAATCTTTCAAAATCTTTTCCGCTTTGATTTTTCTGAGATCGAACGCGAGCTCGGTATCGATTGCTTTACCACGCTGACCCATTATACGGCGATCCGCAAATCCGAAAAGCATTACTACCGCAGTGTCAGTGAGAAGGTGCAATCTCTCAGTGAGAAGATCGCAGGCGCGAAAGATGAAGATGAAATTTTCACGCTCGTAACGGATTTTTACCGCGCATACGGCGTCGGAATGTTTGGACTGAACCGCGCATTCCGTATTCAGAATCTCGGAAACGGTGTGGAATTTCTCCCCATCAACAACACGGATAAGGTCATGCTTGCCGATATGGTCGGCTATGAAACACAGAAAAAAGAGCTCGTTGCCAATACGGAAGCCTTCATTCACGGCTATCCTGCCAACAATGTGCTTCTCTACGGCGATGCGGGTACGGGTAAATCCTCATCCGTCAAGGCGCTTATCAATGAATATTACGACTCGGGACTTCGTATGATCGAAATTTATAAGCACCAATTCCGCGACCTTTCGGAAATCATCGCCACCATCAAAAACCGCAATTACCGCTACATCATCTTCATCGACGACCTTTCGTTTGAGGAAAACGAGCTGGAATATAAATTCCTCAAGGCTGTCATCGAAGGCGGTGTGGAAACACGTCCCGATAACATTTTGATCTACGCGACCTCGAATCGCCGTCATCTCATCAAGGAAACCTGGAAAGATCGCGGCGACATGGAATACGAAAACGATATCCATCATTCGGACACCATGGAGGAAAAACTTTCCCTTGCCGCGCGCTTTGGCGTTGCCATCAATTACAGCGCGCCCGGCAGACAGCTTTATCACGAGATCGTCAAGGAGCTCGCAAAGCGTAAGGCTGTCATCGACATTGACGAAGACGAGCTCATACAGCTCGCCAATCGTTGGGAGATTCGTCATGGAGGTATCTCCGGACGAACCGCTCAGCAATTTATACATTATCTCGAAGGAAAGGAATCACTAAAAAATCATGTTGACACTTGACAAAATCTATCATGCCGCCTTCGTTCTCCGCGAAGTTGCGAGAAAGACCGACCTCATCCATGCGCCTCTTCTCAGCAATGATGCTGACATTTACCTCAAGACCGAAAATCTCCAGGTAACGGGTAGCTTTAAGCTCCGCGGTGCATACTACAAGATCAGTCAGCTCACAGAAGAACAGAAAGCCGCAGGTATCATCGCTTGCAGTGCGGGCAACCACGCGCAGGGCGTTGCTCTCGCCGCAACCAGACAGGGCGTAAAGAGCGTCGTTTGTATGCCTGCCAGCGCCCCCATCAGTAAGGTAGAATCCACCAAGCGTCTCGGCGCAGAGGTCGTTCTCACCCCCGGCGCATACGATGATGCTTATGCAAAGGCAATCGAGCTTCAGAAGGAAACAGGCGCAACACTCATTCACCCGTTCGACGACGAGCTCGTCATCGCAGGTCAGGGTACCGTTGGTCTTGAGATCCTCGACCAGATGCCCGACGTAGATGCCGTTATCGTTCCGATCGGCGGCGGCGGTCTGATCTCCGGCGTTGCCTTCGCCATCAAACAGCTTCGCCCCTCCATCAAGGTATACGGCGTACAGGCGGCAAACGCGCCCAGCATGTACGAAAGCCGTAAGCAGGGCGAACAGATCACGCTCGCAAGCGTTTCTACGTTTGCAGACGGTATCGCCGTTAAGCATCCCGGCGACACCACGTTCCAGATGGTTCAAGAGTACGTTGACGATATCGTAACCGTTTCCGAAGATGAGATCGCGGCGGCTATCCTTGCCATGATCGAAAAGCAGAAGCTCGTTTCCGAAGGCGCGGGCGCGGTCAGCGTTGCGGCGGCAATGTTCGGCAAGCTTCCCATCAAGGGCAAAAAGGTTGCTTGCCTCGTTTCGGGCGGTAATATCGACGTAAATATCCTCTCCCGCGTTATCACCAGAGGTCTTGTTACCTCGGGCAGAAAGGCAACGCTCACCATTCCGCTTGCCGACAGACCCGGTCAGCTCGTAAACCTCTGCGAGGTCATTTCCCGTTGCGGTGCGAACATCACCTCTGTTCGTCATGAACGCTCCGACCCCAACATGGCAATCGCAAGCTGTTACGTGCGCGTCAGCGTAGAGACCCGCGATTTCGCACACATCGAAACGCTGAAAGATGAAATTGCCAAAGCTGGCTTCCAAATCACGACTTGATTCATATAACAAAACAACCGCAAATGCTCGCATTTGCGGTTGTTTTTTCTATGTCAATCAAAATCAAATAATTCTTGGGAATACTTTCCGCTCTTATCATACATCACGCCGTCCTCATCCCAATATACGTAGCTTTCCAAGGAAAAATAAAGCTTTTCGCCATCGGTATAGTATCGATAATAGCCATCTTCATGATAAAAAGTAAGTTTTCCATCGGTATCGTAATAAAAATATCCGTCCTCATCCAAATACGAGCATTCATTTTCATAGATATCGCCGTTTGCATCCATATAATCTCCCGGGACGAACCATTCTGGCTCATACATATAGGTGTTTCCCTCGCGGTCATAAAGAGGAACGTCCATATAGGAAATATACTCCGTTCCGTGGATATCGTGGTAATTGGTAACGTAATCTCCATCAAAAACGCCCTTAAGATATCCTGCGCCCATCGAGATCATGGAGATCAATGACAAAATCCACACCAAAACCGAGAGAATGATCGACCAAAATAACAAACGGTTGCTTGACTTTTTACTTAACTTCGATTCGTTATGCTTATCGATGTAGATAAATCTTCGATAGATTTCATAAAGGATTCTGATGGGGATAGGCGCGAGGATGATGCCGAGCATCCATCTGACCTTATGGGAGTCATCTCGCATTTTCAAAAGCTGATAGGTGGAAATCGCCATCAAAAGTGTCGCCAAGACGCGCAAAAGCGGAACCAGCACTGTATATCCAATTCCTCCGCTTAAAAATAAACCCTCCGCAGCCGATATGAGCATATGCTACCTCCTCGTTGTCTTTTTTCTACATTGTAGCATAAAGTCAAAAATTTGTAAATCCTTTTTACTCAACAGGTCGATTTTTGCAGTTAAGTTGCACTTACACCCGATAAAAAGCAAAAAAATCCCGATGGTATGACACCATCGGGATTCTTGGCATGAGAAATCAATTTTTTAGGAATAGAACTTAGTCTTTCTTTTCAATATCAGTCTTATTTTTCTTATCCTTGCGCTTTTTGGTGCAAACAATGACGATCACGGCGATCACAGCCGCGATCAAAAGATACGGAAGCATCCAAACAAACGCAATGAAAATTTCACCGACAACCGTTACAAAGCTCTCAAATGCACCGACAAAAGATGCGCCAAGACGGGAAAGATAGCTTTCCGCCTCAGGTTCCTGATATTCCTTGACCTCTTTGAGCGTAACATAAACGTACGAATAGGTTACGGATTTATCCATCAGCTGCAAGGAACTGTTGATACCGTTGATCTCCGCTCTGACATCGGAAAGTTTATCTTCCAACGTGAGAAGCTCAGAAAGTGTCTGGGCTTTTTCCATCATGGCTGTGAGACGTTCTTCCTGCACGATAAGACTATCAAGGCGCGCTTGATACCCGTAATACGAATCGGTCACGTCCTGCGTTGCAAGAGAAGATGACAACACATTGCAATCTCCCGAAATATGCTCGATATACGCATCTGCTCTTTCAGCAGGCACTCTTACGGTATAAGTCGCGGAGCGTGTCGTATATGAAGAAGAGGTCGAGCTGACACCCTCCTGCGTCGCTTCGGAAATATATCCGCCAAAGCGCTCTGCCGCAGACGTAATGAGCGCCGCCGCTACATCATATTCAAGCGTTTCCATGCGAATACGATAGGTTTTGATGATCTTGCGCGCAAGGGCATTTTCATCCTTGGCAACATCGTCGCTCGTTGTTGTCGATTCTGTCGTATATCCGCTCTCGGATTTGTTATAAGAAGAATCGTTCATGGCGACACCGCCATCACTGCATGAGGTGAAAAGCATCATCACCATGAGAAGTGTGAGAACCAATGCGAAAACTTTTTTCATAGAAAAACCTCCTTATGTTCATACAAAAGAAAACGGTTTATATTCTCAGTATAAACCGTTTTCTCTGTTTCGTCAAGTTTTTTGACGTTCTCTATTTATATAGTCGGAAAAAATATGAAAATGTTTCACAAAAATCAAGATTTTTTCAAAAATTAAGCCTGATATTTTGCAAGAGATGCTTCTACGGAAGCGAGCTTATCTGCATAAGCGGCGCGCTTTGCCTTTTCGCCGTCGATGACAGCGGCAGGTGCTTTGGCAACGAAGCCTGCATTGGCGAGCTTTTTGTCAATGCGTTCGATTTCGGAAAGAAGCTTCTTCTTCTCTGCTTCCAAGCGTGCGATCTCCTTTTCAAAATCTACGATCTCCGCAAGCGGAATGTAGATAAGAGCCTTATCGGAAATGATCTGGATACAGCTATCGTCATGGAAGGTTTCGGGATATTCCACGGAGGAAGCGCCTGCGAGCTTTTCAAAGAATGCGGAAACAGCGGGGCTGAAGGTATCTTTATCGGAAGAAACGATATAGATCTTCGCCTTCTTGGACGGAGGAACGTTCATTTCTGCGCGACGGTTACGAATCTGACGGATCGCGGTGATGAGAAGCTCCATCGATGCTTCTTCTTTTTCAAAGATAAGAGCTTCGTTGCGAACGGGATAGCTTGTGATCACGATGCTTTCGCCGTCATGAGGAAGTGCCTGCCAAATGGTTTCTGTGATAAAGGGCATGAACGGGTGGAGAAGCTCCATCGCACCGCGGAGAACGTACGCAAGAACTCTGCAAGCGTTTTCGTAGTCTGCGCCTTCTTTGGTGAAAAGACGAGGCTTGATGACTTCGATATACCAGTCGCAAAGGACGTTCCAAAGGAAGTCGTAGATCTTGGCGAGAGCAACACCAAGCTCGTATTTATCGAGATTTTCCGCAACCTCAGCGGCAAGCTTGTTGAACTTGGAAAGGATCCATTTGTCTTCCAAACGGAGGTCTTCCATCGCGGGAAGCGCGGTATCCTCGAGGTCTTCGGGAATATTCATAAGAGCGAAACGAGATGCGTTCCAGATCTTGTTGGTGAAGTTTCTCGCCGCTTCGATCTTTTCGGGAGAGAAACGCATATCGTTACCGGGGGAGTTACCTGTGAGAAGCGCGAATCGAAGCGCGTCTGCACCGCAGGTATCGATGATCTCAAGCGGGTCGATGCCGTTGCCGAGGGATTTGGACATCTTGCGTCCCTCTGCGTCGCGGACAAGACCGTGAATGAATACGTTCGAGAAGGGCTTTTCCTTCATATTTTCCATACCCATCGTGATCATACGAGATACCCAGAAGGAGATGATATCGTAGCCCGTAACGAGGGTCGCGGTCGGGTAGAAGAAATCGAGGTCTTCGGTCTTTTCGGGCCAGCCAAGCGTGGAGAAAGGCCACAATGCGGAGGAAAACCATGTATCGAGAACGTCCTCTTCCTGATGGATATGGGTGCCGCCGCATTTCGGACATACGGTGATATCGTTTTCGGAAACGCTGATCTCGCCGCAATCGTCGCAGTAGAACGCGGGGATTCTATGACCCCACCAAAGCTGACGGGAGATGCACCAGTCGCGGATTCCATACATCCAGTTGAGGTAAATTTTAGAGAATCTATCGGGAATAAAGCGGATATCGCCTTCCTCTACGACGCGAATCGCTTCTTTTGCAAGGGGTTCCATCTTAACGTACCACTGACGGGACGCAAGAGGCTCAAGTGCTGTGCCGCAACGGTGACAATGACCGACGTTATGCTTGCAGGTTTCGACCTTGACGAGATAACCGCCTGCTTCAAGGTCAGCGACGATGGCTTTTCTCGCCTCGTATCTGTCCATGCCGTCGTATTTGTAACCGCCGCAGACTTTTGCGTGCTCGTCGATAACGGAAATCATTTCAAGGTCATGACGCTTACCGACTTCAAAGTCGTTCGGGTCATGGCAGGGAGTGATCTTAACACAGCCCGTACCGAAATCCTTTTCAACGTATTCGTCCGCAACGACGGGAATCTCTCTGCCAACGAGAGGAAGAATGAGCGTCTTGCCAACGAGGTGCGTATATCTTTCGTCCTCGGGATGAACAGCAACGGCAGTATCACCGAGCATGGTCTCGGGACGTGTGGTGGCAACGATCACGTATTCGTCGCTATCCTTTACGGGATAACGGAGATGCCAGAAGGAGCCGTCCTTTTCCTTGTATTCCACTTCCGCATCGGAGAGCGCGGTCGCGCAGTGCGGGCAGAAGTTGCTGATACGGAAGCCGCGGTAGATAAGACCCTTATTATAGAGGTCGACGAAGTTCTTACGAACCGCCTTGGAAAGGGTTTCGTCCATGGTGAAATGCTCGCGTGTCCAGTCGCAGGAGGAACCGAGCGCCTTGAGCTGTTCGATGATACGATGACCGTATTTATACTTCCAATCCCAAACAAGCTCGGTGAACTTTTCGCGTCCGAGGTCGTGACGGGAAAGTCCCTGCTCCTTTCTAAGGTTTTCTTCTACTTTGATCTGCGTTGCGATACCCGCGTGGTCGGTGCCGGGTACCCAAAGGGTGCAATAACCGCTCATACGCTTGAAGCGAATGATGGTATCCTGCAAGGTTTCGTCGAGCGCGTGTCCCATGTGAAGCTGACCCGTTACGTTCGGGGGCGGGATCACGATGGTAAACGGCTTTTTGCTTTTATCGATCGTAGGAGTGAAATAGCCTGCATCGCACCATTTCTGATACAAGGGCTTTTCAATCTCCGTCGGATTATAGGATTTATCGAGTTCTTTTCTCATATCAAATCGTCCTTTTCTTTTCGGATTGTATTTTTATCGTTTATACATGATAGTATAACACAAATATAAGAATGATGCAAGATTTTTTCGATAGATTTTATGCAAAAGAAGCATTTCTTTTTCCTTGACTTGCACACAGAAATGTGGTATACTAAGCTTATCATATGGAAAGGAGCTTTTGATATGAGTAAACTCAGTTCTAAAAAATCGATATTTTCAAATCCCATCATTCGCAAGATGAAAAAAATGGATGGCGTTTACGAGGGCGATTGCGCGACCTATAAGGGCATTTTTCTAAAATCTCTCTATTTCCTTTTGATGGTCATCGTCGGCGCGGCACTTGCCTTTACGCTTGCCAATTCTTTTCTCACCTCGTCCACGCTTCTCTTCGTGCTTTACGGCGTCTCGCTTGTTTTGATGCTCGTTTGCGGTATCGTTGCCGGTATCTCCCCCAAAACGACTCCCGTCACGGGTACGCTCAGCTCGCTTGCGATGGGATACGCCACCGCTTTCACGGGCGTTCTCATTCCCGAATACAGCAGCATCTATTATCTCGCCATCGTGCTGACGCTTGCCATCGTGCTTGCGATGATGTTCGTTTATTTTTCGGGTATCGTGAAGGTCACGGATAATTTCAGAAAGGTACTGTATACCGCTCTGCTTGCTTCCATCATCGGCAGTCTTATCTTGGTCGTTTGCTTCTTTATCCCCGCGACCAGAATCGCAACGGTGCTTTTCCTCACAAATCCCGTCATTGCCATTCTCGTCTCCGTCATTGAGATCATCCTTGCTTCCCTCTTTCTTCTCGTTGACTTCAACGATATCGAAAGAACCGTTGAAGCAAGACTTCCCCAGTCGTTCGAGTGGCTCGCGTCCTTTTCGCTCATCATCACCATCGTTTGGCTTTATCTCGAAATTCTCGATCTGCTTTTGAAAATCAAGGATATGGTCGATTAAACCCTGACATAAAAAATCCGTACACTGCCGTGTACGGATTTTTTTATCAAGACTTATTCGGCGGGCAATATCTGAATATAGCCCATTTCTATGAGTTTATTTTTCAAGGTGAGAAAATCGCCGTTCCAATCGGGGCTGACAAAAATGCCGACGTATTCATTTTCGATCAGACATTCATAGCCGCCCATGACGCACTGCTCCATCATCGCCCACGATTCATCGTTATAGCTACCACGGAGATCAAAAACCACGAAATCGGTGTCTGCCGTTTTGTGTTCGCTGATCAAATACAGCGTTTCGTTTTCCGCGAAATACGAAGTAAGAGGGAGCATCGTATTGACAGATGCGTCTTTCGGAATGACGGAAAGGATCTGCTCCGTCATGACATGCGCCGCAGAATGGGAGATTCCCTCCACACGGCTGAGCGCTTCCGAAAGTGCGAGGAAATCGCCCTCCCAATCGGGAGAAACGTAGATGGCGACCTGCTTCGTTTCCGCAAGACAGCTATAACCGTTTGCCCAGCATTTCGAGCGAAGCTCCAAGCTACGGTTATCGTATCCGCCACGAATATCCAGTATGACAAAATCCGTATCCGCATAGGGATGATAACCGACGTCATACGCCTCCCATCTCTGCGCCAAATGCGGAAGCAGGAACGTGCCTGCATTGACAGATGCGTCCTCGGGAATGATATCGAGCGTATCCTCTAAAATTTCAAAGTTTTCCTTGTCTGCCGTGTAATTTCGTACACGTCCGCCCACCTCGGGAATGATCAGATACGAATAGAAAACGAACGAAGCCGCAAGCGCGACAAGCATCATATAACGGCGTTTTTGACCCGTCAGATCTCTCCAGTTCATCAAGGTGAGCAGGAGCAAAAAGGCGGTAATGCCGAAATGATACTGATAAATGAGTTCAAGCTGATAGGGATAATCCGTGAGAAGATTCAAAAGCATCGGGATCAGCAGAATCCAACGGGAAAATTTCCCCGTTGCCAAGGGCAAAAAGCCAAGCGGCACGAGAAGCGCCAAAATATACTTGACAGATTCCCAACCGCGCGTCAAAATCTCCTGGAAGAAGAAGCCTGGGTTGGCAAACGCCGTAAAGATAACGCCCACAAGAGAGCCGTCCGAGCTGACGTTGTCGTATCGTCCGCTCATAATGCCCTCGCCAAACGTATCGATATACCAAACGGCGAAGATAAAATACAAAATCGCATAGAGCGCCATGCCCGCGCCCATAAGCTTACGCTTTTTGGTCGTGCCGGAAATCAAGCAATACAAAGCAAAAATCGTAACGTAAACGGCGGAATCCTCCTTGACCAGACAGCAAAGCGCGGTGAAAAACGCAAGAAGAGGCAATTTTTCTGCTTCATATGCCCAGAATATCCAAAGAAGCAAGGGGAAAAGGAAGCAATTTTCATGCAGGTCAAAGAAGCAACCCTTGCTGACGGAGGGAATGAGCATATACAAAACGGAAAACACGACACGCGCCTTTGCGGAAAAGCCGTATTTTTTCATCAACAGATAGAACGGAATGATACCGCTCGCCACGACGACAGCCTGTCCGATCTGAAGCGTCAAAGCCGAGGGGAAAAGCCAATAAAACGGCAAAAGCAAATAATAAATAGGAGAAAGATGCACCGCAAAATGGGAAAGCACCTTATCACGCTCACAGGTCGTAATGGGTTCAAAGCTTTCCGCCATATTATGGAACATCTGAATGAAGATACCGAAATCATAGGTGGGGCTTGCGAAGGTGAGATAGCGGAAGCAGGTGGTGATCGCAATGACCGCCGCGCAAACGACGCCGCAGGCGACAGCCATCCAAGGCGCGACCGCGGACGGAAGCGACAAGGACGTTAAAATATCATCATTTTGCGAAACGAAATCCCACAAAACAAGCGCAAAAACGCCGACGAGAACGAAGCAAAAGAGCCATTTTTCTTCCACGGTCATCATGAGCCTTGAAAGCCACATGGAGGACACCGCGACAAGCCCCGCGAGCATCGCAAAGCTATCGGTGCGCTTGGTGGGAAGGAGCGCCGAAAGCGCGGAGATCAAAAGAAAGAAGCCGAGAAACGCGCAAATGGGCAGATCCCAAGTCATATCCTTCAGATACGCTGTGGCGGAAAAATCGCCGTCACGCATCAAAAGCACGACGAGCGCCATCATAAACCACGACGCGACGGCGCGGCGAACGATGCGGTCAAAAGAGAAGATAGGCAAAAGCCTTGTTTTCCATTTCATAAAAATTCAAAGTATTCCTTTCATTGAGTCATTTTGAAATCTCAACAATATAGTCGGATTTTTTTCAAAAAAGTCTCACAAAAAATGAAATTTTTTGAAAAATTTTCAAGCGTTCGCTTCTTCCTTCATCAGCGCGATGCAAACGGAGCCTTTCGGAGCAGAAAACGCGATCGCTTTCGGGATACAAGTGATCTCGATCGACTTGAACGGAGAGATTTCGCCATCCGCGCAAAGCCCGATGGACTGTTTCGACTCGATCACGATCTTTTTGCATTTCTGATAACGCACGAACGGATAGAGGCTATGATCCTCGGCATCGACATGCTGACCCGCCTTATATTTCGGAATCACGCGGATAAAGTCCTTACGGGAAACGCGGTCAACAAGGCAAAGGTCCATCAGACCGTCGTTGAGATACGCATTCGGCGCAACGTGATAGCCGTCGCCGTAATAATGTGAGTTTGCAATCGCGCAGAGCATAAATTCGCGCTCCACAAGCTCTCTGTCATCGATGAGAACCTTGAAATTTTTGCCGAACGGCTTCATGAAAAGATCGGCAACGCCCATGGCATACGCCATCTTGGACGGTACGACGGCGCTTCGCTTGATTTCGGAAACGCGCTGTACCACGTCGCAATCAAAGCCGATATTGATGACGTTGATGCTGTAACGGTTGTTGTATTTCATGAGATCGATGCGCTCTGCCTTGCCGAGGATCTGACGCTTGATATCCTTGAAATACTCGGGATTCGTAAAGGCTTTTGTGAAGTCGTTGCCTGTTCCGAGCGGGATCACGCTGATCTCGGTGTTTTCGTGACCGACAGCACCGTTCAGCACTTCAAAAAGCGTGCCGTCGCCGCCGCAAGCATAAAAGCGCTTCATCATATCGGGATATTGTTTACAGGTTTCGGAAACGAAACGAATACCGTCACCGACGGTACGGGTGTGATAGATTTCAAAATCCACTTCCAGCTCTTCGCAAGCATAGGTGATGGCAGAAAGAACGGCGGGGAGCTTTTTTCCCTTGCCTGCCGCGGGGTTGATAACGAAAATATGTTTCATATGTAACCTCTTTATTTTCTGGTTTTTGATAGCATAACGTATTTATTATATCAATTTATCCCGTTTGTGTCAAGTGGAAGATAAAAAATGACGGGAGGCTTTCGCCTCCCCGATACATTAAATTTCAGTTTTTTCCGTCTTTTTCTTCCGCAGATGAACGATGGCAAAGGTCAGCCATGCAACGATAGCGCCGATGGCAAGAATCAACGCGCCGATCGCCAAAATGAGCGCGGCAAGCTCTCCGCCAAGTCCGCCGTCCCAATAATTGAGCAAAGCAAAAATCAAGACCGCAAAGATCAGATATACGGGAATGAGCTTTACCGAAACCTTTTTCGGCTTGAAGCAAAACGGAAGCTGAATGAGTCCGAAAACGGCGCCGATCAGATAAAAAGCCATAACCTCCGCGCCCTCAGTCAAGACCCAAACGAGCAGACCAAGCGCAACGATGGCGCAGAGCGCAAGATAGGTCAAAAGGATATCCATGATGGATTTATGTTTCAAATAGAAATTTTTCATTCGGTTATCACCTTTGCTCTCATAATCTTTCGGGAAATAAAATAAATGAGCCATGCAAGGGCAACTGCAAAAGCGCAAATACTCGCCATCACGATTGCAAAAATCATCACGATGCCCCAACCCATACTGCCTTCCATATAGCCAAGCAACGCAAGCGCAAGAAAAGGAAAAATCGGAAAGATAAGAACAAATTTCCATATCAAATTTCGCGCTTTATAGCACAGAAAAAGCTGCAAAAAAAGATACAAAAATCCGAACAAGTGAAGTTCAAACATCGTAAAGCCATGAAATACAACGCTCAAAATCAAAGTAACAACAGCAAGCGCATACAAAGATACAGCAAAAAAAGCGATCTCTTTTTTATGTTCCAAATAGAATTTTTTCATTCGGTTATCACCTCCGCACTTTGTCTATTATCATTTTACCATAAAATACATTATTTTACAAGTGATTTGGAAGTTTTTCTGTTTTTGGACTCGGCATACTTGGGCGTGCAACCGCTATTTTTGATATGTTTTGCTGCACTTTCATAGATAGCACAAACGATCGCGCACATCGCAAAGACTGCCGCAATAACGGCAAACGGCATCAAAGTTTTCGGAACAAACGGAAAGGTAACACCATTGACAAAAAACCAATCAAACACATGCTCCTCGTGAGAATACAACGTATTGCCCAAGGATGCCCAGAGCGTCATACCGATCAAAAAAACAAGTTCTTTCCAAAGTTTTTTATGCGAAAGCACTACGCTTCCCGTTGTAAGACTGAGAACGCCCCACGCAAAAAGCAAGCCGTGATAAAGAAAAGTCTGAACGACCTTATAAGACCAAGGTAAGATATCTCCAATCGCAGATCCGGGATATGTAATATACATCAAAGATGCTACCACTGCAAGGCAAACGATAACATCTTTGTATTTTTCCAATTTATGATGAAACTGGACAAACGGAATGAGGATTCCAAGTAAGGTGCAAATGTGGAACGGAAGTTTGTCTACGTCGATGGAAAAATCCGAGCTTGCAAGTGGCATGATAAAAAAATCCAGAATATAGCATACAGGGATCAAAAAAGCCAATCTACGAAGAATACGGTCTTTCTGCTCACGCGTTTTTCCAATCAGCGCTATTGCTGCGCCAATCGTTCCGCAAAGAATCAAAATGATATATAAAAAATGCCACACGGAAAAGACTTCAATGGTATATTCGACCTTTGTTGTTGAAAAGAACGTATAAAAAATATCTCTCACAAAAAATCTCCTTTGCAAAATCAGTTATATTCAAATTTGTTTTCACCAGTTTAACACACAAGCACATACAAGTAAAGCCATTTTTTCAAATCTTAAGTGAAACTTAAACATTTCAGATAGAAAAATTTTTTGCAAATCCACCTCTCCCCTTGCTATCCCTTTTTGATTATGTTATACTGTATATAATTGAATCTCAAACGGAGGACATCATGTTTGAAACAGAACTTCACGCGCTTTTAAGCGAAAAGGGTGCTTCTCTCGTCGGTTTTTCCGACCTCGGTAAGAAAGCATCGCCCGAATTTCCCCATTTGCGGTACGCCGTCACCATCGTTCGCCGTCTTTCCGACACCATCGTGGAAACGATAAACGGCCGTCCGTCCATCATGTATTTTCATCATTACCGCACGACAAACACCAAGCTCGACCTGCTCGCACTCGATGCGGTAGACTTCATCGAATCGAAAGGCTACTCGGCGCTTCCCGTCGCCGCCTCGCAAAGCACGCCAACGGATAAAGAAGACTATCGCGGTGTCTTTTCTCATAAGACCGCGGCTGTTCTTGCAGGGCTTGGCTTCATCGGCAAAAATGCACTTTTTATCACGCCCGAATTTGGCTCCAAGGTTCGCCTTGCCACGATTCTCACAGATATGCCGCTCGTAGCGGAAAAGCCCGTACAAGAGCCGAAATGCGGTTCCTGCGAAATTTGCAAAAACGCTTGTCCCGCAGGGGCTATCACGGGTAAGCTCTATGAATACGGCGCACCGCGCGCGACGATCCTCGATGCCAAACGCTGCTCCGAGCATATGAAAACGTATAAAGACATCGGCAGAGGTGCAGTCTGCGGACTTTGCATGCGCGCTTGTCCTTATAACAACAAAAAACAACACAAGGAGGTAACTTCTTTTGATTAAGCTTTTAAGACTCATGAAAGGCTATCGATTTCCTGCCATTTCGGCACCGTTTTTCAAGATACTCGAAGCCCTTTTTGAACTCATGATCCCCCTCGTTGTCAAAAGCATCATCGACGTGGGTATCGCAAACGCAGACAAGCCCTACATCGTCAAAATGGTGGGGCTCATGGTGCTTCTTGGACTTATCGGCTTTTCCTGTACGCTTTGCGCGCAGTATTTTGCCGCACGCGCCGCCGTCGGTTTTTCCGCAAATATCCGCTCCGCGCTCTTTGGTCATGCACAAACGCTTTCCTTTACGGAAATCGATCGTCTTGGTACGTCCACGATGATCACACGCATGACAAACGACGTCACCCAAGTACAATCGGGTGTGAATCTCACGCTCCGTCTGTTTTCCCGCTCGCCCGTCATCGTCTTCGGTTCGATGATCATGGCGTTCACCATCGACGTGAAAGCCGCGCTCGTCTTTGCCGTTGCCATTCCGCTTCTTTGCGTTGTGGTTTTCGGTATCATGCTTGGCAGTATTCCGCTTTACAAGAAGGTACAGGGCGCACTCGATAAGGTTCTCGGCATCACGAGAGAAAACCTTGCAGGTACTCGTGTGATCCGCGCTTTTGCAAACGAAGAGACCGAAATCGCAAGCTTTGAGGCTTCGACCTCTGCGCTCAACGTCGCGCAAAAGGTCGCGGGTAAGATCTCTGCGCTCATGAACCCCATCACCTATCTCATCGTCAACATCGCCATCATCGCGCTCATTCAAGTCGGTGCGATGCAGGTCGAAACGGGTATTTTGACACAGGGTGCGGTCATCGCGCTTTATAACTATATGTCCCAGATCCTCGTTGAGCTCGTCAAGCTCGCAAACCTCATCATCACGATGACAAAGGCGGCAGCCTCTGGCGGGCGCATCCAGCAGATGCTCGAAAACGGTGGAAAAGGTCATGAAAGCTCGACCGACACCGCAAAAAAAGATCATCACGCCGTTACGTTCAAAAACGTATCCTTTACATACGCAGGCGCATCCGATGAATCCCTTTCGGACTTGGATTTCACCGTTGACAAGGGTGAGACCATCGGTATCATCGGCGGTACGGGCTCGGGCAAGACCTCGCTTGTGCATCTGATCCCTCGTTTTTACGATGCAACAAAGGGAGAGATCCGTCTTGACGGCGTGGATATTCGCGCGTATTCCGAGGACGATCTCCGTAAAAAAGTCGGTGTCGTCATGCAAAAGGCAGTCCTTTTCAAGGGTACGATTCGTGAAAACCTCCTCTGGGGCAAGCCCGACGCGACAGACGAGGAGCTTTGGCGCGCCATCGATATCGCGCAGGCGCGTGACATCGTAGAGGGCAAGGAGGGCGGTCTTGACCACGTCATCGAGCAAGGCGGTAAGAATCTTTCGGGCGGTCAGCGTCAGCGTCTGGGCATGGCGCGTACGCTCGTTGCCGACCCCGATATCATCATCTTCGATGACAGCACCTCCGCGCTTGACTATGCAACCGACGCGAAGCTCCGCACCGCTGTCCGCGAAATGGAAGGCGACCACACCGTTTTCATCGTTTCTCAGCGTGCGGCGTCCATCACCCATGCGGATAAGATCATCGTTCTTGACGACGGTAAGATCGTTGGCATCGGCAGTCACACAAGACTTCTCGATACCTGTGAGATATACAGCGAAATCTATTATTCTCAATTTCCCAAAGAGGAGGTGGAAGCATGAAAAACAAGAAAACGCTTTCCTCTCTCAAAAAGGTCTTGTCTTACGTTCGCCACCATAAGGCACTCCTTCTCCTTTCGCTTCTCTGCGCGGCGATCTCCGTGATCCTGACGCTTTACGTCCCCATCGTCATCGGTGACGCCATAGACTATATCATTGAGCCCGGTAAGGTCGCGTTTGATAAGATCACTCCCATGCTCATTCGCATCGCCATCGCTTCTATCATCGCGGCGCTCGCGCAGTGGATGCAGGGCATCATCAATAACAAGATCACCTACGGTGTCGTGCAGGATATCCGCAACGATGCGTTCAGAAAGCTTCAATCGCTCCCCGTTTCGTATAGCGATACCCATGCCCACGGCGATATCGTCAGCCGTATCATCACCGACGCTGACCAGTTCTCCGACGGACTTCTCATGGGCTTCTCTCAGCTTTTCACAGGCGTCCTCACCATTCTCGGCACACTCGGCTTTATGTTTGTCATCAACTGGAAGATCGCGCTTTTCGTCGTCCTTGCAACGCCGCTTTCCCTGTTTGCGGCAAGCTTTATCGCAAGCCGTACCCATTCGCTCTTCAAGGCGCAGGCGGAGATTCGCGGTACGCAGACGGGCTATATCAACGAGATCATCGGTAGTGAAAAGGTCGTTCGCGCTTACGGTCATGAAAAAGAAGCCATGCAAAGCTTCGAGGATATGAACCGTCAAATGGAAAAATGCTCGCTCCGCGCGGTATTCTTCTCTTCCCTTGTCAATCCGACGACCCGTGTCGTCAACAGCATCGTTTACGCAGGCGTAGCTCTCATCGGCGCGCTCTCCGTCATTGCCAATCCCACGGCGTTCACCGTCGGCAGTCTTTCGATCTTCCTCAGCTACGCCAACCAATATACCAAGCCTTTCAATGAGATTTCGGGCGTTGCGACCGAGTTCCAAAACTCGCTCGCCTGCGCGATCCGTCTTTTCGAGCTTATCGAAGCAAAACCGCAGACACCCGACAAGGAAAACGCGCTTGTTTTGGACGAGGCAAAGGGCAATATCGAGATCAAGGATATCGCGTTCTCCTATGACCCCGAAAAGCCGCTCATCCGTGATTTTTCGCTCTCTGTGGAAAGCGGAAAACGCATCGCCATCGTCGGTCCGACAGGCTGCGGTAAGACGACCTTTATCGGTCTTCTCATGCGCTTCTATGACGTAAACGACGGTGAAATCGACGTTGACGGCACCAATATCCGCGATATCACGAGAAACAGCCTACGCAAAAGCTTCGGCATGGTCTTGCAGGAAACGTGGATCAAGACCGCAACGGTGCGCGAAAATATCATCATGGGTAAGCCCGACGCGACAGACGAAGAGATCATCGCGGCGGCAAAGGCTTCTCACGCACATAGCTTCATCAAGCGTTTGCCGAACGGCTACGACACGAAGATCGGCGAGGACAGCGGACTTTCTCAAGGTCAAAAGCAGCTTCTCTGCATCACGCGCGTCATGCTGGCGCTCCCGCCGATGCTCATTCTCGACGAAGCGACCTCCTCTATCGATACCCGTACGGAAATGAAGATCCAGCACGCATTCGCAACCATGATGAAAGGCAGAACGAGCTTCATCGTTGCTCACCGTCTTTCCACCATTCGCGAAGCAGACACCATTCTCGTCATGAAGGACGGTCAGATCATCGAAAGCGGCACGCATAAGGAGCTTCTCAAAAAGGGTGGCTTTTACTTTGAGCTGTATCACAGCCAGTTTAAGGGTTGATATCGCTCAGCATATATAACTCCCTTTGGGATACCTGCGATAAAGCAGTATTTTACTCATGTCAAAAAGTAAAGTACTGCTTTATCTTTTTAACAATGAATTGATCATTGAAATCCCGAAAAGATATGCTATACTATAATCGTAAGCTTACAAAATTTATTTTGGAGGTACGATATGAACATTAAAATAGGCGCGATCATCAAAAAGCTTCGCGCAGAACATAATATGACGCAAGACACCCTCGCCACAGCCATCGGTGTTACGCCACAGGCGATCTCTCGTTGGGAATCCGAAGGTGGCTATCCCGACATCGAGCTGCTTCCGGCATTAGCAGACTTTTTCTCGGTCAGCACAGACGAGCTTCTTGGATATAAGCTCTCAGAACGAGAAGAAGAGCTTGCAAATATCAAAAAAGAATTGCGCCGATTGGCAGAAGTCGGAACGAATCAAGAAAAGCTCTCTTTGGTGCGCGATGCGTTTATTCAATTTCCCGGCGATGCCAAGATCAAAGTTGATCTTGCCGCCTGTTTGTTGGATGAATGGCGTAATACACATGAAAAATCACGGATTCACGAATCTGAAACCCTCTGCTTATCGGTAATTGACGACTGCCGTGACGAAGATATACGTTATGAAGCAATTCTCACTTTAAGTAGTATCTATACCGAATTGGGAGAACCAAAAAAAGCAAAAAGCACCTTAGAATTGCTCGCGCCGATAAAATATTGCCGCGAAACTGCTCTCGCTTGCGGAATCGGCGATGGAAATACAGAATTTTATATTCAAGACGAGATCGATAAGCTCACCGATGATTTGGGGTTGTCCATTCATCATCTTGTGCTGCATGAAGATTTGCCCGACGATCCATCTACTTGGGATAAAAAAATCGAGATGCTCACCATCTCGAATCAACTGTATCAGATGATATACGGAGATAACCTTATGTTTTATCACGTCAGACTTTCCCGAAATCATTGGTTGATTTCTACGTATCAGATATCGCAGGGCAAAAAGGATGACGCATTTGAATCACTTGAAAAGATGTGTTATCATGCAGTTGAATATGATAAAGCGTATATCCATGACCACGGTAAATTTTACACATCCATTTTCACCGATAAGTTGATCTATCCTGAACCGAACAAAGATTTTCACGAGCTTACAGAACATACAGAATGTTATCATATTCTGAAAAAAATGCAACATCCTCGATATGATCGCATTCGTAAGGAGCCTCGTTTCATTGCCATCATCGACAAATTGAATCCGTATGCAAAATAAGTGAGACTGCCCCGCCCCGTGCGGGGCTTCGCTTTTCTCCAAAAAACCTTCCCCCGAGGGGGAAGGCTAACGAATAAAGCGTCAAAATCTAAGCAATGTGAGTTCGACGAAAGTAGGGCGGGATGCCCACATCCCGCCGAAAATGTTTGGTTTCTTATCCTTCGGCGGCCCATTGGCAAGCCGCCCTACATGATATTTTGATTTTTTATAAGCACATCAAACTCACGTTAAGCAACTCCTCATCTGACGCTTTATGTTTCACGAATCTGGAACGAATAATCCAGTCTGATCCTATCGTCGTCGGCAACATAGCGGTCAACGTAAGCGAATTTGTAAGTACTGCAATCATGAACACCGTTTCCGCGCTTGATGCGGATATTTTCCGCCTCCTTCGGCACGGCGTGGAACAGCATGGATTTCGCATCGACACCGAGATTATTCGTCATCGAGCCATAGAAAAGCCCGGGGGCTTCCTTGGATTCCTTATAATCGAAGCCATGCCAATCCATATAAAACGTTTCGTATATCCAAAGATTTTTGGCGAAATACGGCAAGGTCTTGGGCACGCGATCGATATGTCCTTTGGTTCGATACACCTCACAATCCAGCGCATTTCCTTTTTCATCATAGATGTTATAAAGCTCGAAGCAATCGTCGCTGCCCGAATTGATCGTGCCTCTCGGCAAAGCGCCGTCGTGCTCGTCCATATAGCGTTTGATCTTTTCGTAATCCGGGAAATAGGAACGACAGCCCGTCAGCCAAAGATGCTCGTTCGGAAACAGAATGGCAAAATGAGAAAAGGTCGTATCCTCTCCAAATTGCATCTTGGGAATGAGATTTTTCAGCGCCGTCACCATATCGGCGCAGGCTTTACAGGTCTTCAAATGCTCCTCTGCCGTCTTTTTCTTTTCGCCCGTCAAAAGTCTGAGCGCATGAATGAGCATTACGTCATAATATTCTTTGCAAGTCATCATATCTCTCCTTATCTGCTCGGAAATACCGAGCTCTTTTCGTATATTGCGAATGGCATAATAGCTTTGGCTTTTCACCGTTCCTTCGGGAATGCCAAGCCTTTTGGAAATATCGGAAACGGAATAACCGTCCATATACCGCAGAGAAAACACCGTACGCTGTGTTTTCGATAAGCGGGATACGATCTGCAAGATCTGTCGGATCTGCTCCTGCTCCAGCATACGCTCCTCAGGAGTTTCCATATCCTTGGCAAGATAAAAAAGCGTATCACCGTCTTCATCGGGCAGGTCGAGCGAAAGCGTTGGCATCGGCGCTTGGCGCGTGAAATAATTCTTCATCGTATTATCCGCGATACGCGCAAGCCAGCCGCGACGTTTTCCCGTTTCTTCATAATCATCATAGGCGCGAAAGGCTTTGATGAAGATTTCCTGCACCAAGTCTTCCCAAGCGCCATGGCTGAGCTTTCGGCGCACGTATGCGGAAAGCCATGCCATTTCTTCTCTGACAACGGTTTCAAAATCCTGTTTCACTTGACCATTCCTTTCTTTCGTATTTTGTAGCTACATTCATCTTAACACGATTTTTCAAAAAAGGTTCAAGCAAACGAAAATTTTTTCAAAATTTTTCAAGTTAGCATTGACAAACTTTCTAAAAATAGTTACAATGATGAATATCATTTTCGTATCAAAGGCAGGATATCAAATTACATATGCTTGAAATCATTACTCACGTTTTACTTCATTCCTTGGAAGAAACAGCAAAGCTTCTTCCGTTTCTCTTTTTAACCTATTTGCTGATGGAATTTTTGGAACACAAAGCCGCGCAAAAGACCGCGGATATCACCGCAAGAGCGGGCGTTTTCGGTCCTTTTGCAGGCGGACTTCTCGGCGCCGTTCCGCAATGCGGATTTTCCGCCTCCGCATCCAATCTCTATGCGGGCGGTATCATCTCGGTCGGTACGCTCATCGCCGTCTTTCTTTCCACGTCGGATGAAATGCTCCCCGTCATGCTTTCCGAAAAGGTAGCGTTTACCCGTATCCTTTCGCTGCTTGCGGTCAAGGTCGTTTCGGGTATGCTTATCGGCTTTCTCATTGACCTTATCTTTCGTTTGGCGAAGCGCTCTCCCCGCAAGGCGCATAACGCCGATATCTGCACAAACGAGCATTGCGGCTGTGAAAATGGTATTTTCCGTTCCGCGCTCGTGCATACCTTGCAGATCGCAGGATTTATCTTCCTGTTTTCATTGCTTGTCGGCGGTATCGTGGAGATCGTCGGAGAAGATACCCTCGCGGAGTTTGCCGCAAAAGCAGGAATCTTCAGCACGCTTGTTTGCGGACTTGTGGGGCTTATTCCAAACTGTGCGTCGTCCGTGGTTTTGACCGAGCTTTTTTTGGACGGTGTCATCGGAACGGGTTCTGTTTTGGCAGGACTTCTTTCAGGCTCGGGCGTTGGACTTCTCGTGCTTTTCCGCGTCAATAAAAACGTCAAAGAAAATCTGCTCGTTACTGCCGTCATCTATGCGGTCGGCGTACTGATCGGCATCGGATTTGACCTTTTGGGGATCGTGTTTTGAAATGGAAAAGGATAACCCAAAGGGCTGTTTCGTATAATGTTAAAACCCCGACAGAGAAAATCTGTCGGGGTTAGCTATTATTGAAATACAATACCTTCTGCGTTTATGCGAATCGAAAAAAACAAATTAAAAATCTCCTCTTTAGGATTTAACGTACTATGCATATTTATCAATCGTCTTTTCCCGACTCTTCGGTCAAGTACAGCAAAAATGCGAACGATCATGTTTTCACTATTCAAGCTATCCTCGATGCTTTGATTGTCAAATTCTTCAAAAGCCCGATAAAAAGCATGTTCGCTGAATATACCTAATTTTAGTGCTGTATCATCCATGTAAGCATAATTTTCACTCATGCGCTTTTCGTATGTTTCATCGCGCGGAAACAAATGTGCTTTGCTCCAGTTGTTCCAATAACAACCGCTGATCAATTCTTTACCATCTAAGCGTATAGAAGCTCTGCCATGATGGTCAGGGCTTTTGCTATAAGAAGTGCAATAATACTGAATATGTCCTCGTAAGGCTTCCGCAAGATATTCGTTTTCAAGCTTATGTCTGATACCGCTCCAAGTTGACATAGCAATCCTCCTTATTTCAGTTCCACCAGCGCGCGCAAAATGCCATCCGCGCCGTAAATACCGACGGTATAAACGCCGTTTTCTGCGTGGCATTTCAAAACGATATCCTTTTCGCCCGCGCTGATCTCCTTGCGATAGGTGATGCGGATATCATGAAAATCTCTCGCGTGGTAGATCTCTTCGGGGAGCGCCTCCAAGGCAAAATCCAAATAACAAAGATTGTGGACGTGTCCGTTGAGGTCGATCTCGCTTCTGCGAACACGGTAAGGCGTTTCCCATTCATAGACCTTCGGCTCTTTCAGACGAATGAGTCCATCGCCCTCAAAAACGGCTTTTTCCTCTGTGCCGTAAACGTCAAGAAGCTCGTCCGTGATGCGAATGAGCTTTTTGGATACGGAATCCACAGGCGTCCATTTCGAAGAAGCCGCGACACAAAGCTCGCCCGCCTCGTCATAAATTTCAAAATCGCGGAGCGTCGTGCAAAACGATGCCATACCTCGGCTCCACGTTGTCAAGCGGTAATGCTTGCCATAGGTCATATTTTTGAGAATACGCACCTTCCATTCCAAAAGTATCCAAGCAAGATGCGTCTGCTCCATATCCGCCGCGCCAAGTCCCAAGGAATCGGAATGATAACAGCTGATATTTTCAAGCATTCTGAGAATCGCTTGCTCCTCGAGTCTGCCGTTTCTGCCGAAATCCTCCAGCGTCGGCTTCATCATTTCTGCATATATCATAAATTTTTTCCTTTCGCTCGTTTTTTCTTATGATTATACCATATATTTATGAACAAAACAAGCATAAAGATATCGATTTTTGTTGACTTTCCGTCCATATTTCAGTATAATAAGGCTATCAAAAACAAAATTACACTTTGAAAAAGTGAGGTTTGATTATGCTTTACCCAAAAAACAAGACAGAAAAGCTCGATATGAGCCTTTTTGAAAATCCAACGGCGGAATACCGCGCAACCCCTTTTTGGGCTTGGAACTGCGAGATTGACCCCGAGCTTTTGGAAAAAGAGATCGATCACATGAAGGAAATGGGCTTCGGCGGCTATCATATCCATCCGCGTGTCGGCTTTGCGACCCCGTATCTGACCGAGGAATTTATGGCGCTCGTTCGCAGATGCCTCGAAAAGGGACGCGAAAACGAAATGCTGACTTGGCTCTATGACGAGGACAAATGGCCCTCCGGTTATGCGGGCGGTCTGAACACCAAGGATATCGAATCCCGTCAGAAATCCCTTTTCATCACATCCATTCCCTATAACGACGGCACACTCATCACCGAGGCGGACAAGGCACACGCAAAGGATACCCTCCCCGAATCCAAATATACCTTCGTTGCCTGCTTCGACGTGCTTTTGAACGAGGAATGCAAGCTCGTTTCTCACAAAAAGATCACCCTTGCAGATGAAGTCCCCGAGGGTCACGAGAAATGGTTCGCTTATCTCGAATATACCATTCCGACCCCTCGATATAACAATCAAGCGTATTGTGATACCTTGCAAAAAAGCGTCATTGAAAACTTCATTCAAATCACGCACGAAGCCTATAAAAAGAATTTCGGTGAGGAATTTGGCAAGCTGATCCCTGCGATCTTCACGGATGAACCGCAGTTCAGCCGCAAAAAGACCTTGGAATTTGCTTCCGATAAAAATGGTATCGTCATTCCCTATACCACCGATTTCGATAAGACCTTCCGTGAGGCATACGGTGTCAGCATCGAAGAAAATCTCCCCGTTCTCGTTTGGGAGCCCGCAAACGGTGAGCCCTCCCCCATCCGTTATCATTATCACGACCATATCGCAGAGCGCTTCGCTTCTGCATTTGCGGATACCATCGGCGCATGGTGCGAAGCAAACGGCATCATGCTCACAGGACACATGATGGAAGAACCGAACCTCGAAAGCCAGACCTGTGCTGTCGGCGATGCGATGCGCTCCTACCGTAGCTTCCAGCTTCCGGGCATCGATATGCTCTGCGACCACAGAGAGCTGAATACGGCAAAGCAAGCGCAAAGTGCCGCACATCAATACGGCAGACCCGGCGTTATGAGCGAGCTTTACGGCGTTACCAACTGGAATTTTGACTTTAGAGGACATAAATTGCAGGGCGACTGGCAGGCGGCACTCGGTGTGACCGTTCGCGTACCGCATCTTTTCTGGGTATCCATGGGCGGTGAAGCCAAGCGCGACTATCCCGCGTCCATCGGCTATCAATCCCCTTGGTATACCGAATATAAGCACATCGAAGACCACTTTGCGCGCGTCAACACCGTTATGACGAGAGGCAAGGCAAACGTCAAGATCGGCGTCGTGCATCCCGTCGAATCCTTCTGGCTCCATTTCGGTCCCAACGACCAAACCAAAGGCGTTCGCGCAGATATGAATAAAAAATTCGACGAGCTGACAAAATGGCTCCTCTTCGGCTTCCATGACTTTGATTTCATTTGCGAATCTCTCCTGCCCTCTCAGTATCACGAAACCGAAAACGGCTTTGCCGTCGGTGAGATGCAATACGATACCGTCATCGTTCCCGCGATGGAGACCATTCGCTCGACCACGCTCGACGCGCTCAAAAAATTCCGCGCCAAGGGCGGCGAGGTCATCTTCCTCGGCGGCGCACCTATTTACGTAGATGCCGTAGCATCCGATGAACCCGCTAAATTCGCAAAGGAATGCACCGAACTCACATGGACTCGCGGCAGACTTTACGCAGCGCTCGAAGACAAAAAGTTCCTTGATATCCGCGAAATGAACGGCTCTGCGGCTTCCAATATGATCTATCAGCTCCGCGATGACGGCAACGTGAAAAATCTCTTTATTTCTCACGTGGATAAGCCCGTAAATTACGACGTTTCTCCCGTCATCGGACACCGCGTATATCTCAAAGGCGAATGGACCGTTCACGAATACGACACCATGAACGGCACGAAGCGCCGTTTGCAGGTCAGATACGAAAACGGCAAGACCGTTTTCCCGTGGGTCTGCGGACACGATTCCTCCTTGCTTCTTGAACTCGTCCCCGGACGCGATACGGAGGAAGGCGGATATCTCCACACCGAAAAGAAATTCGTAAAATCCGAATATCCCGCACATCATGCAGAGTTCGCACTTTCCGAACCGAACGTCGTTCTCTTTGACCGTCCCGAATATCGCATCGGCGATGGTGAGTGGCAGCCCGCAGACAACGTACTCAAGGTGGATAGCGCCATTCGTGATGCACTCGGCTATAAGCGCCGCGGCGGCGGTATGGCACAGCCTTGGCTCGAACCGCTCGATAAAAATCCCAAGGATAAGGTCTCGCTCCGTTACCGCTTCCGCTCCGAAATCGAATACGAGGGCGCAAAGCTCGCGCTTGAGGTCCCCGAATACAGCACCGTTACCTTCAACGGCGAAAACATCCCCGTCGTCGTCAACGGCTACTACATCGACGAAGCCTCCATCAAGACCATCTCCATGCCGAAATTCAAGCTCGGTGAAAATGAGCTCGTCATCGACCTGCGCTTTGGCGATATCACACAGGTGGAATCCTACTATCTCCTCGGCTACTTCGGCGTTGAGCATCACGGCGTGACCTCCACCGTCACCAAGCTCCCCGATATTCTCTATTTTGAAAATATCGTAAACCAAAAGCTCCCGTTCTACGGCGCGAACGTCAAGTATTCGTTCAAGATCATGGGCGGAGGCAAAAAGACCATCGAAATTTCCAAATACCGCGGCGCAGTCATCAAGGTTTTCGTTGACGGCGAGCATAAGGGATATATCGACTTCCCGCCGCACAGATGCGACCTCGGTGAGCTTTCCGACGGCGAGCATACCGTTGACCTGATCCTCTACGGCAATCGTATGAACACCCTCGGTCAGCTTCACAATACAAACGACGATATTCCGTGGGCAAACAGCGATTCTTGGCGCACCAAGGGCAGATTCTGGACAGACGACTATATGTTCTATCCGACTGGCATCATGACCTCTCCGAGAATTTTGACGGAAGAATAAGCAAAATCGCGCTATCTATACAAATTCCCGATAGACAAAAACACCCTCAAACCATCGGTTTGAGGGTGTTTTTCATGTTATGATCTTGTGATTTCTGTAAATCAGTCAATGACTTTTACAGCGGTGATGTGGGGGTTTACGCCCTCATACCAGTAGAGGAAGCCTTCCATATCGACCTTATCGCCGATCTTGAGTTCCTTAACTGCCTTGTAAACGTCGGTGTCAGCGCCGCAGAGGTAAGATTCAACGGTGAAGTTGTAGGTCTTGCCATCGATGGAAACGTTGAAGTAAAGGTCATTGCCTTCTTCGCCGGAGCCGTCCCAGTTATAAAGGAATGCTACGTCATTGCCGTTTGCATCCTTGGATGCTTCAACGGTCATACCCTTGAAGGATACGAACATATTCTGGCTCTTGATGAGATCATCTGTGCCAAGAAGAGCGGTAACGTCCTTTGCTTCTGCGATATAAGAGCCTTCGAGGATCTCATAAGTAGCGTCGATGATTTCAACTTCGCCTCTCCATTCGGTCTTATAGCCTTTTACTCTGAGCTTTGTGCCGTTTACCATCTTGTCGTAATCAGCCTTGGTAACCTTCAAGTCATAGATGAAGTAAGCACCGTCAAGGTCCTGTGCATAGATGGTAGCCAAGCCCTGACCGTCTTTTTCCCAGTAGCCCTGCTTTGCCTGAACGTATGCTTCGATGGTAACCTCGGATTCGAGGGCAGCCGCGGCGTATTCAGCGTAGGTCATAACGCCTTCGGACTTTTTAGCGGGGTCGTCTGCATTGCCGCAGCTGAAGCAAGCGAGAGCAAGAACAGCGACCAAAATGAGGCTCAAAATTCTTTTCATTGTGTTTTGTTCTCCTTTGTAATGAAATTTTTAGGATGATACCTTTATTATACACCAAAACGAGCATCTGTCAAGACATCATTTTTGATTTTTCTTCTTTTTCAGCATATCTGCCAAAACATAAGCCCCGATCAGCACCCATGTTCCCGCAAGTACACCAATCAGAACCTTGGACATCGTGGGCATTTCGCCAAGCTCCTGTCTGCCGTCCGCCGCACCGCCGAGCTGATTCAAACGGTAAAGCGACGCGATATCCGCATAGAGCTTTTCATAATACGCATCGTCCACGGTCTCCTTACGGCGCACGGATTTCGTTACGTTTTCAATGAGCTGTCCCGCCGCATTACGCAACGATGCCGAGCCGTTGAAAACAGGCGTTACGAACGTATTTTCCGTATTTTCAAGAAGAAGCTTCGTCGCTTTGAGCTTTACGTCATAATAAAGCGCGTTATCCTCGCCTGCGCGGGAAAGATAATCCTGATACTCTGCGCTGTTTTGCGCCTTGGTGGTGACGGGTGCATAGCCCTCCGTTTGAGAATACGCGATCTGCACATCATTGGTCAAAAGATACTGCGCGAAAAGCCAAGATGCAAGGACCTCTTGCGGATCGCTCTTATTGAATACGCAAACGGAAGGTCCTTGGGAGATCATTTTGACGTTTTCCGTATCAAACTGCGGGATCATACGAACGGCGGTTTCAAAACGCACGAGCTTATCCTCACTGATATCGCAAAGAGGCGCGTCCGTACCCATCCAAGTCGCACCTGCCGTGGAGTCAATGGCAAAAATACACTGTCCTGCGTTCAAAAGATTTGCGGGATAGCCTGTGATCTTAAAGGTTGAAAATGCGCCTGTGCCGGCAGGCTCTTCGATCATGGAAAGCAATTCCTTCGTCGTATCGTTGAAAATGAGGATATCGCCCTCATCCGTGGAATAGCCTGCGCCCTTTTGCGCGAGCATCTGGATCATCATATTATCCGTCGATTTATAGATAAACGGGATCATGACCTTTTGCCCGTTGACAAGGAAATTGCCATCGGCGTCCTTTGCCATCGCGGCTTCGGAGACCTCAAAAATAAAATCCCATGTGAGAACGTCGGGAACGGTATAGCCAAGCTTTTCCACATAATCCTTGTTGATATAGCAAGCCTCGGTGGAACGCATATATGGCATGGCATAGGTCGCGTCGCCAATCGTACATTCCGCAAGGAATTTCGGAACGATCTCTTCCTTTGTCGGACCGTCAAAGCGAAGCTCGCTTCCGCCAAGACCGTATCGGCTATCCACAAACAGCGCATCGAGCGGTACGACGGTATTGTCGCCCGTCATATACGTTGCGATATGGTCGGGATAGGTGATGCAGACGTTCGGCGTTGTCGCGGTCGGAATATTCGTGATGACGTCGTTATAAATTTTGCTGTAGTCGGTATAAAGCTTCAGCTCCACATGAATATTCGGGTAAAGCGCCTCAAAATCCGAGATCGCTTTTTTGTAAATATTGGTCTGCGTCACGTTGGTATCGTTTTTCGCCCAAAATGTGACGGTGTATTCCCGCTCCATATCAAAATTTTCGGGAATCACAAAGGCTTCCATGCGTTTTGCGCCGTGACAGCCTGCGAAAAGCGTCACGCAAAGCGCAAGAGCAAGCACCAAAGAAAGTATTTTTTTCATCCTTTCATACCTCCTCTGGCAACGCCTGCCATGATCTTTTTACGGAATACGAGGAACAAAATGATAAGCGGAACGGAAATCACAACGACCGCCGCCATCATCGCGGGGATATTTTCGCGTCCGAAGCCGTTTTCTCGAATCTCTTGGATTCCGTTGGAAACAAGGAAATAATTCGGGTCGTCGGTCACAAGGCGCGGCCAAACGTAGGAGTTCCAACATTCGATGACCTTGAGGATCGTAACCGTAACGACGGTCGGTCCGCAAATGGGAAGCGTCACCTTCAAAAGATATTTGAGGTCGGAGGTGCCGTCCACCTTCGCGGCGTAATAAAGCTCATCGGGAATCTGCTCAAAGTTTTCTTTTAAGAGATAGATATAAAAGACCGACGTGACCGACGGCAGAATCAGCCCCCAAAAGGTATTTCTGAGCTCAAGATTCGTGATCGTGATATAGTTCGTGATGACGACAAGCTCTGTCGGAATCATCATGAGCGCAAGAAACAGAGTGAAAACCAAGTTTTTGCCGCGGAAATTGAGTCTGGCAAAGGCAAACGCCGCAGGCACGATGACGACGAGCATCAGCGCCGTCGTCGCAACCGTGAAGATCAAGGTATTGACGAAATATTTCGCAAGCGGTACGGCGGTGAAGGCATCGACGTAGTTTTCAAAGGTCGGCTTCAGCGTGATAAACTGCGGAATATATTCGGAGTTATACGCGCCATAGCTTTTGATGGACGTGAGGATCATCCAATAGAATGGGAAAAGGACGATAAGCGCCCAGATCGCAAGGAAGAAATACTCGATCCCCTTGAATACCGCATTGCGAAGCTTCGCGCTTTGCGCGGCGCGGTCATAGTTCATAGCATCATTCATATTCTTCCCTCCTTACTTATTGAATACATATTTTTTACGCACCAAAAGATTGATGCAGGTAATCGTGAGAACGATGACGAAAAGGACGATCGCCGCCGCCGAAGCATAGGACGGATAACCGCCGCTGTCGCCGTAAAGCATATCGTAAATATAACCAACGATGGTGTTCATCTCTGCGGCGTTGAGGTTCGTGCCGAAGATGGCGACCGCGTCGCTATATGCCTTAAATGCGCCGATAAAGCCCGTAATGACAAGATAAAAGAGCATCGGGGAAATCATCGGGAGCGTGATCTTATAGAAAATACGAAAACGCGAGGTGCCGTCGATGCGCGCTGCGCTGTAATAATCCTCCTTAACGGAAGCAAGCGCACTCGTCAAAACGAGGACCTTAAAGGGCATGACGACCCAAACGGTATAGATGCAGAGTACGAGCATCTTCGCCCAGTACGGACCGTCGATGAAATCGATGGGGCCTTGTCCGAAAAAGTCCAAAATGAGGTTGGCAAGTCCGTCCGTGTACGGGGTTTTCTTGAAAAGGATCATAAAGACCATACCGACCGCAAGGGTGTTGGTCACGTAGGGGAGAAAATACACCGTCTGGAAAAGATGGCGAAGCTTCTTGATGGAGCTGAGTCCGAGAGAGATGAGAAGCGCCAAGATCGTCGAAACGGGAACGGTGATGAGAACGAGAATGAGCGTATTTTTGATCGCCTGCAAGAAATACGGGTCGTGAAGAACGTAGGAATAGTTATACGTTCCGACACCGAAATATGTCTGAGAGGCGGAATTATAGCCCTCCTCGAAGGAATAAATGAATACGTCCACGAGCGGATAGACCATAAAGACCGCGAGAAAAAGGATCGCGGGGAGCAGATACAGCCAGCCCTTGAATTTGTTTTTATCCATAGATTGCCTCCTTAAAGCACGTCAAAGGCGATGCGTTCCTCGCTCTCATGGTCAAAAAGGAACACCTTATGCGGTTTGAGAGAGAACGCGACCGTCTCTGCGCTGACGTCGATATCGCGCTTGCTGTCTGCGCTGACGATGGAACGAATGACAGGATTTTGCGATGCTTCATTTTCCGAAAGGATGCTGATATCTCTGCCCATGACCTCAACGCCCTTGAGCTTACAATGCAAAGCGCCGTTTTTCTCGGGGATAAAGCCCTCGGGACGCACGCCGACGTAGACCTTACCGTCCTTTGCGTTTTTCAGCTTCAAAACAACGTCCTTTCCAATGCAAAGCGCGCCGTTTTTCACCTCTCCCTCAAATACGCTGATGGGCGGTGTGCCGAGGAATTTCGCAACGAACAGATTTTTTGGGTCATCGTAAACGTCCTGCGGCTTGCCGATCTGCTGAACGACACCGTCCTTCATGACGACGATGCGGTCAGAGATGCTCATCGCTTCCTCCTGGTCGTGTGTGACGAAAACGGTCGTGATGCCCGTTTCCTTTTGGATACGGCGGATCTCCTCTCTCGTCTGCAAACGAAGTCGTGCATCGAGATTGGAGAGAGGCTCGTCAAGGAGAAGCACGCGGGGCATTTTGACGAGTGCGCGGGCAATCGCCACGCGCTGCTGCTGACCGCCCGAAAGCTCAGAGGGGCGGCGCTCCATAAGTCCCTCGATCTGCACGAGAGATGCCGCCGCGTAAGCACGTTTTTTCATTTCGTCCTTGGAAAGCTTATTCTTTCCTTTCAGATTTTCCAGCGGAAAGAGGATATTTTGCAAAACGGTCAGATGCGGATACAGCGCGTAATTCTGAAACACGAGTCCGACACCGCGATGCTCGGGAGGCGTTTCGGTCACGTCGTCCTCTCCGAAAAGGATCTTTCCGCTCGTCGGCTTTTGCAGACCGCAGATGAGAGAAAGCGTCGTGCTTTTGCCACAGCCCGAGGGTCCGAGAAGACCGATCAGCTCGCCATCGGGGATCTCGAAGGTGAAATCGTTCACCGCAACGACGTCTTCCCCTTTCTTTCCGCTCGCGGGAAATTTTTTGGTTACGTTTTGAAGTACTACTTTCATATGCGTTTTCCTTTCATAAAGGCAACTTGTTTTTTTATGGTACTATTATAACATATGTCAAGTCATGACGCAAGAGCGCATAAGAGATTTTTTGCAAAATACTTTTATCATATTTGCACAAAATATCAAGATGTTTTTTTATGAAATCGACGATTCTCTATTGACTTTCCCCCGATAAAGTGATATACTGTGAAATTGTGGTGCAAACCAAAACATTATCATATTTTAAGAAAGAAGGCTCAATCATGTCTCAGACAGCAAGTATTCTTTTGACGCTTTCCATCGCTCTGCTTGCAGGTCTTCTCCTGTCCAGACTTGCGAAGAAAGTTCAGCTCCCCGCAGTTACTGCATATCTCATTGCAGGCGTCCTCATCGGTCCTTTTCTCCTTGGCGCACTCGGAATCCCCGGTATCGGTATCACGCATGAACAGCTTGAAGGCTTTGGCATCATTTCCGATGTTGCACTCGGCTTTATCGCGTTTTCCATCGGTAACGAATTTCGACTTGCATCTCTTAAAAAAATCGGTAAACAGGCTACCATAATCGGTATTTTCCAGGCAGTCTTCACTTGTCTTTTGGTAGACGGCATACTCATCGCGCTCCATTTCGCAATGCCCGATAAGCTTTCCCTTTCCGCGGCACTCGTTCTCGGCGCTGTTGCGACCGCGACCGCTCCCGCCGCAACCCTCATGGTCGTTAAGCAGTACAAGGCAAAGGGTCCCGTTACCGATATCTTGCTTCCTGTCGTAGCGCTCGACGACGCGGTCGGTCTTGTCGTATTTGCGATCTCTTTCGGTATTGCAAAATCCATCAGCACAGGCACCGCCGATATCCTTTCCATCGTTCTCGAACCGCTTCTTGAAGTTGTTCTCTCCCTCGTGCTCGGCTTCATCATGGGTCTTCTTTTCACACTCTGCGAACGCTTCTTCCACTCCAGATCCAAGCGTATGGCGGTTTCCGTCACTTTCGTTTTGATGACCGTTGCCATCTCCTGCCTCAAATTCCACATCGGCACCGTTCACATCGGCTTCTCCTCTCTCCTTGCCTGCATGATGCTCGGTACTGTATTCTGCAACTTCTGTGACTTCTCCGAAGAACTCATGGAAAGAGCGGACAGATGGGTAACTCCTATCCTCATTCTCTTCTTCGTTATCAGCGGCGCAGAACTTGATCTCTCCGTATTCACAAACTTCGCCGTTGTACTCATCGGTATCGTCTATATCGCATCTCGTTCTCTCGGTAAGTATTTCGGCGCAGGCATCAGCGCAAGAGCAACAAAATGCGACCCCAACATCGTAAAATACCTCGGCATCACCCTTCTTCCTCAGGCGGGCGTTGCGCTCGGTATGGCGATCAAGGCAACCGAGCTTGGCGCTGAAGGCAATATCGTTCGCAATATTACCCTCTTTGCCGTTCTCGTTTATGAAATCGTCGGTCCTTTCCTTACCAAGGTTGCCCTCACAAAAGCAGGCGATATCAAAGAGGAAGGCAAAACTTCTGCTCGTGCGGAACACGCTGAAAAGGCTGCTGCCAAGGCTGCCGCAAGAGCCGCTGCAAAACAACAGCGCAAAGCGTAAAATCCCAAACAATTACATAGAGAAAGCCCAAGGCTCTCGCCTTGGGCTTTCTCTATGTAACAATTTCTCACATCCACGTAATATCCACAGGAGGAAGCTTATCAAAATCCGCTCTGCTGACACCAAGCTTCTTCAAAAACTCATTCAGAGAGAGCATTTCGATCCTTGCGCCACCGTGCTTTGCCTGCTTCGCCACGCGGGTGCGCTTGCAGACTTTCGCCTTTTCGGGGTCGCCGCTCGTGATGAAGATATCACATTGCGAGGGGACGCGGGTGTACGTTCCGCCCGCATCGGCGATCATTTGCACCAAATGATAGATATACTTCTGATTCGGCTGTTCGACCGCAGTCGCGGCAGAAACGCATTTGCCACGCAAAATATCGGGGCATTTTCGCTTCGGCTGAAGCGTGGAAAGAAAATGAATGAACATCGTGCGGTTCGGGTGCATATAGGAGCAGAAAATCTTGAGATCTGCCGTTTCACCAACACATTCACACGCGCGGATAGCATCGGGGAGCGTTTTGCCCTTGGCTTTGCAGATGGCGCAGACAAGGCGCATCGTCGCTCTCGCGTCGTCCTCGCTTTTGTGTATCTTGTGGTCCTTTGGAATCCCAAACGCATCGCAAGCCTTATCCAAGGCGACCTGTCCTTTTTTGCCGAGATAATCGGCGTAAAGGCTTTGACTATCCGCAAACTTGAATTTCAAGGGCGGAAGTTCGTATCGTGCGCAGGATTTGCAGAGAAACGCCGCGTCGTCCTGTACGGAATGCCCAATGACGATCTGGTCGTCCGCCTCCAAGATCGAGCGGATACGTTCATAATAATGCGGAAAAAGCGGCGCTTTTCGGAATACCGCTTCGGGATACGCCAAGAAAAGGTCGGGACGTTTGGAGCGTCCGACAAGATAAAAACGGGAATCGGGATTGATGATGATATCATCGCTTTCGATCTCACGAAATTCTTCATCACAGATCACGTATCCAAAAGAACAAATACTGCCCTTTCCGCCATCCGCACACTCAATATCAAAAAATACATATCTCATATAAAAGCGCCTCCTTTCTTTACAGAGTAAGACAGACAAGTATTCCTTGTCTGTCTTGTTATTGTTCATTTTAGATCAAATTTTTCATAAATGGGACAAGGGATATTTCCCTTGCGGTTCTTTTGCTTCTTTTGCCACTTTTTCTTTTGAATAAGAAAAAGTGAGGTTCAAGAAAGCAATGCGCGGTCGCTGAGCATATCGCCGCTGTTCTGAGAGAACTTCTGAATGAGGTCGTCCACGGTCAGCTTCTTCTTTTCTTCGCCTGAAACGTCGAAAATGACCTTGCCTGCGTTCATCATGATGAGGCGGTTGCCGTGTGCGATGGCATCGCGCATATTGTGCGTAACCATCATCGCGGTGAGATTGTTTTCCGCGATCAGCATATCGGAAATTTCCAAAACCTTTGCCGCGGTCTTGGGGTCCAGCGCGGCTGTATGCTCGTCAAGGAGCAAGATCTTCGGCTGCTTGAGCGTTGCCATGAGAAGCGTCAAAGCCTGTCTTTGACCGCCCGAAAGAAGTCCGACCTTGGACGTCATACGGTCCTCAAGACCGAGATCAAGCATGGCAAGAAGCTCACGGTATTCTTTTCTTTCCTTTGCCGTGATTCCCCAGCGGAGCGTTCTGTGATCCCCGCGGCGCGCCGCGATCGCAAGATTTTCCTGAATCTCCATGGTTGCGGCAGTACCCGTCATGGGGTCTTGGAATACACGTCCGAGGTATTTTGCGCGTTTATGCTCGGGAAGTTTTGAAACATCGATGCCATCGATTTTGATCTTACCGCTGTCGATCTTCCAAACGCCTGCAATGGCGTTGAGTGTGGTGGATTTGCCCGCGCCGTTACCGCCGATGATGGTAACGAAATCGCCGGGGTTCAAATGAAGATCAACACCGCAAAGCGCTTTTTTAGCGTTGATCGTTCCAGGGTTAAAAGTCTTTTTGACATCAATCAGTTCAAGCATTTGTTTTTGCCCCCTTCTTTTTGAATTTACCTGCAAAAGAGGTCAATACCAGTGCCACGATAACGATGACAGCAGTCATCAGCTTCAGGTCTGTCGAAGGCATACCCGATGCGATAACAAAGGTAACAACGACACGGTAAAGCACGGAACCTACAATGATACCGGAAAGCTTAACTGCAAAGTTTTTTGCTTTCATAAAGATTGCTTCACCAATGATAATGGAAGCAAGTCCGATAACGATAGAGCCGACACCCATATTAACATCGGAATAGCCCTGATACTGGCAAAGGAGCGCACCCGAGGTCGCAATAAGACCATTGGAAAGCGCAAGACCGATAATCTTTGTGGTATCGGTATTGATGCCCTGCGCACGGCACATCTTCTCGTTCGTACCCGTTGCACGAATGGCAGAACCGATCTCGGTGCCGAAGAACCAATACATTACAGCAATGATCAAAACCACAATGACGATACCCAAAATAAGCGCCGTCATCGTCTTATTGAGTCCGAGAAGATCGGAAAGAGGTGCAAAAATCGTACCGTTCTTAAAGTTCAGAAGCGAAAGGTTTGCCGTACCCGAAGCACCTGTTGCCAAGCTCATGATGTGGATATTGATGGAATAGAGCGAAATCATTGTCAAAATACCCGCAAGGATCGGCGGGATCTTCAGTTTTGTTTGCAAAATACCGGTGATAATGCCCGCAAGACAGCCTGCAAGAAACGCGATAACAACACCGAGAACAGGATTTACCTCTTTCCAGATGAGCATCGCAGCAACCGATGCACCGAGCGTGATACATCCCTCACAGGTCAAATCGGCAACATCCAGTATACGGTAGGAAAGGTATACGCCAAGAGCAAGTATTGCCCAGATCAGCCCCTGCGTAACACCGGATAATAATAAATTAAGCATGATTTGAAATATGAACTCCTTTCGTATAAAGACAACTTGCGAGGCTTGCGAAAAATTCACAAGCCTCGTAGAGGTTTATTGAAATTTGTGATTATTCACCCATATTGACCGAGTGAACGGTTGCGATACCGTTTGCAAGGGTATTATCGGTAGGAATGTAGATTGCGTCAACGCCTTCAGCGAGAAGTGCGGTGAAAGCAGCCTGGATATCATTGATATCGCCGATACCCTTTTCTACGTATTCATAGCCCTTTGCTTCGCATTCTGCGATACCAAGGTCTACCTGATATTTGGAGTTTGCTTCTGCGGAGGTATAAAGGAAACCAATCTTGACGTCTGTGGTCTCGAGAAGCTCGGAAATCAAAGATACCTGCTGTGCAACAGGGTTGATATCGGAAACACCGGATACATTACCGCCGGGAACTTCCATGGAAGCAACAAGACCTGCACCAACGGGATCCGTAACCGCGTTGAAAAGTACGGGGATCTTGGATTCTTCGGTAGCGGCAGCCGCAGCCTGAGAAGAGGAAGTAGCGATGGTGTAAATGAGGTCAACCTTCTGTGCAACGAAGTTTTCTGCGATGGTTACGTTGTTGGACTGTTCGTTGCTTGCGTTTTCGTCAAGAATGGTAACAGTCTTGCCTGCTTCTGCCATACGAACAGAGAGCTGATCCTGGAAGCCCTTGTTGGACTGGTCAAGAGCAACGTGCTGAACGAGCTGGAGGATACCAACGGTGAAGTCAGCGCCGGATTCCACGATAGCAGATTCTACTCTGGTAACGGTATTGGCACCTGCGGCGGTTGCCTTTGCTTTTACGGCTTCGGGAATAGTGAAGCCGATTTCAGCAGCAACGGTTTCGTTGATGGTGAGTGTGGGGTTGGGGTCCATCTGAACGGACATTGTGGAAACGTCTGCGCCGTTCAAAAGGATGTCCGCTGCCATATCGCCTGCTTTTACACCGAGGCTGTAATAGTTTACGCCGTAGGTTGCAACACCGGCAACATCATTCATACCGGTTTCGCCGCATACGATGGGGAGCTTGTTGTTTGCCTGTTCGCAGGATGCCATCATCATGCAGGAGCAAGCAAGAATCGCCGCGAGTGCGATTGCTGTGAGTCTTTTGAAAAGTTTCATAAAGGGGTCCTCTCTTAAAAATACATTTTTTTATTAAATAAAAATCGCCCCGCACAAAGCCAAACATTGTACGAGGGCGAATCTATTTCCGCGTTACCACCTGTTTTCATCATATGCTCACGCATATGACCTTATGAGCCCTATGGCTCTGCGATATAACGGTCGTACCCGTTGCGGACGCCTCATTTTGACTTGCCCGCACCGCTCACGGAGCGTATTCCGCATTGCTACTCATGTTCATCTCGCACCACCCGATGACTCTCTGTGCAGTTTCACAAAACGTACTCTTTCCGATCTTCGCGTTTATGATCTCTGAATATGCTTCTGACAAGTCTGCTGACTTACAGCTTGCCGAAACGATGTTACTATTTTACATCGTTCAGTTTCATTTGTCAAGAGTTTTTTTGCATTTTGCATAAAAAAATCCGATGTGTTCCATAGAATTTTTCTATCGTTTTTCAGAAAAATCAAGCAATCACAAAAGAAGTCGTTTCACCTTGTCAAAAGTGGCGATTCCCTGCGAAAAGGCGGACGCACTGCCCGCCGCGATACCGAGCCTCAGCGCATCGTCATACGAGCCTTTTTCGAGATAGCCCACCAAAAAGCCCGCGAGCATGGAATCCCCCGCGCCGACGGAATTGACGACGACACCCTTGGGAGCGCTTGCCGTATGCACGCTTCCCTTTTCCGAGAGCAAGACCGCGCCGTCCCCCGCCATGGAAACAAGCACGTTCCTCGCACCCAACTCCTGCAATTTTTTGGCGTAAACGACGGCGTCCTCTTTCGTTTCGATATCCACGCCGAAAAGCGCGCCAATCTCATGATGATTGGGCTTGATGACGAAGGGGTGATACGGCAATAAGTCCATAAGCAATCTGCCCGAGGCGTCCGCGGCGATCATAACGCTCTTTTCGGCAAGAAGCGCCGCCATATCGCGGTATACCGTTTCAGCAACGGAGCGCGGAACGCTCCCCGAAAGCACGAGGATATCCCCCGTTTGCAAGGTGCCTATTTGCGACATGAGCGCATCGAGCGATGCTTGGGGAATGACGGGACCTGCGCCGTTGATCTCGCTTTCCTCGTCGGTCTTCATCTTGATGTTGATGCGTGAAAAGCCCTCGGTTAACATGATAAATCGCTCCCGACAGCCCATCTCACGCACGAGTCTTTGGATCTCCGCGCCCGTAAAGCCCGCGATAAAGCCGAGCGCCGTCGATTCAACGCCAAGCTGACGGAGCATCACGGACACGTTGATGCCTTTTCCGCCCGCAATGACGGCTTCATCATCCGCGCGATTGACCTTTCCTGCCGAAAAGGACGGGATTTTTACGATATAATCCACGGAGGGATTCAAGGTAACGGTATAAATCATAACATACTCCTATAAACCACGATGTCTTTCGCTTGCGCGAAAGACATCGTTTACATGATTTCGTTTTAACGAGAAACGTAGGTCACGACGACGTTTTCGCCGCCATAGTAACGCATCGCGGTGAGAAGCTTGGTTGCCGCCGTAAAATAAAGCGCGGTCTTTTTGCCGTCCACGGTGAAGATGGCAAAATAACGGTCCTCGGTATTCTTACCGATGGAATAATCAAGCACAGCCTCGCAAGCGTCTGCGAATTTGGTGTATTCCTCGTCGGAAACGGGATAGATACCGCCGTTTTCGCTGAGCTTCGCAGAGAATACCTCTTTTGCTCTGTTGTAGCCGTTGTTTTTATAAACGTGAAGCATACCCTGATATACGACGTATGTATATTCGATCTTGGTGAGCTTCCACGTAAAGAACCACATGATGAGAATAATAAGGGGCAAAATCGCCACGAGAGGGATCATTTTGGTGAGTACGGTGAATACGAAAATATACGCGACCGCGACGATGGCGTAAAGAATGATGAAAAGCATTCTCTGCATTTTGATCTTGCCGTCGGGCTTACGCGCAATGGTAAACTCCGCATAATTCGAGCCTGCGGTTTCTTCGTTGAAGGGGATACCCTTTGGTCTTGCCATGATGTTTTACCTCCGAAATGATTTATTTGATTTTTTCGAGAAGCTCGGCGCAATCGCGCATGATAAATTCGGGCTTCACATCGCTCTTTTCTACGTCCTCCATGGTGGATTCACCGCTGAGAACAAGGAGAGAATGGATACCTGCGTGAACACCGCACGCGATATCGGTATATACGCGGTCGCCAATGACCATCGTGGTGTCCTTATTGACAAGAGGATCCTTCTTTGCGATGCGTTCCATTGCCGCAAGGGGCATTTCGGGACGGGGCTTACCGATGAAATGCGGATTTCTGCCCGTTGCATTGCAGATCATCGTTGCCACAGAGCCGCAATCGGGAACGTAGCCGTATTCCGTGGGACATACCCAGTCGGGATTTGCCGCGATATAGGGGATATCCTTTTTGAGCGTAAGAAGCTTGGAAACGTCATCGAGCTTCTGATAGGTAAGCTCGGTATCGTAGCCCATAACGACGCCCTCGATATCCTCGGAATAGGTATCGCAAACGATAACGCCCGAGGAAGCCAGCTCCTTCTTAAAGGATTCCGTACCCATCACGTAAAAACGCACGCCGGGGTGGTTCTTCATGAGGTAATCCGCCGTAGCCTGAGAAGATGTGATAAAATCGTCGTAAACCGCGGGGATCCCGAGCTTATCAAGCTTTTTCACGTAGTCAAGCACGCTTTTGGACGAATTGTTCGTCATGAAAAGATAGGTCTTGCCCTGCTTTTTGATTTCGTCAAGCATGGGCTTTGTGAACGGAAAAAGGTCGTTACCAAGGTAAAGCGTTCCGTCCATATCAAAGAGAAAAAGTCTGATTTTTGAAAAATCCATGATATATATTTCCTTTGCATTAAATTATTTTCAAGTCAAGATCGCCATGAGCGCCGACGTTTTTTCGCGGTACGCACTCGGAGAAAGTCCGTATTTTCCATGGAAAAGCGTACTGAAATAGAACGGATTTTCATATCCGCACTGCTTGGAGATATCCGTTACGGAAACCTGCGAACTGGCAAGTAGGATCCTCGCCTTACGCAATCTTTCGGAGATGAGATATTCCTTTGGCGCTTGTCCGATGGTGGATTTGAAATAGCGATAGAACGAATCCTCGGAAAGCTCCATGATCTCGGAAAGCTCCCCGATGGGACACATTTTGTCGAGCTTTTCCCCGATATGAGAAAGCACGGGCGCAAGTCTTTCAAAGCGCGACATGACCATATTGGATTCCTTTTTGGGGAAGCTCTTACGAATGACGGCAAGTGCAAGCTGATACAAAAGCAGATTGACCTCCATCGCGTTTTCCATGCGGGAATTGGTAAATTCACTATCTAAGGTCAAGCGACAAAGCGAAACGCAAAGCTCAAAGACGTTGACCGTTTTAGCCTCCACCTTATCGGGCAATTCAAAGATGGAAAATACACGCAGATTGGTGAAAACGCGGTAATCTGCGGCGACCCAAATGATCTCCGTATCCTTAGGCGCTATGATGCGAAACTCCGTGTCATACGGCACGAGCGCCACTTCGCCCTCATTCAGCACAAGCTCCTTTTTTGCCATCTCCAGCGTTACCGCTCCTTTTGACGCGCAAAGAAACAACTCAAACGGCAATTTTTCGCCGTCAAGTGTCGTATTTTCCACAAATTTGTGGGATGCAGAACCGAAAAAATGCAGTTCCAATTTGTTTTCTATCATCGAATATCCATTATACATATCGCTAAACTCTCCGTTTTCGCCTCTTGCCGAATCCTTTGCATTTACCATTATTATACCAATTTCTTTTCTCTTTGTCAACCTTATCCACTTCTTCTTATCCACTTTTTCTTTTTCAAAAAGAAAAAGTTCGCAAAAAGAAAGGCTCACCGTACTTTTCTTGCCATCAAGAAAAGTACCAAAAGAAATGCAAGGGATACATCCCTTGACCCGTTTTGGAAAAATGTCAGCATATATTTGTAGGAATAATCAGACTATTCGTAAGCGGTGAAATTTACAGAAAACATATAAAATCATGGTAGGGGAGCGCCTTGGTGCTCCCGTTTTTATAAATTTTCTTTATTCCATTTCATTGACAACAAATCATATATTTTCTATCCTCCTTCATCATTTTGACCAATATAGCGGACAATATTTTTTGAAATTATATTATAAAATATTAAAAATTGCAACCGATATTGGTCAAAAAGGAGATTGAAATATGGAACAAAAATTGAGAAGAGATAGATGCATTGGGGATAATTTACGCGCTTTGAGAGATAAGCATAATATTTCACAAGAAAAACTCTGTGTAGAATTGCAACGACGCGGATGTGATATTGCAAGAAGCTGTTACGCAAAATACGAATCCGGCGAATTAAACGTTCGTGTCAGCGTTTTGATTGAACTTAAAAGGATTTATAACTGTTCTTATGATGACTTTTTTGAAGGACTTGATATCCATTCTTCCAAATAACACACAAAGCATTTTTAGGGCTATCAACCAACGCTAACATATAAATTTTCAAAAAATGAGGAAAACCACTTGTATTTTTTAAGAATCGTGCTATAATAAGCATATAAAAATAAACAGAGTAGACGATGGCGAGTCAAAGTGCCGAAAATACGGGGAGTTGACTTTCGGACGAAAACCTATGTTGCTGTGTCATTGTCGCATCCCGCTGTTACATATTTGCCATGGCACCGAAAGCGGTGTTTTTTGGCTTTGTGTGGTTGCGCGTCTGTTTTTACGGAGGTGCTTTTTTATGTCCAAATTTTCAAAAAAAACAAGAAAAATGTCGCAAAATTCCCGTGCGGCACTCATTCGTTTGACAACGACGGCGATGATGGTGGCGCTTGCCTTCGTGTTTGCGCGTTGGCTCGGCTTCCCTCAGAATGGCGATTTCCGCATTGAGATCAGCTTCCTGCCGATCGCGGTCTTGGCAATGCTTTACGGACCGATTTGGTCAGCTACGGCATATGGGCTTGCCGATTTTATCGGCGCATTGCTCTATACGGGGGTCAATCCGTTTATCATGATCTGTAAGATCATATACGGCTTGGCGCTGGGTCTGTTCTTTTATAAGAAAGAAAAAATCGGACTCGTTCGCAACATTCTGTTCTTTGTCGTCGGCGGATTTATCATCGACGTTCTCATGATGATGCCCATTTGGGTCTTTATGTTCGGAAATACTTGGTCGCAGGCTTTTTATTTCCGCATGATCGGCTATGCCATCAATACTCCCGTTCGTATCATCGTGCTTGCCGTTGCGGATAAATATCTCTTCCCCGCGCTTCGTAAACATCTTTTGAAGGAGAATCATAACAATGCAAAACACGAAAATGGATAATTTCGCTTCTTATGCAAACGGTTTTCAAGCCGTTCCTCGCCTTGGTCTGGAACGCATCACGTATTTGATGCAGCTTCTCGGCAATCCGCAGGAAAAGCTCCGCTGTATCCACGTAGCAGGTACGAACGGCAAAGGCTCGACCTGTGCGTTTCTCGAATCCATGCTCCTTGCCGCAGGCTACAAGGTCGGCAAATACATTTCTCCGAATCTCGTGCGCGTGAATGAACGCATCACGTATTGCCGTGAAGAGATCTCCGACAAAGATCTTGATGCACTTCTTGCAAAAATCGAAGCCATCATTCCCGAAGCGGAAAAGGCGCTCGGCGATAAGATCTCTCAATTTGAAATTTGGACGGCGGCGATGTTCTGCTATTTTGCCGAAAAAAATCCCGATTACGTCGTTTTGGAAACGGGTCTTGGCGGTGAATTTGACGCGACAAACGTCATTTCCCGTAACGTCATGTCCGTTCTCACACAAATCGATATCGACCATGTGGAATACCTCGGCGATACCATCGAAAAGATCGCCACAACCAAGAGCAAGATCATCAAAAAGGATTGTGAAAGCGGCGTGACCGTCGTTGCCAAGCAGGAAAACGGTGCGATTCCCGTGATCCAAAGAGAAGCGGACGCTTGCGGTACGCGCTTGATCGTTCCCGAAGACGCGGTATCCGAGGGTACGGAAGAGATTTATGAAATCATTTCTTACGGCGGCATGAAGCATTTGCGCCTTGGTCTTGGCGGTCTTTATCAGATCGAAAACGCTTGTACGGCAATCGAATGTGCAAGGGCGCTCGGTCTTTCCGAGGACGCTATCCGTCAAGGTCTTTTAGAGGCGAAAAATCCCGCTCGTTTTGAAATGATCGATACGAACCCAAACGTCATTTATGACGGCGGTCATAATCCGAACGGTGTGCGCTCGCTCAAAGCATCGCTTGACCGTTATTATCCCGAGCGCGAGAGAACCGTTGTGTTTGCTTGCATGGCGGATAAGGATTTTATGCCCTCTCTTGAGCTTCTCAACGATGGACACAGCCGATTCGTCTTCACCACCGTTCAGAATAATCCCCGCGCAATGGGTGCGGAAGCACTCCGAAACGCGGCGGCAGAAAAGGGGATCGTCGGTGAATGGGCGCCGACTCTCAAGGAGGCGATCACGCTTGCAAAAGAAAAAGGCAATCTTGTGATCACCTGCGGTTCGCTTTATTTATATGCCGATTTGTTTTGATATTTTTACGAGATCCCGAGGTTTTCGGGATTTCTTTTTTGCATGATAAGAAACGCTTCAAATCGTTCTCATCGTTTTGCCGTGTTTGGCGAAAAATATGATAAAATTGAAATTTGCAAAGCAAATTTCTACCGAAACATTCCGCTGAAAGCGGAATATATCACTCGCGCAAGGCGCGAATATCACTTTGACAAAGTCAAAATATCACATTTCGCCTGAGGCGAAATATATCACTGCAATGCCGTCAACTTAAACGTTGACGGCATTGCACATGGGTTATCCTCGATTAAACTGTTCCTTTTGAAAATCGATTCTGCCGTCCATGAGTGCGCGGAAGGCTTCCGTCGCCGTATCCACCTCATGCGCATCCGATTTGAAAAAGATAACGTAATGCCCTGCTGAAATGACCGTCATTTTCTCTGCCACGTCGCAGGGAGCAAATTCATAATGCTCAAAAAACGCTTTTGCAAACGATATCGCTTGATCTTCGGATTCCATATCGAAAAGATACATCATCTGTCCGTTGCTATCCACGAGCTTTCGGTAACAGACCGCATCGTCCACCATCTCATCAAAATCCGAAACGGTTACGCCGAAAAGAAAAGCATCGGTATCCTCCACCTCCTCGGCATATATGGCATCGGTTTCAAAGCCTGCCTTTTCATAAAGCGAACGGGCAAGCACGTCCGCATCGGCAAAAACAGGCACGCTTCGCTTTCCGCACGAAACAAGCGACCCCATCAAAATACAAATATAAACAAACAATCGTTTTCGCATCAAAAACCACAAGCTCCTTTCCTGAAAGGTTTGCTGATAGTTTTGACAGATTATATCAATTTTATGCGTTTATGATACCTTGAAACAATGCTATCGACCTCTTACCTCGAAAAATCGACCCCTTATTGAAAAGCTATTTACAAATTTTCCGAAATGTAGTACAATAGCCTTGTTCGATAAGTCAAAAAAATGAGATGCTACGTCCGCGAGATCCATTCGACTACACACCGCCACGTCATTCTGAGCGTAGGGCGAAGCCCGAAGTCGAAATTTTGCGCAAGCAAAATCGCGTAGCGGAATCAAGGCGGTGTTCCGCTCAGGATGACCGCGCGGAGATACTCAAAATCTAAGGCTTGTGAACAAGTCTAATAATCACAGAAAACAAAGAAAAGGAGGAAACCCGTTGAAGATTCGCATAGAGCTTTCTGACAGAGATGAGATCGTGATTCGATGCCGCGAGCAAAACGAAAAAGTGTATGCTCTGCGCTCGGCAATCGAAGATATGATGCGCGGCGAAAATGAAATCATGCTCACGATTGGCGCAACGGAGCATTTCGTTCCCAAAAACGATGTCCTTTTCTTTGAAAGCAGTGAGGGAAAGGTATACGCGCACACGGCAGACCGTATGTATACCGCGCCGTATAAGCTATTTGAATTGGAAGCGCAAATGCCCTCCTTTTTCGTACGTATTTCCAAATCTGCCATCGCCAATATCCATCATATCAGCTCCATACGGCGCGAGGTCGTGGGAAACGGAGAATTGACGTTCCGCAGATGTGATAAAAAAGTATATTTTTCAAGAGCTTACTATAAGCTTTTGCAATACAAAATGGAAGAAATGAGGTTAATGAAATGAAAACAGGAAAAATTTTTTGGGGGCTTGCTTTGATCTTGCTTGCGATGCTCCTGCTTCTGGATGCGTTCAACGTACTCGCACCCTTGACAAGCGTGATCGGAAAAATCTCCGTTTGGGAGATCGTTTTCGGGCTTATCTTACTTTCGTTTGTCGTCAGCAGAATTTGCAAAGGTAAATGGAGTGAGATCTTCGTACCGCTCGCGTTTATCTTCATGCTCTTTGAAGAGAACATTTCGATTCTTTGCGGTGCCGTAACGCCTAACATCATCAACAACTGGATCCTTTTCCTTGTAGCGATCTTACTTTCCGCAGGCGTGCATATTTTGCTTCACGCCAAAGAAAATCATTTCGTCAAGGTGAACGTCATCGACGAAAAAATACAGGATAAGAAACGAAAACACGCAGGCGGTTCTCTCGGACATTCCACGGTGTATATCGATAGCGAAAATATGATTCCCAACCATGTGGAAAACAATCTTGGCTCTTGCTCCATTTATTTTGAAAATCCCGAAGCCTATAAGGGTGAGGGAACGCTCCATGTGGAAAACAATCTCGGTTCGATGAAGATTCACGTTCCGAGCGCGTGGTGCGCCAAGGTCAACGTAGCAAACAATCTCGGCAGTCTTACGATTGACGAAAAAAACAATGAAGCAGGTCCCGTTCTTTATATTTGCGGCGAAAATGCCCTTGGTTCTGTCAGTGTATATTATGTGTAAGGAGTTTTGAACGATGCAATATCATGAAACATTTTTAGATTCTGAAGTATATAAAAAAGAGTATATTTCGGGACTTGAGGATTGGATCACCAAAAAAGAAAAAGAAGCGGAAAAGGTTCGTGCGGAGCATATCAAGGATATCTTTGCCGATCCCGAAACATATCGCGCAGAGCTTGCTGAAATGCTCGGCTATCCGCTTTGCGAAAAGCGTCCCAAAACCGCGCCGAGCGTACAAATGGAAAAGCTCTCCGAGGAGGAGAGCTATACCGTTTACCGTATGCGTTATGAGATTTTGGAGGGCGTTCTTATGACGGGGCTTTTCTTCCGTCAAAAAGGCGACGAAAAAAGACCTCTCGTCATCGTGCAGCATGGCGGTGAAGGCTCTCCCGAGCTGATTTCGGGGGTATATGGATTTACCAACAATTACAACGATATGCTCATGCGCGTATTCAAGCATGGCGTTCACGTATTTGCCCCTCAGCTTCTCCTTTGGAAACCACAACGCTTCGGCGCACCGTATGACCGCGATGCCATCGATGCAAGGCTCAAAAGCCTTGACAGCTCGATTGCCGCCGTCGAGGTCTACGGTATCACACGTGCGCTTGACTATTTCGAGGGCTTACCCTACGTTGGCAAATTCGGCATGGTCGGTCTTTCCTACGGCGGTTTTTATACGCAATATACGACCGCGCTCGATACCCGAATCCGTTCGGCAATCTCCTGCTCGTATTTCAATGAGAGAAAAGCGTGCTTCCATGCGGATTGGTCATGGAAAGGCTCGGCAAACCGCTTGCAGGATGCGGAGATCGCGTGTCTTGTCTATCCGCGCAGACTTTGCATCGAGCTTGGACGAAGCGACGAGCTTTTTGCCTGCGAAAGCGGTATCGCGGAATTTGAGCGTTTGAAAGCGCTTTGCGCGCCCCTCGTCACGGATGCAGATTGGCTTGATTTCATTCTATACGACGGCACGCATGAATTTTGCCTTGAGGATACTCCGATCGAAAGACTTGTAGCGGATATTCAAAACGATTGATGAAACAAAAACACCGAGAGATGAAAAAATCTCTCGGTGTTCGTGTTTTAACGTATAGAAAGCCGCAATAGGCGAGCAATTTCCGGCGGGCGTTGCCCGTTTATCTTGTTTCACAGGAATTTCTGCAAATCGACCTCGCCGTTTTGCCGTATTTGGTAATATGGGAAGTCAAGATAGGCGAGAAATTTCCGGCGGGCGTTGCCCGCTTATTGGGAAAATTGTTTTTTGATGAAATCTCTGACCTTTTCGTCCTCGCCATTCAGCGCTTTTCTGAAATTGCCCCAGAATTTCACGATCATGACGACGCTGATGATTGCTGTCAAGAAAAACATTACATAATCCACGTTACCCTTATGATATGCCGCCAAAAACGGATACATCATGGAAGCCGAAAACGGCAACGCGACGCTGTAATTAACGATAAACATCAGCGAAACGCAGAAAATGAACAAGAACAGGAAATGAAGCGGATGGTTGGCAAGCACGAAGCCCGCAAAAGGAGCAAGTCCCTTTCCGCCCTTGAACTTCATATAAAACGGGAACATATGACCAATGACAGCCGCGCCGCCTGCGACGATACTCGCATATTCAAAAGCAAAGAAGCGTCTGGCGATCGCAACGGAAATCACAGCCTTTGCAATATCGAAAAGCATGACGAACACACCCCATCCCTTACCAAAATTGATAAGCGTATTCAAAGCGCCGAGATTTTTCGTTCCGTGCTCCCGAATATTTTTCTTTTTGATTTTGGATAACAATGCCGAAGGGCTGACAGACCCCAGCAAATATCCAATCACAGCACAAAATAAAGCATTCATGTATGTATTCTCCAAACTTTATCATATGACAAATTATTTTTAACTACATAAGTCTATCATATTTTATTCGATTTTACAACATAAAATCAAAAGTTTTTTAATTTTTTCTTAAAATTCGATTCTGTTTTTGGCAAAAAATGATCCCATACGATTGCGGTTTGGTTAAAATTTACAGAATAAATATCCACCCGCATAGCGGGTGGTATTTCATTTTCGGGCATAGCCCTACACGCTACTGGCTACGCACAAGTGCGTTTTAGATTGGCCTGCCAGCCACGCAATTGTTACTTACTACCCATAAATGGGTCCCGTGGG
>JAGBCV010000017.1 GCA_017937845.1 Clostridia bacterium | reverse complement strand
GCTGTCTCAAGTTTGGAGATTATTTCCATTTGATAAACATTCCATGCAAAAAACACTTGCAACCCATTATGGAACGCAAGTGTTTTTTATTCGATTTTTTAATTAATTGGAAGCATTACCCAAATTTGAGACAGCCCCTTTTCACATTATTTTTCCGATTCGATAGCAATCTCAATCAATTTCATAAGCTCGCTTGGTGCAATACGCATAGCCTCGGCTATTTTGAAAAACGTATCAAGTGTCGGCTTTCTTACACCTCGTTCAATCGCACTCAAATGCGTTCTTCCGATATCCGCAAAGCCACTGACCACTTCTTGCGAAAGTCCTTTCTTTTCTCTGTAACTTTGTATCACTTTCCCAACAATGACGGCATCCAACATACAGGTATTCTCCTTATCATTTTTCAACGATTATACCCTCTTTTTTCAAAAACTTTGAATACATATGTTGACAAGAGAACACAAATGTGTTACAATAATGAAACAAATTGATTTTCAGAAAGGAAACATACTATGAATCAACCTTTAGACTACAAAAAACTCGCTTATCAAATTGGCGCTGTTATTTCAAGCATCGTTGCGATTATCGGCATGATTTTCATATTTGTCGCTCTCATTGAGATTGGAAGATGTGAAACCAATTTGAAAAATTACCTCGACAGTTACGATTATAGTCTTTTGACTATGAGAACCTATGGCATCGCCATGATGGTTGGCGGTTGGATTGCCCTTATCGTCAATGCTTTTTTTGCAAATCCCAAAAACATTAAAATGCAAAGCGCTAACGCAGTACAAAATGCTACTGTCAAACCTACGCGCTGTGAAATTTGCGGAGCAAAAACCGCCCAACTCACAACAATCACAATCGCAGATAACGAAAAAATCCATGTATGCGCAAATTGCCGTCAAAACAAGTCATCCGATTAAAATAGAAAAATCTCAACAGTTTTGCCTGTTGGGAGAGAATATCGAAAAAGTCCACCCAAAGGTGGACTTTTTCAGTACTCTGAAACCGAGGAAAATTCCTCGGTTTAGTCTTCCCCTTGAGGGGAAGGTGGCTCGCAAAGCGAGACGGATGAGGTGTCAAGAGCCTTATCAATTTGCCTTAAAATATCAAGACAGACACCTTGAAAGCGTTTATGAATATCATCATTGGTATAGCGCAAAACCGTAATTCCTAAGCCATTCAAATACTCATCTCGTAGAGAATCCGCTCGCTTATGTTCATATTCATAATGCTGTGACCCATCAAGTTCTATTGTAATTTTTGCTTTGGATATATAAAAATCCAAAATATAATTTCCCATAACCTTCTGCCGATTGACCGTATAAGGCAGTTTTTTCAAAAAATCAAACCACAAATGGCACTCCTCTTTCGTCATATTCTTCCGAAGCTTCTGTGCATTTGTGGTCAAATTTTGATTGCGTATCGTATTCATACAAACACCTCATCAGTCCCTTACGGGACAGCTTCCCCTCAAAGGGGAAGCCATCAGATAAAGATATTTTATTTCGCTGCGATCACTTCGATTTCGCAAAGAGCGCCCTTAGGAAGATCCTTTGCCGCAACGCAGGAACGAGCAGGCATACTTACGAAATAATCTGCATAAACCGCATTGAATGCCGCGAAATCTGCGATCTCTGCAAGGAAGCAGGTAGTCTTGATGACGTTTTCAAACGTCATATCGGCTGCCGCAAGAACTGCCTTGAGATTTTCGCAAACCTGTTTTGCCTGTGTAACAACGTCATCACCTGCAAATGCGCCTGTTGCGGGGTCAAGACCGATCTGACCGGAGGTGAAAAGGATGTCGCCGTACATCATAGCCTGGGAGTAAGGACCGACCGCTGCCGGTGCTTTTTCTGTGCTGATTTTTTTCATAGTGTTAAAATTCCTTTCGTATTTTTATAATAGTTATAGCGAAACAACGCAAACACGGGTGTTTCCGCCGAAATCGCAATAAAATTCACATTTCAGACCACGCTTGTCACAAAGAGAAGCAAGCGCGCCCCATTGATCATAACCAATTTCCAAAACGAGGAAACCACCTTTTCGGATATGAGAAGGACAGATATCCAGCAGTCTGCGATAAAAACGAAGTCCGTCATGCCCACCGTCAAGCGCCATATGCGGTTCGGCTTGAACCTCATAGGAAAGCGTGGGGATCACATCCGTTTCAATATACGGCGGATTGGAAACGATAGCGTCAAACATCTCACCGTCAAGGAAATCCTCTGCAAAAACATCTGCATGAACCGCGGTGAAACGCGCCGTCATATCAAACCGCTTGGCATTTTCCTTTGCTACGGCAAGCGCACCTTCGGAAAGGTCATAGCCGACTGCCGTCGTTTTCTCTGTTTTCAGCAGTGCCGCGAGCGCAATACAACCGCTTCCCGTACAAATATCGGCAAAGCGTGCGCCTTTTTGGAGCTTGGAAATGAGCTTTTCCGTGACGATCTCCGTATCTGCCTGCGGAATGAGGCAATCCTTGGTCACGTAAAAGGAAAGCCCATAAAACCAAGATTCTTCTAAAATATAGGCAAGCGGTTCTTTTTCTCGTCTGCTGACGATCTCATCGATTTTTCGACACGCTTCTTCCGTTAAATTTCCGTTTATGAGAAAGAGCGAAAAGGCACGATAATCCAAACCGCAAACCGATTCCAAAATCGTTCTTGCTTCATAGGAAGCGTCCTCCGTATAAGGAGAAAGCCGTTTTTGAAGCTCTCGAAAGTATGCATCAGGTCTCATTTTTTTCTTCTTTTTCTGCTTCGGGAGCGATTTTTGTCAAGGTATCCTCTACGTTTTCCAAGCTTTCCTCGGGAAAAACGTCGGGCATGGCGAGCTTCAAGGAGCGTATCGCCACCTCGATCTGACTTGCATCGGGCTCTCTTGTGGTGAGTCTTTGCATCCAAATACCGGGCGCGGAGAAGAAACGAGTGAGCCAATTATCATGCTTGCCCGCGATCATCAGAAATTCAAAACCGATACCACAGGTAAGGGGCAAAAGAAGCAATTTGCAGCCCGTACGCAAAAAGGGATTTTCAAACGGAATGAAAAGACCGATGACGATACCGAGCAAGATCATGACGAACATGAAGCTCGTACCGCATCTGGGATGGAAACGCTTATGTTTTTTCACGTTTTCGACCGTGAGTTCTTCTCCTGCTTCATAGCAGAAGATGGATTTATGTTCTGCGCCGTGGTATTCAAAGGTTCTGCGAATATCAGGCATCAGCGAAATAAGCGCAATATATCCGACAAAAATCGCGGCTTTCATAAGCCCTTCCACAACGCTATACCAAGGACCGATATCGCCGCCAAACGGAAGCGAGATGAGCTTTGCCGCAGCAGAGGGCAAAAAGAAGAAAATACCGACGGCAAGCAGGATGGCAAGCACGTATACGAATGGCATCAAAACGTCAAAAATATTTTTTCCGAACTTTTCCTTGAGCCATTTTTCAAATTTGGTTTCTTCTTCCTCTTCAAGACCCAGCATATTGACCGCGTCATTCATCGTGGAAAGCGACATTTTCATGGATTCCACAAAGGAAACCACACCGCGCACGAGGGGCAATGCACAGAATTTATATTTTTTTCTTGCAGAAACGAATTTTTCGCGTTTGGCTTTGATGGTGCCGTCCACCGCGCGTACGGAGGTCGCAACGGTCTCACCGCTACGCATCATAACGCCCTCAAGAAGCGCTTGACCGCCCACCTGTCCAAGTCTTGGATTTTTTACTTCGGGTGTTTTTTTCATGATTCCAACCTTTCTGTATCAATATTCTAAACCAATACTATTATAGTATATCATAAAGATATGAATAAATAAATACCCAAATGCAAAAAACCGCAGATTTTTTCTCTTTATCGATCATCTTGATACCAATACCAAATGATATTTCCCAAAAGTATTGACAAAACGCACTCCCTTGTGTATACTGAAATCAGTTAATTGTAATGCAAGCAACCGAAAGGAGGCGAAAACGATGACCAATAAATCCCAAATGCTGAAAGGAATCTTAGAGGGATGTGTCTTAAAAATCCTAAACGACGAGCCCTGCTATTCGGGTGAGCTCGTCATCAAGCTCAAAGAAAAGGGATTTGACACCGTTTCGGAGGGAACGCTTTTCCCTATGCTCCTGCGTTTGGAAAATAAAGGACTTTTTGACGTGGAGCGCGTCAGCAACCCGCTCGGTCCAAGCAGAAAATATTATCGGCTGAACGATACGGGAAAAGCCGAGCTTACAAAATTTATCAAGGAATGGGAAGAGTTTCGCTCACTTATTGATTCGGTATTGGAGGGAAAACAATGAAAATTTTGAAATCACAAAAACAGATTCGTCAAAATGTGTCGCGTATTCAAGCGCCATATGATGAAATCTTTCTAAAAACCAAAAAGCTTCTGCGCCATGATATCGCGCCTCGCGAAAAACGCATGGAGATCTTACTCGATTTCAGCGAGCTTTTGGCAGATGCTTCCATGAACAAGCAACCGCCCGAGGAGCTTTTCCCCGATGGCTTCGATAGCTTTTATGCGGAGCTGGTTTCGGGAATCCCGTCCTATTCCGCGGAACGGCGCGTTAAGAAAATGAAAAACTTGGCGGTGGTTTGTGGGGCTTTGGCATTTATTGTCATTTGTGGCGGTATCTATCTTTCGGGTTATATCGATCTATATATGAAAGGTATGGCAGCATTTGTGGAAAATCCGACGCGATATAAATACGATATCGAAGAAATCAACCAAGACGTGAACTTCATCGTTGATTTGGATGACTTGGAATCCAACATCGGCAAAGCCGTATATACAACAGGTGCTTGCACCGTGAAAATCGATTCTATTGATAAGTCCGCAGGATATTACCGCATCGGCTTTCGTACCTATGGCACCTACGATATCCACGGCGGTTATTTGATCACGGGACAGCTTCATACACGAAATCTCAATGCCACTTACACAATGTCAGTGCAATCCGAGCTCTATTACGAAAACGAAACTGAATCGATCCCCTGTCAGCTTGCAGGCGCTTCGGGAATGAATGGAAAAGAAGGCGACCATTTCAGCTATTATCTGCCACAAGAAGCAAAAGAGGGAGAGATCACATTGTCACTTCGCGGTCTGCTTCAATATAAATGGTATGATTAAAATTCACATCAAGGAGGCAAGCTATGAAAATCAAGAAAATATTCGCAATCGGAATGGCAAGCATTTTGCTTGCATATACCGTTTTTTTCCCAACCACCGCCACCTATACCGTCAATTCCTCAAAAATAGGCAAAACAACCCCCAAGCATGAATTTGCAATCGCCGCAAAAGCAGAATACGAAGAAAAACTTTCATCGGGTACGGCGCACGCTCCAAACTACGAAGAAAAAGATGCCATTATTCAAAAATATTCCTTTGCATCGGTTCTTTCCGAAAAAAATACCATCGCAAAAGAAATGAAAACAATGGGACTTTATGTATATTACGATAACAATCTTTCCGTTATGAACGATACCAAGCCTCTCACATCCCCAGAAGACGGACTTCCCACGGAAAACGACGTAGAGCTTCACTCGCCAATCATCGTATACTGCGCCGATAACGATACTTGGTATATCAGCACGAGCGGACATTGGAAAAATGACGATTGGCATTCCGATACCAAAACAGGAAAGCTCGGCGCTCCCAACGCATTTGGTTATTCGTTTAGCGACTACTTACAGGAAACCTATCGTTCTTCCGTCGTTCGCACCATATCCGTCATGTGGAATCAGGATTTCACGATGCAAGCATCCAGCGGAAATAGGTCGGACGGTTCCGGCTCTTATGGAAACGGTGTCCGCTTGTCCGATAAAATCGTCAAAAACAAAGCATATAACGAAAACGACCCTGAAAGCATCCCCTATTACTATATCGGATATCATTGGTATCTCGGCTGTGTGTACGATTCCAATTTCGCAACCTTTTCTGCAATCGCTACTTCCTATTATATACACCTATACGATTCGGCATATATAAAGGATATCAACTTCGTAGCACAACCGCGCTTCTCCATTACGTTGAGCAATAAGCAGGATTGCTTTTTCGCATATAGCGGCGATCAAGCTAAAACTCCCGGTTACAAAAATTAAATATTTTCGGCGAAAGCAACGACCTCCACAGAATCTTCTGCGGAGGTCGTTTTTTGAGAATACATAATATCACATTTTCATACGGGTCAAGGGACGAGTCCCTTGCGGTTCTTTTGGCACTTTTCTTGACGGCAAGAAAAGTGCCATACGCTTTCTTTTTGGATACTTTTTCTTTGTCCCAAAAGAAAAAGTATCACAAAATGATGCAGATGAGCCCGCCGCTACCCTCGTTGATGATGCGTTCGAGCGTTTCGGAAAGCTTGGCGCGCGCATCCTCGGGAATGTGAGCAAGCTTTGTGTGAAGTCCCTCGCGGATCAGCTCGCAAAGGGGCTTGCCAAACATATTGGTATCCCAGATCTTGCGCGGGTCATTTTCAAATTCACGGAGCAGGAAATTCACAAGCTCCTCCGACTGCTGTTCTGTGCCGACGATGGGAGAGACCTCCGCTTCAATATCCGCCTTGATCATGTGGATACTCGGCGCAGAAGCGCGAAGCTTGACACCGTAACCGCCCGTTTGCTTCACCATCTGCGGTTCTTCGAGCTTCATATCGTAAATATCGGGAACGACGATGCCGTATCCCGTGGCGTTGACCTCGTCAAGCGCGGCTTTGACCTTATCATATTGCTTTTTCACGTCAGAAAGCTCCAGAAGCAGTTTCATCAGCGCTTCGTCATCGTCAATCGTAAAACCCGTCAGTTCTCCGATAAGACCGTAGAAAAGACCGTCGGCAAGCTCCATTTGAATCGATGCCTTGCCACAACCAAGGTCAATCTTTTCCACACGAACCTCTTTGATGTACGTATTTTCCGTCGCTTTTGCAAAACATTTGCCAATATCACCCGTTTTGGTGATCTCCGATGCACAAGATGAGATCGTTTCATGCACACTGCGGTGAATGGGATGCGTGCGGTCAAGCGCATTCATAAAATCAGGCAGGCTGACCGCGATCTCCGTGACGGGAAATTCCAGCAAAACAAGCTCCAAGATATGACGGATATCATTTTTATCAAGCTCCAGACAGCTCACGAGCGCAACGGGCGCATGATAACGCTCCTCGAGAGAAAGCGCAAGCATCGCCGCTTCTTCGCTTTCTGGACGCGCGGAATTGAGCACGATGACAAAGGGCTTCCCCATCTCATGCAATTCAGACGCGATACGCATTTCGCTTTCCACATAATTTTCACGCGAAAGCTCACCGAAGGAGCCGTCGCAGGTCACAAGCACGCCAATCGTGGAATGGTCACGAATGACCTTTTGCGTGCCGATCTCTGCCGCCTTATCAAAGGGCATACTTTCTTCTGCCCACGGCGTCATCACCATGCGCGGTTTATCCCCCTCAAAATTGCCGAGCGCCTCGGGAACGATATAGCCAACGCAGTCGATCATCTTGACGGAAAGCGTCGCGCCGCCATCAAGCGTCACCTGTACCGCTTCATCGGGAATGAATTTCGGCTCTGTCGTCATGACGGTCTTGCCCGCCGCCGATTGAGGCATCTCATCCTTGGCGCGGGTGCGGTCATATTCGTTTTTGATATTCGGAATGACGAGTGTTTCCATAAATTTTTTGATAAAGGTGGATTTGCCTGTCCGCACGGGACCGACAACACCGATATAGATATCGCCGCCCGTTCTCGCCGCGATATCCTGATAAATATTGGTATTTGCCATCATAAAAACCTCCTTGCCGCCGCCTGCGGCAATCTTTGAATACAGTGCATCATATGCGAAATGAGATTTTTTTATGCCATATCCAAAAGTTTTCTTGTAAGATTTCAAGATATGCGGTATAATGAAGATATATCATATGCGAGGTATCAAAAAATATGAAAAAAAATCAAAAAGTAACCGATGATAAATCTCCCGTCGTGGAGCGTTTTTTACGATATAAGCTCGTCATTCAAGCGCGTTCTCCTCAAACCGTCAGCGAATACAGAAGCGATCTACATACCTTCTTCAGTTATCTTGTGGCAACGAGAGAGGGATTTTCGTCCCCCGACTCGGAAATGTCCTCCGTTTCCATCGAATGTGTGGACGATGAATTTGTAAAAAAGGTAACGACGCTGGAAATCTTGGAATTTCTCATGTATATGGCGAACGTGCGCGGGAATACCGCCGCATCACGCGCAAGAAAGCTTTCTGCCATCAAGACCTTTTTCAAATATCTCGTGGCAACGGAACGCATCATGGATAAAAATCCCGCCGCCGATATCGAAACGCCCAAGCAAAAATCCACCTTGCCCAAATATCTGACCCAAGAGGAAAGCATTTCTCTGCTTTCAAGCGTCGCAAGCGACAGCGATTCCAAATATCGCGAACGTAATTTCTGCATCATCACCCTTTTTCTCAACTGCGGTATGCGTCTTGCCGAGCTTTGCAGCATCAATCTCTCGGATATCGACCGCGAGCTTCGTTCCTTGCGCGTACTCGGTAAGGGCGGAAAAGAACGCATCGTCTATCTCAACGACGCTTGCCGAGAGGCGATCTCCGCTTATCTCGTAGCACGCGCACGCGATATCGAGGATATCAAGGACAAGGACGCGCTCTTTCTTTCCCGTCTTGGCAAACGCATCAGCCATAAGACCGTACAATGGGTCGTTTATAAATATCTCGATGCGGCAGGGCTGGAATATAAGCATTTTTCCACGCATAAGCTCCGTCATACGGCGGCGACACTCATGTATCAGGAGGGCGGCGTTGATGTTCTCGCGCTCAAAGAAATTTTAGGGCATACCCAACTCAGCACCACGCAGATCTATACCCACGTCAACAACAAGCAGCTCGAAGAAGCCATCTCCAAAAATCCCCTTGCTGGTATTCGTCCATCCGATATGCGAAAGCCAAAAAGCAAAGATACGAAAACGGAAGAAAAGCCGGAAAGCGCCACGGAGGATTCCGCGGAAACCGACGGAAACGAAGCGAAATAACGAATATATGTTCGTTTTTCCGATTTACAAATCCTCAGTTTTGTGGTAAAATAAAGCCATACCGCGCAGACTGTTCCCTGTGCGCGGTCATTTACGAACGGAGGTGAGCCGATGCGCTCGATTTACCACATGGATGTGGAAAACTTGGACGAGCTTCAAGGCGCAAGGCTCGCCAAGCTCGAAGAACGGACCAAAAATGCCCTCTGTCAGCTGGACCGCTTGGAAAAGCTCACGGAGGCTGTACATACGCAAAACGAACAGATCGCAAGGCTGGTCGTTTCGCTCGACACCTTGTCCAAAACGCTTGAAAAGCAAGAGGCTCGCATCGCCGAGCTGGAGCGTGTTCCCGCCAAGCGTCTTGCAACGATCATCGGCGCCGTTATCACGGCGCTTGCCTCTGCTTTCGTTGGCGGTGCAGTAACGGTGCTGTTTTGATCATACAGATTTCAAAAAATGTTGACATTATATCGATTTTATGTTATCATAAATACAGATATCAAGCTATGATCAAGCCAAAAAAGGAGAAAGACAGATGAAACCGTTATTTGTGATCATCGGCATCATTGCCATCGCAGGACTTGTCGCCTTACTCGTCTGGTATTTTGAAGGAAAATCGCTTTCCGAAAAGACCTTTGTTTGCGGAAGCTGCGGCAAAAAGTTTTCCCCAAAATGGTGGAAAGCTGGCTTTTCCGCGCATATGGGAGAAAATACCGTTTTGCAATGCCCTCATTGCGGAAAAAGGGGCTTTTGTCCTTTGAGTTATGAAGAAAAATAATAAAAAACCGAGCGTGGCTCGGTTTTTCTCGTATCAAAGCATGATCTTTTCAATGGTATGTTCACATTCACCCTTGGTGCAGACGGAGATTCGGAAATCCGGAACGGTCTTCCATTCGTGGAAATGCGCGTCCTCCTGCAAGATATTTTTTTCATAAATAGAACAAATCCCGCGGTGAAAATCACATTTCAAGGTGGAAAGTCCGATCTCAAAGCCAAGTCCGCGCATTTTCACATAGCTTTCGCGGAGCGTCCAAAGACGACAAAAGGCTTCGTTGGGATTTGGTGACATCAGAACGGCGGCGTGTTCCTTGACGGAAAGGAAACGATTCGCCATCGCCATCACCTCATGGGGCTTGCTGATCTGCTCGATATCGACACCGCAAGGCACGTCGGAAACGGTGCAAACAGCAATATTTGCGCTATGAGAGAGGTTAAAATGCACCTCGGGATGCTCGGGGAGATATGGTTTTCCGTGGTCATCGACGGCGATTTTCACGTTTTCAAGATCAAGTGCGTTTTTGAGCGCGGCACGAACAAGAAGCTCTCCTGCAAGGAGAGAGGCTTTTGTTTCTGCGCGTTTGGCGGTCTTGATGCGTTCCTGCTTGGCTTCGGAGATTTCGGAAATATGCGTGTTTATGGCTTCTTCCGTATAAAAATCGGAGAAGTTTGTGTAATAGGTCTTAGCGTAAGACATGAGAGGATCCTTTCTTTTTCTGCTTTTATATCAGTATAACATAAATTGTTTTTATTGTCTATACGTACTTTTTTCTTTTTGAAAGAAAAAAGTACCAAAAAAGAAGCAAAAACCTTGCAGGTTTATCGCTTATAGACTCTGAAAGTTCGTTTTCGCGTTCTCCTATCGGCTATTTTCCGCCTCAAAGAACGCGATTGGAAGTAGGTTTTCGTCCAAGGTCGCGTAATTTATGTCGGCGAAATGGGTTTATCTCAGACGTGCTCGCGCTCAGTAAAAAAAGCGCTTGCCGAGCGACGCTAAAGCGTCGCCATACATAAAATTTCAGATGTTGACTTTCGTTCGGCGGTTGTTCCGCCGTGATGTCCCGGAGGTGAAGCCACCGGAGGGCTCAATGAACTTGTTCATTGAGAATCCGTGCGGGGAGCCGATTTCGCTGACTTTGAAATTTGAACCGGCGGTCAAGCGGCACGCTTGTTGTGTTCTTTTGGTACTTTTCTTGTCAAACAAGAAAAGTACACGTTCCTTTTTCTTTCAAAAAGAAAAAGTTGATAAAGATAAAATAAACTTAAAAAAAGGGTATAGACAAACCCCTGTGTTTTATGATACAATATAAAAGGTATAAAATCTTTTGAAGATGATAAATCTATAATAAAAGGAAAAAACTATGGTTAAAGTTGCAATTTTCGATTTTGACGGCACCTTGGCAAATACCTTGCCCGACCTGAAGATCACCATCAATCTGACCCGAGAGCACTATGGACTTGCTCCCGTTACAGAAGCGGACGTGCTTCGCCATGTGAATAACCATATTCCGCGTTATATCGAGCTGATGCTCCCCGAGCTTCAAGATGCGGAAAAATGGAAAGAAGCGGAACAAACGTATTACGCCATCTACGACCACAATTATCTCAACGAAACCGTTCCGTATGACGGTATTCCCGAAATGCTCCAAAAGCTCAAAGCCGACGGTATCAAGCTCGCCGTGATGTCCAATAAAAATCACGAGCACGTTGCCCGTATGGTCGAGGCGCTTTTCCCGAGCGTATTCGATTCCGTTTGGGGTACGATCCCCGAAGTGCCTGCAAAGCCGAACCCTGCGCGCGCTCATCTCATCGCGGAAGAATTTGGCGTTCAAATGAACGAGATCGCATTCGTCGGCGATTCCGACGTGGATATGATAACCGCGGTCAATGCCAAAGCCGTTCCCGTCGGTGTTTCTTGGGGATATCGTCCCGCAGATTGCTTGAAAGAAAACGGCGCTATGTATACTCCCGTCGATGCGGCGGATCTGTATAATACGATAAAATCTATTTAACAAAAAATATTATGAAAGGACTTTTCACGTTTTTTGTGAAAAGGGTAAACGTATCATGAAATTACCTTTTGAAATCGATCTCAAAGACAAGGTTGCTGTCGTTACAGGCGGCGGCGGTGTTCTCTGCTCCGGCTTTGCAAAAACTCTCGCAGCTTGCGGCGCAAAGGTAGCCATCCTCGACCTCCGTTTGGAAGCTGCTGAAGCAGTTGCTGAAGAAATCCGCGCAGAAGGCGGCGTTGCCATCGGCGTTGCGGCAAACGTACTTCAGAGAGAATCCATGGAAGAAGCAAGAAAGCTCATCGAAGAAAAGCTCGGCACTTGCGATATCCTTCTCAATGGCGCAGGCGGTAACAATCCCCGCGGTCAGACCACCAAGGAATATCTCGAACCCGAAGATCTCGAAGGTGCTGTGGAAGGCGTTCGTACCTTCTTTGATCTTGATCCCGAAGGCGTTGGCTTCGTATTCAACCTCAACTTCCTCGGTACACTGATCCCCACACAGGTATTTGCACGCGATATGGCAAAGAAGACTGGCTGCTCCATCATCAACGTTTCCAGCATGAACAGCTTCCGTCCTCTTACCAAGATCCCCGCATATTCCGGCGCAAAGGCAGCCGTTTCCAACTTTACACAGTGGCTCGCCGTTCACTTCTCTAAGATCGGTATCCGTGTAAACGCGATCGCACCCGGCTTCTTCATCACAAAGCAGAACGAAGCACTTCTTCTCAACGCTGACGGCTCTTACACCGCTCGTTCCGAAAAGATCCTCAACCATACTCCCATGAGCAGATTCGGTACACCCGATGACCTCACAGGTACACTTCTCTGGCTCTGCGATAACAACGCTTCCGGCTTTGTAAACGGTGTCGTTGTTCCCGTTGACGGTGGTTTCGCGGCTTATTCCGGCGTTTGATCCTTTGATATTATAAAAAATTTCAGCTTTTTTCTGATTTTCCCTCCAAACCTCAAAGAAAATTATGCAAAACTATTGATTTTTTGATTTTTTTGTGTTATGATTACTTGTAGCTATCATAAAGCGCAAGCTTTATTTGGGTGAAAATATTTGGAATTTGCACCGAAAAGGTTGGCGGGGGTGCAAAAATCAGAATATCCGCCGGAAATGGAGATTATCAAACTATGACAGCTCTTGAAATCGTTATTGGTATTGTTCTGCTTGTGGCAGCGCTTTTCCTCATTGTAGTCATCATGCTTCAGGATAAAGCTAAACGCGGTCTTTCCGGCGCGATTGCCGGTGGTTCCAGTTCTTCTTATCTTGGCAAGAACGGCGCTCCCCAAAAAGGCAAGCTTCTTTCGAGACTTACAACCATCGTTGCAATCGTTTTCGTTGTAATCGTTGTGGTATCGTATCTTCTCGCTTGATTTGAAAATTATAAGGTAAAAAAACCGTCCTTCGGACGGTTTTTTTATTGCTAAGAGATGATTCTCCCCAAAAAACGACGAAACCTCCGCAAAATTTGCGGAGGTTGTTTTTTGATTGGATCAAAGCACCTTGGAAAGGAAATCCTGAAGACGATGGTCCTTCGGATCTGCGAAAAATTCCGCAGGAGGTGCTTCCTCTTTGATACGGCCCTCGTCCACAAAGAGAACGCGGGTGGCGACTTCTTTAGCGAAGCCCATTTCATGAGTAACGATGACCATGGTCATGCCCTCCTCCGCAAGCTCGCGGATGAGGTCAAGAACTTCACCGACCATTTCGGGGTCGAGCGCCGAGGTTGGCTCGTCAAAGAGCATAACGTCGGGATTCATCGCAAGCGCACGCACGATGGCAACACGCTGCTTCTGACCGCCCGAAAGCTTGCTCGGATATTCGTCCTTTTTGTCGTAAAGACCGATACGGTGAAGAAGCTTCGCCGCCGTTTCTTCCGCTTCCGCCTGTGTTTTGAGCTTGAGCTGAACGGGCGCAAGCGTCATATTCTGCATAACGGTGAGGTTATTGAAAAGGTTAAAATGCTGGAATACCATGCCCATCTTCTGACGGGAGATATTGATATCCTGATGATTTTCATCGTGAATGGCTTTGAGCGCCTTCTTAAATTCCTTACCCTCATGTTTTTTGAGGAGGTCCTCCGACTTGATCTTTTTGACGGCTTCTTCCTCGGACATCCCCTCTGCAACAAGAGAGGCAAAGGTCTTGGAGGTCTTGATAACGTCAACGTGGAGATACGGATCGGGTTCGGTTACGAGCTTTTCACCGAGCCAAACCTCACCGTATGTAGGAGTTTCCAAAAGGTTCATGCAACGGAGCAAGGTCGATTTACCGCTGCCCGAAGGTCCGATGATAACGACGCGCTCGCCCTTTTTGATATCACAGGAAACGCCGCGCAGAATTTTCAGATCTCCGAAATTTTTATAAATATTCTTAACGCTTATCACCGGAACGAAGTCTCCTTTCGAGTTTTTTCACAGCAAATGTAAGTGCGTATACGATTGCGAGATAGAAGAGTGCCGCAACCGTCATCGGTGCGATATAGCTTGCAAGATTATGACCCGCGCCGACATTTTTCGCAGCCGCGGTAAGGTCGTACATACCGATCATGCTGACGATAGAGGTTTCTTTGATAAGAGCGATGAGTTCATTACCGATGGTGGGAATGACGTTTTTGATCGCCTGCGGAATGACGATCTTCATCATGGTCACGCTATTGGAAAGACCGAGTGCACGACCCGCCTCTGTCTGACCAACGTCAACGGAAAGGATACCTGCGCGGATGCTTTCCGCAACGTACGCACCCGAGTTGATACCGAATGCGATAATGGCGGTGATCTCCTGCGGGAAACCGCGAATGGCAAAAATAACGAACGCCATGATAAAAAGCTGAAGCGCCATCGGCGTACCGCGAATGACGGTGATATATACGTTACAGATCGTGCGGGGGAATATCATCCAAGGGCTCGTGCTTTTGGAAATTTTCACAAGCGCCACGAGCGTACCCAAAAGAAGTCCTACGATTGCCGCGCCGAGAGAGATAATGAATGTCAATTTCAAGCCTTCCAGCATCGCGGAAAGATACTTGGGATTGGCAAAGCATTCAATCACATCATTGATAAATTTCATTATTTGTTTCCTTTTTTACTCTGTAAAACATCAAGAAGAACTGCGTAAATGCTTACGCAGTCCGTTCTTTTGCTTTCTTATTCAAGACCCATGTGTTTCTTAACGAGAGCTTTCACGCCATCTTCACCGAGTTCAGCAAGAACCTCGTTGATAGCAGCAAGGAGTTCATCGTTGCCCTTGGTTACGCAGATCGCGTAGGATTCTTCTGTGGGGTAATCTGCTTCACCCTCGCCGCCTGCATAGTAGAGAGCAGCGCAGTCGAATTTATCGCTCTTGTCAACGATAAAGGAAGCGGGGAGATAGTCAACGACAACAACGTCTACCTGATTTGCAGTAATACCGTCAGCGGCAACCTGCGCGTTGTCGTACTGTGCGAGAGAAGCACCTGTGCCAACGAGAACGCCGTCATAGCCGTAGTTGGGGTCGTCTGCGGTCGCGTTGATTTCGCCGTCAACGTAGATATCACCTGTGGTATCTCTCTGAACGCCGATCTTCTTACCTGCGAGAGAATCCCAAAGAATGTAGTTTACGTCGCCGTCAGTACCGTCGATTTCCATTGTACCCTTTTCGTAGATAACATACTGAACAGAGGTGAAGTATGTATTGGAAAAGTCAACCTTTTCCTTGCGTTCGTCGGTAACGGTGATGCCGGCAGCGCCTGCGTCGCAGACCTTACCATTTGCTACGTTATCGATGATAACGGAAAATTCAACGTTCATGAATTCGATCTCCTTACCGAGCTTTTCGCCGACAAGGTTCATGATCTCAACGTCAACACCCGTGATGGTTTTTGCGTCGTCATAGTATTCAAACGGAGCAAAATATGCGTTTGTCTGAACGATGATCTTATTTGCGGCACAGCCTGTCATCATGAAACAGCCAACCGCGAGCAATGCTGCAAGAGCAAATGCGAGAATTTTTTTCATTTTCTTTTTCCTCCATAATATTTTGATATTGTTAAATAAAAATGAACATATTGATTATATACTGATATCTTGTATTTGTCAAGACCATTTTTATGAAATTTTATTCATTTTTTATGAATAAAATACAAAATCCATGCAAAATCATTCATTCTCAACAGCCGAAAAGGATATCCGCGATCTTATCGACCGTTCCAGCGCCAAGGATCATGACCGTATCGCCCTCGCGTGCAGCTTCCCGAATGATGTCTGCCGCCTCCTCGTAGGATTTTGCGTAGTGTCCGTTCGGCGTTGCCAAGGCAAGCTTTTCCGAGGTCACGCCCGAAGTATTCACCTCGCGCGCCGCGTAGATATCGAGAAAATACGTCATATCCGCATCGGAAAACGCGCTTGCAAATTCATCAAAAAGCGAAGCGGTGCGGGAATAGGTATGGGGTTCAAAAAAGCAGATGAGTCTGCCGCCCGTCATTTTTTTCGCGCCGGCAAGTGTTGCCGAAAGCTCACGCGGATGGTGTGCGTAATCGATATAGATCTCTGCACCGTTGACACAGCCCTTGTATTCAAAGCGGCGGCGAAGCCCGACGAAGGAACCAAGCCCCGCGGAGATCTCCTGCGCGGAAAGTCCGAGGCGGTCGCCGACGGCGGCGGAGGCAAGCGCGTTGTATATATTGTGGAAGCCCACGACGGAAAGCGCGATATGCGTGAGAAATTCGCCGTTTTTCAGAATATCAAAGGAAAATCTGCCTCGATTTTCCGAAAGAGCCACGGCGCGGTAATCCGCATTTTCATGAATACCGAACGTGACGGCATCCTGTACGCTCGGAATGATCTCTCGAACGTTAGCATCGTCGGCGCACATCACGGAAAACGGAAGCGCGGAATCGCTCTCAAACGGGATATTCGCGTATCGCGTAAACGAGCGCTTGATCTGAGGAAGCCCCTCCGTGAAATAATCCGTGTGGTCAAGGTCGATACCAAGCACGACGGAAACCGTCGGGAAAAAGCAGAGGAAGGAATCCTTATATTCGCACGCTTCAAAAATAAAATAATCCTTATTGCCGATGATATAAGCACCGCCCATTTCCTCGGTCTCCGCGCCCGAAAGCACAGTCGGCTTTTTGCCTGCGTCCATAAAGAGATGCGCGAGCATGGACGTACAGGTGGATTTTCCGTGCATACCCGCAACGCCGATGCGGTGGATATAATGCTTCATGATATACCCCAGCAGATCGGCGCGATAGATGATGGGGATTTTTTTCGCCTTTGCCGCCGCAAGCTCGGGGCTTTCAAGCGATACCGCGCCCGTATAGACCACGGCATCTGCGCCCTCGATATTTTCCGCAAGATGGGTATGTACGACGGGAATGCCCGCGTTTTCCAGTTTATCGGTCATAGCCGAATACGCACGGTCAGAGCCCGCGACCGTATACCCGCGTCTGCGGCAAACGAACGCAAGGCTTGACATACTGATACCGCCAATGCCAACAAAAAAGAGTTTTTTCGCTGTTTGCATTACGATATCGATTTGATTTTGTTCATTCATTCCGTATTACCTCGATATAAAAAGCGCAAATCGACATAAAAATCGAATTTTTTACGCAAAGTTAATAACATTCTTACTTTCCGTTTATAATGTATTCATAATTTTACGTTACAATGATATTCAGTAAAAGAAAGCCAATCTTACAATATCATATAAAAACCAGGAGGAATCATCATTATGCAGATTACAGATGTAAGAGTCAGAAAAATTTTTGAAGAAGGTCCTATGAAAGCCATCGTTTCCGTTACCTTCGATAATGAGCTTGCGCTTCATGACGTAAAGGTCATTCATGCGCGTGACAAATATTTCGTCGTGATGCCGAGCAGAAAAAATCCCGACGGTACGTACCGCGATATCGTTCATCCCATCAATGCCGGTGCGCGCAATATGCTGGAATCCGCCGTCATCGACGCTTATTTTGAAAAGCTCAAAGAAATCGAAGAAAACCCTGACGTTCTTGCTTTCTCCGTCGAGATCGAAGATTAAGGTCATGAAAACGAGTTGTCATACGACAACTCGTTTTTGTATATCAATACCCAAATTTACCCGAAAGGCTGTCGTCCTCGCGTATCCAATCCTCAACCTTATAGATCGTATATTCGGTCTTGCTTTCGCGGACGATGACCTCGCGGATACCTGCGTTGATGACGAGCTTTTTGCACATCATGCAGGAGCATGTGCCGGGGACGATGCGGTCTGTTTCGGGGTCAACGCAAGCCATATACAAAACGGAATCAAGCATTTTATCTCTATCCGCCGCGATGATGGCGTTTGCTTCCGCGTGAACGGAACGACACATCTCATAGCGTTCGCCGCGCGGGATACCGAGCTTATTTCTCATGCAATATTGCAGGTCGGAGCAGTTTTTTCTGCCTCTGGGTGCGCCGTTGTAGCCTGTGGAGATAATGATATCGTTTTTTACGATGATCGCGCCGTATTGCTTACGCAGACAGGTGCTTCTTTTGGAAACGGTTTCCGCGATATCGAGATAGTAATTGATTTTATCGGGTCTTGCCATATCTGAAAATCCTTTCTTTATTTTTGAACTATTTTATTCAGTATACAGAAATTTTACTTGGAAATCAAGGGATTTATGTACTTTTTTATAACTTTTTCGGGCGAAACGAAAAAATTGAAAGCACCCTCTTGACAAAAGAAAAAAACTCTGCTACCATATAGAAAACCGCATAAAAATAATCAGGGGTGCTGAATAGCGATTCGGCTGAGAAGAGGATGATATCCGAAAACCCTTTTAACCTGATATGGATAATACCGGCGCAGGAAGATTATAGGAAACCTCTCTTCAAGAGATATAACCGATTTTGCCGTATTATTGATATGCGGCATTTTTTATTTTTTAAGGAGGTTTTTCGGTTTATGAAAAACAGAACGAAAGCCATCATGGCTTTAACCGAAGGCGCTATTATGGTCGCATTTGCCGCCGTACTGAGCCTTATCAAGATCATCGACCTGCCCTATGGCGGTTCGGTAACGATCGCATCCATGCTTCCCGTCGCCGTCATTTCGTATCGCCACGGACTCGGCTGGGGACTTCTCTCCTCCACAGTCTACGGCGCGATCCAACAGCTTTTGGGGCTCAACACCCTTTCGTATTTCACAACGTGGCAGAGTATTTTGGCGGTCATTTTGCTTGACTACGTCGTCCCCTTTGCCGTCATCGGTCTTGCAGGTGTATTCCGCAAGCCCATCAAAAACCAAGCACTTTCTCTTTGCATCGGTTGCTTCATGGTCTGTCTGCTTCGTTACGCCTCCCATACCATCGGCGGCGCGACCGTTTGGGCGGGACTTTCCATTCCGACCGAAGCGGCAATGATCTATTCCCTGTCCTATAACGCGACCTATATGCTCCCCGAGACCATCATTTTGCTTGTCATCACGGCATATATCGCGACCAATATCGATTTCGCAGGCAAGCGTCCCACGCGCATCGTGCGCCCCGATATGCCGAAAAATCTTGGTTGGATGACCCCCGTTGCGGGACTTATCGCTGTGCTTGCCACCGTTTTCGATACCATTCTCGTTTTCTCCAAGCTTCAGGATGCGGAATCGGGTGAATTTTCCATCACGGGGCTTGCAAGCGTCAACTGGACGCTCGTCGTTGCCATCACAGCCGTCGCGCTTCTCGTCGTCGCATCTCTCCTTGCCATTCGCAGCGTACTATATAAAAAATCCAAAAACTGAAAGAATACACATATGAACGCCCTCATCATTACGCCCTATCTCACGACCGACATCCGAAAGATCACGGATGTTTCCGCATACGACCTCATTCTCTGCGCTGACAGCGCCTATCTTGCGGCGCAAAAGGAGCATATCACACCTCATATCGTCATCGGAGATTTCGACCACGGTCAAAACGTCCGCCCCGAAAAGGGCGCGGAAAATACCGTGACCGTTCCCTGCGAAAAGGACGATACCGACACCATGCTTTGCGTGAAATACGCGATGAAGCAGGGGGCTGATGATATCACGATCCTCGGCGGTATCGGCGGCAGACTTGACCATACCTTTGCCAATCTGCAAACGCTCGCCTTTTGCGAGTCTCATGGAATCCGCGCGCATCTGCTTGCCGAGCATGACGAAGCCTTTCTTCTTGCGGGAAGCATCCGTCTGCCCAAAAGAGAGGAAGCATGGTATCTTTCCGTGTTCGCGTATGACGGCGCTTGTCATGACGTTACCATCAAGGGAACAAAATACGAGGTAGAGAACGCCGCGCTCGATACGAATTTTCCGCTCGGCGTAAGCAATGAGATCACCGCCGATTTCGCGGAGATCAGCGTCAAAGAGGGCAGACTTCTCATCATTCTTTCCAAAAAAGATTAACCATATACAAAGAGCCTTTGCCGTGTGGCAAAGGCTCTTCATATTTCGGTCTCACACCTTAAATAATACCCTTTTGGAGCATGATATTGGCATAGATCGCCTTTTCGCTCGTTGCGATGACGGCATACGCCTTCTTTGCTTCATCATAGAAATCAAAACGGTCGATATGTCCGACGGTCTCGCCGCCGCGCGCATCGTATTTTGCGATCAGCTCGTCATACGTATCCCAGATAGGCGTTGCCACACGGCCAACGTCGCCGGGCAAAAGATTCATGAGCGTAACGGGCTTTTCCGCGTAGGTATCCAGCGGAAATACCTGCAAGATCGCGTCAAGGATATCGGGGATATTATGACCGTCCGCACGAATGATGATGGGATCTTTGCCGACAAGACCGATGGGGAAATTGCCGTCTGCGATCACGATGCGGTCGCCGTGACCCATTTCACAAAGAACCTTCAAAAGCTCGGGGGAAAGAATTGCGGGAATACCTTTTAACATGATGTTATCCTCCAAATATTAAATTTCTATCAGATCCGGGTCGAAATCGTCCGGGTTCTTTTTTTGTTCTTCAAATATGATCTTGTGTTCTTCTTTTTTGTAAATATCGGGAAGTCGTTTTTTACCCTCAGATTGCATGAGAAGCCCCAATGCCGTGATATACGCGCGAATAAGCTCTCTCGGTGTGATAAGCGTTTCCGCGCCTGCACGGGAAAGCATATGATAGAGAAAATCGCGCATCTCCTCGGCTTTGACGTCCACCGCACCATAGCAACGGGTAAAAAGCCCCGTTACACGCGCAAGAAGCGCCAAAAGCTCGTCGTCGGAAAGACGGGCAAGACGCATGATGGGACCGAAAAGAGGCATACCCGTCGCAACGGCTTCTCCGCCGAACATATTGTCCTGCAAACGGGAACGGAGCGCTTCATAGCTGAAAAGTCCGCGTCTGGTATCCTCCAAAAATTGGGGCGTACCTGCAAAAATGATCTCCAGCCCCGCGGCTTTGCCCTGCAAGGTATCGTTGAAGATGGAAAGGATCTTTTCGTAATTGTTTTCGCGCGAAATGCGATTGGGTATCTTATATAGATTCACACATTCATCGATGAAGACCACGAGTCCCGAATAGCCGATCTTGCGGGCGAACGCCGCCATGAGCTTGATATAATCATACCAGTTTTCATCGTTGATGATACCCGAAACGCCGAGCGCGGAGCGCGCCTCGGTCTTCGTGCCAAATTCACCGCGAAGCCAGCGCAGACAATCGCTCTGACCGCTTTCGTTGTTTTCTTTCCATGCTTTGTAGTAGCGGTCGATGACGTGCGCGAAATCAAACGCGCCGACACCCGTTTCAATATCGCGGAGGACCGCATAAATGCGCGTGGAGACCTCCTTTTCAAACTGTGGAGAATCGGGCAAAATACCCGCATCCGTTACCGCATATTGAATATCGGAAAGCCAACGGGAAATCATTTGCGAAAGCGCACCGCCGTCGGGAGAGGCTTTCGTGGAAAGGTTTTTGATCAGCTCCTTATAGGTCGCAAGACCTCCGCCGTTTGAGGAGGACAGTCTGCGTTCGGGAGAAAGGTCGGCATCTGCGCAGACAAAACCGCGCTCCACGGCGTAACCGCGCATGAGCTGAATGAGAAAGCTCTTACCGCTTCCGTATTTACCGATGATAAAGCGCGTTGCCGAGCCGCCGTCTGCCACAACGTCAAGGTCACGGCAAAGAGAAGTCACCTCTGCCGTGCGTCCAATGGCGATATAACGCGCACCCGCTCTCGGCACAACGCCCGCCGCCATCGACGAAACGAGAGAATTCAGTATCCGCTTCGGTATTTTCATCATATTGGTTTCTTGCATATCGATTCCTTTCTGCTCACTCCCTGCCAAGGATATGGAAAATATCCTCCTCATAGTCGGAAACGAGCGAAAAATCTTCTTCTATTATGATATCTCCGATGGCACCGGTCGCTTGCTCATTGATAGCACCGCGCACCATCTCCGCCATCTTGCCATGCTTTCGGCAAAAAGCATCGAACGTGCCGTCCACAGCCGCAGAAAGCGCCTCTCGGAGAAAAGCGTCCATTTCCAAAATAAAAGCAAAATCACCGTCGGGCATGGACGTTTCGGGAAGCGAAAAGGATTCGCTCCTCTCCTCTGTCAAGGCTTCGGGGATAGGCTCGGAAGCAACGCTTTCCAAAATCGGCGTATCCTCCAAATTGTCGTCCTCACCCGTATCGAGAAGCTCTGCCGTTTCCCAAGCCGCCGCCTCGATCTCGAGTGCGCGGGAAATATCCGCAGGACCTTTGTTTTCGGGCTCGTAAAGCGCCATATAGCGCTCCTCCTCAAGTGCCTGCGCGGTCTTCTTTTTCCGCTGATTGCGCTCGGGATAAACGGTATCAAAATAAACGGATATCGCCGTTTTCAGCTCCCCGCTGACGCCGCTCGGCACGAAGCGTGATTTGATACCGAACGCCATACGAAGATGATTTTCGCAAAGCTTCACCATACCCGTGACGGCTTGTTTTAAGTCAAGCGAACGGCGCAGAGGCGTACACATGACGGCGATCTTGAATTTCACGTCATGACAAGCCACCGCCCCCGAAAAGCTGTCCCGAAGCACACGCATCGGCTCGATACCGTAATCGGCAAGACGGGGCATGATATGAGATTTTGCCACCTGCTCCATCGCCCGCGGGATATGAAAATCAAATTCCTTTGCGTGGTCGGGATAATATTTGCTTTTTTGATATTCATATGCGGAAATATTCTGCATCAGCGCCCACGTCATATCTCCGCCGTGGAGATAAAACTCGGGCATCGAAACCTTGCTCGCCACCTCACCGGCAAAGCAGTCGAGCGTGACCCAATCGGGCTCCACCTTATGGATCAGACAATAATCGCAGAGCCACTCGCCGAGATATTTATCGAGATATCCGAAATCCTCCCGATACGCCGCCCAAAGACGGGAAAGCTCGATCGCGCCCTTTTTCGGCGGAATACGGTCGGGCAGATTGATGATCTCATAGGTATATAAAAAGAGATAATTGATATCGGTCTTGATGTATATGCCACGGCGGATCTCCCCTCTCCAATAGAGATAATAGGAAAGCTGAGAAAGTGTCATCTGGTCATATTGGGGCATATACGAGAAAAAATAAACGTATTCGCAAGGCTCATGCTCGCGGTCGAAATAACGAATGGCATCATGCCGAAATTTCGTATAGAAATTAAAAACGGTCGGCCAAGGAGAAACCGTGACCTTGCGGATAAAGCCGCTCGGAAGCGTATATTCCCGCAGAACAGCAGACGTTTTCTTTTCTGGCGCTTGCGGTTTGCGTTCGGGAATCCTTACTTCCTCAGCGGTGGGCTTTTCGGAAAAGACCACCTCGACGGCATCTGTATCGGGAAACGCCGTGAGCTTTTTCGGTTTTTTCGCGGGACGGCTCGGCAAAAGCTCCTCGATATCCCAGAATTTATCCATAGCATCTTCTTTTCCCACACGAGCCACCCCTTTTCACAAAAATCCTTATTATAATATTGTACCACAAAGCGCCATTCCTGTCAATAAGGTGTGTGGCTTCTTTCTCAAAGGAAACAAATCAAAAGAAGGCGGTAAGAGGGCTTTTGACCTTTTATACACATGAACCTGATATAGAAAAGCCCCTTTCGGAAAACCGAAAGGGGCGCGTTTTTACTGCTTATCATTTGTTACTTCGGGAAGATTTTCTTTTTTCGCGGGCTTATCCTTCCAAACCCAGCCAAGGATAAAGAAGACAAGAAAAGCGATCCCGAAAATCGTACTCATGGTAACGAGATAAACGCTATTTTCTCCCGTCATATAAGTATTTCGCCATACATAAAAAAACATCAATAGCAAGCATACGACAGATGTGCTAAGAAACTTAAAGGATTTCATAAAATCACCTCTTTAAGGATTGTAAATATACCTCGTATAGAATTTATATTGTGTTGAGCTGACACGAAATTGTGGATTCAAAGTCAAATGCGCTGCCGCTCCAAAAGTAACATCTTCATCAGTAAACTCCCATCCGAATGTCATATCTAATTCAGGGTTCAAGTCCAAATATGGGTAGGTATGAACATAAGTGGTATAAAGCTCAACCGCGGTCCCTTGATTAAACTGAGTTATAATGCCCCTTGTACGCATGTAAATTTGAATATAATTAACCGTATTGCTTCCATTATCTGGCAAGTTCCAAGTATAATAAACACCAATACTTTCATCAACAGTTAAGTCAGTTGTAGTTTTGGGTTGCGTCGGTACATGGGCACTATTTCCATTGATATCTGTAATATCATATCCCATAGACGAATAATGAGAGCCAATCATATTTTCCGTATCCCATGAAATTACAGGACTGGAAATAGAAATGCCATCAATCAACCTATAGTTTGGAACTATCAACCATTCATACCAAACATGATAAGTGTAATATCCCTTTTGATTATTTATTGTACTGGGGTCAATATAATTGGAAGAAACGGTTATTCGCATATATCCATCGTCAGATGTAAATGAATCCCAACCGTCATTGTTTGCAGATTGTACAGAAGTTTCTTGATTAGTCGTTTTCAAAGCATGGAGTTCATTCAATGCGGTTAAACATTCTTGTTCAGAAATTGTTGACGCAATTCCATCAGCGTTTGCTTTAATATATGTCGTGGTTGTACTAACGCTTAACGAATCGTCAAACATCTTTTCAACATCTTCGGGAATCATATGACTAATAGTGATATCCTCAAATCCCAACTCTTTCAAAATTGCAACATTTTGTTCGTATTTGGTCAAATTTTTCTTTCCCAAATCCTTTTTCAAAGACGAAAGATTCGATTCGCTCATAGTAATCTTTGTTGACATTTCTGTTTTTACAGTTTTGGAATATTTTGTATTTGTGATTTCAATTCCTTGAGCAGCCAGTGCTTCGTTGTAGGAGGCATTGACGATGAAAATATTGAAAGAAAATAAACTGCAAATCAGCACAAGGGAAAGAATGCTTTTCAAAATTCTTCGTTTCGTCATAGTTGTGTAGTTTCCTTTCTATTATATTTGTGGTTAAAGATTTCATTTTAGACACATGACCGTTCATCATCACCCATGTGTCTAAAGAAATGATTTTGTTAGGATAACTCACTTTAATACCTCCTTTATCGTTTTTCTATATTATATCACATAAATTTACTGAATGTATGAATAAATTGTAAACATTTCATAAAAATGGAAAATATGTTATAAAAATCTTGAATTTCCACGACAAGAGGCGCATCTATTCGCACGTTTTCATAGGCAAGCAAAATCCCACGGGCAGTAAAAACCCGTGGGATCACCTTATTTCATGATTTCATCAAAGCCCCAAAAGCTTTGTGACAAACGCCCGTGTGATATCCAAATTCTGATCGGAATCGAGATAGACCGCCGCCGCAAGGCTTTCAAAAAGATTGGAGCAAGCGGAGTCGCTCTCGTCCATGCCGAGCTTTTCGTCGCCGTTTCCCATAATGAGATAATCCTGAATACCGAGCGTGCGAATCTTTTCCGCGATATAGTCGTTGCTCGTGCAGTTGCTTCTCATTTTGGTGAACGCATCCTCCTGCATATAGGAAACAAGACCGCTATCATCGCGGAAGGTATAACGGTCAAGCAAAATACTCGAAACAACGTAAGAAAGTACCATATCTCCGAAAAATTCCAAAACCTCATTATCTCTTGCGTCGGGATGCTCGTTGCGATAAGAGGAACGGGTAAATGCCTGCTTGAGAAGTGCTTTATCCTTAAACGTATATCCTATCTTTTTTTCGATTTTTGTGATTTCTTCTTTATTTAACATACCATTTCTCCAAAAACTTTCAAATGTGCGTGGTATTATTGTATCACCCTTCCACAAAATTGTCAAGACCGCGAAAAAATTTTCAAATATCTCTGTTCATTTCATATCTTTTGTGATAGAATAAATATGTATGAAATTATCCATCAGAAAGGAGTACGTTATGCCAAAATACAGACGTGCCAGAATCAATGACGAGGTTGCCCGTGTGCTTGCCGACGCTTTGCGTAATGTCAAGGACCATCGCATCCGCGATCAGATCATCACCATCACAAGCTGTGACGTTTCGGGAGATCTTCGTTTTGCAAAAGTATATTTCTCGGTTTACGGCGCAGACCATGAAACGATAAAAGAGATCAAAAAAGGACTTTACAGCGCACAGGGCTTTCTCCGTCATGCCCTTGCCGAGGAGATCAATCTCCGTATCACACCCGAGCTTACGTTTGAATATGACAACGCGATGGAGCGCGGCGCACATATTTCCGAGCTTCTCAAAAAAGCATCGATTCCCGAGGAACTCGAAAGCGATTTAGACGATGCAGAAGACGAGGAGAGCGACGATGACGAAGAGCAATGAGGTATCGACCGTGAATAATATCACCGTTTACGGCATCTGCAAAAACATCATGCGTCATGATAATTTCTTGGTCTTTACGCATGAAAATCCCGACGCGGACACCATCGGCTCTTGCTTTGCGCTCGTCAATACCCTGCGCTCACTCGGCAAAAAGGCATATCCCGCTTGCGGTGACAGGATCCCCGCCTCCCTCGTTTTCATGACGGACGGCGAACGCGATTTTCATATCGAAAACGTCCCCGCGGATTTCGTTCCCGAATATTATATCAGCGTGGACGTCGCTTCTGCCGCTCAGCTCGGCAATTATAAGCAGATGGCAAACAAGATCAATCTTTCCCTTGACCATCACGCAACCCACGATAAATTCGCGGAATATTATTTTATCGACCCCCGCGCGGCGGCTTGCGCGGAGATCATTTATCACGTCATCAACCGTCTTTTGATCGGGGAGATCCCCGAAAAGACCGCATCTCTGCTCTATGCGGCGCTTGCCGCCGATACGGGTGGCTTCCGCTATGCCAATACCACGCCCGTGACGCATAAGATCGCCGCAAAGCTCATCGAACGCGGTGCCAATCACGCGGAGATCTGCCGTAACCTCTTTGAATGTAAGACCAAGACCGCGCTTGCGGCAGAAGCCTTTGCCATGGCAAACGTTTCGTATTTCTGCGACGGTAAGATCTCTTACGTCAAGATCACCAAGGACGACAAGCTCGCAGGCGGCTTTGAGGACGAGGACACCTATGACGTCATCAACGTCATTCGCCGTGTGGACGGCGTTAAGGTCGCCATTCTCGTGCGCGAAAAGGAAGACGGCTCTTATAAAATCTCCACACGCTCCGCGTGTGAGATCGACGTTTCCAAAATCTGTGCCATCTTCGGCGGCGGCGGTCATGCGGGCGCGGCAGGATGCAGCGTCAAGCCCGAGGAAGCCGATGCGGCAGTCAAACGCATTGTAAAGGAATGTGGCTTCGATGACTGACGGTATTCTTCTCGTTCACAAACCCGCAGGCATCACGTCCTTTGACGTGGTGGCGCGTATCCGCAGACTTTACTGCACGAAAAAGGTCGGACACACAGGGACGCTCGACCCGATGGCGACGGGACTTCTCGGCGTTCTCGTCGGCAGAGCCGTGAAAGCCTCCGAATTTCTGACGGAAAAAGACAAGGAATATATCGCCGGGCTCCGTTTGGGGCTGACGACCGACACCGAGGACACCACGGGCAAGACCCTCACGGAAAGCGATGATATCCCCCCCAAGGAAACCGTTTTGGAAACGGCGAAAGCCTTCGTCGGAGATATCATGCAGGTGCCTCCGCTGTATAGCGCGCTGAAGGTCAACGGACAAAAGCTCGTCGACCTTGCAAGACAGGGCATCACCGTCGAGCGCGAGGCGCGCCCCATCACCATTTATGCCCTCGATATCGACGGCGACGGTAAGGATTATACCATGCGCGTTGCTTGCTCAAAGGGCACGTATATCCGCACCCTCTGCGCGGATATCGGCGCAAAGCTCGGTTGCGGCGGCGCGATGTCTTCTCTCATTCGCACGAAAGCAGGCATTTTTCACCTCGAAAACGCCTATACGCTCGAAGCACTCGAAGCGATGACCCCCGAGGAACGCTATGCCAAGCTCCTGCCCACAGAGCTTCTTTTTGAAGACTATCCCATCGCGCGTCTTTCCGATTTTTACGCCAAGCTCTCTCACAACGGTTGTGAGATCTACGAGCGCAAGATCGGCGCAAACTTCCCTCTCGGAGAAAAGCTCCGTGTATATGATAAAAACGGATTTTTCGCCGTCGGCGAGGTCAGACAGTACGACGAGGGGCTCGCGATCAAGCTCTTGAAACGGTTTGATATTACGTAATCTGATCACAAATATGTTCCGAAGCCTTCCCATTTACGGGAGGGCTTTCGCTTATCCGAAAATTCTACTGACCGTAGAATTTTATTCAAAAAATTGAATATGGATTTTATGCTTACGGTCTTCTATGGAGAGGACCTGCTCGGTGAGCATTATCCCATGCTGATCTATTCCTATACGCTCGCCGCGCTGTATGCTTCTCTCGGAGAGCATGAAAAAGCCTTGACCTATCTGGAAACGTCTTTTTCTCATGTCAAAGCCTTTGAAGCATATGACGAAACGGCAAAGCATACCTCCATCATGCAAAAAAATCGACCTGCTCTGCCGTATCATCATTGGAGCAACGGCAAAAAATCGGGAATCCGCGACCTATATTATGAGCTTTTTAACGAAGAAGCCTCCCAAAAATACGCACCCCTTGCAGGAAACGCGCGTTTTGAAGACCTGAAGCAACGCATCAAGGAAGCAAATCAAGAATCGTGATAACAACAAAAAATCGGAGCCATGCTCCGATTTTTTGTTATACGTTTCTAACTTATTTTACCGCAAATATTCCCAGCATCGTCGAAACCGTCAGGTTGAGAGAGACCAGCAGTACCAGCCATAAAAACGGCGAAAATACCGCGCCGCCGACCGTCGCCAAGGTAAAGACCGCCGCCGAAAGCATCAGCATTGCCAATACCGTGGCATATTTCGCGTTCTTTTTTCGGAATCCGTGCGCAAGGATAGAAAAAAGAAGCGATAATTTGACCGCATACGCCATATATTCCAAAAAATATACGAGAAGCGCATGCTCTCCAAAGGGAAACATCAAAAGGAATGCCCGCGCAAGCACGGCAAAGCCTGCTCCGCCAATGACGGTTTTGATGAGAAATCCCGCTCTGTCCCTCGGTGCGCGCCCCGTTGACCGAAAGCCATCGCTCGTTCCCTCATCTCCCGAGACCGTCGTCATCGAGAGCAAGAAGAACACGGACGACGGCATCACGGAAAACACGAGCCGAACCCCCGAAGCTTCTCCCGACATCTGTATGGGATGAAACGCCCCAAACAAATGAACGAGAACAAGCGGTACAAGCAAAAAGAGCGAAAGCTCCGCTAAGCGTCCCAAAACCGTTACGCCCTTTTTTGCCGTCAGACAGGCGATAGCGATGAGAACGGCAAGAACCAAAGGAAACGGAATAAAATCCGCCTCCAAGGTCAAGACCGTCCCCGCATCCATCAGCAAACAGACCGCTTCCGCGGCGACGGTGAAAAGAAAAAACGCAAGCGGGATCGCCGTTTCTTTTTTCGGCATATACGCAGAAAGAAAATCCGAAAGCTCCGCGCGTTTTTTCGTTGCCCCCCGATATCCGATGACCGCCCACAAAAGAACGGCGGCAAAGGGCAAGATGAGTGCAAGAAAAGAATCGGCATCTGCAAGAGAAAGTCCCGAAAAGACGTATAAAAACGTCAAAAGGAATAACTGAAACGGGGTCAGATGTGTTTTCATTTGCCCGTTTTCACCCCTTTTTCGGGAATTTTCCCTTGCGTACGGATGAGGCGCTTTCCCGTGAGGGATGCGGGAATACGCTTCATCGCCCAAATCGGCGCCATATAAATGAAATCCTTCATGCCTTCCCTGTCAAAGGGCGCAAACGGAGAAAGATACGGAATACCGACCGATGTTTTCCCGCATAATACGATACAGGAAACAAGAATCGCCGCAAAAAATCCGAAAAATCCGAGCGCACCCGAAATGACAATCATCAAAAGACGGTAAAGCATATTGCCATTCATATAAGGCGGCACCATGAAATTACACACCGCCGCAAGCGCGACGACGACCAGAACGGGAGCGGACGTGAGTCCCGCCTTGATGGCGCTATCTCCCAAAATGAGTGAACCGACCAGTCCAACTGCCGAACCGACCGCCTTCGGCATACGCAGACCGACCTCTCTGACCGTTTCAAAAATCAGAAAAATGATCAGCACCTCCCAAAAGAGAGAAAACTCCAAGCTTTCTCTTGCGCTCTTGATTGCCGATAACATAAAATCGGGCATCCTATCCGGGTGGCGAACGAACGCCGCCACGAAAAGCGCGGGAAAATAAAGCGAAACGAGATATGCCGCAAAGCGTAAAAACCGTACGAACGTAGCATACCAAGGGCTTTTGCTGTAATCCTCCGTAACTTGAAACGCCTCACAAAAAAGATAGGGCGCTGTCAAAACGACGGGAGAACCGTCCACCAAGATCGCCACTCTGCCCTCCATCAGCTTCGCCGCGACCTTATCGGGTCTTTCCGAATTGCCGATGGCGGGATAAAACGGCGCTTTTCCGTCCTGCAAAAAGATCTCAACATACCCGGAATCTAAGATCGCATCCGTCTTGATTTCGGAGATTCGCCGGCAAACCTCAGAAACGACCTCCCCGTTTGCGATCCCCTCCATAAAGACGACGGAAACATCCGTCATCGTTTCCTGTCCGACAACGAAAGAACGCCGCTTCAGCTTCGCCGAATGGATACGTCTGCGCAAAAGAACGACATTGTTCTCTGCGCTTTCCGTAAAGCCCTCGTGCGGTCCCCTGATGACGTTTTCCGTTTCGGGCTCCATGGTGGAGCGTCCCTCATCGTTTTTGGTAAAAACCGAGATACCGAGTATATTTTCCATCGTATCACTGAAAACGAAAGCATTTCCCGAAAGGATCGCACGAATCGCACCGTCCATCTCTGTGATCTTTTCCACCTTGATGTTGGTGATGATGCTTTCCAAAGGAAAAGAAGCATTGCCCGCCGTATACGCATATGAGATCGGCTCCAGGATATATTTATTGACAAATATTCTGGAGCAAAACCCAACGAGATACGCAACCGTCACGGTATTTTCACCGAAGACCATATCGCGGAATGCGAAATCGGTCATATCGGTAAAAGCATTTGCAAGCTCTTTTCGTATGGTTTGTGCCGTCATGCCTTGCGCTCCTTTTTTCCTCGTCTTTGTGATACAAGAGTAGTATCGGCTTTTTTTCGCTTTTTATACATGGGATTTCAATTTTCTGTTGACAATATCGCAAATATCAAGTAAAATACAAGTAAACCCATAACCGATTTCCAAAACTTCATTCAAACCAACCGTGTCATTTCTTAAAAACGCAGAAAGAGGATTGTTATGAAACCCAGACATTTTTTGCAAGGACTCCGTTATGTTTACAATGTAAAAGACGACCGCGGACGCGGACGCTTCTGTATGCTCATGTCAGGCATCATGGCAGGGCTTGTCGGTCAGCTTTCGGGCGGTCTTTTTTATACGAGCTTTCTGTTAAGCTATGGACTTGACGTAAAGGATATCGGTATCCTGACGTTCATGCCCTATCTTGCCTGTCTGCTCAATATCTTTTCCCCATGGGTTTTGGAGCATTTCCGCAAGCGTAAGGTCATTCTCGTCGTGAGCAAGCTCACCGCAAACTTTATCAACATCGTCGGCATCACCCTGCTTCCGACGCTCATTCATGACCATAAGCTCCTCATTATCTGCTTTGTCATACTGACCTTCACGGCAAGCTGTATCAATCAGCTTTTCGCCTCGGGCTTTTCCGCGTGGAACGCGAACTTCCTGCCCGATAACGTGCGCGTCGACTATTTCAATACGTCCAGCTGCATCAATAGCGCCATCACCTTTTCCATCACGCTTCTCGTTTCCTTTATCGGCGATAGCCTGCGCGATACCCCAAACGAGCTTTTCATGCTGACGCTCATTCGATATATCGCGTTTGCACTCGCCGTGGTCGATTGCCTCATCTGGCTCGTTCCGAAGGAATATCCCTACGCCATCACGGCAAAGGCGAAGCTTTCCAACGTTTTCACGTTGCCCTTCAAAAACCGTCGCTTCCTCGGTACGATCCTCATTGCCGCATCGTATACCTTCGTTTCCAATCTTCCCAACGCCACCCTCAACGTATATGTGGATAAGATCGGTGTCAGCTATACCCTTTGTAACGGCATCAACGCGACATATTTCCTTTTCTTCATCTTTTTCTCAGCGATGTGGAAAAAGTTCATCTCCAAGCATTATTGGTTCCGCGCATTCGGTCTTGTTCTCTTTTTGCAGGCGGCGACCTATTTTGCGTATTCGTTCGTAACGGCGGATACCATTTGGCTGTACGTCGTCGTCCGCTTCGCTCAACACATCATGGGCGTTGTGGTGAATACCATCATGGCATCTCTCCCATACGTCAATCTCCCCGACGAGGACAGAACCAACTATCTCGCGTTCCATACGATCCTCGCAAACCTTTCCGCATTCCTCAGCATGATGCTCGGCACAGCCTTTACAGGTCTTATGGGCGATTACACGCTGAATATTTTCGGACTCGGCTTCTCCAGCACACAGATCCTTCTTTTCTCGTGTGCAACGGGTCAGGTCCTCGTGGGTCTTTTCGCGCTTTCCAGCAACAAAAAGCTCACACCTCCCGAGCTTCTCGCAAATCCGCATATTTAAGCGGCGCGGACAAATCCGACAATTTTCTACGATACAAAACAAACGGTCGATTTCTTTTCATGAAATCGACCGTTTTCTGTTATTCTGTTTTATGGCAAATATACAGTTTCCGAATATATATAGGTATAATCGCCGAGATGATCCTCCGAAAATTCCAAATCTTGTCCTGTCTGCCGACACGCTTCAAAATAATATTGCAAAAAATGCTCCATTAAAAAATCAAGCGATTTTTCTCCTTGTATCGTCCGAGTCCGCGTATCGTATATGAACATAATATTTTCCTTGCCATCCTCGCCATAACCATAAAACGAAATCCAAAGTATTTCGCATTTATTCATACCGATCCCGTTCTTGATCCACATATTCAGTTCGGGAATTTGAAAACTGGAAAATTCACCAAAATCATAATCCCCCTTTGCGTCTTCTGTTATGGAAAGCAAAGCAGAATCCTTTCCGCGTGATATCGCGTCCACTTCCAGATATAAAGCATCAAATATGTTTTGAACACGGAACCTGTTAGCATTCCAAAGCATCAAAATCCCTACGATCAAAATGACTGCCAAAATCAGCAAAAGCCATATTCGTTTTGAAGAAAAAGCGTGTTTTGTATCTGCTATATCCATTTTATCTCCTTTTTGATGCTCATTTACATAAACGATTCAAGCATATCCTCGGTGAGAATATATATATACATTTCATATTCTACCTTTTGCTGTGCACGAAGTCCAACACCGAAGTATTTGCACGAAGATACGTAAGGTTCATCCAGCATAATCACAGCCAAGAAATACATTTCGCCGTCCTCACCTTCAACGATACTACCCGTATAATAAATGGGAGGAAGAACCACCGAGCCTCGCGAGATATCGTATTTGGCATAACGCGCAGTATAACCCTCGGCAATATCCTCAAGTCCCTCTTCGCTGTCTGCCTTGATCATCAGTATCATATAAGACTCTTCTTCGAGGGCTTCGACCATATAATAATCCGACTTGCTGTCGTTGATCGTGCCGTGGACGGTCGAACCGTTTTCAAGCAGCTGCCCTGTCTTGCTCTCACCGGTCTCTTGCACGATAAGTTCACCGAAATACCAACGGATCTTGCCTTCTTTTTGGAAAAGCTCCTCGGGAGTCAAGCTTGCTTCCTCGATTCCGCGATACTGCGAAATTTCGATGGCAAGATTCAGATTTTGTCCCTCGGTATAGCTTGCGGAGTTGATACCAATCACATAGCCCTTGTCATTGACGAGCGGACCGCCGCTATTGCCCGACGAAATGGGCGTCGTGGTCTGAATGAAATTCACGTTCGGGATATCCTTGACGGTGCGATTGACGTAGGAAACGATACCATTTGAAAACGTACCCGTCAGTCCAAGAGAGCTGCCAAGCGCGTATACGAAATCGCCAACCGCGGGAAGTTCGGGTGCAATTTCAAGATACGGCACCTTGTTGCCTTGTGTATCCACCTGCAAAAGAGCAATATCCTTATCAATGTCATACGCCACGACCTCTGAAACATCATAAACCGTGCCATCGCTCAGCGTTACCTTATAGCTACGCGATTCCTCGATCACATGATAATTGGTAAGAAGCAAGCCATCTTCATCGATGAAAAAGCCGGAACCCAAGCTGTAATACTGATCATTCATGCGATACGTCTTGATCTCCACCGTACCGGGATTGATCAGGTCAAAGATTTCTTTAGACGTAAAGACCTTTCTTTCCCAAACGGCTTTAACCGTCATGTCCCCCGTAACGGAAGAAACGTCTGCATCCCATTTCACAAGATTGAATCTGTCCTTCGTTGCCGTCGGAAGCGTTGCGCTTTCCCCGTCCACGATGGTCTGCACCAAAAGTTCGGTATCCTCAGAGGTGCCTCCAAGGAGGTCAAAGGTGACTGTATGGAGCTTTTTCCACTTTGCCGTAACGGTCATATCGCCCGTTATCGCGGAAAAATCCGTGTCCCAAGCGTCAAAAACATAACCCTCACGAGAGATTTCGGGCGCTACTGCCCCCTCACCGTCCACGATCTTTTGTGTCAAAAGTGCTTCATCGACCGCCTGTCCGCCGTCAAGTACAAAGGTCACGGTATGTATCTTTTTCCAAATCGGGCTTACCGTCATTTCCTCCGTGGGGGCAGAAAAGTCCTTATCCCAGCCG
>JAGBCV010000016.1 GCA_017937845.1 Clostridia bacterium | reverse complement strand
ATCCTTTGCGTCCATATCCCTTTCCACGATACGGAGCATAAATAATAACATCAGCAATGTAAATCTGTCTTTCTCCGTCGAAATGATATGCTACCTCGCCGACAAACGTATCCCTATCCTTGATATATCTGTAAAAGCGCTTGCCATTGTGGTTTGTTATCCATCTGTCATGCCAATCTGCCCAGTATTCTTTGGGAAAAGGGATTATACCTCCGTAGGCATGATTGTAAGACATGGTTTGCTCGTCACCCATCATTTTTTCCTTAAACCACAAGTCCTCAACCTGAGGTTCATACAATTCAATCATTTCCTCACCTCGTCAAATTCTTATTTATCGTTCTGTTTTACCGGCAATCACCCAGTTTCGACATTAAATACTGCTTGCCAATCTCTCATGCTACGATGTTTCTATCAACTTAATTATATCATAAAACCGACGGAGAAACAATACTGCTACCCAAATTTGCAAGCCCTCGGCAAGGAGAAGCGTATATTTCTCATTCTGAAATTTGACACCACTGGTGCCCCATTTCCGAACTTCGACACCAATGGAGTCAAAGTGTACCTGACCAATGGTCGGGAATTTCATTAAAAATAACTTCTCGCCCATTGGGCAGAAAGTTAATTCGTCCCAAATGGAGACAAATTTTTTCAAAAACTTCGAACTAAAATCAAAATCCGCTGTATTTGCACATTTGACGAAATAGAACAAATCGGGTATAATGGAGCCATCCGATTGATTCCCGTCCTGTGTGCAAGTACATTGAAAGGAGAAAAAATAAATGTATTCAGGACACTTAACCGAGAAAAAAGGTTATTTCTATTGCGTCATCACCTACAAAACCAGTGAAGGCAAGCGAAAAGAGAAATGGTTTTCCACCAAGCTTCCCGTCAAAGGCAATAAGCGCCGTGCGGAAGCACTTTTGCAAGAGTATCGCCGCACCTTCGTTCCCCCGAAGGAGGACAGCGCGTTTGATGCCTTGGATAGCACGATGCCCTTCACCGCATATATGCGTTTGTGGCTTGATTACGCAAAACCAACCGTTGCGCCGACCACGTTCGGCGGTTATCAAAGCACCATCGAAAAGAAATTTATTCCCTATTTTGAACGCTTGAATCTGACCTTGCAGGAGGTAAAGCCCAAGCATTTGCAGTCGTTTTATCTGCATGAGCTAAAAACGCTTTCCGCCACCACCGTCCGTCATGAGCACACCTTGATGCACCGCCTTTTGAAATACGCATACCGCATGGATTTAATTCCTAACAACCCTGTGGATAAAGTCGATCCGCCAAAGGCTGAACGCTATGAAGGTACGTTCTACTCCGAGGAGGAGCTTGCAGAGCTGATCGAGAAAACCGCCGATCACAAGCTGGGGCTTCTCATCTACGTCACCGCACTTCTCGGCTTGCGCCGCAGTGAGGTGCTTGGACTTCGGTGGAAAGCCATTGACTTCAAGGAAAATACGATCACCATCAATCACACCGTCACGGACACGCGTATTGATGGCGAAACGGTCATCATCGCATCCGACCGCACGAAAACCAAGTCCAGCCATCGCACGTTTCCCATGTCTGAAAGTTTGAAGAAACAGCTTCTCGCATGGCAGGACGTGCAGAAGCGCAACCGTAAATTCTGCGGAAACTGCTACAACACGGAGGATCTTGACTACGTGTTCACGGACGAGCTCGGCAACCGTTTCAAGCCCCGATACATCGAGGATACCTTCCCGAAGCTTCTCCAGAAGCACGGGCTTCGCAAGATCCGTTTCCACGATCTGCGCCACACCTGTGCGTCCCTCATGCACAAAAAAGGGCTTTCACCCAAAGAGGTTCAGGAGTATTTGGGGCATTCCACGGTCAGCATCACCCTCAATCTTTACACCCATTTGGACTGGAACAGCAAGGAAAATGCGGCAAAAATCATGGAAAACACCGTGAAAGCACCCGAGATTTCTAAAAAAACGAGTTCTTGGGAAAGTTGAAAAGCCTTGTGGGTGCTGGGAAAATCGAACTTTTACAAGAAAAAAGCATTCTCTCCCAAAATCCCATAAAAACCGAAAATCCCTGCGAATTTACATTTGAGTTCTCTCATGGGACAAAAGAAAAAACACCTGATTTTCGGCATTTTAACCGAATTTCAAGTGTTTTTAGCTCACATTTTTGTGAAAATTGGCGGAGGGTGTGGGATTCGAACCCACGTGGGCGTAAACCCAAACGGTTTTCAAGACCGCCTCGTTATGACCACTTCGATAACCCTCCGTAGGTTATCTTTAGCGAAATGCTCTGGAATTTGGAGAGAATTTCGCGAGAGAACTATGAAATTTTTGTATTTTAGAAAATGCCGAAAACCCTTATCATACAAGGATTTTTGAGGGAACAAAAGGAACAGTTACGCGCGGGTTTTCAAGACCCTGCCCTCCCCAGTCGCATAGTCGTTTCGCGCGCATAGCAAAACTATGCTTCCGAAACTCCTTGCTTTGTGGGGGATCGCTCGGGAAAACGCGATGCGTTTTTGCACTCGCTCACCCGTTATGACCGCTTCGATAACCCTCCGTATGAAATTGTAACAAAAAAGCCGCCGTACCGACGGCTTTTTTATCATATCACATTTTGTAAAAAAAGTCAACAGGAATTTGAAATATTTTAGAGAAGTCCCGCATTACGGATCACTTCGGGGAATGTACGGTAATCATCGATGGTGATAAAACGAATCGGAGATTTATAAACGGATTCATCATTACCGCCGGGACCGTAATCGTCACCCACGAATGCGATTTCATCTTCTGCAATGCCCATCTTCTCACAATATTTTTTGATGGCATAATATTTATTGAAAGGCTTGGGAGCCATATCAAACGAAGAAGAACCGCCGACAAAAACGTTATATTCGTTGAAAACTTCGCAAACGTCATCATAAAATGCGCGGCGTTTCACACGGTCAGGGTCAAAGGAAAGCTTATCTTCAATATTTGCCGCTGTACCGAGAAGCGGGAATGTTACACAACCGGAAGCATGATACTGCACGTTATCGCCGACGAAATCGGTATAACCATATTTTTCACGAATCATCGTCACACGGCGTTCCACACTTTCGCGGTCGCAAGGAAGCACGTTGCTTTCCAAAACGTTCAATGTCTTCTTTTCATGGTCATATTCTGCAAATTCCAGACCGTAATTACCGATGATATCGATTGGAAATTCATTCATCTGATGAAAAATTCGCATACAAGCGCCTGCGCCTGCCATCAGAAGCTTATATTTTTTAGAAAGCTCCACCAAGATCTCATAGTTAGCAGGTTCGAGCTTGGTCTTATGTTGAGTCAGTGTACCGTCAAGGTCAAAAGCAATCAAACGAATCATATATATTTCTCCCTATATGAATTTTATGATAGATCCAGTATATCATATTTCACATAAAAAATCAAGGCAATACCGAAAGAATGGTATTGCCTTTGTGTTTTTTTATGTAATTTATGCCTTGACCTTGCTGGTATCGAGCGCACGTGCTTCTGTCATAGCGCGAGCATCAAGAAGATCATTGAGCTCAGCTTCGCTCATAACGGCATCACGGAGAATGATCTCACGAACGGAAACGCCGGTTGCGAGAGATTCCTTTGCGATAGCAGCGGAACGCTGATAACCGATATAAGGAGCCATTGCCGTAACGATACCTGTGCTCTTTTCGACGTTTTCAACGCACTGCTTCGCGTTTGCACGAATACCGATAACACAGTTTTCAATGAAGGTATCCACAGCGCCTGTCATAGCGGTGATGGATTCGAAAAGCTGATAGAAAAGAACAGGTTCAAATGCGTTGAGTTCAAGCTGACCTGCTTCAGCAGCAGCGGTGATGGTCGCGTCATGACCGATCACGAGGAATGCGACCTGGTTTACGACCTCAGGGATAACGGGGTTGATCTTACCGGGCATGATAGAAGAACCATTCTGCTTCGGAGGAAGCATGATCTCACCGATACCGGTACGAGGACCGCTGGACATAAGACGAAGGTCATTTGCGATCTTAGAAAGGTTTACACAGCAGGTCTTGAGCGCGGAGGAAACCGCAACGTAACCGTCAAGATTCTGTGTACCGTCGATGAGATCATCGCAGGATTTGAGTTCGTAGCCTGCAACCGCAGAAAGCACCTTGCTGATCTCTTCGAGATATGCAGGGTCAACGTTGATGGAAGTACCGATAGCACTACCACCCATATTGATGGTGTGCATTTCCTGTTCTGCATATTCGATACGTCTGATATCGCGGCGGATAGCAGCGGCATAAGCGGCAAATTCCTGACCAAGACGAATCGGAACAGCATCCTGAAGCTGTGTTCTGCCCATCTTGATGATGCCGTCAAATTCCTTTGCCTTGCCTTCAAAAGCAAGCACCAAGGTATGAAGGCTGACGAGAAGAGGCTGGATAAGATCGATAACGGTCATCTTACCTGCGGTAGGAATGACGTCGTTTGTGGACTGTGCGTTGTTTACGTGGTCGTTGGGGTGAACGATGGAGTAATCACCTTTTTTACCGCCGAGGATCTCGATCGCGCGGTTTGCGATGACTTCATTTGCGTTCATGTTTGCGGTCGTACCTGCACCGCCCTGAATCGCATCGGAGATAAATGCATCCATAAGACCGCCTGCAATGATCTCATCGCAAGCCGCAACGATTGCATCTACTTTATCGGAAGAAAACGTGCCGATATGACCGTTTACGAGTGCACACGCTTTCTTGATTCTTGCCATATTTTTAATAAAAAGAGGATGGAGGCCTGTGCCTGTAATCTTAAAGTTACGAGCACCGCGGAGAGACTGGACACCATAGTACGCATCAACGGGTACTTCAAGGTCGCCGATAGAGTCGTGTTCGATTCTCATCATCATTTCTTCATTCATTGTCTTTATCCAAACCTTTCATTATGAATTTATGTATATCAAAATTTAGGGGTATTTCAAAATTTCCACAGTACATCATAAAACGAAAATCGCATTTTGTAAATATCTTTTTTGCATATCCGAATAAGATAAATAATTTGCACATTTTTCTTAATAAAATAAAATTTCCATCTTGATTTTTTTAGAAAAAAAGGTAAAATGATAGATGAACCAACAAAAACAAGGATTTTCCATCCATCTGAGAGGTCATTATGAAGCATACACTTGATAAAATCGACATTGCCATTCTGAATATCTTAAAGGACAACGCCCGCACCCCCATCAAAACGATCGCCGAAAAGGTCTTCACCTCCGCGCCGACCGTTGCCGCCCGCATCTCCGCGATGGAAAAAGCAGGGATATTACTCGGCTATCACGCCGATATCAGCGATACCGCCGTTTTGGGTCATCCCGTCCGCGCCTTTATCAATTTAGAGGTAACACCCGACCGCAAAGCCGAGCTGTATCCGTTTTTAACGGATTGCCCCGACGTTATCGAAGCGAGTCACGTTACGGGAGAATATTCTGTCCTCATTCAAACCGTTTTTGAAAGCACCGACCACTTGGATAAATTCATCAGCCGTCTGCAAGGCTTCGGCAGAACCAAAACACAGATCGTATTTTCCACGATGGTGCATCACAGAAGCTTCCGCATCGAAATGCCCGAAGACTGACAAATTTTACACCGATACCCTTGTATTGCCAAGCGCTTTGTGCTATAATGTTGTATCATTGATTTTGAAAGGAACTTTACATATGTTGTGGTTATACATTCTCCTCGGCATCGTGGCAGCGTTTTTGATCGCCTCGTTTATCATCGTGACGCTCATGTTCCGCGGCGCACTCGGCAGAAAGCCCGAAAGCGGAAAATCCTCCGTGGATACCGCCTCCCTCATGCCCGCGTTCGCACCGTTTCGTGAACAGATCAAACGCGATAAAGAGTGGTATTTCGCACAGCCCCGTCGCACGCTCAGCATCAGATCTCATGATGGTCTGACCCTTTACGCCGACGTTTTGGAGGCGGAAAATGCCGTTGCCACCGTTCTTCTCATGCACGGCTATCGCGGAACGGGCGCATCGGATTTTTCCATGGTGCTTCCCTTTTATCATAAGCATCATATCAACATCGTCTGCCCCGACCAACGCGCCTGCGGCAGAAGCGAGGGGAAATACATCACCCTCGGCGTGAAGGAACGCTACGATTGCCGTAAGTGGCTCGACGTCATCAACCGTGAATTTGGCTCGGAGCTTCCCATCATCATGGACGGCGTTTCCATGGGTGCTTCAACCGTCCTCATGACGACCGCGCTCGATATGCCGAAAAACGTCAAGGGCGTCATCGCGGATTGTGGCTTCACCTCTCCTTGGGAGGTCGTCTGCTCCGTTTTGAAGGCGACGAACGCCATTCCCGTTTTCCCGTTTGCACACTTTGCAAGACCGATCTCGCATCTGCTCGCGCATTTCGGGCTCAAGGAAGCCACCACCATCGATGCGATGAAAACCTGCAAGGTGCCGATCTTCTTCGCGCATGGCAAAAAGGACCGCTTCGTTCCCTATGAAATGTCGGTAGAAAATCATGCGGCTTGCGTATCCGACAAGGAATTTTTCACCGTTGACGAAGCGGAACACGGAATGTGTTTCCTGCTCGAACAGGAAGAATACGAAAAACGAATCCTCGCATTTTTCAAAAAATGCTTTAATTTCTCAGAAAGTACAGGTAAATATGTATGATAAACTTACTCGAAGTGGAAAAGAATTTTCTGATTCCTCATATCAAAAAGGGCGGTGTTGCCGTTGACTTTACGATGGGCAACGGACACGATACCCTCTGGCTCTCAGAGGCTGTCGGTGAAGAAGGCAAGGTCTACGCCTTCGATATCCAGCCCCAAGCGCTGGAAAGCAGTCGCGGTCTTCTCGAACGCGAAAACGCGCCGAAAAACTACACCCTTATTCTCGATTCTCACTCCAACGTCAAAAACTACGTAAGCGAAAAAATTTGCATCGGTATGTTCAATCTCGGCTTTCTTCCGGGTGGAGATAAATCCATCACCACTAAGCGCGACACCACGATGATCGCCATTGAAGCCGCCATCGACCTGCTTGACGCGGACGGCGCATTGCTCATCGCCGTGTATCCCGGTCATGAGGAAGGCACCATCGAGGGCAATCTCATCGACGATTTTCTTGCAACGCTTGACCGCAAACAGCTTTGCGCCTGCAAATTCAAAATCGTCAATTCTCCCACATCGCCGTTCTTCTTCTTGGTTGAGAAAAGATGAGCGGGTAGTACCCGCACCCGATTGCCGCCGTATTTTCACTTCGCCAAAATAAAAAGCAATGCTCGACGGCGGAGCCCTTAGACATTCATAAACACAACGGGCGACCTTGCGGTCGCCCGTATCCTGCGGCTTTCAGAATCTTTATTCCTTATCGCCGAATTTTTCCTGATAACGGTCGATACACTGCTGAATGATGGCAAGCGCCGCTTCTCTGCCCTGCACCTCATGAACCGCCGTTTCCTTATTTTCAAGCGCCTTATAAACGGTAAAGAAATGGCGCATTTCTTCAAAAACGTGGAGCGGAAGCGCACCGATATCGCGGTACATATTGTAGTTGGGATCCTGAAGCGGAATGGCAATGATCTTTTCGTCGCTGTGTCCGTTGTCGATCATCGTAATGACGCCGATCGGGTAGGTTTCCACCAAGGTCATCGGGTCGATGGGCTCGGAGCAAAGCACCAAAACGTCAAGAGGGTCGTTGTCATCGCCGTATGTACGCGGAATAAATCCGTAGTTTGCGGGATAGTGTGTCGAAGTATAAAGGATTCTGTCCAAACGCAGATAACCACATTCTTTGTCAAGCTCGTATTTCTTTTTCGAGCCCTTTGTGATTTCGATAACGCTCACAAAATTATCGGGTTTGATGCGTTCGGGGTTCATATCATGCCAAATATTTCCCATTGGTAAAAATCCACCTTTCTGTTTTTTGATATCTAAATTTTACCATAAATCGATCCATTTGTAAATACCTTCAGAATATTTTTTCAGAAAAGAGGTTTTTCTATGACCGAAACCGAGCTTTTACTGTCGCTCATTGATGATAAGCTCCGCAAATGCGAGGATGGCTATATGCTGACTCATACGCATTTTCTAAGCCTTAGCGAACGCTCCTCTGCTATGGCGCATCTGAAAAATCGATATCCGAACCATGTTTTTTGGGGCGGTTATCCCGATGCGGAGCGGTCAGTGCTGTTTCTTCTGCCCGAATATATGGAAAAGGATGATTTCTCCCTTGAAGATGAAGACGACCCGCTCTGTCTTGTCCGTGTCCGCACCTCCTCGGCAAAGCTCACGCACAGAGATTATCTCGGTGCGCTCTTGGGGCTCGAGCTGGAACGCTCCGTGATCGGCGATATCTTGGTCGGAGAGCATGGCGCAGAAATCATCGTCATGAAATCCATTTCGGATTATCTGATTGCAAACTTTGAAAAAGCAGGCTCTGCCTCCCTAAAGATCACCATCGATTCCATCAAAAATTTAGAACCGCCAAAGATCAAAACGGAATTTATCCGCGAAAGCGTCGCATCTCTGCGCCTGGATAATATGCTTTCCGCCGTTTTCGGCGTTTCCCGAAGCGATGCCGTCGAAGCCATTTCGCGCGGCATGGTCTTTCTAAACGACACGGAAGCGACAAAGCCCGATGCGCGAATCGCTGAGGGCGATAAGCTCGTTTTGCGCGGCCGCGGAAAAGCCTATTTCCGCGAGCAAAGCGGAACGACCCGAAAAGGCAGACTTTCCGTTCTCTTTGAAAAATATATATAATAAACTTGTTCGATCACCTTAAAAGAACGTGATGCTGGGTCCGCGAGATCCATTCGACTACACACCGCCACGTCATTCTGAGCGAAGGGAGAAGCCCGAAGTCGAAATTTTGCGAAAGCAAAATCGCCGCAGGCGGAATCTGGGCGGTGTTTCGCTCAGGATGACCGCGCGGAGATACGCAGAACCTAAGGCTTGCGAACAAATCTAATGAAAGAAGGATATCATGAATCTCTTCACCTGTCCCATCTGCAAGGAACGCTTTGAAAAAAGCGGGAATTCTCTTGTTTGTCCGAATAAACATTGCTTTGACCTTTCCAAGCGCGGATATGTCAACCTCTTGCGCCCCTCGAAATCGGGCGCTGTCCGTCATGGCGACGATAAGCTCATGGTGGAATCGCGCAAAAGCTTCTTGAATGCAGGCTTTTACGCTCCGCTTGCAAACGCCATCACGGAAATCCTCCGTGAAAAAGCCCCCGAACATGCAACCGTTCTCGATGCGGGCTGCGGCGAGGGATATTATACCGTAGAAACGAAAAAAGCGTTGCAGACCGATTTGGTCTACGGCGTGGACGTTTCCCGCGATGCCGTCCATGCTGCATCTCTGCGCGATAAAAGCCTTCGTCTTGCCGTTGCTAGCATTTTCGATCTCCCCGTCCCCATGGAGAGCATCGATGTTCTTTTGAATCTTTTCGCACCCTATGATAGCGCGGAATTTTCCCGTGTTTTGAAGGAAGGCGGACTTCTCGTGCGTGCCTTCCCTGCGGAGCGCCACCTTTGGGAACTGAAATGCGCCGTATACGATACGCCCTATGAAAATGAAATCGATAGCTTTTTGCTCGATGGCTTTGAGATGATAGAGAAAAAAAGCATCTCATTTCCGCTGAACCTCACGACACAAACGGACATCGACGCTCTTTTCAAGATGACACCGTATTATTATAAGACCAGCCGAGAGGGACAAGCGCGTCTTGCCGCCTTGCAGAGCTTGCAGGCCCACGCAGAATTTTATCTCGCCGTTTACCAAAAATCGACAAAATAATCATCTTCGTCGAAATTTATCATGTATCCAAACTTGACAATTATACAGTTTCATGGTAGAATAGTAAATACTGTGAATTTGAAGAAAAAAGGAGGGAACGTATGGCGAATCGAAATCAGCATGATACCAAGACCGAAAGCTTTTTATCCAATCTGATGAAATTTTTCTTCATCTTTTTCGTTCTTCTTATCATCATTTTGTCCATCCATTATATGGGATTTTTGGACGATATCGAAACCACTCCCACCGACCCCTCCACACAAACAAGTACCGTTCCCACCAAGACGGAAACCACGGAGCGCCACACCACGACAAGCGATACCGTTTCCGTCGAGATCACCACGCAAGAAACGACGACTGAGATCGTTACATATCCCCCTGCGACCGTACCGACGAACCGACCGAAGCCCCCGGAAACCATGACAACGCCCCCCATCGTAAACCGCTACGATATCAGCGACGAAGCGATGAAAGAGCTTATCGAGGTCCGTTATCTGACCATTCACCCCAATTCCCGTTCGGGTAAAAAACTGACGGAGCTGAAAAATATCGTCGTTCATTATACGGGCAATCCCCGCTCCACCGCCGACCAGAACTGGCGCAACTTTGAAAACAACAAACCGAACACCAGCGCCCATTTCATCATCGGACTTGAGGGCGAGATCATTCAGTGTATGCCCCTTGACGAGGTCGCATGGGCTGTCGGAACAGACGGCAACTACACCTCCATCTCCATCGAATGTTGCCATCCCGACGAAACAGGTAAATTCACCGATGAAACCTATGAATCTCTCGTCAAACTCGTTTCGTGGCTCTGCAACAAGTTTGGGCTCGGCAGAGATGCCGTCATTCGCCATTACGATTATCCGCGTTATACGTCCAGCGGATACGAATGGCATAAGCAATGCCCTCTCTATTATGCAAACGAAAAAGACCCCGCATCTCACAGACGCTGGGAAGAATTTAAGGACGATCTGATCATCAACGACTAAAATACCGTGATATTCTCACGGTATTTTTTCTTATCGAAAGGATATGTTATGGAAAACCTACTCATCAGCGCTTGCCTGCTCGGGCTTTCCTGCCGATATGACGGGCTTTCAAAACCCATGGAAAAAAGCCTCATCGAGCAACTGCAAAAACGCTATCATCTCATTCCCATCTGCCCCGAGATCTTTGGCGGACTTCCCACACCTCGTATTCCCGCGGAGATCCAAGCCGACCGCCGCGTTTTGCGAAAGGACGGTAAAGATATCACCCGAGAATATCAAAAGGGAGCCGAAGAAACGCTCCGCCTTGCAACGCTTTTTGATTGTAAGCTCGCCATCCTCAAGGAGCGCAGTCCCTCCTGTGGATGCGGTATCATCTATGACGGCACGTTTACGGGAAGCAAAATCGAGGGCGACGGCATCACCGCCGCGCTTTTGAAACAAAACGGTATCCGCATCCTCGGAGAAAGCGAATTGGCTATGAATCATGTTTTGGAACGGTGAACAAATACAATATCACCAGCTATCCCGATTCTTGTTGCAAGCGTTCCGCTTGACCGAAGCGCGAATGTTGAGTCTTAGCGAAATCGGCTCCCAGAACGGTCTCTGCGCGAACACATTGTGTTCGCTTGACCCTCCGCGGCGTAGCGAAGCGGCGACGAGGTAGTGAATGACAGCCTGAATGGCTGTCAGAGCCGAGTCGTGACCGAACCGCAGTGAGACCGCTACGGGTCGACCTCGGAACATTCTCGACAGTCGCATAGTCGTATCACGCGCAAGGCAAGCCCTGCTTCTGATACTCCTTGCTTTGTGCCGTATCGCGGCACGAAAACACCATAACATGGTATTTTCGCTTGCTCACGCCGATGGGCAGATACATCGGATTTTATTTGTGACGGCGCTTTAGCGCCGTTCGATACGCGCTTTTTATAATGAGCGCGAGCACGCCCGCAAACTATCAGCTCCACCCACATGAATTACGCGACATTGGACGAAAGCCTACTTCCAACCGCGTTCTTTCTGGCGGGTCATAGCCAGTAGGAGAACGCGAAAGCAAGCCTTCAAAGCCTATAAGCGATAAACCTGCAAGGTTTTTGCTTCTTTTTTGCAACTTTTTTCTTTCAAAAAGAAAAAAGTTGCTATCCTCTTGACAAACGCGCATATATATGATAACATATGAACAGATATTCATATATTCATGAAAAGGAGAGCGTTCTATGTCTGAAATTTCCGATATCGAAAAATGCGAATTTTTATATTTGCATGAGGATGCCGTGCGCGAGGTGCGCGAAAAAATGCCCGATGAAAATACGCTTTATGACCTTGCCGAATTTTTCAAAATATTCGGCGATTCCACACGTATCCGTATTTTGTATGCGCTTTTTGAGCGGGAGCTTTGCGTCTGTGATATCGCGGGACTTTTGAATCTGACCCAAACCGCCGTATCTCACCAGCTCCGCATTTTGAAAGCCAATAAGCTCGTCAAAGCGCGCAGAGACGGCAAAACCATTTTTTATTCCCTCGACGATAAACATGTCCATGATATTTTGGATATGGGCATCGAACATCTTTTTGACTAATCATTTTGAACCGAGAAAAGGAGAATCATCATGAAAAAAGTTTACAAGCTCGAAAACCTTGATTGCGCCGTATGCGCCGAAAAAATGAAACGCGCCATCGAAAAGATCGACGGTGTCGAATCCTGTGACGTCAGCTTCCTCATGCAAAAGCTCACCATCGTGGCAGACGAAGCCAAAATGGACGAAATCCTCAAAAAAGCTGAAAAAGCCTGCAAAAAGGTCGAGCCCGACTGCAAGATTTTGTATTGATACATAGCAAACGGAGGATTTGATGCATGACAAGCCGCCAAAAAAAGAAGCTCATTCGTATCTTGATAAGCGCCGTTTTGCTAATTGCGCTCGTCGTATTGGGAAATCGATTGCCCGATTTTTGGTATGTCAAAGCGATCCTGTTTTTCATACCGTATATCATTATCGGTTGGGATATCCTTTGGAAAGCCGTTCGCGGACTGTTCAGCGCTCAATTTTTGGATGAAAATTTTCTGATGAGCATTGCCTCCGTCGGCGCGTTCATCATCGGAGAATACCCCGAAGCCGTCGCCGTCATGCTTTTTTATCAAGTCGGCACGCTTTTTGAAGAATATGCCGTCGGCAGATCCCGCAAATCGATCGCCGCGCTCATGGATATCCGTCCCGATTTCGCATATCTCGAACGTGACGGAGAGATCCAAGAAGTCGACCCCGACGAGGTTGCCATCGGCGATATCATCGTCATTCGCGCAGGCGAAAAGATTCCGCTTGACGGTATCATCATCGAGGGCGAGACCACCGTCGATACCTCCGCGCTCACGGGGGAATCCCTGCCCCGCGACCTTGTGGCAGGCGACGCCGTCGTCAGCGGCACGGTCAATCTTTCGGGCAGACTGCGCGTGCGCGTTACACAGGTCTTCGGAGAATCTACCGTTTCCAAAATTCTTGACCTTGTGGAAAACGCAAGCGCCAAGAAAGCCAAAACCGAAAACTTCATTTCCAAATTTGCGCGTTTTTATACGCCCATCGTCGTCATTTCCGCGCTCGTGCTTGCCATCGTGCCGTCGCTCATCACAGGCGAATGGTCGGTTTGGGTATACCGTGCGCTCAGCTTTCTCGTCACCTCTTGCCCGTGTGCGCTCGTCATTTCCGTTCCGCTGAGCTTTTTCGGCGGTATCGGCGCGGCATCGAAGAAAGGCATCCTCGTCAAGGGCGGCAACTATATGGAAGCGCTTTCCCGTTTGGAAACGGTCGTTTTCGATAAAACGGGTACGCTCACAAAGGGTACGTTCCGCGTGACCGCCGTTTATCCCGCGAAGGATACCGAAAAAGAAACTCTGCTCGAATACGCCGCGCTTGCAGAAAGCAATACGCATCATCCCATTGGTAAATCCATCGAGGAAGCCTACGCAAAGCCCATCGATGAAAGCCGTATCGCCTCCGTCACGGAGCTTGCAGGCAAGGGCATCTCCGCCGTCATCGATGGCAAAAGAGTCCTTATCGGCGGCGAAAAGCTTATGCGCGACGAAAAGATCGATCATATTCCCGTTTCGGATATCGGAACTGCCGTTTACGTCGCCCTCGACGGTAAATTCCTTGGCTCGCTCGTCATTTCCGACGAAGAAAAAGCCGACGCCAAGGAAGCGATCTCCTCCCTGCGTGCGCTCGGTGTCCGTAAGACCGTCATGCTGACGGGCGATAACGAAGCCGTCGGAAAAGCCGTTGCAACAGCACTCGGTCTTGACGAGGTCTATGCAGGACTTCTCCCCGCAGACAAAGTGGAAAAGGTCGAACAGCTTCTTGCCGAAAAATCAGAAAAAGCCGTTCTTGCCTTTGTCGGGGACGGCATCAACGACGCACCCGTACTCTCCCGCGCCGACCTTGGCATTGCCATGGGCGCGATGGGCTCAGACGCGGCTGTGGAAGCCTCCGATATCGTTTTGATGGACGATAAACCCTCCAAGATCGCATCTGCCGTCCATATCGCCAAACGCACCATGCGTATCGTATACAGCAATATCATCTTTGCCATCGCGGTCAAGATTCTCGTGCTTTTGCTCGTTGCCGTTGGTCTTGTGGGCATGTGGGCTGCCGTCTTTGCCGACGTCGGCGTATCCGTCCTTGCGATCCTCAACGCCATGCGCGTTCTGAAAGATGCTTAAATATCAAAATCCCACCGCGCTTAGCAGTGGGATTTATTCGTATATTATTTTTGAGCGGAATAGATCGTCATAGCCGTTCCCGTATCATAAACGAGGATATCGTCGGGGAGAAAGAGAAAATGAAAAATGACATAATAATCCCCGGCAGAGCCTGCGATATTGGCGATCTGAATGATATAGAAGATCCAGAACCAAGTAGACGGCACAAGGAAGCATACGATATTGATGATAATGCCCCAAAAAACGACGGGCGCAAGCGAAATGATGAGATACACATTTTTCGAGAAGAAATCATGACAGCCGGCGAAGGCATACATGCCCGAAAAGCCGTAAACGACCTTACGCGCCCCGCAAAGCTTCATGGCAAAGCCATGTGTCAGATCGTGCAAAACAATATACCCGACAAGTAGGACCGCCAGCACGACGATACGGAGGAGCAAGCTGCCGACCCCCACGTCCCCCTCAAAAAGAGAAGAAAGCGGAATGATGGTATTCATCACGATCGCCATCACGAGCGTGATCAAAACGCCGAGCAAATTGATATAAAGCGCGCTTCTTTTGTTTTTTTCGAGATCAATCGCGCAAAGCTCGCGGTAATCGTCGGGAAGATAGGACAAGGTTTTCATGGAGTGCCTCCTTTATTCTTCAAATCGGAAACTTTCTGCTTCGGGGGAAGAATAGATATGCTCTCTGCACTGGGTAAAGGAAAGCTCCTTTTCCCCTTGCAAATTGTGATACATCGCCGTGATACCCGATGCGCGTGTCGTCGCATCGCCAAGACCCGCGCTGATGACGACCTTTTTGGTCACGTATCTTGCGCGAAGACTGAGGTCAAAGAATCGCATCGCATTGCCGGAAAAATTACCGAAACCGCAGATACGACCGATATCGCCCGAGCTGATATCGCAAAGCCACGGAACCCAAGTATCGATATAGGTGACTTCATCGACCATGGATGCGCCCTGCATTGCCTGCACCGCGCCTTGGCTACCGCCGCGGGAAATGAGCGTTTCGCCGTCCCATTCGGGGAGCGTCATCATAAAGCGGAGCGCCTGCGCCGCGCGGATCATCATATATTTGAAATAACAGGTATGCGGATTGCGATTTTGCTCCTCGTCGAAGCCGTATCCCGCAAGTCTGCCCTTGAAAAGGTCATCATAATACGCCTGCGGCATATCGTTCGGAATACCGTGAGCATTGATGCAAAGATTGATGGTGTCATCTCCGAAAAGATGCCATGCGCTTTTCACGCCGTAGCCCTGACAGGTCACGCGGGCGGGGTGCTTTTTGCCGTCACGCGGAATGGTCAGAATACCCGAAACGGGGATACCGCCAACGCAAGCGATCCTCACGTCATAAACGTCATGATTCGGATGAAGCGCATCCTTGGGGAGTTCATTACATTGTATGAGCTTCGGCTCCAAACAATGAAGCTCTTTTTTGCAGATCTCCCAAAATTCATGATATCCTTCGGGTTCTGTCGTTACCGATTTGATTTTATCAAGTTCAACGCCTGCGCCGCCGTAAAAAATATCGGATTCGGGCGCGGGATTTCCGTCTTCGTCGATCGCCTGCGCGATCACGTAAACAAAGCCGGGCTTGTCAAGCGTCGCTTTCAAGGTAAATTCTCCTGTTTTGCCATCGCAAACACCCTCTTCGCGGAAGCCGAAATCTGCCTCCATCTGCCATTTGAATTTCACCGCAGGAACGGTCACACCCTCGTGACGGTAAAAAATATGAAAGATGATTTCCTCTCCACAAGCATATGTAATCGGGTTTTTATTGGTCTTGCAAGTAAAATAACGGTTTGCCATATGATTCCTCCTTGGTTTTCTTGCTTTTAAGATTATTTTACCACATTCGCCGTGGGAAATCAAGAGAAAAAGAAAAGCCGCCGTAAAAACGGCGGCGAAAATGTTATTTTCCTTTTAGACCCATGACAAAACCGACAATGAAAATGACAAGGGCGACAGGATAAATACATAAGGCTGCAACACCCAATGCTCCTCCCACCACAAACAACGCATTGGAACCAATCATAAGCATTAACGCCAATGCAATAATATAAAAAGATTTATTATTCTTCATAAAAATTCCTCCTTATTTTATGTATTATAGGTTACTGTAATAGGACGGGCAAAAATGTCATTTTCCTTTTAGACCCATGACAAAACCAATAATTAAAAGTACGATAGCAACGGGACCCAAAAAATGAAAACCAAACCACCCATACGGTTGCCCAGCCAAGAGAAATGCAATCACAACAAGTATGAGTGCCAACGCAAACAACATCACAAATAATGCTTTGCTATTTTTCATCGAAAACACCTCCTAATCATAATTTCACTAAGCTTGATATCATTATTTTACTACAAAAAGTTCATTCTGTCAACATCTTTACTGCAAAATATCCAAAAAACGGCAATCCATACAAAAATTTGCATATATATAAAACACTTTCGACCTATTCGTTAGTTCATTTTTTGTCCACTTTCACAGAAAAGGCAGGATACCAAATCCTGCCTTTTCTAAGTCTAATATATTGCTTTTTTCAAAACGCCGATTGGCAACATCCGTTCAAGTCCGATTCTACGACAGATCCTCTATCCAATCCGCAAGCTCCTCGCTCGAATAGACCGCGACCCCCGCCCGAAGCGCCGCGAGGTCCTCACTCGGCAAAAACAGCGCATTTTCATGAAGCGTCCGCAAAAATTCACCGTATTCATTGAGCAAAACGATGCGTTCTCCCGAAACCGTAACGTAATAAAGCGCCTTGCGTTCCGTGTCTGCCGTGGGCGCGCCTGTCGTCGTTTCGGGGGAAATCGTCGTTTCTGCTTGTGTCGTTTCCGTAGAGGACGTGCCTTGCGGCAAAGCGTTGACGTAGATGGCATCGTCGGGATTCGTCGCGTTTACAAGCCTATCCTCTTCCCTGCGTGCGGAATCAAAAACCCCCGCCAAAACGAGCGCCAAAACAAGCAGCATCATGAGCAGACAAAGCCAGATCCCCATTCTCGTTTTTGTATTGTATTCCAAAAAACTCACCTCACATCTTTGATTTTCAGGAATAGTATTGACACAAAAATCCATAATATTCACAGAACCTTACAAAGAAAGGACTGAAAACCAAATATGAAACGAAATCATGGGAAGCGTTTCGGGCGTATCGTGCTTGCGTTTTTTCTCGTCATCGTGTTTTGCGCCGTCATGCTAACGTCTTCTTTTGTCATATATGCCACGCAAGGGATCGATGCGTCCTTAGACCTTGAAATGCTCACGGCAAACCAAGGACGCACCACAAAGCTTTATTATTACGATGGCGACGGAAACGCCGTTGAGCTTGAAAATGAGCGTCTGCACGGCGCGGAAAACCGCATCTGGATCCCACTTTTCGAAATCCCGAAAGACGTGCAAAACGCCTTTATTGCGATCGAGGATCACCGATTTTATGAGCATCAAGGGGTCGATTTTCGTCGAACAGCGGGCGCTGTCCTTGGCTTTGCATCGGGTGGAGGACTGAGCTACGGCGGTTCAACCATCACCCAACAGCTCATCAAAAACCTGACGGGTGACAATAAAGTGACCGTCAAACGGAAATTAACAGAGATCATGCGTGCGCTTCACCTTGAAAAAGAGGTATCCAAGGAAACGATCTTAGAGCTTTATCTCAATACGGTCTATCTTGCCGAGGGGTGCTATGGCTTGGAAACTGCCGCGGAATTGTATTTTGGGAAAACGGCATCGGAGCTGACGCTCGTGGAGGGCGCGACCCTTGCCGCCATCATTCAGTATCCCACCAGATACGACCCGATTCAAAATCCGACGTATAATAAGGAACGCCGAAATACGATCTTATGGCGTATGCACGAGCTGGGACTTTTGGAGGACGACGTCTATGAGGAAGCCATTCACACGGAAACGGAGCTTCATCTCGGAACGATACGCGAATCCGAAAAAAAGCTTTCTTGGTTTACGGAGGTCGTCATTGAGGACGTGATCCATGACCTTTCCAAGGCATATCATCTTTCTCGTACCGCGGCATCGCAAATGCTCTATAACGGCGGTCTTTCCGTCTATACCACGATGGATGCGAAAATGCAGGAAGCCGTGGAAGCCTATTATGCCAACGTCGAAAACATTCCGAAAAGTAAGGAGGGTGTTCGAGCTTCGTCCTCTACGGTGCTGATCGACCCCAAAAACGGGCATTTGCTTGCCGTTGCAGGCGATATCGGAGAAAAGACCTCCGACCGCATCTTCAATCTTGCCACACAAATGCTTCGTTCGCCGGGTTCTGTCATCAAGCCTGTATCCGTCTATGCGCCCGCGCTTGAAAAAGACCTCATCACATGGGCATCGGTCTTTGATGACGTTCCCGTAAGCTTTACGAAAAACGGAAACACGTATACGGCATGGCCAAAAAACAATCCCCGTATCTATTCGGGGCTGACGACGGTCAATACCGCGCTCATGAAATCGACCAATACCGTCGCTGTCCGCGTTTTGAAAAAGCTCGGAGAAAACAATTCGTATCGTTTTTTGAAATCGCTCGGCATCACGACCCTCGTGGAATATGAAAAAAGCGGAAATGGCAAAACCTTTTCGGATATTGCGGCAGCACCTCTCGCCTTGGGCGCGACCACACGCGGGGTTTCCGTTCGTGAAATGACGGGCGCGTATACGATGCTTGCCAACGGCGAGGGTATCCATCACGATACGGTTTCCTATACCAAGGTCTATGATAAAGACGGAAATCTCATACTTTCAAACGAAACGGAAGGAACACGAGCGATCAGCAAGGATACGGCGGATATCATGACCAGACTTCTCAAAAACGTCGTCACGTACGGTACGGCATCGGATATGACCTTATCGAGGTCCGTCCCCGTCGCAGGAAAAACAGGGACCTCAAACGCCAATACCGACCGTTGGTTCATCGGATATACGCCCGACCTGCTTTGCGGTGTTTGGTATGGGCATAAGGATGCACGCGATATCGGCACACACAAAATAAATCCCGCCGTTACAATTTTTGACGGACTTATGAGCCGACTATATGCAAAAAATGCCGCCGAAACCATCACACTCAATAAAAAAAATAAATTTCCGACGAGTGAAAACGTGATAAGCGCACTATATTGCAAGGATTCGGGAAAAGCCCCCGCCTATGCCTGTTCACATGACCTGCGCGGTCATCGTGTGATTCTCGGATATTTCAAGAAAGGCACCGAACCGCGTACCGCTTGTGATGAGCATATTTTGCTTGATTATGACAAAGAAGCCAAGACCTTGGCAAGTGAGAAATGTCCCGAAGAAAACCGCCTCCGCGTGGCATTTGTGAAAGGCTATGCGCGTTCCTTTCCGTGTCAGATTCACGTTTTGGATGCAGAATTTATGTATCGGCATCTGCCCTTTGGCGCATCGCCCACGCTCGACCCCACGAAAGCCTTCTTTCAGAATTATTATGAAAAGAACGGAAACTATATCGGCGTAAGCGGAGCGGAAAAGGCGCACAACAGGTACTGTACGGAGTATGAAACGACGGTAGAAGAGACCACGACGGCGGATATTTTGACGGAAAACACGGAAACACACATCGAAAATCCCGCCGAAAACACGACTTCATCCAAAAAAAACGACACCTCAGCGCCCCCCGAAACCACGGAGATCTTCACAGAAACCGAGGAAACGACCACCCGAAAGCACCTTGTGCCGTGGTGGTGAGGCAATGGCAAGTGCCATTGCATAGAAAAGATAAGAGCGAAAAATGAAGAGAAAAGGTGTCCGCAAGCGGACGAAATCATATGAAAACAGGAGCGCGCTGCGCTCCTGTTTTGTTTGATTATTTTTTCTTACATCTTCCCATCCGTTACGCTGTTTTCGATGAGCTTCACGAGCATATCCGTGATTTTTTCCATGGATTCCACGGAAACAAATTCAAAACGGGAATGGAAATTTTCGCCACCTGTGCAAAGGTTCGGGCAAGGAAGTCCTTTATAGGAAAGGCGAGCGCCGTCTGTACCGCCGCGAATCGGAACGATCTTCGGCGTAATGCCCACATCCTCCATGGCTTTCTTGGCGCGATCGACGATATACATATGCGGTTCGATCATTTCTTTCATATTATAATACGAATCGCTCATATTGAGTTCTGCGGTGCCTTCACCCCATTTCGCATTGATGGCGTTCGTTGCATCGATAAACTGCTGTTTCTTTTCTTCAAATTTCACCTTATCGTGGTCGCGGATGATATAATCGAGCTTTGCATATTCCGTGCCGCCCGTCATACCCGAAAGATGATGGAAGCCCTCATAGCCCTCGGTCTTTTCGGGAACTTCATCTGCGGGGAGCATCGCGTTAAATTCACAAGCGATGGATGCCGCATTTTTCATCTTATTTTTTGCAGAGCCGGGATGAATGGAGCGTCCGTGGAACGTGATATGTGCGCCTGCCGCATTGAAGTTTTCATATTCAAGCTCACCGAGCGCACCGCCGTCTACGGTATACGCATAATCTGCGGCAAAGCCCTTGACGTCAAAGTGATTTGCGCCTCTGCCGATCTCCTCGTCGGGCGTAAAGCCGATGCAAATTTTACCGTGAGGCATACCCGATGCAATGATTCTTTCAACGGCACTCATGATTTCCGCAATGCCGGCTTTATCGTCTGCACCAAGCAGTGTTGTACCGTCGGTCACGATGAGATGCTGACCTTGATATTCCGCGAGATAAGGATAATCGGCAAGGGTCATATAAATGCCTTTTTCTTCATTCAGGAGGATATCGCCACCCTTATATTCCACGATAGCGGTCTTGATATCGGTATCGGATGCTTCGCTGGAGGTATCCATATGCGCGATAAGCCCGATGGTATTGATTTCCTTATCGGTATTGGCAGGAAGCGACGCATACACGTAACCGTGGTCATCGACACGCGCATCGGAAAGACCGAGCGCCCAAAGCTCATCTTTGAGGATATGTGCAAGGACAAGCTGTTTTGCTGTGCTGGGAACGGTTTCACTGCTGCCGTCAGACATGGTCGGAACGGCAACGTATTTCAAAAATCTTTCGTATGTTTTCATGGGAATCTATCCTTTCATCATAATCTTTACATGTATATGATACAATAAAAACGAAAGAAAATCAAGGGGGATTCTGTGTGATGCAAAAAAAGTATTGCTTTTTTAGGAAAGATGTGATATCATATAGATAGCAAATATACCAAAATGAAAGGATTGATGCTTAATGAAAAAAAGATTATCCATTCTCTTTTTTACCATGCTTTTCGTTTTGACAGCTTCACCCTTTGTCCACTCCGGTACCAAAAGCATACAAGCCGCAACGGCAAAAACATATGCTATCCCGTTTGAACGCCCTGAAAATGCAGAAGAAGCAAAAGCGCTTATCGCCATGCTTGAGGGCGATGCGATTGCCGAGGCTTTGCCCGAAGAATATATCTTGCAGGCAATGACCTATCAAGATGCCACGCAAAGCGTTGAATATTGGAAAATGGCGGAAAGCGGCGATGCCGAAACGCTCAGCGAAGACGACTTTTTCGCGGAGATCGAAAAACAAAGCGCGCCGAAATTCCCCTCCCTGCTGGCAAAGCTTTTTGGAATTTCCACCAAGGAATACGGTTATATGAAGATCATCACAACGGCGATCCGCGTGGATACGCCAGAGACTTGTATCGATGAACGCAACGAATATTTCATCGTTTCTGCGCGTGCGGAATGGCTCTACCGTCCCACTTGGGCAGAAAAAGGAACGCTCAGTCTCTCTTATAACGCCGTATTTGATGACAATTACAAAAATATCGTGCTTCTCTCGGAAATGACCTCCTGCAAATTCTGCGAGGAAACGAACCGCAACGTATACGCCGTGACCGACTCCAAAAACGGCAGAACCGACGTTTTTGAAAACGCAAACCATCATCTTGCGCTGACGTATCGAAACGGATTCTCCTGTGATGCGACCTACGCGACCACCGTTCCTTGCTCTCATGAGCTGACGGAATGTACCACGCTCTATACCCGTCTCAGAATCTATTCGCAAGAGTACGATTTCACGGTTTCCGCAACGTATCAACCAAGCAATTCCCCGCTCCGTTTTCATTTCATGAACGGTTTGGGCGTTACCTTTGTGCCAAGCAAGGATACCACCTATCATGGAGCGCCTTTGATCGTTTCCTATCTTCCGAAAGCATAAGTATGAAACAGCAATCCCCCGATACTTGAATATCGGGGGATATTTTTATGGGCTTCTTTCATTTCACGTGAACGTCAAAGGAATCTCCGCATTTGGGGCAGGCGCAACGATGGTCGCCCTTGACACGGCGAAGCTTGATCTGCACGCCGCAATGCGGACATTTGCGGTAAACGTGGGTCTTTCGATATTTCCATTTGTTTCTCTGCAAAAATATCTTTTCCTTGATACCCTTTTTGATCTTCAGATACCGCGTATTTTCCGCAGTTCGTTTGGTGATATTTCTCGAAAACATACGGTAAAAGATCAAAATACAAAGCGCGAGCGAAAGCCCCTGCAAAATATAATATACCACAGCATTTCGGATAAACAACATCACGGCGGCAAGCGCGATATAGACGATCAGCATACATTTTGAAAGCACATCGACACCATATCTGCCATACATAAACGCGGCGATCTTTTCTCGGAATTTCATATATTCTCCTCCAAACAGTCTTTTATCATTATCATACCATAGATTATTGTATAATCTATGAATAAAGCGTAAAAAAACGGAATCTTTTTTGGGATTCCGTTTTTTCTATTAGACCTATTCGATAATCTCAGATTTCAAATATCTCCGCGTGGTCATCCTGAGCGGAACACCGCCCTGATTCCGCTACGCGATTTTGCTTACGAAAAATTTCGACTTCGGGCTTCGCCCTGCGCTCAGAATGACGCGGCGGTGTGTAGTCGAATGGATCTCGCGGACGATGCAAGACATTCTTTTTAGGGTTATCAAATAAGTCTGTTAAAGCAATACGATACCGTTTTCCTGGCAGATACGGCGTGTTTCATCGTCCCAAATGGAAACTTGAACTTCACCGATATGCGCCTTGCCGAGAAGAAGCATGGAAAGACGGGACTGACCGATACCGCCGCCCATCGTCAGCGGAAGTCCACCCGAAAGAAGTGCTTTATGGAACGGGAAACGGCGGCGTTCATCTGCACCTGCAAGACGAAGCTGTTCGTCCAGCGCTTTTTCATCGACACGGATACCCATGGAAGAAATCTCAAATGCACAACCGAGAACATCGTTCCAGAACATGATATCGCCGTTGAGATCCCAGTCATCATAGTCGGGCGCGCGATGGTCATGGGGCTTGCCCGATTTCAGCTTACGACCGATCTGCATGATAAATGCGGTCTTATGCTCCTTGAGATATGCGTTTTCGCGTTCCTTTGCGGTCATATCGGGGTACATATCCTCAAGCTCCTGTGTGGTGATGAAGCTGACCTCACGCTTGATATCCACGGTGATCTGCGGATAACGGACCTTGAGCATATCCAAGGTGTCGCAGATCGCACCGACCTCACCCTTTACGGTATTTTTGAGATATTCAAGGGTACGGGTCTCACGGGTGATGATCTTTTCCCAGTCCCACTGGTCAGTATAGATAGAATGGAGATTATCCATTTCTTCATCACGGCGGATCGCGTTCATATCGGTATAAAGACCCTCGCCCGCAGAAAAGCCGTATGTATAAAGCGCCATGCGCTTCCATTTCGCAAGAGAATGTACGACGACGGCATCTTTGCCTGTTTCTTTGATATCAAAACGAACCGCACGTTCAACACCGCTGAGGTCATCGTTCAGACCTGTTTCGGGGTCAACGAAAAGAGGCGCGGAAACACGCTTCAAATTCAAAACGAAGCAAAGCTTTTCTTCAAAAACTCGTTTCAGCATACCGATAGCGGTCTGTGTATCATATAAGCCCAAGGTCGGATGGTAGCCCTCGGGGATCATTACTTTACTCATTTTATATCGCCTCCAAATAGCTTATTTGTAAACAAATGATGTTTTAGTATAGCATTTTAGGAAGCGTTTGTCAATAAAACAAAGAATGTTTTTATAATTTTTTCTCCTCATTCACCATTTTGCTTTGCAAAATAGTATCCTTTTTCCCATATGCTTTTCGGGTATCTTCATAGCAATCATAGGCACATTCTTCGCGTATCTCGGGGGTTATCATGCGATATTTTGCCATAAGCTCCAAGCACCATTTTCGGCAAGAGGGACAAAGGGTGGTTTCATATAAAATAGGAAGTATCTTTTTCGGGGGTTTGGGTACACCAAGGCGTTTTCCAAACATATCATAAACAGCAAAATGTGCATGATGCCAGCCCGACGTATCCAAAACGTCAATTTTCATATGTTTGAGGATCGATGTTAAGCGCTCTTCATCCTCGGGGAGATAATTGCAGACAAACAGCGGAAATGCGCGTTCAAAATCATCTGTCAGATGTGCAAGGGCAAGTTCTCTTACCTTGGGATGGTGCACGCAAGCAAGCGCTTCCCATGCAACGTCGGCAAGCTTTTCGTTTTCCGATTTGGTATCTTCGATGATGGGTGCAGGATCAAGCGGATATGGACAATAGGTAAAGGCTAAAAGCGCCTCGGTCCGCGCTTCGATATCGGTCGTATCAAGATATTTTTGAGCATAGAAGCCGACAGTTTCCGCGCTTTCATCCATCAAGCGATACGAAAGTCCCCACCCTTGAAGCTCGGATAATGGCTTTTTTGCATAATTTCGCGTCGGTTTGCTTTCCTCCTGTTCGCGGTGTATGCGTATATAATGGGAAAGCGGTTCAGACGCTTTTGCTCTCGAAAGAAGTCTTTTTTGAAATGCTTTTCCGACGGAACTATACAGCCATTCAAAATCCCACGCATCATATAAAGAATTTTCCAAATATAACCGTCCGATATCGGTTGCGATACGTAAATAGCGGTCAAAATCCGTCGCAAGCTCCACGCAAAGCGTTTCAAAATCATTCCGCAGATGAAACATTCCGCGAGGTGCGCGTTTTCGATGCAAAAGCGCCGTATATAATTCCTCATATTTTTGCCACAGTGCTTTTTCTACAAATACCATGCCGTCATCGGCAAAATAGGTCAAAAGCTGTGTATCATAATAAAATTCCCAGCCGTATTTCGGTTTATATGCGAGAAAAGTATCAACGATTTTTTGTATAAACACTTCTTTATCGTCATAACAACCAATCAACTGATACCAATACCACGTATGTGTGCCGTTGCATTGCGCGTCAAAGATATCGCACCGATCACAATACTTCCAAACGATATCACGATATTTTTCGGGGTCTTTTTTGCAAGCGAGAACACAACGACCCAGACCGCGAGGAAGCGCATAGGTAAATTCTTTTTTGGTCATTCGCACCTCCGCACTCACAGTTTATCATATTCGATCTTGCGGTCTTGGAAATAATATTCCCTATCCTTTTCCCCGATCGGGCGCAAAACGCGGCAAGGATTTCCGACCGCGACCACATTTGCAGGAATATCACGGGTCACGATACTGCCCGCGCCAATTACGGAATGATCGCCAATGGTCACACCGGGAAGCACGATCACGCCCGCTCCCAGCCAACAATTTTTACCGATATGGATAGGCATATTATATTGATATCCTTTTTCGCGTAGCTCGGGCAAGATCGGATGTCCTGCCGTAGCAAGAACGACATTGGGTCCAAGCATCGTATTTTCACCGACGTAAATATGCGTATCATCTACACAAGTTACATTGAAATTCACGTAAACATAATCTTCGAAATGACAATGTGCACCACCCCAATTCGCATGGAACGGCGGTTCGATATAAACGCCCTTGCCAAGCTCCGCAAACATTTCTTTCATAAGCGCTTGGCGTTTTTCCTGTTCGGTCGGACGAGTCATATTGAAATCATACAAACGGTCGAGGCATTTTACTTGACGCGCCATGATCTCATCATCTCCGGGATTATAGATCTCTCCTGTGTGCATTCTTTCTTTCATTTGGCTCATGGGGGTTCTCCTTTTATTTTTTCTTTTATTATATCATAAAATACAAAAACCGCAACCTTGAAATGCAAAGTTGCGGTGGGAAGAAACGAATGACAAAAATCAAATTTTCAAATATCTATAATTCAGAAGTTCTTCCTCTTTTGAAATACAATGAAAATTCATCTTTTCAAATAGCTTGATCGATGCTACATTCGTATCCTCAATGGAAACTTCAATTTGATCGTAAGCAAGCGGTAATTTCCCGTTTTGGATATCTTGCAAGATCATCTCGCCAAAACCTTTCCTCTGATACGCGGGAATGATCATAATATCCATATATAATATATGATCCACGATCTCACAATGCGTTGCGCCAACGAGTCGTCCTTGTTCATACGCTTTGAAATAAAACACGTTTTCATTTGACGTTACGTAATGCCAATAGTTTTTCTCGTCAATGCTGATGAAGCGCGCGACCTCGGGAAGCTTCAAAATCATGGTCAAATATGGGATATCGGGGTCATCTATGCTGAAAATACGCTTATAACGCATTGGCGTCCTCCTTGGGTATTGATGCGATGATCAAAAATCCAATTCTCCGATCTCTACCTTCGTGATCTTTGTCCCATTCAAACAGATCGTGGTATCATCACTATGATAATATGCAACGAGGAACCCATCTTTCGTTTCGATGACCGCAGGGTAGCAATAGCTGTTTTTCGTATCGCTTTCCAGCAATCTGCATTTCAGAGAAAAGGGGAGATATCCGCCGTCACGAAATGAAGAACGCATATCAACGAAAGAAAGTCCTCCGTCATCGCTGACCGCCAGAACGAAAGGCGTTCTTTTGGGGCTTTTCCAAACCTCGCAATCTTCTCTCAGACAATGATAACCGATCGGATTAAAAATAGCGACCGTTTTGCCATGAACCGATGAAACCTGCATAGGGGAATCGGGCGACGTAAATCGGAACGCCGGCGTGACCTCTCCAAAGCTGATACCGCCGTCATCAGAAAAGCATTGATACTGATGCCCGTAGGCAGTTCGGCAAAACATCCAAAGTCTGTCGTCGGGAAGCTCGTAGAGTCCCGGTTCTTGAAGTTGCGTATTGTCATGATAAGGAGAACGCACGAAGCCATCGATTTGGTGAAAGGTTCTGCCGTCATCATCCGAATAGCACACGGTCAACATTCCTGCGGAGAGCCGTCTGCCGGATTCTCCGTGATATGCTGCGGGAAAAAGAATTCTGCCGTTTTTCAATCGGATCAGTCTGTCGTTATTCACACAGTAATATCCTTCTTTGTTTACACAAAGGATCGGCTCAGAGAACGTTTTCCCCTCATCTGAGGAGCGAACGAAATACGGCATACACAAAAGCTTGTCATCCTTCATCGATTTGCGAAGATATAAAACGCCAAGATCACCGTTTTCAAGGCGGATCAGGCTTGCCGACATGAGATTGAGCGCATCTTTATCTTTTTCAATCAAGATACGACTTTCTGACCAGGTTTCTCCTTCATCATAGGAATCAATCGCTTCAAGTCTTGCAATGGAATGGTCGGTCCAATCATCGCCGTAATACTTCGTATAAACGCACATGATACCCCCATCCCGAAGTCTGAGGAAAGAACTTTCTCCGTTTCTGGGGTTGTATTTTCCTGTTCTGAGAAAACATACCTCTCTGCCTATTTGTTTCATTGCGCTGATCTCCTTTCAATTTTTGAGGGATTTCCTCCATGTTTTGAATACCCGGCAAATTTTATAAAAAAGCGGGCAACGCCCGCCGGAAATTGCTCGCCTATCCAAGCTTCTCTCTTTGACGGAAACAGCAAAACGGCGAGGTCGAGTTGAGCAATTTCCTATGGAATAAAAAAGCACACATTTGAAAAAAATGTGTGCTTTTTCTGGCGGAGAAGGAGAGATTTGAACTCTTCAACAAGTCAGCAATCATCTACCTTTTCGCGCCTTTGACACCACTTTGACACCGTCATTTCGATTTTCGGCTGTTGTTTACGAATGTATTCAGTTTGTCGGCATTACCTTTTGCGCGTGAATTTGTGATATGCGTATAGATATCAATCGTCATTTCCGCGGTAGCGTGTCCGAGTATGGGCTGTGCATCTTTTGCGGTCAGACCTGCGTCGAATAGCAACGTAGCGAAGCCATGCCGTAGCTGATGGGGTGTGCAGCTCACGCCGGTACGCTCTTGGTACTTCTTCCACTGCGTAAAGATTCGCTTTTGGGTGAATGGTTCGCTCCTGTCCTCTAAATGTGAAAACAGGTATTGATTCTTTTTCAGCTTCGGCAAATGCTCCCTTAGGCAGTCAAGAAGCGGTACGGTGCGCGTTCCGCTCTCTGTCTTAGGTGTTCCGATCTTCGGACCGTTGTCGAAATACAAAGATTTTGAAATTCGGATTTCTCCACGCTCAAGGTCAATATCCTTTCCCGTAAGCGCAAGAGCTTCCCCGAAACGACACCCGGTGAAGTATAGGAAATAAGCGAAAAGCCCGAACGGATCTGAATCAACGTTATCCATAATCCTTTGAATGTCCTCTTCGGAGGGCATTTCTCTTTTTGTCCGCTTCAGGTTTTTCGGTGTTTCGATAAGTTCGCAAGGGTTCTTGTCGGCGCGATCGCGTTGCATTGCCCATTTGAAAATAAGATTCAAAACGGTGATCTGCGTTGCAACGGTCTTTTTGGCGAAGTCTTGACGCTTCATATCATCGATAATTCGTGCGATATCGTTTTTTGTAATATCGTTGATGCAGATTCCCGAAAGATGCTCTATGGCTCGATTATAAGCTCCATTGTAAGGCTTTCGGCTGTTTGGCTTCATGGAAGCGAAATGTTCTTCTTTCCAATCGGCGGCAACGTCTTCAAATGGTTCGCCATGTTCCACGAAAAATTGTTTCTCTTGAATTTTCTTCAACAGTTCCCTTTTGGTATTTGCGTAAATATAGTGTGTCTTTCCCTTTTCTGATATTTTTTCGCACCAACGTCCGTCAGCGCGCTTGAACATAGTAGACCTCCTTACAGATGATGAATGTAGTTTTGATTTTTGATAGTCAAAAGTTGATGATAAATACTTTCAATTTCATTTGTTGTCATTGTTTTTACGTTGAAAGAATTGACATAAGGGATTAAGTCGGATAGGTTGATAACGTTTGCTATATCGATTTTATTGGCGTTATTTTGAACGAATACAACGATAGAATAAATTTTATATTGATACAGATGTTCAATACACAAAACTTCTCTTAATCGTTTTATATGCGTTTCATTTTGCATGACAGGGTTATAAAAAGATTCTTTTCTATCCCCTATGTATTGCAACCAGTTTTGATGTGTAAGTCCACCATAAATATTTCCGCTATAATTTTTCGTTTCAACTACGAAAATACCAAATTCGTTTATCAAAATATGGTCGATTTGACTTGTCCTACCGTCCGATGTTTTGATGACGATATTGTTGATTATTTTTTTGACCGATGATTTTGTTTCTCTAAGTCTGCTGGCGACAAGATATTCACCCAATTCCCCTTTTATGCCCGGTTCAAACGTAGGTGTTTGAGGAGCAGATGATTTTCGTGGTATAGGATACATCTGCGGTTCCGGTTGTGCTTGAGGCTTCGGCTCCTCTTGAGGTTTCGGCCGTGTTTGAGGCCTCGGCTCCTCTTGAGGTTTCGGCCGTGTTTGAGGCCTCGGCTCCTCTTGAGGTTTCGGCCGTGTTTGAGGTTTCGGTGGCTCTTTTCCGCCGAGTTGTTTGTATACGCTGTCAATCTCATGAACGGTAAGTGTTTTTATGTTGAAAGAATTTATATAATTTCTTAAATCGCAAAAATTTACAACGTTTTCTATACAGAGGTCGTTAGCGTTGTTTTGTATAAAGACAACAACAGAAAAAAATTTGTATCGAGGTAAATGTCCTACGCTCAAAAAATCTTTTAATGCTTCTATCTCAGACTTGTTTTGTATAACGGAGTTTGGAATGTGATATCGTGCAGAGCCAACTCTTTGTTCCCATTTTTGATCTTCTCGGTTTCCTGTGACGAATCCAATGCAATTTTGAATGTTGACAACAAAGATTCCGTATTCATTGATAAGTACAAAATCAATCTTTGTTGTTTTTCCGTTGGATTTTATGGAAATGTTATTGATGATTCTTTTGTTTGCGGAACTTGTTCTTTGTAGTTCTTGTGATACAAGAGTTTTATCCGCAAGCCATTCTTCTTTTGTCGAACTTTCGAGCGCGAATTTCTTTTCTGACGGTCTTAAATCTGAAAATATGTCTTTCGTAAATTCAGAGAAAGAAAATTTCTTCGGTTTGTTTGCCGTTTTTTTGTTTTTATGTTTTTCTTTTCTTCGTTCTAAAGAAGATTTTATAAAATCAAGTAATGTTTTTAAGTTTATTGTGTCATCACGAATTATCGAGATCAGCGTAATGCCAAATAATATTACGACCCAAAGAGCGACACATATTAGCAATGTTTCTAATAGTCCCATGTCAATTTATCTCCTTGAGGTTCATTCGTTTAGTAATTCATACGCCTTCGTCAAAAGGGCGTGTTTCTTTTTTGTATCTAATCTTTTGCATACGTGCAGAATTTCTTTTTCAAATTCTCCAATGTTGGAAGAAGAATCTATACTGACAGATACAACGTTATTTTTGTTTTCATTACCAATAATTCCATTGTTTACATTGAACGATATAGCAGTATCATCTTCTGATAATAGTTCTTCAACTGTTATTCCAAAATAATCCGCAATTTTTTGTTGTGTAATTTTTCGAGGTATTGTGTTGTCGTTCCATTGTGAAAAAGCGGCAGCCGTAATACCGATTTTCTTGCATACGGATGTTGGAGATTCATCTTTTAATGTGCAAAGTCTGATAAAATTTTTCTTAAACATATTTTCCTCCCGTAAAAACTGCAAGAACTGAAAACACTTTATTTGTAAGAAATTCACAAACTTAAAATATTTTGTGATTCTTTATTGACTTTTTAAGTGTTTTAAGTTATAATATAATCACTTAGTTTATTACTAAACCATTATAACATGAAAATAAAGAAAAAGTCAATATATGGAGGTTGAAAAGATGCTAATTGGAAGAAACGTTATGATGATTATGTATGACAAGAAAATCTCTCAGAAAGAACTCGCACATGCGATTGGTGTTTCTGAAATGATGGTTTCCAAAATTGTAAACGGTCATAAAAATCCTTCGGTAGAAAAACTTATTAAAATCGCATCCGTCCTCGGTTGCACCGTCGACGAGCTTTTGAAAGACGAAAAAGAAGTCGTTTCCTAAAAATCAAAATACAGCAAGGAGGAAAAAATGGAAAACGGAATAAAAGATTACAGAGAAAAAAACAAAATGACACAAAAAGACCTTGCTAATCAAATGAACCTTTCGCGTTCGTCCGTATCCCTCTATGAGAGCGGTCATTATACGCCCGACGTTTATACGGCGTTGCTTTTTGCGAGTGTCTTGCGTTGCACAGTCGCTGATCTGTTCTTAGATGAAGCGTAAGGAGGTTATTATGGCACGCGAAACAGAACTTTATCGCCTCGAGCTTGAGGAAGCTGCCGAAGTCTTCGGCAATGACAAATTTTTGACAGTGAGCGAGCTGAGCCGTCGCATCGGTCGCACATGGGAAGCCACACGAAAGCTTTTCGCCGGTGAGGATATCCCTCCCGTTGGCATTTCCAAAGCGCGTTATGCCTTGGCTCTGAGCCGTAACAGCATCGGAGGAGGAAAGAGAAGATGAAAATCAAAAATTATGATGACTACTTTAAGAAAGCAATCGAAACCTTGGAATCCATGTTTGACCTGTATGATGCGCTTTCGGACAATACGAAGGTTTATAGCCGTTCCGACGACGTTTTGGAAGCTCTGAACAGCGCTATCTTTCAGCTCGGTTGTTCCGTCTGTCCCTCTGAGTGTCTTTCAATCGATGATATGCGTGAATGGGTGATGGATTGAGGTGATAATATGACTGGTGATACAAAATACATTCCTGTTGGCTCCTGCGCTCGTGTTCTTGTGCCAATCGCCGACAATGAACGTGTAATTGGTGAAGCTGTCCTTGTTGCAGACTATATCCCTGGCGTGTTCTATTGCTATAAAATCACATTTTCTGAACCGCACCAATTCGGTCCTTTTGTTCTTCGCACAGTGTACGTTCCTGCATCCTCCCTGGAGGTGATTCCCGATGCGTGAATACTTTGGTTTTCCTTACACCTCCCCCGATGGTCATTCGGGTAAAATTCGCTTTGAAATCACGGAAAAGATTCCTTGGAAAAACGGTGAAACCTGCTACATGATTCGCGCAAGTGAGGTCTTCAATGACTATATGCCGCCAACGTGGATTTCGGTTTTTCGTGGATTTTATAACAAATATAAAGACGTGTTCACGCTTTATCCCAACAAACGTCTGAACCCGTCGTTCCTTGGCTTCCCTTTTTCGCGCTTCAATATATCGCCTGTGTTCGTCTTGGATCTGACCGTTCGCCCGGTGATGGACGAGCTTCTCCCGTAAGACGACGTCGGCGCTTTTTTCGACGGAAGATGACCTTTCATTTTCCGCGCTAAAAACAAAAAAAGACCGGTGAAAATCCGGTCGGGGGCAGACCTGTAACACGCCCCCCACATAATAACATAAAAAACCAGCACCCGCCTAAGAAAAACTAACTTTTTTTGAGGTGCGAAAGTCACTTAAATTCTAAGGAAAGAGAGATAAGAATGAGTATTCCAAAATCCGCGGCGTCATCTCAAATTTTTGCCGAATTTACTCAAGAAGAACGTACTCAATATTTTGATATCAATGCACATTGCGTTCGTTCCCACATAGATACCCTATACTATTCCGTTCGCCTTATGGGCGACCGCCCGGAAGCAAAAGACCCGGCTGAAGATCAAGGATATAGAAATCCTAATATCAACAAACTGGTCATAGACCTTGACCTGCTCCGCGACAAGGTTCGCAAGGATTGGAACGCCGAGCTTGATTTCATGGGGCTTGCGGTCGAGCCGACAGGCTTCAGCTTGTACGCATATCATCTTTCCCTGCCCGAAATGTTTGATATCTTTATCGCCAAAAGCATACCGACGTCAGAGACGCCGCGCATCGTGGTTCAGCTTCGTACCCGCGCTTTGATTCAGTGGGGTTCATATGAAGCGGTCAAGCGTTCGTTTGAATACGTTGGTAAGATTCTTTCCGAGTATAAGCTCGCGGCGTGGCAGGTCGGTATCAACCGAGTAGACTATGCCTACCATACGAATTTGATTCAAGATGCAAATCGCTATTTTAACGATAAGCAACTTAATCATCATTTCAAATCTGTTTTTCGTAAAGCAAACAAATATTTTGAAATTGGTGAAGATATTAATATCGAAACTTTTTCAGCTGGTAATCGTAGATCAAACTGTATTTTTTTTCGTGCTTATGATAAAGGGCGTGAAGTAGTGCAAGTAAGTCGCAAAGCGTATTTCATCGAGCGTTGGTATAAGCTCGGTCTGATCTCTGAGTACGACCGATACGTTTATCGATACGCCTATGAACGTGCTTCGTTCGCTACGGGGATTCTCGTCGGTCGTATGGCGTGGTATTTGGAATACGGTCATGACGATGATCTGAAGGAACGTTTCCGTGATTTGATGAAAAAATATCACATCGATTCCGATAATAACGAAAAATTGGAAAAAGAACTCCGCGGAGTTCTTCCGAAAAACACCGTTGTTTTCAATATCGAGTTTCAAACAAAACGAAAATTCTATAACGAGATCGCGCGTGACGTAGCGGATTGGGAATGTCATATTCCCAAAGAGTACCAAGATGAGCCTCAGCTCCGTCCGATTTATGCCACGATCGCGCTTCGCGCACGTATCCAAGAATATTTGACAACGGAAACGGTAGCGTTCGTTAAGGACCGCAAGAATCCCAAAAACCCCGATACGGAAGAAATTGAATATCTCGATTGGTGGAAACGTATTCGTAGCTGTGAGATTGAGGGAGTGGATTCCGACGATCTTCTTACCCGTCAACGTGATATCGGCGCGGATATTAAGAAAACTGTACGGAAAATCAAAAATTCCGTCGCACATTTGCAAATTCTGCGCCGACGTTCGGTTGATGCAAGATCGTTTCATGAAGATATATCAGACGTGTTGTGTTATTTGAATGATAACGATTTTTATGGGTTTGCTCCCAAAGATGACGGTACCCAATTTGAATTTTTCGATAACGGATATGCAGAATTACGCCGACGAAAAGCACGACAAGACAGAGGATTGCTCGCTTCGTTGCAATCGAAAGAAAACGTGAATGAATTTATCAATCACGCCGCGGAAGTCCTTGATAAAACAGAAGTATTTAACGGTCAGTTCGGCGTAATGTTGAACCATGTCACGGGAGAAATTATAGTAAATGAAGAAAGTAAAGAGGAAAAGGAAAATGAAAATAATAAGTGTTAAACGTCAAAATTATCTTTGGGAATGTTGGAATAAAGAGATGTTTGAAAACGGTAGCTCTGATTATCGTAAGACTTTGAGCCGAGATGAATATCGCATGGTTAACAATTGGGATGGCGAACAAGCAGATGCTCATGATTGTCGAGCTGAAGCAGATGCATATGGTATTTGTTCCGTTTGCGGTGCTATCGTTTCGGGTTCTTGCGCAGATCATGATTTACATGGATATTGATTGGAGGATTTGACATGAATAAACACTTTTACGGAAAATACTTACTTTTGAAAATCAACGGCGAGCTTCAAGAAATCGATAATACCAACGGCGAGCTTTTTGACTGCACCGACGAAAAATTCAATGATTTCGTACATAAAGCAATCAACTGCGATTGTTACGAGTGTGTATATCCTGTGCTATTCCGCAAATATAACATCGTGATGCTCGTGGATGAATCGGGATTGCTCAAGTGCAAGACTGTCAATCCTCTCGCGTGGAATATCTATTCCGGTATTGATTTAGATGCGGTTATTGTCGGCGACGTTCTTTTCTGTGGCGAATGTTACGAAGACTTTGGCGAAGGCTTTCCTGAGCATGATCTCTGCGCTTTGAATCATGTGCAAATGAATATCTTGAAGTTCGTGCTTTCGATTTGATGGAGGTATAAAAATGAAACGTGTTCTTTTAATTTTTCTTGCGCTTATAACGGTTCTTTCGTTAGTTTCCTGTTCTGAATATAAGGAAACGTATGAAGCTACGTACTCATCGATTCAAGCTGAGCAGGAAATCGCTGCTATAAATAATGCGAAGTTTGGTGGTTGTTTTGTCTCGGTTGCCAATGCCGGTGCAGGGTTTCATATTTACAGAGATACTGTAACAGATGTTTTATATGTATGGCACGTTGGTTCTTATAAAGGTGGTCTTACCGTCATGCTCGGCACGGATGGTCTGCCTATGACCTATGAGAAATATATTGAGCTTGTGGAGGAGGTGAAATAAATGTTGGATATCATTGCATCTATCATGATGGGTATTTCCTTGGTAACGCTTACGTTTAATTACATTGATGTGATTAAGCGCATTATAAAGCTCGAAAATCATGTCAATCAGCTTCCGTGTCTGAGCGAACCTGTTGAAGAAAAGGAAGGTGAAAACAATGCTTCAAAAACCGAAGAACAGTAATATTATACTGATTTTGCTTGGTGCGCTCGTGGCGATCCTCGTCGCTTGTGGTATATCAGCGGTCAAGGTTCACGCGATCGATTTACAAACTTATGACGTATATTATCCCGCAGGTGATGGTTCATGGGCTACATATTCATTCCAAATCGACCCCGTAACGGATGATGGAGAAGCTTATAAGGATATTACCATCAATGCAAATTACGTTGTGTTTGACGGTCAGATCGTCTGCTCGTTCGGTCAGACGTATCGCAGATACACGACCGATTGGTCTGTCTTGAATGGTTCGTCTGACAGCGTCAATCCGTCCACCAGTGGAACGCTCCCGGCTATAATCAGCTCTGAATCTCTCTACGTTATCGTTTACGATCCTATCATAGACGATAACGCCGAAACGTGGTATTTCAATCTCTCGTATCCCGATAGCACCGGGGCGATGGTTCAAAGCTCGTTCACGCTTGCGGTCGGTGATCTAATAACGGTCGAGCCGTTCGGTATCTTTGCCAACGGCAATGAGCTTGTAACGTATCCAGCGTGCGATTCTCTCGCCATAGGTGATACCGTGCGCGAATATTACTCCGCGACAGTTCCGACGTTCTCCCTGCCGTATGAGTTCGAGCTTGACGGTACTGCAAGCTATTTCAGCGTATACAATTATCTTGGAAACGGCGACGTTGACAACGATGAAGTTTTGCTCGAACTGTATTACCCCGACAAAGATATGAATATGTGTATCGAGGAGTTTTCTTTGCCATCGGGGACGCTTTTGGAGTTCACCAAGACGGCGCTTTGGGTCGTCGGTCATGAAGAACCGTTTTTCACATTTCCGCTCGAATGTAACAGTTACATATCAGATGCCATGCTCGAGCATAACAGCGCGTATATTCCCGAGGGTTCTTTGCCGTTTGAAATTGAACTCAACAATTTTGTGACCGACACGCACGTTTATTCCGTCTACGTTTATGAAAAAGCGCTTCTTGCGCCTGTTATCCGTTACGATGAAACGAGCGATACCATCAAATTCAGTTCCGTTGATGAGGATGCCTACTATCGCGCTATCATCAAATATCCCGATGGAACGGAGCAGATCAGAAGCATACCGCATGGAATTTTCGAGTTTGCGCCGTATGACGTGGTTGACAAAGTGGGAGAGGTTACTATCTTCGTACAAGCCTTCGTCACCTACGACCGCTATACAACGTCTTCGGAACGTTCCAACGGCATCTTTTGGACGGCAGCTGCGCCAGTCATTGAAGAATTTTACCTTGAGGAAAACTTGCTTCATTATAAGTTTAGCGGTACAAGAGCAGTCGGGTCTATTCAGCAGAATGGAAGAACCATTGTTGAAAATATCATATCCGGTACGTATGCCCTTAGACCGGATATTTATGAGATAAATTTGAGTGATGGCGGACTTTATAATTATACCTTGACAGTTGAAAACAAGTATGGTAAAATTGAGTCAGAGTCTTTGGCTTATTATTCCAAGTTTGAACATGATAAGTTCGGCGCTTTTTACGCAATGGGCGTGATTATGGATGATCTTGTTGATATGCTTGATTCAATTCAAATATTAGGCATATCACTTTGGATGTTTCTCTGTACGAGTTTCGTGATAACTATTATTATACCGCTCATCTGCATTATTGTAATCCCTTCGGGCGCTGTGTTTAGTACTCGGGGCGGTAATCATTATGGCAAACGTGAAGAACGTGATGCTTCTTCGGCGAAAAAAGAATCCCGTTGGGAAGTCGTTTATCGAAATAAACATAGTGGCGATATAATCAAAAGACGTAATAAATAAAGGAAGTGTTTTGTATCAAACGTATATTTAGTGTGTTTGTGATAGCGATGTTTGTGGTAATGTTGTTTTTACCAGTAACAGTGTCGGCTGCGAATGACGAATTTCAAGTTTCTTTGAATGGGCTTATTTATGTTTACTGTGAAAATGATTCTTCTTGGAAAGACTTTGAAGAATATGACGGATATTATCAAAAATATTCTTTGTATGATAAAAATGATGATGGACAGGATCCCGAAGTTGTTTTTACCGATAATTTGGATTCTTTTTTGGCTGTTTTGCTTTATAATTCTGACGTTGGACGTGATTATATTACGATTGAAAATATTCAATCTTGGCGTTCCATGATTGTTCAAAAAGCAAGTTTGAGTGCTGAGTTTGATATGATTGAAGCGGTACGTTCTTTGATGTCTCTATACATACGTGGCGAAAATGCTAGATTTGGACTTTTGCGTTATGCTTTTACTTGGGAGGCATATAAGCAAATAGAGGACTGGCTTGATATGTTTGAGAAAATGTATTCGCTTCAAAAAGATTTATCCAATCCGATTATGTTTACTCGACAAATTGGGAGTGGATGGTATAATGACCCCTCTGTTATGTTGATTTACGAAAGCTCGAATGACTGGGATGATTTTGCTGACGCTAATATGTATTATTACTGTTCGGAAATCCACATTCAAGGTTTTTATGACTATGAAGGTAATATGATTCAGAGATTTCAAAGCATTTTTGATGATGTTGTTTCCGCTATTGATATTAGAGCTTATGTTTCTTGGCTCCCTCAAGCTATTGCGTCGAATATAATTGTTCAATGGGGGGTTTTTTTCTCTATTGTAGCGGCATTGGTTGTTTTTAAGGTTTTACATGGTTAAGGAGAAATTTAAATGAATGAAATTATAAGTAATTTGTCATGGTGGCAAATGCCTCTTTCTGGTCTTGGAACTAGAATGCTTGATTTGATATCAAGTACAATGTCTTTCGCTCTTGTTTTAGGTATTTTTTGTTATTTAATTTACCGACTTTGATAAAAAGCACTTGACTTTCGGGTCGAGTGCATTTTTATTCCTCGAAATCACCTGCAGGTAGGCGTGATCAGCGCTCTGCAGGCGAGAATGTTGTATAAATATTTTTGAATCCAAGAATAAAAATACATTCATTATGGTTTTGATTCAAAACATCGTGTTTCGATTCAAAACATCATATTTACATTTGAATGTATTTGTGTTATTTTAGAATTACCGATAAAAAATAAAAAATGGAGGTAAAAGAAAAAATGAGATTATGGAAAGTATGCGGTTGCAGATTTATCGATTATGAAAAGGATGGCAAGCCTGTCCGCGCGAAAGAATATCATTTCGCTTCTCCGTTCCCTGCGGAAGAAGGTATGGGAACAGAAACCGCCAAGAAATATTATCCCCTCGCAAATGACCCGAAGCTTAACGAAAAAGAGGAAGTTATCCTCTCCATGGATTTCAAAAAGAACGTGCAAGAAGTTATGCGCCTTGCTGACGTGATCGCGTTCGCCAATGCTAACAAATCATGACCAACATCAAACAATTATTGATTGAAATAATCGGCGAGTGGGAACCTATCGCTGTCGAAGGCTCCCACTTCCAAGGAATCGACTTCCAATGGCTCGCGAGTGCCGCCATCGTTGGCGTTGTCTTCGTCGGTCTGTTCGGCATCGTCCGCGCATTTGCCCGGAGGTGATATGATTGAACCATTTGTCTGTATTGGGTCCTGTTATCGTGGATGACCTCGAGCAAGCTGCCGAGCATCTTTCTATCGAGCTGATCGCGCTGATCGTGGCACTATTCGCCGTGTCTATCATCTTCACGTTTGTGAAAAGTCGGAGGTGATACCGTGCTGACAATTATCGCGCTTTGCGCATCATCTTCGCCGTTTATTTATATCTTGCTTATCACTCTTTTCCTTTCGATTTGCTTCGGGGCTTTTCAAGTTTAAGGCTCCGAAGCCTTAATATCATCCTATGAACGTTCAATATTCAAGGTCGCTCCTTGGAGGGATGAAAAAATTAAGAAAACAAAAAAATAAGAAGAAAGAAGGATTTTAATTATGGCTGAATTGCTTACCGGCGTTACTGACGTCATGACGACTATCGGTTCCGTCCTCACTACGACTGCGACTACAATTACCTCTACACCTCTTCTCACTTTGACCGCTGTGGCGCTCCCTGTGATTTCTTTCGGCGTGGGTCTTCTGATTCGCGTTATGCACAGAGCATAAGCTTCTCTCGGCTTATTCCGAGGGGAGTGATGTTTTGTGTGTAAAAGAAAGAAGTTTCGTAAGATTCTGAGTATCTTTTTGTGTGTGGTTTCTTTGACCGTTATTCTTTCGGTGACGGCATCTGCTGCCAAAGTAACTTTGAGAGCAGGATCACTTGCTTATCATGATGGGAATATTGATTTTTCGTATGCATTTGATTCTGCTGCAGGCAAAAGATATAGTGTGCAGTTTTATCGGGAACGTGTAATAGTATTTGATACTTCTTCGGCGGATTATTTAAAGATTGAAGATCATGCTTATGCTTATGTTGATCATTTTTTTAATCGTGCGACAGGCGAATATGTATATTTCGGCTCGGAAGATGATGAATATATAACTATTTATTTGACCGATGATACCGCTATTTATGACCTTGTTCCGATTCGTGATGCTAATGTATTGGCTTATGTTCATAATTTTTCTGAAATGATCTTTGGCGTTGTAACCGATTTTTCCAAAATCATCAGCGAAAATGCTTTGATGCTTCTGTTTGTTATCGGTTTGCCCGTCTGCTCTTTGGGCGTAGGCTTTCTCATCCGCCTCAAGGAACGCACATAAAAAGGAAAAAAAAAGAACACGAGAGCCGCCGCGGGTACTGCGGCGGCTTTTGTGTTCCATGAATGAAAAAAATAAAGAAATAAGAGAAAAGGAAGAAAAAAAGAAATGTTATATGTGTTGATATTTTTTGCGGTTCAGATCATGATAATCTTCAAAATCACGATGCACTTCATCAATGATCCTGCACGAATCAAACGAGATTGTATTTTTACGTTGTTCGCGCCCCCCGGCTGTGGCAAGACTACCACGCTTGCACTGTTGGTCGCGCATTACTCAAAAAAGAAATACCGTATCTATGCCAATTTCGATTGTAAAGGAACGATACCGATTAAGTGGGATGATATAGGAAAATATAATTTCAGAAATTCTGTTGTGCTTATTGATGAAGCAGGTATTGACGTCAACAGCCGTAAGTTTATGGAGCTAACCGCCGACAAGATAAAGTACTTGAAAACCCATAGACATTATCGTTGTGAAATGTGGTTTGCTTCCCAAGCTTATGATGATATCGATATCACTGTTCGCAGGCTCTCTCAACGTTACTATCTTGTATCTCGTACTTTTTTCAATTTCATAACGAAAAAATTCTATATCAGATGTATCAAGAAAAGTATCTCAATCGATAAGAATACACGTCAGATCATCGATGCCTATGACTTCGTTCCTTTCTCTAAATACAAATTCAAAGGTCGCAAGCTCTTCAAGATGTTTAACTCATTCAGTATCGACACTGAGCTTCCCGACTTCTATATCACAGAACCGCCCGTTCCTATCAAAGCGCTTAAAAAGCAGAAGAAAAAGAAGAACAGAAAACAGGATCCTGCTCCAGCTCCTGCCGATCCTCTCACAGATCTGTTCGACAATGTCCCCGAACCTCCCGTTTCCAAGGATCCCGAACACGCTGAAGACTCTGCATCCGTGATGTCGTTTAATTATTTTCTTTCGGATCTGATTGAGAACCCTAAATTAGATGAAGCTTTTGCATCCACGCTGTCGGTCGATGAACCTGTGTCTGATCAGACTGCTGAACCGCCACAAACAACCAATACACCCTTTTCGTTTGACGATCTATTTTAACCCCCACGTCCGTCGAGGACGTGTAAGCACCCGAAGGGGCGTGGAACTGAACAAGTCTGCACGACATGGAGCGTTTTCTCCATGCTTCGGTATTTCGCTAAGCTAACCACGTGCTTTCGCCATACCTCCAAATTTTCGCCGAAATAAGAGCGAGAAGCAAACAGTAGATTTTTAAGTTTACATCATACGGCACACCTTTCCAAGCCTTTTCTTCCCTTCAGATTTTCGCCCAAAAACGGTGCAACGTAGCAAACTGGAACGTACATGGAACGCACCAGGATACAAAAGGGAGTTTGCAAAACAGACATCGAGCCAAACGAAACGGAGCAAGGCGCGCAGAACACCGCCAAGGCACGCGGAGCGGACGGATGACCGCCGACGTTCCCCGGTCGGAAACCCAAGCAAAACATGAACCTTTCTTTTTTCAAAAAAAGAATAGAAAAAGTGATAGCAGTAGTAGAAACCAAACGCGCCCTGTGGTAAACTCATGTTTTCCATAGAGCGCGTTTCAAAGTCTTACGTTGGGAATGGTGGTAAACGCCATTCCCTTTTTCGCCTATCTGCTGACATGTACAGCGTTTTCCACGATTTCCAACGCATAGCGCAGTGTGCCAAGTGTACTTCTAAGATATAGTGCGTTGCGCCAAAAGTCGTGTTGTAGTGCTTCCGAGCGTAGTGTAGTAAGCTCAGATGTTTTCATATTTGCAGGGGAACGTTGCCCGTTTATATAAAGAGAAATGACGGAGAAAACTTCTCCCGTCATTGTACGAAAAATATCAGATTTATTGACACCAAATTTGACACCAAAACGGAAAAAGACACCCGTTTTGACACCCAAAAAATAAGATAAATATAAGAAAATCCGTGAGAATCCGAGAACATGGAAAACGCAAAAAATATAGGCACCACCTATGTTTTTAGGTGATGCCTAACTTTTTGAGCTTTTGAAGCTCTGGCGGAGAAGGAGAGATTCGAACTCTCGAACCGTTTTACCGGTTACACGATTTCCAGTCGTGCGCCCTCGACCAACTAGGCGACTTCTCCATATTCTTTTGTGCCCTCTCGCTTGACGGCTTAACCATTCTATCATAAAGATATGGATTTGTCAATACCTTTTCCAAAGTTTTTTTGATTTTTTTGGATAAATTTCATTTTTGCAAAAAATCAAAAATCATTCCTGTTTTTTCGCAAAACCTCTTGACAAATCCGTTTTTTGTGGTATAATGAAATCAAGAATGATTCCTAAATCAAATTGAAAGGACGGTGTCCTTCCTATGAAACATTCTAAACAACGCGATGCTGTTTTGGAAAACCTGCGCGGGCGTTATGATCACCCCACGGCAGAAATGGTTTACAATAGCTTGAGAGAAGATTTTCCCCATATCAGTCTCGGAACCGTTTACCGCAATCTTGCGCTCCTTTGTGAGGTTGGTGATATTATCAAAGTCGGTACTTCGGACGATGGCAAGGAACATTATGACGGTCACACGCATCCCCATTCCCATTTCTTCTGTCAGTACTGTAAACAGATTTACGATTTGGATGTTTTCCTGGATATCAAATCCATTGAAGATGCACTTGGCGCAGAAATTCATTACGCGAGCAACACTTTTTACGGCAAATGCCGTAATTGCCTTGAATAAAGCGAGACACTCTCGCTTTCCCAAGGTACTTTACACAATTTGAAAAACTAAAAAATTTTTACTTATATTTTTGGAGGATTATTATTATGGCAAAATTCGTATGCAAAGTTTGTGGTTATATTCATGAAGGCGACGCGGCTCCCGCAAGATGCCCCCAGTGTGGCGTTCCCGCTGACAAATTCACAAAGATGGAAGAAAAAGCAATGACTTGGGCTACCGAACACGTTGTTGGTATCACCGAAGGCGTTTCCGAAGATATCATCAACGATCTCCGCGCTAACTTCAACGGCGAATGCTCCGAGGTTGGTATGTATCTCGCTATGTCCAGAGTTGCTTTCCGTGAAGGCTACCCCGAAATCGGTCTTTACTGGGAAAAGGCTGCTTTTGAAGAAGCAGAACACGCTGCTAAATTCGCTGAAATCCTCGGCGAAGTTGTAACACCCAGCACCAAGAAGAACCTCGAAATGAGAGTTGACGCTGAAAACGGCGCAACCGCAGGTAAATTCGACCTCGCAAAACGCGCTAAGGCTGCAAATCTCGATGCTATCCATGACACTGTTCATGAAATGGCTAAGGACGAAGCTCGTCACGGCAGAGCTTTCCAGGGTCTTCTCGAAAGATACTTCGGCAAATAATCAAGCATAGATCGTATCTTTACCAATCAGGCTAAAAGTTTCTTCATATACTCGACTCCTTTAAGAGAGGGACAGCGTAAGCTGTTCCCTTTCTTTTCAGCAATTTATACAAAATTCGTCATGATCTCTCAAACCTTGGGGCAGATTGCACAGTTTTTCCTGGAAAAATTTTATATATAATTTTTCAAAAAGCCCTTGATTTATAGTATATTTATGATATAATAATATTGTAAAAATCAAGTACTATCCCAAAGCACACGAAAGGGTGAATGATATGAATACAATTTATGAAAAAACAATTTTTGAACCTGCAAAAATTGAAGTAATAACATTTGATACAGAAGACATTTTGACCACAAGCGGTTTGAGTCCGTTTAATAAACTTTTGGGTAATGGTTTTGAGGGCGAGGACGACTTTTTCAGCTTGATGGAGCTTCTCAATCACTAATGAAATAAGATAAAAACACAAACCTCCGTTTTGATAACGGAGGTTTTCTGTTTTATCGTGATTTTACGTCCATTGCGTATCCCAACGGGATTTATACGCAAACTGCACCCGTTCTCTCGTTTCGGTGCGTATGTGTGATTTTTCCGCGTCCGCCCTTTCGCGGAGCATCGTTTCAAAAAGAGCGTCGTCCATCGGCAATACGATCTCTTTCCCCAGCCATGCGGAAAGATACGCCGCGTTGGAGATCGTCAATTCGTGAATGGCTTCATATCCCGACGCGATCAGCGCTTCTCCACGCAAAATATGCGCCGCAAAATTTTCTAAAATTGCGATATGACCATTTCGCTTTTCTTCCGCATATTCCGTGATCGTCAGTTTATTTTGAACGGATTCCTCAGAATAGCGGTATTCCCTTTCGTCCATCGCAAGCTTTGTATGCGTCAGCTTGCCATTCTCAACGACGAGCTTGCCTTTCGTGCCTGCGATCTCCAAGCGATTCGTACCGGGATATTCCCCCGTCGAGGTGAGAAAGACCGCTGTCGCGCCGTTTTCGTACCTTGCAAACAGACTGACGTCGTCATCGACCTCGATCTGATGATATTTTCCCCCGTCGCATTTCGCATAGATCGCGCAAGGCATACCGCAGATCCATTGCAGGATATCCAAATTATGCGGCGCTTGGTTGATGAGAACACCGCCGCCCTCACCGCTCCATGTGGCGCGCCATGAGCCGGAATCATAATAGCTTTGCTTGCGATACCAATTCGTGATGATCCAAACAACGCGCTTCAGCTCGCCAAGCTCACCCGAGGAAACGATCTCACGGGCTTTTCTAAAAAGCGTATTCGTACGCTGATTGAACATCACGCCGAACGCTTTTCCGCTTTCCTTTGCCGAGCGCATCATCTCACGAACGGCAAGACAATAGACACCCGCAGGCTTTTCCGTCAACACGTGAAGCCCTGCCGCAAAGGCTTTTTGCGCGATAGGCGGATGGAAATAGTGTGGCGTCGCAACGATGACCGCCTCCGCAAGACCGCTTGCGAGAAGCGCATCTGCATCCTCAAAAACGGGGATATCGGGATAGAGCGCTCGTATCTCCTCACGTCTTTTCGGATTGTTATCGCAAAGCGCGGAAAGCGTCATACCCTTTACGTCGCCGCGGGAGATCGCCGCGGCGTGTGCCGAACCGATATTGCCGACACCGATGATACCGATCTTCAAATCTTCCTTCATATCAAGAGCCAAACGTATCACTCATATCGGCGGCAATCGTTTCCGTAACGTTTGTTTTTCTTCTCGACGTTACAACGCGCTTCATCAGCTCCTCGTAATAACCGTCGTGGTCAAAGTCATCGATCGAGATCGTTTTTCCCATCCATGCGGAAAGGTGCATCGCATTGGAGATGGAAAGCCCGTTGATACCCTCGATGCCCTCGGCAACGAGCGGCGTACCATGCAAAATCGCCGAAGCAAACGCATTCATCACGCCCTTATGCTGCGGATTTTCGCCGTCGGTCTCCACTTCCGTCTTCTGGAATTTCGGCTGACCGAAGGGGTTTTTGTTCGTCGCGGAAAATTCAGGCTCGCTGATCTCGGATTTCCACATCGTAAGACGGTTATCCTCTGCAACCAGCTTACCCTTTTCCATCGAAATTTCAAAGCGGTTCGTACCGGGCGCGTCGCCTGTGGTCGTAATGAAAACGCCCGTCGCGCCGTTTTCATATTCCACGTATGCCGTTACGTCGTCCTCGACCTCGATATCATGCCATTTACCGAAATGCAAATGCGCGTGAACCTTTTTCGGCATACCGCATATCCACTGCCAAAGGTCAAGATTATGCGGACACTGATTCAGCAGAACACCGCCGCCCTCGCCGCTCCAAGTGGCGCGCCAATCGCCGGAATCATAATACGCCTGTGCGCGATACCAGTTGGTAATGAGCCAGTTCGTGCGCTTGATGGCGCCAAGTTCACCGCTTTTGACGATCTCTCGCATCTTACGATAAATGCAGTTCGTTCTCTGATTCATCATGATACCAAAGACCACGTCATGCTTTTTGGCACATTCGTTCATTTCGAGAACCTGCTTGGTATAAACACCTGCGGGCTTTTCGATGAGAACGTGAAGACCTGCTTCCATCGCCATCATCGCATATTTCGGGTGGTCGTAATGCGGGACGGCAACGAGAAGCGAATCGATAAGACCGCTTTCGATCATTTCCCTCGCATCGGCAAAGGTCGGGAGCGCCTCCCCTGCCGTTTCCTTTGCCCATGCAAGTCGCTCGGGCTTCAGATCGCAAACAGCACCGAGTGTGATTTCGGGACATTCTCCATTCACGATGCGCTTCACGTGGTCGCCGCCGATGTTACCAACACCTAAAATTCCAAGTCTGATTTTTTCCATATGTAAATCCTTTCTTCATCTCAAGCCGAGAGAAATGAGATAATCATAACTTTTTTTGAGGCAGTCGAACGGGTCCTCCTCGTAGCAATCGTCCTGCTCCACGAGAAGATATTTCGCGCCCGCGCTGTCTGCCGATGCGATGATCTTTTCAAAATTCATATTGCCGTGTCCAACGGGTGCCATGCGATTCTTGTTGTTAAAGGTCGCCGTCATATCCTTGAGATGCAGACATTCCACGCGGTCCTTGAGCTTTGCAAGCCAGTCGCAAACGTCCGCGCCGGCGAACTGCGCCCAATACGTATCAAAGGTAACGCCGAGCAGCTCGGGCGGAAATTCTTCCAAAAGCTTATCCATAAAGAGCTTGCCGTCCGCGCTCTTGGTAAACTCAAACGCATGGTTATGATAAAAGAGTTTGTGTCCGTTTGCCTTGATGATTTCCGCCGCAGGCTTGAAGTCATGAACGAATTTTTCATAGATCTCATCTGTCACCTTACCGCCGCCGGGCATTGCTCCAAGCCCGATATAGGGACAGGCAAACACATCGTGATTTTTGCAGACGGTTTCGGTGTTTTCGATGATCTCTTGCGGCTTCGTATGCGTCAAAACGCAGGCAAGACCATTCTTATTAAGCTCGTCGCGGAGCCATTCCGCTTCATAATCGCAGGTTCCCGATACTTGAACGGTCGTATATCCGATATCCGCCACTCTTTTGAGCGTTTCGGAAAAACCGTTGAGATCCTTCGCAAAATCGCGTACTGTAAAAAGCTGAGCGCCAATAACCATTTTTTGATTCCTCACTTTATTTCGCTTAAAATTGTTTTGAGAGCCTCTGACGCCGCATCAAACGCTTCGTCGTTATCCCGATAATGTGAAATGCCAAGGCTTGTGACTTTGCCGTTTTCCAAGGCGGAAAGCCCCGTGAAATCAAAGAGGTGCGGTTCGAGCGTCATGACCTCTCCGCCGCGTGAAAGATATTCCTTGACGATATACGGCACATTGCCAAGTCCTCTGCCCGCAGGCACGACCGTTCCGTCCAAGACGGCATCCTTGATATGGAGATATTCCACGTAATTTTTTAAGACTTTCCATGCCTTTTTGGTATCCACACCGCACTGCACGAAATTCGCAGGGTCAAAGACCGCGCGAAGCCGCGGAAACGCTTCATGAAGCGCAAGACAGTTTTCCGCATTTTCTCCGAAAATATCCTTTTCATTTTCATGGCAAAGCAGGATATGCTCAGGCGTTACGGAAAGAAGACGTTCTATCCTTTCAAAGACAAGGGCTTTCGTTTTCTCCTGCTCCATACCCTCCACAGGGAAAAAGCTGAACATACGAATATGCTTCGCACCGAAGATATCCGCCGTTTCCAAGATGCGCTTGAAATCGTCAAGATGCGCCTCAAAATCGCCGTCCAGCGCGATCTTTCCGATCGGAGAACCCATAGACCAAACGGAAATGCCGTTCGCCTCCAGCGTATTTTGGATATCCTTTGCTTCGCATACGGTGATATCCTTGATGTTTTTCCCGTTTACGCCGCGAATCTCAAGAGAAGAAATGCCGTTTCGGGAAAGCGCCGCGATCTGCCCCGCAAGACTCGGAGAAGCCTCATCCGCAAATGCACATAGTTTCATAAGCCAAGAACTCCTTTTCGTTTTCTATGATATATATAGTATACCATGTTTTCTTTTACAATGAAATTGCAATTTTGAAAATTTATATTGTATTTTCGCGCATAATGCGATAAAATATACATACAAAAACGAAAGGGGGAGAAACGTATGCCAATCGTCAACGAATGTGTGGGAGATCATTTTTGGTTGTATCATGCAATCGATGATCCACCGAAAACAACAGATTATTTTATGCACATGCATGATAATTATGAAATTGTCTGTTTTGTTTCAGGCAATGCACGTTATATGGTAGAAGGAACTGTTTATGAGCTTTTTCCGGGAGCATTGCTTCTGATGCGCCCGTCGGAATCACACACGCTTGTTTTAGGCGGACTTGATCGCTATGAACGCTTCACACTGAATTTTCATCAAGAGCTTTTTGAAAAAACGGGGTTTTCCACCTCGCTTTTACGTCCGTTTTACGATAGACCTCTTGGCGCACACAATCTGTATCTTCCATCAGAGCTTGAAGGGATCGATGCGAGCGTCTGCTTTCGCAAAATTTGCGAAGAAGCGAAATTGCTGCCAAAAAAAGAGGTTCTGCTTGCCAATCTCGCCTCCCTGCTTTGTTCCATCAATGTCGCATTTGTCCGAAAAGGAAACGTCGTGACCCCGAAATATACAAAGATCGGCAATGAACTGATCACCTACATCAACGAAAATCTTCTTTCCGACCTTTCCTTGACATCGTTATCCGCATATATCCACATGAGCCCTTCCCAAATCAATCGCATTTTCAAAGAATCCACAGGCTCCTCCGTCTATCATTATATCCTGCTCAAGCGCATGATCCTTGCGCGCGAGATGATCGCAAACGGCGAAAGCGCACAAACAGCCGCGCTTTCCTGCGGCTTCCGTGATTATTCATCCTTTTTCCGTCTTTATAAAAAGCATTTCAGCATGGCACCGACCTCCACAAAAAAGCGAATATCGCCCATCGCCGATCTTCCGCACGTACAAGCACGGCAAAACGACGAGAGCGATTGATACAAAAAAACCGAAAGCGTCTCGCGAATACGCTTTCGGTTTTTGTTATGCACTTAAATTAGATAAGCTTAACGATTGCCATTTCAGCAGCGTCGCCGCGACGGGGACCTGTCTTGTAAACAGCTGTGTAACCGCCGTTTCTTTCTGCGTAAGCAGGAGCGATTTCATCGAAAAGTTTTTTAACAACGTCTTCCTTTGTGATAAAGGAAAGAGCTTCACGACGAGAAGCAAGTGTGTTCTTCTTGCCGAGAGTAATCATTTTATCTGCCAAAGCTTTTACTTCCTTTGCTCTGGTAGCGGTTGTTTCAATCGAACCGTTTTCGAGAAGCAATGTTACCATGCCTCTGAGCATAGCCATTCTGTGGGCAGTAGGTCTGCCGAGTTTTCTGGTTCCGGGCATTATACTTTTCCTCCTTTGCCTGAATTTATAAAGGATTCACCGAAAAATTTCTGTTTGTTGATGTTTCCACCGAAGACTCAGTCTTCATCTTTTTTCAGACTCAGTCCAAGCGAGTGGAGTTTCTGGATAACCTCATCAAGCGATTTTTTACCGAGGTTTCTGACTTTCATCATATCCGCCTCAGAGCTCAATGTAAGATCTTCAACAGTATCAATGCCTGCGCGTTTCAAGCAGTTGAAACTGCGGACAGACAGATCAAGCTCCTCAATGGTCATCTCAAGGACTTTTTCTTTCTTGGTTTCTTCTCTTTCAACCATGATCTCTGCACTCTTTGCTTCATCGGAAAGTTCAACAAAGAGGTTGAGATGTTCGTTGAGTATCTTGGCTCCGAGCGATACCGCTTCTCTTGCAGAGAGAGTACCGTTCGTCAAAACATCAAGTGTCAGCTTATCGTAGTCGACAACGTTGCCGACACGGGTGGGATCCACCTTATAGCTTACATTGTAAACAGGGGTGAATATAGAATCTACAAAAATTACGCCGATCTGACCTGCGGAATAGGTCTGTTTGTTTTTGTCCTGAGAAACATAGCCGCGGCCGTGGTCAAAGGTAAGCTCCATACGGAAGCGAACGCCTTCGGAAACGGTTGCGATATGGTGGTCGGGGTTCAAAATTTCAATATCGGCATCGCAAATGATATCGCCCGCCTTAACGTCCTTCTGACCGGTTATGTCGATGACGACGGTCTTTGCGGAGGAAGCATAAAGCTTCGCGGTGATACCCTTTACGTTCAAAACGATTTCGCAGACATCTTCTTTTACGCCGGGAACCGTCGAGAACTCATGAAGAACGTCCTTGTCGCAGCCATCGATCTTGATGCTGACAACAGCAACGCCGGGGAGAGAGCTGAGAAGCACTCTTCTGAGGGAGTTACCAAGTGTAACGCCATAACCTCTTTCGAGAGGTTCCAGTACAAACGTACCCTTCTTGGAGTTTTCGTCCGTTTCTACGGCAGTAATATTCGGTCTTTCAATTTCAATCATCTAACTAACCCTCCTTCTAATAGTAGAATACAAAAAGAATTTTGCATTATGTCTGATGCACAGCGCTCGGGAGTTACCAAAAACCCCACCGAGAGCAAACACGCATCGGGGATACCTTGGGGGCAACCCTCGGGGGTTATTATTTGGAGTACAACTCGACGATGAGGTGTTCTTCGAACGGGAAGTCAACGTCTTCTCTGCCGGGAAGAGCGATTACCTTAGCGGAAGCCTTTGCCTTATCCACTTCAAGCCACTTGGGAGCAACCTTGGTTTCCATGAGTTCGAGAAGTGTTTTGAACTTTTCGGAATCACGGCTGGATTCAGCGAGAGCAACTACATCACCCTGCTTGATGATGATCGAAGGAATGTTTGCTTTCTTACCGTTGATGGTGAAGTGACCGTGTGTTACAAGCTGTCTTGCTTCCTTGCGGCTTTCTGCAAGACCCATTCTGTAAACAACGTTGTCAAATCTTCTTTCAAGGAGGCAGAGGAGGTTTTCACCGGTCTGACCTTCTTTTTTGTCGGCGATTTCAAAATAGTTAGCGAACTGTTTTTCGAGAACGCCGTAGTATCTCTTAGCTTTCTGTTTTTCACGAAGCTGCATCCAATATTCTTTCTGCTTTCTGGACTGAGCTGCGCCATGCTGACCGGGAACTGTACCGCGGCGAGCAACGGGGCATTTGTCTGTCAAGCAACGCTCACCTTTGAGGTAGAGCTTAGTGCCTTCTCTACGGCACATTCTACATACAGGACCTGTATATCTTGCCATAATAAGCCTCCTAAATTATACGCGTCTGATTTTGGGCGGTCTGCAACCGTTGTGAGGAACAGGAGTTACGTCGCGGATAACCGTGATTTCAAGACCCTGAGTCTGAAGTGCGCGGATAGCGGATTCTCTGCCCTGACCGGGACCCTTTACGTAAACTTCAACAGTCTTCATACCGTTGTCAACTGCGATCTTAGCAGCAGTTTCAGCTGCCATCTGAGCTGCGAATGCAGTGGATTTTCTGGAGCCCTTGAAGCCGAGTTCACCTGCGGAAGCCCAAGAAACTGCGTTGCCGTTTACATCAGTGATAGTAACGATCGTGTTGTTATAAGTCGCACGGATGTGTGCAGCGCCTTTTTCGACGTTTTTACGTTCGCGGCGTTTTCTGACTACTTTTTTTGCTGTAACCTTAGCCATTGCTTATCTATCACTCCTTAATTATTTCTTCTTATTAGCGATTGTCTTTGCAGGACCTTTTCTGGTTCTTGCATTGGTTTTGGTTCTCTGACCGCGAACAGGAAGACCTTTTCTATGTCTTACACCGCGGTAGCAACCGATTTCTACCATTCTCTTGATGTCGATCGCAACGTCACGACGGAGGTCACCCTCTACAACGTGGTAGTTTTCGATTTCATCACGGAGCTTGGAAACGTCATCTTCTGTGAGATCCTTGCAACGAGTATCAGGATTGATACCGGTCTTTTCAAGGATTTTGTTAGAGGTTGTTCTGCCGATACCGTAAATATAGGTAAGACCGATTTCAACTCTCTTCTGATTCGGAATTTCAACACCAGCTATACGTGCCATTCTGGAAATACACCTCCCTTTTCCAACTGTGCGTTAACCCTGTTTCTGCTTGTGCTTGGGGTTTTCGCAAATTACCATAACATGGCCTTTTCTCTTGATAATTTTGCATTTATTGCAAATCTTTTTAACGGAAGGTTTAACTTTCATGTGTATTACACCGTTCCTTTCATTAGATTGATTTTTAGAAGTAAGATCCCAAGTGATCAGCTTTCGCGGAGTCTCCATGTGATACGACCCTTGTTCAGGTCATAAATGGAAACTTCAACGGTAACTCTGTCACCCGGAACGATCTGAATTGAATTCATACGAAGCTTACCGGAAATCTGGGACAAAACGATATGTCCGTTGGGAAGCTTCACTTTGAAGGTAGCGCCGGGCATTGCCTCTACAACCGTACCTTCAAATTCCATAACATCGTCCTTTGGCATAAGCCCCTCCTTAAATTCGGAATGTTATTCGTAAATTTAACTTAGGTGAAACCAGCAAGGTCGAGGGAGGAAAGCTTTTTGCGGAGAAAGCTGTCATTGACTTCTCGCGCCATGAGCTTTTCCTTGTCCTCTTTGCTAAGTTTCGTAAGAATGCTTAAATGCTGCATCTGCTTTTTCTTCGGTGCGATAAGCTTGCGGTGTTTTCCATCGGCGACAAGGACATACTTATCATCTATTCCCGCCACGACCACAAGGAGAAGTCCCGCATCGTGGCCAGCCGTGGAAACCGCGACATCTCCGACCCGCGCGTCCCGATAGTCGGGAGCGACGGAAGATATCTGATCTTTTTGCCGTTTTTTCTTCATATCGAAATCATTCAACAAACGTCAGCAGCAACGGCTCACCGTCTGCAATGGCGATCGTGTGTTCATAATGCGCTGAAAGCGATCCGTCTGCCGTTACGACTGTCCACTCGTCGTCAAGCACCTTGACCTCTCGAGTGCCACAGTTTATCATCGGTTCGACAGCAATGGTCATACCGGAATAGAGCCTTGCACCTCTGCCCGCCGTTCCGAAATTCGGAACCTCAGGGTCTTCGTGCAAATTCTTTCCGACGCCATGGCCTACAAACTTGCGGACGACTCCATACCCGAGCCCCTCCGCGTAGCTTGCGATCGCAGAACCGATATCTCCGACTCGCTTGCCGCTGACAGCCATCTTCACACCGCGATAAAAACTTTCACGCGTTACATCTATGAGCTTTTGCGCTTCCGCGCTGATTTTTCCGACACCGAAGGTGTTCGCGCTGTCTCCGTGGAAACCACCGATATAAGCGCCGACATCGATCTTGACGATATCGCCTTCTTCGAGGAATCTTTTGGCACTCGGAATGCCGTGTATCACTTCGTTGTTGATACTGATGCAAGCACTTCCGGGAAAACCGCCGTATCCGAGAAACGAGGGTTTTGCGCCGCACTTTTCAATATAATTTCGGATGATCGTATCAAGCTCTTTGGTACTGATCCCCTCTTTTATATGATCCCGTGCCACAAGAATCGCCTCACCGGTGATTCTTCCCGCTTTACGCATACTCGCCAACTGTTCGCTGTTTTTGACCTGAACCATCGGTAATTAACCTCTGATGCTTTCAATCGCAGCGATTGTAAGAGCAGTCGTATCTTCGATCTGTTCCTGACCGATAACTGTTTTCAAAACGCCTTTTGCTGCATAGAAATCTTTCAGCGGCTCAGTCTGATCGTGGTAAACGTCAAGGCGGCTCTTGATAACTTCGGGCTTATCATCGGAACGAATCATAAGGTCGCCGTCGCATTTGTCGCACTTGCCTTCAACCGCGGTCGGTTTGTATTCGACGTGGTAGGACGAACCGCATTTGGAGCAAAGTCTGCGTCCGCCAAGTCTGCGAATGATCGCGTCATCTTCAACTTCGATGCTGATAACGCCATCCATCTTGATGCCCATTTCGTCGAGCGCCTTTGCCTGAGCAACGGTTCTCGGGAAACCATCAAGAATAAATCCGTTTTTGCAATCGTCAGCGACAAGTCTTTCCTTGATGATGCCGATTACGACTTCATCGGGAACGAGCGCACCGCCGTCGATATAGCTTTTCGCTTTGAGGCCGAATTCGGTTCCCGCAGCCATCGCTTCACGAAGAAGCGCGCCTGTGGAGATCGCGGGGATCTCGTAACGTTCGGAAACTACTTCTGCCTGTGTACCTTTTCCTGCGCCGGGAGCGCCAAGAAACATAAGTTTCATACTATGGGTCTCCTTTCAAAGTGAAGGTTTTTGTTGGACGGACATCCGCCGAGAGTGGCGGGTGCCGTCGGAGTTCATATCTTAATCAAGGAAGCCTTTGTAATGACGCATGGTCATCTGCGCTTCCATTTCGCGTACCGTCTCGAGGATTACACCTACAACGATGAGGAGGGTAGAACCGCTGAAAGAAACAACGTTCAAAAGACCGCCTGTGAAGATGTTGAGGAGAAGCGGGAGACAAGCGACAAGGCCGAGGAAGAGCGCACCCATAAGAACAATCTTATTGAGGACCTTCTTAATGTAAAGGGCTGTCGGTCTGCCGGGACGAATGCCGGGGATCGAGCCGCCCTGCTGCATAAGGTTATTGGAAACCTCAACAGGATTGAAGGAAATAGAGATATAGAAGTAAGCAAACGCAATGATAAGAGCGAAGAGCAATACTACATAGATAAGGCTCCAGAAGCTGCCTGCGGGAGAGAATACCTTGTAGAAGAAGTTCGTGCTCTTAACACCTGCAAACTGCATGATGGTGAGGGGGAGAGAGATGATCGTGCTCGCAAAGATGATCGGCATAACACCGGACATATTGAGCTTGATCGGGAGATTGGAGCTCTGACCACCGTACTGCTTTCTGCCAACGGTGCGTTTTGCATACTGGATCGGAATTCTTCTTTCTGCATCGGACATATAAGTCACGAATACGAGAGAACCTACCATGATCGCGATAACCGCAACCCAGAGGATGATCTGGAGCCAAACCGGGATAACCTGACCCTTGTAGATGAAGGAACCGTGGTTGACGTTGTTGAGGTTCTGAGCGAAAGTAGAGAATGTACTCGGCAAGCCGGATACGATGTTGGCGAAAAGGATCATGGAGATACCGTTGCCGATACCCTGTTCGTCGATTCTTTCGCCGAGCCACATAACGAGGCAAGCGCCTGCTGTGTAGCACGCAACCATAACGATCATAGAGAACCATTTAGCTGCGCCCTCGGTATAAACGAGGAAGCCGCCGGCAACACCGGTAACTGCTTCGGAACCGAGAATGGTGTAGTAACCGTAAGATGTAATGAGCGCGATTGCGATCGTTACGTAACGGGTGATTTTTTCGATTTTCTTCTTGCCTTCTTCGCCATTCTTAGCGAGCTTTTCAAGAGGCGGGAGCGCGATCGTGAGAAGCTGCATAATGATGGACGCGTTGATATACGGTGTTACGGAGAGAGCAAGTAAGGTTGCCTGAGAAAAGGCATAGCCGGAAAGGATATTGAGGTAAGAGAAAATACCTTCGCTATACCAAGCGGCTGTCTGCTGCATAGCAGCATAGTCAATAAAGGGAATCGGGATAGCTGCGCCTACGCGGTATAAGAAAACGATGAAAAGTGTGAACAAAAGCTTACGTCTAAGTTCGGGAATTGCCCACGCGTTTCTCAGTGTTTTGAACACTTATACCACCTCGCACTTTCCGCCTACGGATTCAATCTTCTCTTTTGCGCTTGCAGAGAAAATTGCAGCCTGAACAGTTACTTTCTTGGTGAGTTCACCACGGCCGAGAATCTTAACGCCGTCAAGTGCTTTCTTGATAATACCTTTTTCGAGAAGTGCTTCTGCGTTAACAACAGCACCGTCTTCGAAAGCGTTCAATGCTTCAACATTCACGATTGCGTATGTTGTAGCGAAAACGTTTGTGAAACCTCTCTTGGGAAGTCTTCTGTAAAGCGGGATCTGACCGCCTTCAAAACCGAGTCTTACACCGCCGCCGGAACGAGCGTTCTGACCCTTGTGGCCCTTGCCGGCAGTCTTGCCGTTACCGGAGCCTGCACCTCTACCCTTACGCCAAGCGGCTTTTGCGGAGCCTTCTGCGGGAGAAAGTTCATGAAGCTTCATTTCTGTATCCTCCTTATACTGTGAATTTTAACAATACTTTCGATAATTTTCAATGTATAACGAGATTATACATTTTCCACCTTAACAAGGTGAGCAACAAGTTTAACTTTACCCATAACGCAAGCGTCGTTTGCCTGAACGGTGGTATCACCGATCTTTGCAAGACCGAGAGACTTAGCAACAGCCTTCTGCTTAGGGCTAGAACCGATAAGGCTTCCTGTGAGTGTGATTTTGATCTGTTCCATCTCAGTTAGCCTCCTTATTTCAATGTTTCTTTGTCAACGCCGCGCATTGCTGCAACTTCTTCAGCAGTGCGGAGAGCCTTGAGACCTTCAAATGTTGCCTTTACAACGTTGGAAGGGTTGCTGGAACGGAGGCATTTTGCACGAATGTCCTTGATGCCTGCCATCTGAACAACTGCACGAACAGTACCACCTGCGATGACACCGGTACCGGGAGCAGCGGGCTTCAAGATAACTCTTGCTGCGCCGTATTCACCGATAACTTCGTGCGGGATTGTTGTACCCTTGAGGGATACTTCGATAATATTTTTCTTTGCATCTTCGATACCCTTGCGGATCGCTTCGGGATATTCGGATGCTTTTCCAAGACCGTAGCCTACGTGACCGTTTTCGTCACCGACAACCATGATTGCAGTCTGGCGTGCGATACGACCGCCCTTTACGGTTTTGGAAACACGGTTTGTAGCAACGGTAACTTCTTTGAGTTCGAGAGTTGCCGGATCAATTCTTTTAGCCATGTTATTCCTCCTCCTCAGAACTTAAGTCCGCCTTCGCGGGCGCCTTCTGCAAGTTCTTTTACTCTGCCTTCGTAAACATAACCACCACGGTCGAATACGACTTCGGTGATACCCTTAGCGAGGGCTCTTTCTGCGATTGTCAAGCCGATTTTCTTAGCTGCGTCTTTGTTGCCGCCGTTACCTTCAAAAGCTTTTTCGAGGGTGGAAGCGGATGCAAGTGTTACGCCGTTTACGTCGTCAATGATCTGAGCATTGATGTTTGCGAGAGAGCGATAAACGCAGAGACGAGGTCTTTCGGGGGTACCGGAGATCTTTGCGCGAACTCTCTTATGACGAGCGAGACGAGCCTGATTGCTGTCTTTTCTGGATACCATTTTACTCCACTCCTTTCATTATTTACCGGTTTTACCAGCTTTGCGGCGAATGTGTTCGCCAACATACTTAACGCCCTTACCAAGATAGGGTTCCGGGGGTCTCTTTTCGCGGATCTGTGCGGCGATCTGACCGACAGTCTGCTTGTCGATACCGTTTACAACAACTGTTGTCGAGTTGGGAACGTCAAATGTGATGCCGTCCTTTTCTTCGAACACGATCGGGTGAGAATGACCGAGGTTAAGGGTCAAAGTCTTACCGGATTTTGCAGCCTTGTAACCAACACCAACGATTTCAAGAGTCTTGGAATAACCTTTGGTAACGCCCTCGATCATGTTTGCGATGAGGGTTCTGGAAAGACCGTGGAGGGATCTTGTTTCGCGTTCGTCGTCTGCGCGAGCTACGGAGATAACTGCGCCGTCAACGGAAACTGTGATTTTATTGTTGATCTGAGTGGTGAGTGTTCCCTTTGCGCCTTTAACGGTAACGAGGTTTTCTTCGTTAACGGTAACGGTTACGCCAGCAGGAACGGTGATTGTCTGTCTACCAATTCTGGACATTTCGTTTACCTCCTAATTACCATACAAAGGCGAGAACTTCGCCGCCTACGTTGAGTTCACGAGCCTTTTTGTCGGTCATGATACCCTTAGATGTGGATACGATAGCGATGCCGAGGCCGTTCATAACCTTGGGCATATCTTCGCAGTTGGAATAGATACGAAGACCGGGCTTAGAGATTCTACGGAGACCCTGAATCACTCTCTGCTTGCCGCGACCATATTTGAGTGTGATGCGGATAACGCCCTGTTTGCCGTCTTCAACGATCTGATAGCCTGCGATATAGCCTTCTTCTTTGAGGATATCAGCGATAGCCTTCTTCATGTTGGAAGCGGGAACGTCAACGGTTTCGTGTTTTGCGTTGTTTGCGTTTCTGATACGAGTCAGCATGTCTGCAATAACGTCTGAAATTTGCATTGTTGTTTTCCTCCTTTATGCAAGTTGTTTTGGGTTATGGGAGAGCTTTTCTCCCGCCGCCTAATCCTTGCTGCCGGCTTTTCGCCGGCGGCGAGCCGATGGTTAAAGCGATGCGCTTTCCTTTCGACAAGATTGGAGCGTTTTATGATGAGAGCCTTTGGCTCTTACCAAACAAAATTACCAGCTGGCTTTCTTAACGCCGGGGATCTGACCCTTGTAAGCAAGCTCGCGGAAGCAGATACGGCAAATGCCGAATTTGCGGAGATAGCCGTGAGGTCTACCACAAATCTTGCAGCGGTTGTATTCTCTTGTGGAGAATTTCTGTTCTCTCTGCTGCTTAACTTTCATAGAAGTCTTTGCCATGATTCTTACCTCCTATAATTATTTAGCGAAAGGAGCACCCATGAGAGTGAGGAGCTCTTTTGCTTCTTCGTCATTGGTTGCAGTTGTTACAAAAGCGATATCCATGCCTCTGAACTTTTCAACCTTATCGTATTCGATTTCAGGGAAAATGAGCTGTTCCTTGAGACCGAGGGAGTAGTTACCACGACCGTCGAACGCGTTGGGGTTGATACCCTTGAAGTCGCGTACACGGGGGAGAGCGATATTGAAGAGTCTGTCCATGAACTCGAACATTCTATCGCCGCGAAGTGTTACCTTAACACCGATCTTCATGCCCTGACGGAGCTTGAAGTTAGCAACGGACTTTCTTGCGTAAGTCGGAACTGCCTTCTGACCGGTGATGAGTGTGATTTCTTCGATGATCTTGTCAATTACTTTCGCATTGTCCTTTGCGTCGCCTGCGCCAACGTTGATGACGATCTTGTCAAGGCGCGGGATCTGCATGGGGCTCTTGTAAGCGAATTTCTTCATCAATGCGGGAGCAACTTCAGATTTGTATAAGTCTTTAAGTCTTGCCATTTCTCTTTACCTCCGCATCAAATCTTCTGTCCGCATTTGCTGCAAACGCGAACCTTCTTGTCGCCCTCAACCTTGATGGTGGAGCGAACGCCCTTACCGCACTTGGAGCAGTAGAGAGCAACCTTATCAGCGTGCATAGCGCCTTCAACTTTGACGATGCCGCCGGTTTCACCCTGTCTTCTGGGTTTCATATGTTTTGTCTGGATGTTTGCGCCCTCAACGATAACCTTGTGTTCGTCGGGGGATACCGCGATAACCTTACCCTTTACGCCTTTGTCGTCGCCGGAGATTACGATAACGGTATCATCTCTTTTTACATGAAGCTTATTCATCGATTGATTCCTCCATTAAAGTACTTCGGGAGCGAGGGAGAGAATCTTGATAAAGTCTTTATCACGAAGTTCTCTTGCTACCGGGCCAAAAATACGTGTGCCTCTGGGTGTATTATCTTCTTTGATGATAACTGCTGCGTTTTCATCGAACTTGAGGTAGGAGCCGTCTGCTCTCTTTACGCCCTTAACGGAGCGAACGATAACAGCTTTAACAACTTCACCCTTTTTAGCAGTGCCGCCGGGCGCTGCCTTCTTAACGCTGCAAACAACAACGTCGCCAATGTTTGCATATCTTCTGCCGGTGCCGCCGAGAACTCTGATGCACATGAGTTCCTTCGCGCCGGTGTTATCAGCGACTTTCATCAATGACTGCTGTTGAATCATTGTGTTTTCCTCCTTAAATATTCACATCTCACAGGTTGCGACTTGCGCTCTAACCTTGCACTATGATATTATTTTGCTTCTTCGATAACTTCAACAAGTCTCCATCTCTTATCCTTGGAGAGGGGTCTTGTTTCCATGATCTTTACGGTGTCGCCTTCGTTGCACACATTGTTTTCGTCGTGTGCCTTAAATTTTACCGTTCTTTTGATGACTTTGCCATACTTAGGATGCTTAACGCTGTCTTCGATGGCAACAACGATGGTCTTATCCATCTTATTGCTTACGACCTTGCCGACTCTGGTCTTTCTGAGATTTCTTTCTTCCATGACATTTACTCCTCTCTATGACTTACTCAGCGTCCTTCGCACGAAGGGCTGTCATAACTCTTGCGATGTCCTTCTTGACATCAGCGATCTTGTGGGGGTTGTCAAGCTGATTGATCTCATTCTGGAAGCGGAGCTTGAAGAGTTCACTCTTCAATTCCTTGAGCTTAGAGGTGAGTTCAGCGGAAGTCATGTTTTTAAGTTCAGCTGCTTTCACTGTATTATTCCTCCTCTGCTTCTTCTTTTTTCATGAATTTACATTTGATCGGGAGCTTGTGGGATGCAAGACGCATAGCTTCTCTTGCTACGTCCTCTGCAACGCCGTCCATTTCAAACATAACACGGCCGGGTTTTACAACCGCTACCCAGTATTCGGGAGAACCCTTACCGGAACCCATTCGAGTTTCAGCAGGCTTTTCGGTGATCGGCTTGTCGGGGAAAATCTTGATCCAAACCTGACCGCCACGTTTGATGTAACGTGTCATAGCGATACGGGCAGCTTCGATCTGGTTGCTTGTGATCCATGCGGGTTCTGTTGCTACAAGGCCGTAGGAACCGTATGTGATCGTGTTGCCTCTGCTGGCTGTGCCCTTGAGGCGGCCGCGCTGCTGGCGTCTGTATTTAACTCTCTTTGGCAACAACATTTCTTCTGCCTCCTTCTCTGGTCTGTCTCGGAGCACCGGTTCTACCGTTTGCGTTTCTTCTATCGCCGCGGCGATCGCCACGACGGTCGTTTCTTCTGTCGCGTCTTTCAGCAGGAGCTTCAGCCTGAGCTGCGCCTGTTCTGCCGGAGAGGACTTCGCCCTTGTAGATCCAAACTTTTACGCCGATCTTACCGTAAGTTGTATTTGCTTCCCAGAAACCGTATTCGATGTCGGCTCTGATTGTCTGAAGCGGGATTGTACCTTCATGATAGTGTTCGCTTCTTGCGATTTCGGCACCGCCAAGACGGCCGGAAAGGGTGATCTTGATACCCTTTGCGCCAAGACGCATGGTTCTGCCGATAGCCTGCTTCATCGCACGACGGAACGCAACTCTCTTTTCGAGCTGTTCTGCGATGGATTCAGCAACGAGCTGTGCGTTCATGTCAGGGCTCTTAACCTCAGCAACGTTTACGCTGACGGAGGTGCCTGTCATTTTTTCAAGAGAAACACGGAGCTTTTCGATCTCAGCGCCGCCGCGACCGATTACAACACCGGGTTTTGCGCAGTGAATAACGACCTTTACGCCGGCATTGCTGCGTTCGATTTCAATCTTCGGAACGCCTGCGACTTTGAGTTTTTCTTTCAGATATTTTCTGATTTTATAGTCGGAAACGAGAGTGTCGCCGAAATCAGCGTCTTTTGCGAACCATCTCGAGTCCCAATCTTTGATAACACCTACACGGAGACCGTGAGGATTAACTTTCTGACCCATTCTTCGATACCTCCATTAAGCTCTTTCCTTGAGAGCGAGCGTTACATGGCTTGTTCTCTTCAGGATTCTGTCTGCGCTGCCTTTTGCGCGGGGCATGATTCTCTTGAGAGTCGGACCCGGGCAAACGAAGCATTCGGAAACGTAAAGCTTGCTTACGTCCATGCCATAGTTGTGCTCAGCGTTTGCGATTGCACTCTTGAGCAACTTGATGAGGTATTCACTCGCAGATTTAGGAGTGTTTTTAAGAATTGCCATTGCTGTTCCCGCATCCTTACCTCTGATGAGGTCAAGCACGATCTGTACTTTGCGCGGGGAAATTCTTGCATATTTGAGATATGCTCTAGATTCCATTTGTAGTTCCTCCCTTCGCTTGGTGCGAGATTATTTACCGTTGTTGGATGTTTTGGAACCGGCATGACCCTTGAAGGTTCTGGTGGGAGCAAACTCACCGAGTTTGTGACCAACCATGTCTTCTGTTACATATACCGGAACGTGTTTTCTACCGTCGTGAACCGCAATCGTATGACCGACAAATTCGGGGAAAATTACGGAAGCACGAGACCAGGTCTTCAATACCTTTTTCTCGCCTTTGTCGTTCATAGCGCAAACTCTTGTGTAGAGCTTTTCTTCGACAAAAGGTCCTTTTTTAAGGCTTCTGCTCATTTTTATGCCTCCTCCTTATTTACCGTTTCTGTGTTTTACGATGAACTGTTCAGTTCTGGATTTCTTGTTTCTTGTCTTGTAACCAAGTGCGGGTTTACCCCAAGGAGTTACAGGAGACGGACGACCGATCGGAGAACGTCCTTCACCACCACCGTGCGGGTGGTCGCAGGGGTTCATAACGGAACCGCGAACGGTAGGACGGATGCCGCGGTGGCGAGTCTTACCTGCTTTACCGATCTTAACGTTTTCGTGGTCGATGTTGGAAACCTGACCGATTGTTGCCTTGCAGTCAAGTCTGATAAGACGAACTTCGCCGGAAGGAAGTCTTACCTGTGCCATGTCATTTTCCTTAGCCATGAGCTGAGCGAAAGTGCCGGCGGAACGAACGAGCTGACCGCCCTTACCGGGATAAAGCTCGATGTTGTAGATGAGAGTACCAACGGGGATGTTGGCGATGGGAAGTGTGTTACCGGGTTTAATGTCGGCGTGTTCACCGGAGTAAACCTTGTCACCGTCTGTAAGACCTACAGGAGCGATGATGTACTTCTTGGAACCATCTTCGTACTGGAGAAGTGCGATGTAAGCGGTTCTGTTAGGATCGTATTCGATACCGATAACAGTTGCAACTTCAGTTGTAGCTGCGCGCTTGAAGTCGATGATTCTGTATTTCTGTCTGTTACCGCCACCGATGTGACGAACAGTGATCTTGCCGTAGCTGTTTCTGCCGGCGTGTTTTTTCTTAACAGTGAGAAGACTCTTTTCGGGGGAGAACTTCGTGATTTCCGCGAAGTCCGGCACAGACATATTACGTCTGGCAGGAGTCGTCGGTTTATACTTGATAGTAGCCATTTTTTACTCCTCCTTATCAGATCATGCCGTCGAAGAACTCGATGGTCTTGGAATCTTCAGTGAGGGTTACGATCGCTTTCTTCCAAGCTTTCTTGTAACCTGCGTGAACACCCATTCTTGCGGGTTTCTTCTTCATGATCATTGTGTTTACGTCTGCAACCTTAACGCCGAAAACTTCTTCAACAGCTGCTGCGATTTCGGGCTTTGTTGCGGTTTTCAATACTTCAAAAGTATATCTCTTTTCGCTTGTAGCGGAAAGGCTCTTTTCTGTGATAAGGGGTCTTACGATAATATCATGAGCGAACTTCATTATGCGTATACCTCCTCGATTTTCTTAGCTGCAGCCTCAACGATCACGAGCTTGTCGCAGTTGAGGATGTCATATACGTTGATGGTGTTGACATAAGCTGTCTTAACGCCTGCGATATTGCCAAGGCTCTTAACAACCATGTCATTCTTTTCGGAAAGAACTACGAGAGTCTTGCCGGTAGCACCGAGAGCGTTAAGCATGTTTGCCATAACCTTTGTCTTGTATTCGGTAGCTACGATTGCGTTTACGATTACGAGAGAATCGTCAGCAACCTTGGAAGAGAGCGCGCTCTTGAGAGCAAGTCTCTTAACCTTCTTGTTGAGGTCGGTTTTGTAGGTTCTGGGCTTCGGACCGAGAGCTACACCACCGTGTGTCCACTGAGGAGAACGTGTGGAACCCTGTCTTGCACGACCGGTACCCTTCTGTCTCCAAGGCTTTCTGCCGCCACCGGAAACTTCGGTTCTGGTAAGTGTGGACTGTGTACCCTGTCTCTGGTTGAGAAGGTAAGCTCTTACAGCTGCGTGAAGAACTGCTGCGTTAACAGCAACAGCGAATACGGAATCAGCAAGTTCGATTGTACCAACTTCCTTGCCGGCCATGTCAAATACTTTCATGTTAGCCATTTTCTAATTCCTCCTTCTCACGCTTTTACCGTGTTGCGAACGAACACGATGCCGCCCTTAGCGCCGGGAATAGCGCCCTTAACGGCGATAAGATTTTTGTCTGCGTCAACGCGAACTACGTCGAGGTTCTGAACAGTAACCTGTTCGTTACCGTACTGACCAGCCATCTTCTTGTTCTTGAAGATTCTGGAGGGGGAGGAGTTCGCGCCCATGGAACCGGGCTGACGATGAACAGGGCCTACGCCGTGTGTCATGCGGAGCTTGTGGCAGTTCCATCTCTTGATTACGCCGGAGAAGCCGTGGCCCTTGGAGGTGCCTGTTACGTCAACTCTGTCACCTGCAACGAATGTGTCAGCGGAAACGATATCGCCAACGTTCATGCTTGCTGCGTCATCAAGTCTGAATTCTTTGAGGTGTCTCTTCGCAGCAACGTTTGCTTTTGCGAAATGACCCTTAACTGCTTTGTTGAGTTTCTTGTCGGCGATGTCTTCAAAGCCGAGCTGAACACTGGAATAGCCGTCGGTTTCAACGGTCTTCTTCTGTGCTACAACGCAAGGACCGGCTTCAATGATGGTAACCGGGATTACGTTGCCAACTTCGTCGAAAATCTGTGTCATACCGATTTTCTTACCGATAATAGCCTTTTTCATTTTCTATCTCCTTGTTTAGGTTATTGGTTGACCACTGCGTCGCGCAGGCGGGTCAACATGACCGAACCGGATGCACGGGAATCTATCTTTCCGCACATGCCTCGAGTCGAATGTCTTTAATCCGTATATGATATATGGTAGAGATTAAAGCTTGATTTCGATTTCGACGCCGGCCGGAAGTTCGAGAGCTGTGAGAGCTTCGATGGTTTTCTGAGAAGGTTTGATTACATCAATCAATCTCTTGTGAGTTCTGTATTCAAACTGTTCACGGCTGTCTTTGTACTTGTGTACAGCGCGGAGAATGGTGATGATCTCCTTTTCAGTCGGAAGCGGAATGGGACCGGAAACGGTAGCGCCGTTTCTCTTCGCTGTTTCAACGATTTTTTCCGCTGCTGCATCGATCAATGTGTGATCGTAGCTTTTCAGTCTGATTCTGATTTTTTCACTAACTGCCACTTGATTTTGCCTCCTATAATATTTTGCTGTTGGCGGCGAGTTCACAACACACAGGAAGTTGTGATTTTGACTCAGTTTGTAGCGAACACCTCACCGGGCGTTTCCTGTAGCCCGTGTAAAATGCCGATTTTCATCGGCTGGTACTCGCGCTTGTTTCGTTTGGATTGACAATCGCACGCGACTGCAATATCCCAAACACTCATATCGTTCGCCTTAAACTGGCGCCCGTTTATCGGACATACTCTGCGAAAATTACCCGCTTTCTTTGCGGCAACCTCTCGCTTCATCGCACATCAAGCTCCCTTAGTATACAACAAATCAAGCCTTTTGTCAATAGTTTTTTCTCAATTTTTCCTGATTTTTTCACATTTTCTTTGATTTTTCCACCCTGCACAAGCGTGATAAAATTATAGACAGTATTTTTAGTCATTATTCACAAATTTCATTTTTTTATCAAAAAGAGGCGCATTTTCCAAAAATCTATGCTATAATAGTCTATATACCAAAAATAAAACAAAGGAAACATCATTATGGCAAAGAGTATCGAATACACCACAAAAGGCACCTGCTCCCGTCAGATCAAGATCACCCTTGCAGACGACAACACCATCGAATCCGCAGAATTTGTCGGCGGTTGCCATGGTAACACACAGGGCATCTCCAAGCTTGTCAAAGGTATGAAAGCCGAAGACGTGATCGCAAGAGTAAAAGGCACCGATTGCAGAGGACGCGGCACCTCCTGCCCCGACCAGCTCGCAAAGGCGCTCGAAGAAGCCCTCGCAAAATAAGCCCTCCAAAATTCGCAAAAGCTCCGCTCTCCTTAATATATCATAAAATGAACAAAAGCGGAGCTTTTGCACCTTTTCTTTTCTCTTTTCATGATCCCTTTCTCTTTATATCATGCTCCGGTAGCTCAGCTGGATAGAGCGACAGATTCCGATTCTGTAGGTCGCGGGTTCGAATCCTGTCCGGTGCGCCATGCAAAAAGAGCATTTGTCTTTTGACAAATGCTCTTTTTGCAATGATATCCGTTCCTCTCAGAACGGGTGATATATCTTCGATATGATATCCCGCTTCGCGGATGATATATGCCTTCGGCATATGTGGGAACGGATATTATATCATACCGAGCAACGCGAGGTATATCATACGGCGCAAGCCGTATATCATATTCGCGGAGCGAATATATCATTTTTTCACAACAAAAACAAATCTCTTTTTGCAATGATATCCGTTCCTTGCGGAACGGGTGATATATCTTCGATATGATATCCCGCTTCGCGGATGATATATGCCTTCGGCATATGTGGGAACGGATATTATATCATACCGAGCAACGCGAGGTATATCATACGGCGTAAGCCGTATATCATATTCGCGGAGCGAATATATCATTCCACTTTTCTCGGAGGTTTCCATGACCCATTCCCTTTCCGTCATCGCCCACATCCGAAACGACTTTACCGCCAAGTTCGGCATCCCACGCCAAAGCGGACTTGTCGATACCATCACGTCAAAAATCGTTTTTGAACCCGAATACCGAAACTCCGACGCCTTCCGCGGCATCGAAGGATATTCCCACCTTTGGCTCATCTGGCAATTTTCAGAAGCCGTCCGCGACGAATGGTCACCCACCGTCCGCCCGCCAAGACTCGGCGGCAATAAACGCATGGGCGTTTTCGCCACACGCTCCCCGTTCCGACCGAACCCCATTGGACTTTCCTCCGTGAAGCTCGTCGGCATCGATCTGCACACGCCCGAAGGTCCTGTGCTTTACGTTACAGGCGCAGATATCCTCGACGGCACGCCGATCTATGATGTCAAGCCCTACCTCGCCTATACGGACTCCCACCCCGAAGCCCAAGGCGGTTTTGCAAAAGGTCCAGGCGAAGGCTCGCTCACCGTTGAAATCACAGACGATCTGAAAGCACAAATTCCACCGCATCTTTATGACGGCGTGATCGCCCTGCTCCGCGAAGATCCTCGACCGGGTTATCAGCATGACCCCGAGCGCATCTATATGATGGCGTTCGGTAGCATCGAGGTCCACTTCACCGTAAATGAAAATATTTTGACGGTAAAAAAGATTCTTGCTCTATAAACACCAACCCCCGACTTTCGTCGGGGGTTTCGTTATATTACGCTTTGTTTTTTACATATTCATCCAGCGCAGTCTTCAAACGAACAAGTGCCGCTTCCAGCACATGGCGCGGACAAGCGATATTGATTCTCTCAAATCCTTCCCCGCCCTTGCCGAAGATATAGCCCTCGTCAACGTAAAGAAGCGCCTTTTCGCGGAGCAATTTTTCCTGCTCCTCCATCGTCATGCCAAAGGAGTGAAGATCTACCCAAAGCAGGTACGTCCCTTCCATCTCCGAAATGAACACGTCGGGATAATGCTTACGGAAAAATTCGATCGCAAATTTACGGTTGCCGTCAATATATGCGATCGCCTCGTCGAGCCATTCCTCAGAATCTCGATATGCAAATTCCACAGCCTTATAACTGAGAGCATTGAGAGAAAAATGACCGCGCGCTTTTTCGATGGCTTCGCGTCGTTCCGCATTCGGAACGAAAATATTGGATGCCTGCATACCCGCAAGGTTGAACGTCTTGCCGGGCGAGGTGCAAACAAGCAGATTATCGTGATATTTCTCATCAAGAGAAAGCATCGGCACATGATGATATCCGGGCATGATAAGATCGGAATGGATCTCATCATCCAAAAGATATACGTTGTTTTCCAGACAAATATCCGCAATCTTGCAAAGCTCTTCCTTTGTCCAAACACGACCGACAGGATTATGCGGACTGCAAAGGATACAGAGCTTCACGTCATCTCTTGCTGCCTTTGCCGCAAAATCTTCAAAATCAATTTCGTATTTACCGTCTTTCAGAAGCAGTTCGCTTTCGACGATCTCACAGCCGTTATGCTCTGCGACCATGCGAAACTGATGATAAACAGGTGTCATAATGAGAACCCCATCACCGGGTTTTGTAAAAACGCCGATGATATGGCGAAGCGCGGGAACGATACCGCTGAATTGCACGAACCATTCGCGCTTGGGTTCAAAGCCATGTCGGCGGCGCATCCAATCGATGACCGCCTCGTAATAAGCATCCGTCGCACGCGTATAACCGAGAGACGTTTCGTCCAAATATTTTTTGAGTCCTTCCACGATGGCGGGCGCTGTCTTAAATTCCATATCGGCAACGGACAGCGGAACGATATCATCGGGGATATTCGGATCCTCGGAACGAAGCTCCTCCCATTTGAAGGAGCCCTTTCCATATCGCGGAACAAGTGTTTCAAAATCGTATTTCATCAGTTACCCTGTCCTTCGGAATAATCTACACCCTCGGAAACCTGAGGATAATAGCTACCATACTGATAGCGGAACGGTTCATCAAATTCCATTTTGATGACCGCAATGCCCATATTGCTATCGGGCGATTTTTTGGGAAGTCCCGTCATCACGATGCGATGACCCTCGTGACGGAATGCGATCTCTTCCCCGGTGGAAAGAAGCGTGATCTTCTTCGGCGCGTTGATGTAACCGCCAAACACCATCTCACCCGAGGAGGGCCAGATGTAGTTCCACGCATAGACCGTTTTGTCATCTGTGGAAACGGTACATTCCGTTACGTTGTTTGCGCCGCAATACCAACCGCTGAACTTCTTTTTGAGTCCGTACGCTGCTTCCCCGTTTTCAGAAAGCCAGCCGCCGACGCGCTTCAAGGGATCGAGCGCTTCCGCAGGGACCGTACCGTCTGCCTTCGGACCGATGTTGAGAAGCAGATTACCGCCTGCGCCCGCGCACTTACGGAGCATACGAATGATCTGATTTGCCGAATAAGAATACGGAACGATCTGATCTTCATCTACATAACCCCACGAAAAACCGTTGAAGGTCATGCAAGCTTCCCAATCCGCATCGTCCTCCGACTTGATGGCATCTTCGGGTGTGAAGAAATCCTCTGCCATACGGCTGCGGTTGTTGATGAGGATATCGGGCTGAAGCTGTCTGAGCTTATAGTTGCGGTTCACGGAATCCCAATTTCTTGCGCTCATGCGCGGCCACGGCATATCGTACCAAAGGATATCGATCTTGCCGTAGTTCGTGAGAAGCTCAACGTTCATATCTTCAATGTATTTTGTAAAACGCGCGCGCGCATCTTCATCCGTCATACATTTCCACGCATCGGGATGATGCCAATCCATGAGAGAGGAATACAGACCGATTCTAAGGTCGTATTTACGGCATGCGTCAACAAATTCACGAACGATATCACGGTGAGGACCGTAGTTGACGGAGTTGAAGGGATTCACCTTGGAATCCCAGAGAGAAAAGCCTTCGTGGTGGCGTGTTGTGAGAACGGCGTATTTTGCGCCCGCCTCTTTTGCAAGACGACACCATTCATCTGCACAGCCCTCCTTCGGGCAAAACGCAGACGCGAGCTTTTCATAATCGGAAATTTTAATATTTTCCCAGACCTGAGCCCATTCGCCCATACCGTGGGAAGAAAAAAGTCCATAATGAATGAACATACCGAAACGAGCGTTTCGGAACCATTCCATACGGCGATCCTTGCTTGCTTTTGTAAACGCAAGATATTCTTCGCCTGTGATTCTGTTTTCCATATCGATTTACCTTTCTTGGCAATCAATCTCTGCCCTTTTCATCAAGAGAGAGAATAAATTCTTTTGCATAAGGAAGCGATTCGATCCAATCGCAAAGCGTATGCCATTCATCGAGCTTATGAAAGCGTCTTGCATAATAGATGTTCGTAAGAACCTCATAATTGAGCGTGACCGTTCTCATTTGGTTGTAGCTCGAGGGCAAAAGCTGGATCATATCATACCAATAAGCCTTATCCTTGGTTTCAAGGAAACGCTGTCTTTGTTCTTCCAGGCACGCGATGACCGAGTCAAGACAGCAAAGCGCTGTCTTGCTCATATGGTCATGAGAAAAATCGTCTCTGGAAAAAGATTTCGCTTGAATCTTGTGCATCGTACTTGTGGAATTGGCAACCGTCCCCACCTTATAGGTATCAAATTCCTTCCACCAATAAAGCGGAGCCAAAATATCAACACTGACGAAAATCTGTCTGATAAATTTGCGGTGGTCGCTTCCCGCGCGGCAAAGACGCATACCAAGACCGACGTCGTTTTCTCCGAGGACGTAATTTCCGTCCTCGTCATACGCGCTGTCGCTTTTCGCCCAGCTGTTCATCGGATTTCGTGCGCCGCGGATGGCGTTTTCCAAATTCATAACGCTGGTTTTCGTAAGCTCTATCATGTTACCTATCCTTTCAAAAATCAACCGAGAACGATCGAAGCCTCTTTTTCATCTCCGAGTTCAAAGGTTACGTACTGACCGTCGTATTCAAATTCAACGGGTGCGCCTGCAACGGAAACGCTCTTCGGCGCTTTTTCCGCGAATACGCGAGCGGTATAAACACGTTCACCGATACCCTTGAAGTCGCCTTCGCGCTCTGTAATGCCGATATCGCAAACACCGTCGCCCTCAACCATGGAAATTCTGGTGAGTGCGCGCTTGCCGTCCTTGTATTCAAGCGTTTCGCCGTCGTCCTCGTAGAAATCGTAGTAGGAAGCGCCGCTCGGATACATTTCAAGGATGATATGCTTGGTATCGCCGGGTGTCGTATGCTGCTTGGGCTCGTCGGTCGGGATGATTGCGCCGCCGCGAACGAAGAGAGAGCCGCCGCGGTTTGCAGGGATATCGACCTTCATCGTCTGACCGCCTGCGTAGACCTTACCCGTCCAGTAATCGATCCACGTGCTGCCTGCGGGGAGATAGATCTCATCGGAGAAAGCGCCAACGAGGAAGTTCTCACCGAACATATACTGGCAGATGGAGTCCTGAACCTCTTCATCTTCGCAGATAAGAGGCATTGCGCGGCAAACGGGCATACCCGTCATGTTTGCCTTGATCGCGGTGCTATATATATAAGGAAGCAAACGGTAACGAAGCTTATCATAGAACGCAAAGATGGGTTCCATTTCTTCGCCTGCCCACCAAGGATGGGAGAAGCCGTACCAGCTATTGAGCTGACACCAAGCGGTGAAGAAGCAATAGTGAAGACCGTCCTTCTTGAAGATATCCATATCGCAGGTGAGGTTGGAGATACCGGACATACCGCAGCTGAGCGTCCAAGCAAGGGTGGAAAGACCGCCGCCGTTGTCGCCCGTATTGGAAGCACAGTAAGCACCTGCACCCGTATAACCGCCGCAGTAGTGGTGCATTGCACGTTTGCCCGTGTATTCGGAGGAACCTCTCGCCATATCACGCATGAAGATGGTCTGAATGAGGTTGTGCATTTCGGGGTCGCCCTTGCCGTTTGCGTAGATTCTGCCTTCGTCGGCGTTGTCAACGGTGTGACAGGGGTCGAGCTTGAAGGAGGAAGCGCCGTCGTTCATGAACGCCTTGAGGTGGTCAAACCAGTCGGGGATTTCGGGAGCGACCTCGTTACCGATTCTGCGTTCTTCTTCTGCGGTGAAGTCATGCTCACAGCAGAGCCAGAGATGAAGCTTAAAGCCGTAGCGTTCGAGCGCCGCGGTGAAGAAATTCGGGTTGACGTTGCCGTATTCCTTGCTTCTTGCCCATTCTTCGATGAGGAACTTACCGCGAGGACCGTTGCTCCATTTCTTATTGACAGAGAAGTCGTAGCGTTTTTCCATCCAACCGGGTTCCAAACTGATGGAGTCGCAAGGAAGACCCTGCTTGCGGAACTCAGCCGCGTTTCTCATCACCTCGTACTGGTCAGCGGTGTACTGGTCAAGGAATGCAAGACCGTGAGCCCACTTCGGAAGAAGCGCGGGACGGCCCGTGATGTACGTAAAGCGTTCCAAAAGATCGCTAAGGCTATCGCCCGCAAAGAGGAAGAAGTCCACGTCGCCGTCGGGAAGATACCAAACGATCTCGTCTGCGTTCTTCGCGCAAACGTCAACGCCGTGCCACCACGTAGAGTTACAGAGAATGCCGTAGCCTGCCTTTGTCATGACGAACGGAACGGGCATTTCGTTGCTCTGGTATACGACACGCTGAAGGTACGTCTTGCCATTCAAAACAAGGCGGTCGGTATTCGCCGCGCCAAGACCGTAGAAGCGCTCGTCTTCAATACCGCGAACGGTGAAATACTTGGGATTTTTCTGGAAATCCACAGTGCCGTAGCTGCGTTTTGCATCTTCGCCGATGATCTGCTTCGGAGAAGGACGCATACCGCCAAGCTTGGTATTGAAATATTCCTTGATCGCTTCCGTTTCGGGTGTTGCAAGGTCAACGGTACGAGTCACGCGGTCGGTCTTAAAGGTAACGACGCCATCAGCAAAGGTTACGGAAAGACCGTCAACGGCGATACCGTTTTCGATGTCAGCGCCCACGGTTTCATCGGGCTTACGCAAAAGATTGTAGCGGTCAAAAAGAGATTCCGTAAGCGTTTCGCCTGCGTGAACGCGAACAATGCGGTCAGCGTAAGCGGTCAAGCGGACCTTTTTACCGCCGAAAGTAAATTCTTTGATCATGTTTAACATTCCTTTCTGATTACAAAGTCATGGTAAAACGTTTTGTTCTGTCGTTTTGGCGCATCTGCTGCACGGATGGTATCCGTATCGCAGAAGCATTTCCGCAGACTCCACCGAAAGCTCCAGACGATTCTCTTCCTTCATGCGTGAAAGATACGAGCAATCCCCGTCAAGGTGAAAGGTCTGCGAATGTTTATTGATGATAACGGAAATGCCGCTCTCCTCATGGGAAACCGCCTCCGTTTCCGCGCCGAGGTCGATGATAAAATCATCGCTTCTCGCGCAGGACGAAAACAGTAGCGCGACCGCCATCATCACGATATATCGTTTTTTCATTTGATCTTATTCTTTTGAATGGTAACGAATACGTTATAATCCACGCCGTCGGGAAGCTTGATCCAAATAAACGACTCCGCGCCGAGCATAAATTCACGGCTTTCCGCGCCGCTCACAAGGTCTTTTCCCTTGCAATCCGCGTGAAACTCGTAAATATCATGACCGCGGTTGATCAGCACCACGACCATCTCGCCGCGTCTGCGACGTTCATAGCAGAGGATATCCGCATCCGCGTAGACAAACGATACCGTACCGTCCGCAAAGATCTTTTCTTCGCGGCGCGCCTTGGTGATGGCGCGATAAAAATCGAGGATCGCCGTGTCCTCCTTGCCCCAAGGATAGGGCAAACGGCAAAACGGATCCTTGTATCCCTCAAGTCCGGCTTCATCACCGTAGTAGATGCTCGGTACGCCGGGAATGGACATCTGGATCGCCACGGCAAGACGAAGACGCTTTACAGCCTTCGCGCGCGCCGCGGGAGGCATACGGTAGCCCGCGCGCTTTTCATACGGAAGCTTTGCGACCTCCGTATCGCCGAGCATCGTGAGGATTCTCTCCGTGTCGTGCGTGCCGAGGAGATTCATCAGCGCATTCGCCATCTCGGGCGGATAATTGCCGTAGATGGATTCGAGCGTCCGCGCAAAATAACGATGATCGCCGTTTGTCAGATACTTGATGATCGCCTTTTGCATGGGGTAATTCATGACTGCGTCAAGCTCACCGCCATGGAAATATTTTTTGCGGATGCCGTAAGAAACCTTCGTCGTCGCATCCTCCCAAACCTCACCGATGACGACCGCGTGAGGATTCTCCTCCAAAACGGCCGCGGAAAGCTCGGAAAGAAACGCATCCGAAAGCTCGTCGGCAACGTCAAGACGCCAGCCGTCGATGCCCATACGGGTGTATTTTCTCACGATACCTCTCTCGCCAAAGAGAAATTCGCGGTAGGATGCTTCATCCGAGCGAACACGAGGAAGCGTATCGATGCCCCACCACGATTCATAGGAATCGGGATAATGAAAAAACGTAAACCATTTGGAGTACCGTGATTTTTCGGATTGCATCGCGCCGACGCAAGGATAATTTCCGTTTTTATTAAAATAGATGCTGTCGCTGCCCGTATGATTGAAAACGCCGTCCAAAATCACCGCCATACCGCGCTTTTTTGCCTCAGCAAGGAGCGTTTTGAAGGCTTCCTCACCGCCGAGCATCTCATCGATGCGGGAATAATCCGCGGTATTGTACTTATGATTGGAATTCGATTCAAAGATCGGATTCAGATACAGGCAGGAAACGCCGAGAGAAGCAAGGTAATCGAGCTTTGCCGCAACGCCTTGCAGATCTCCGCCGTAAAACAAGTTGTTTTTATCGTTGTTTGTCTTTACACGCATCAGATCCGGGAATTTTTCCGCATCCTTGCACAGAATGGCGTTTTCCTTGACAGGATTCTTTCCCGCGCTGAAAAAACGGTCGGGAAAGACCTGATAGAAGATACCGCCGTATAACCACGTCGGGAGCTTATCTCGCTTTTGATAGACCAAAAGCTGAAAATCGCCGCGCTTACTGCTCGACGCGCCCCAGCATTGTGAAAAATCGTCACGGTGCAAGAAATCGAAATATCCCATATCGGTAAAGATACGGTACTTATAATAATAAAGCCCGTGTCCCTCCCCGTCGCAAATCGCCGTCATGGGGATCACAACCGAAAAGCGTTCGCCGTGACGACCGAGGGGAAAGCGCTTGACCTCCCCCGTGTCGTCGGAAACCACTTCCATAACTGCGCCGATTGTCGTGTCCGGAACCGTAATCACAAACTCCACAGAGTCGCGGAACTCAAAGGCACTGCGCTCCGTAACGCAAGTTCCGTTCAAATATTTTTCTTCCAGCCGCTTGCACGCGGCTCCGAATCGCGAAAATCCAGCCATAAAGGTCTTACTCCGTTACTTGTTCAAGATTCCAAATATTTTCCGCATATTCACGGATACTGCGGTCAGATGCAAAGTAGCCTGCGGCTGCAATGTTCTTGATTGCTCTGGAGGTCCAAGCCGCGCGGTCCTTGTAATCTGCGATGCAGGTCTGATAGGTTCTGTAATAAGAGTCAAAGTCAGCAAGGCACATATAGGGGTCAGCCACGCTGTAATTACCGGTGAGGAAGTAGTTTGCGATATTCGCAAAGCTTTCACCGTTGAAGCCTCTTGCGATACGGTCGATGACCGCCTTGAGCTTCGCATTGCTATTATAATAGGAAGTTGCAGAGTAGCCGCTCTTCCAAAGGTCTTCCACTTCTTTTACGGTAAGACCGAAGATATAGATGTTTTCCTTGCCGACAGCGGCAGCCATTTCGACGTTTGCGCCGTCGAGCGTACCGATGGTCATCGCGCCGTTGATCATGAACTTCATGCAACCCGTACCGCTCGCTTCCTTACCTGCGAGAGAGATCTGCTCAGAGATATCGGTCGCGGGCATGAGGATTTCAGCGGTGCTTACGTTGTAGTCTTCGAGGAAGACAACGCGGATCTTTTCGCGGGCAACGGGGTCGTTTTCGATCTCCTTGCCGAGGTTCCAGATGAGGCGGATGATATCCTTTGCCATATAATAACCGGAAGCAGCCTTACCGCCGAAGATGAAGGTCTGGGGCGCGATATCTGCGTTCGGGTTCGTCTTGATCTCGTCGTAAAGAGCCACGATCTTGAGAACGTTCAAGAGCTGACGCTTGTATTCGTGGATACGCTTGACCTGCGTATCAAAGATAGAGTGTGTATCGAGCTTCACACCTGCGCGGTTTTCGAGCCATTTTGCGAATCTTTCCTTATTATTATGCTTGATGGCGCGAACGGTTTCAACGACCTGCGCGTCCGTTGCGTATTTTGCAAACTCGGAAAGTGTTTCGGGGTTCTTGCGGTATGCGGGTGTGATGGTTTCGTCAAGGAGCTTCGCAAGTTCGGGGTTGGAGTAGCAAAGCCAACGTCTGTGAGCGATACCGTTTGTGACGTTCGTGAACTTTTCGGGCTCTGCCTTGTAGAAATCGTGGAAGATGGTCTCTTTCAGGATTTCGGAGTGGATCTTAGCCACGCCGTTGACGGTATGAGAGCCGACAACGCTGAGGTTCGCCATACGAACCTGACCGTTACCGATAACGGACATACGGGAGATTCTATCCCAGTCGCCGGGGTAAAGGTTCCAAAGGTCAGCGCAGAAGCGTCTGTTGATCTCGCAAACGATGTTGTGGATTCTGGGCAAACGAAGACGGAAGAGGTCCTCGTTCCAGCATTCGAGCGCCTCGGGCATAACGGTGTGGTTGGTGTAAGAAACGACCTTGGTCACCATTTCCCATGCAGCTTCCCAAGAGAAGGAGTAAGTATCCATAAAGATTCTCATAAGCTCGGGGATGCAAAGCGCAGGATGTGTATCGTTGATGTGGATGCAGTTCTTTTCGCCGAAGTTTGCAAGAGAGCCGTACTGTGAGAGGTGGTCTGCAATGATGTTCTGCAAAGATGCGGAAACGAGGAGATACTGCTGGCTGAGACGGAGGATCTTACCTTCCATATGGTCGTCGGAGGGGTAAAGAAGCTTGGTAAGAGATTCCGCGTTCGTGTTCTGCTCGACCGCCCGCATATACTGACCCTGTGTAAAGAGCTTCATATTGAAGTTCATGATATCCTGTGCTTTCCAGAGGCGGAGGTTGTTGACCGCTTCGCAGCTGTAACCGGAGATCATGATATCGTAAGGAACCGCCTGCACCTCGTCGTAATCGACGTGTGTGATTCTAAGGCTGCCGTTATCCCATTCCTCGTTGATTCTGCCGCCGAAACGAACGGAGAATGTCTTATCGGTACGGGGAACGAGCCAGCCTTCGGAGCCGGGGATCCAAACATCGGGCATTTCTACCTGGTTGCCTTCGATGATCTTCTGCTTGAAAAGACCGTATTCGTAGCAAAGGGAGAAGCCTGTCGCGTTGTAATCGAGAGTTGTCAAGGAATCCATGAAGCAAGCGGCAAGACGGCCAAGACCGCCGTTGCCAAGACCCGGATTGGGTTCTGCTTCGTAAAGGTCGTTGATATCGCAGCCAAGCTCTTTGACGGCTTCGGCATACGCATCTTCAAGACCGAGGTTGCGGAGGTTATTTTTCAAAGAAGGTCCGATCAAAAATTCCATGCACATGTAATATACACGTTTTGCGCTCTGTTTCTTTGCGGAGCGGCGGAAAGCGGAACGTTTCTCTGTCAAAATATCCTTGACTGTCAGGATGACCGCTTTATAAATCTGAGTTTTTGTCGCTTCTTCGGGGCGGACGCCAAAGTATCTGGAAATCTTGCTCTCCAGAATTTCCTTTACGTCCTCATGAGTAAAGTTTCTGTTGTATGTGAACTGATCCATTTTGAATTTCCTTTTTGATTGTGAATGAGTAGATTGGTATACGCCTGCATACCATACTCGTGCCTACCCGCTCGGGATAGACTTACAGAAGTTTGTTGTAGCAAGCGATATATTTGTCTGCGGAGCCATCCCAAGAGAAGTCTACGCGCATGACCTTTTTCACGAGAGTCTTCCAATTATCCTTATCTCGGAAAAGTGTTTCTGCTTCGCGGATGACATGGAGCATATCATGAGCATTATACGAAGCAAAGGTGAAACCGTTACCGCTGCGGTCAACGCCGTAAGGCTTGATGGTGTCGAAAAGACCGCCTGTTTCACGAACGACCGGAACGGAACCGTAACGGGATGCGATCATCTGAGAAAGGCCGCAAGCCTCGCTCTTGGAGGGCATAAGGAAGATATCCGAGCCCGCGTAGATGATCTTGGAAAGCGCACGGTTGTATGTAAGATTGATGGATGCCTTGCCGGGGTAGCGTTTTGCGGATTCCGCAAAGAACGCTTCATACTGAGGCTCGCCCGTACCAAGGAGGATGAACTGAACGTCGTCCTGCATGAGCTCGTCGAAGATGGAGAGAACGAGGTCAAAGCCCTTGTGGGAAGCCATTCTGGAGATCATGGCAATGACGGGAACGTCGGGGTTCACGTCAAGACCGAACTGCTTCTGAAGCGCTTCCTTGTTCTTCTTCTTGCCGGAAAGCGCTCTCCAATAGAAGGCGTTGGGGATATCGGGGTCTTCCTGCGGGTTGTAGTAATCGTAGTCAATACCGTTTACGATACCGTCGATCTTATACGCATATTCGCGGAGAATATGGTGAAGACCGCAGGAGTAAGTCTCCGTCTGGATCTCCTTTGCGTAATTCGGGCTTACGGTCGTTACGTAGTCCGCGCAAACGACAGCGCCCTTGGTGAGGTTGAGCGCACCGTTGTAATCCACGATGTTCGCGTCTTCGCCGCGGAGGTCAAAAACGTCACCGAGGATCTCCTTGCTGTAAACGCCCTGATATTCAATGTTATGAATGGTGTAAACAGCCTTGATGTTCTTGTAATCGGGACGCTCTGCGTAAGCGCGCTTCAGCTTGATCACGGTGAGCGCGGTCTGCCAGTCGTTGGCGTGAAGAACGTCGGGATAGAAATTCAGCACGCGCATCATTTCGAGAATGGCAACGGAGAAGAATGCAAAACGTTCCGCATCGTCGTAGCTACCATAAAGCGCGTTTCTCTTGAAGTAATATTCGTTATCGAGGAAATAGAAGGTCACGCCGTCCTTTTCGATAGAAAAGATACCGCAGTAAAGGCTGCGCCAAGCGAGCGGGACCATCAAATATTTCACAAACGTCATCTTATCGCGCCATTCCGCCTTGATCTGTCCGTAAAGGGGCATGACAACGCGAACGTCGCAATCGGGATTTTTACGTTTTACCGCTGCGGGGAGAGAACCAAGCACGTCTCCAAGTCCGCCTGTTGCGGCAAAAGGCATGACTTCTGCGCCTGCATAGAGAATCTTTTTCATAGTATATGTCCTTTCCTTTCTGAATATTTACAAAATCGTATTGGATTTTTGGTGAGGATATCTGTGTCCTCAACACAAACGCAAGGTTGAATGGCAAACCGCCATCCAGCCTTGCTTTGAGATCTTCTTAAACCATCTTGCCCTTATCCACATAAAGCGGAAGCGTTGTATGTCCGGAGATCGTGACGTTATCACGAATGACAACGTTCTTATCGCAGAGGGTGTAGTTTACGGAACCGTTTTCGCCGATGATGGTATCCTGGAAGAGGATGCTGTTCTTAACGACAGCGCCCTTGCCAACCTTGACACCGCGGAAGAGAATACTGTTTTCAACCGTACCTTCGATGGTACAGCCGTCCGCAATCAGGGAGTTTTTCACGTTAGAGGTCTCACTGTAATAGGTCGGAGCAGAGTTACGAACCTTTGTGAAGATCGGTCTGTCCTCCACGTTGAAGAGAGAATTGAACATATCCTTATCTTCGATAAGCTGAAGATTGTGCTTGAAGTAATCCTCGAAGGAAGAGATGCAAGCGAAGTAACCGTCGTATCTGTAAGTACGGAAGTTTCTGTGCGGGAGGTTCTTCACGAAAACGTCGCGGGTCATGCTGGTGTAGCCGTGAGCAACGGCGTCGCGGGTGATCTCCTGCAAATACTGACGGTTGATAACGAGGATGTTAAGGTTTACGTCCGCACTGCCAAAGAAGTTGGTCGGATACGGAAGAAGGTCTGTGATTCTGCCCTCACGGCTGGAAAATACGAGTGTGTTTTCCTTTGCGAAAGCAGGAGTGAGCTCCATACGCTTGACCGCCATGGTGACGTCCGCGCCGCTGTCGACGTGGTCCTTGATCATATCGTTGAGGTCGATGTTGCAAATGACGTTACAGTCGGACATGACGACGTAATCGGAGGTCATCTGAGAGATCGAATAGTTCACGCTCTTGAGCGCTTCGAGTCTGGTGTTGTAAAGCGTATTGGTGGGGTTTGCGTAGCCCGTGATGTAGGGGGGGAGGATCTTCACACCGCCCGAGCGGCGAGCGAGATCCCAGTCTTTACCGGTACCGATATGGTCCATCAGAGAATGGTAATTGTAATGGGTGATGATATTCACATTCGTGATGTTGGAGTTGACCATATTGGAGAGCGGGAAGTCGATCAGACGGTAACGGCATCCGAACGGAACGGATGCGAGCGTGCGGATTCTGGTAAGCTCCGAGATATTGTGATCGTGAATATTCGAGAAAATAATTCCATCTACTTTCATTGTCCGTGTCCTCCCTTAACCGATATAATCTTTGAGGTTTTTGGCGTCGATAACGTCACCGCCGCCAAGTGTTGTTCCCGCGGGGATATTCATGCCGCCGCCGAGAACGAGAAGCTTCTGCGTTTCCTTTGCTTCGCCGAGCTGGCAGCCCGCGCCGACAACGGTATCGCTGTCGATGATGGCGTATTCGACCTTTGCGCCCGCGCAGATCTTCGCGCCGCTCATGATAACGGAATCCTTAACGACAGCACCTCTTTCCACGATAACGCCATTGGAAAGAACGGAGTTTTCAACCGTACCGTCGATGACACAGCCCTCTGTGAGCATCGAGTTCTTCACCTTAGCGTCTTCGCCAACGCGGTGCGGCGGCAAAGCATTGTGGCGGTAGAAGATACGGAACTTGCGGTCGTAAAGATTGAATGTGGGATTTTTGCCGAGGATATCCATGTTCGCTTCCCAAAGGCTGGTGAGCGTACCGACGTCTTTCCAGTAGCCGTCGAACGTGTAGGAATACATCTTCATGCCGTCGTTCAGCATATTGGGGATGATATTCTTACCGAAGTCGTTGGAAGAATTGGGGTCTGCTTCGTCTTCGATGAGGTACTTCTTGAGGACCTCTGTCGTGAAGATGTAGATACCCATGGAAGCCTTGTTGCTCTTGGGCTGCTTGGGCTTTTCTTCAAACTCGTAAATTCTGTTGTTTTCGTCGGTATTGAGGATACCGAAGCGGCTTGCTTCCTCCATGGGAACCTCGAGGACCGCGATGGTGCAATCCGCGCCGTTCTTCTTGTGTTCAGCGAGCATCTTGCTGTAATCCATCTTGTAGATATGGTCGCCGCCGAGGATGAGCGTATATTCGGGAGAATAGCGTTCGATGAAGGTGAGGTTCTGATAGATCGCATTGGCTGTACCGCGATACCAGTCCTTGCCGCCCTTAGCCTCGTAAGGGGAAAGAACGGTAACACCGCCATGCGTACGGTCAAGATCCCACGGCTGACCGTTGCCGATATATTCGTTCAAAACAAGAGGTTGATACTGGGTCAAAACACCGACCGTATCAATGCCGGAGTTCACACAGTTTGACATCGGGAAGTCGATGATACGGTATTTACCCCCAAAAGGAACCGCGGGCTTTGCCGTCTTTTCCGTGAGGGTATACAGACGGCTGCCTTGGCCGCCTGCAAGAAGCATTGCGATACATTCTTTTTTCTTGAGCATAAGAATTCCTGCCTTTCGTTTTCTATGTAAAAATGTATTTGCGTACTTGACCTATGAAATAAAAATGCTTTGGATAAAAAAGTGGTATACGTAGGGATTTTCACTCTTGTTTTGCGGGGCTCACCAAACGCACGTTCTCTCACGAATATGCGAAACACCGCGAAACCCGTGCGGAATGCAAGCTGCAAGCTTTTCTTTGAAAAAGCGTCCGCTTCTCAAAAATACACCTTTCCAAACGATAAAATCGCCGAAAACACACGTTCTCGGCAATGTTTTGGGATCTTTGCCATCGTTTTTTGGAGTATGTGCGAGAAAGGTATAGTTCTGTTAATATAATTATATAATAATATCTAAAAAAAAGCAACCCTAAACCTTTATTTTCTGAACCGATTTCTGAAATTTTTTAATACAAAGCAAAAAGACGAACCCAAAGTCAAGGTTCGTCTTTTTCGATTTTCATCAAAACGGAATCGCAAAGCCGATAGCGGACCGTCGCAAGCATTTCCGCTTCCGCCTCGTCGTGGCTGATGATCAGCACCGCCTTGGTCTTAAAAAATTCCTTGAGGTCTTGCATGACCTGCATTTTAAGTGCCTCATCAAGACTTTTGAGAGGCTCGTCAAGAAGATAGATATCCGCATCATACGCGAGCGCGCGGGCAATGGAAACACGCGCCGCCATGCCGCTCGATATTTCGCGCGGATACAGATCCTTTGCATCGGAAAGACCGAGCATGGAAAGGAGCTTTTCCGCCCTTTTGACGTTTTCCCTTTTGTCGCCGCGCATCACGCAGGTGACGTTTTCAAGCACGCTGACCGAGGGAAAAAGTCTTGCTTCCGCAAAAACGACGGCGACCGTTCCGTCCTTTTCCACAAAACCGCTGTCCGCTTTTTCAAGTCCCGCCGCGATGCGGAGAAGCGTCGTTTTGCCGCCGCCCGATATGCCCGAAAGCACCGCCACGTCGCCCTTTTCAAGAGAGAGCGAAACGCCCGAAAGCACACATCTTTCACCAAAGGATTTCGTAATATCAGAGAGCTTCAGCACGCGAAACACCTCCCTTTTTCATCACAAGGTCAAGGAGCGAGACCACACCCTTTTCGATCAGAACGCTGATGACGATGACGACGATGGTCCAAGCGTAAAGCTCCTCGCTTTCGAGATAGACCTTCGCGTTGTTGAGGTTCGCGCCGATGGAATACTTGGGATAGCAGATGACCTCCGCCGCGATTCCCGCCTTCCATGCGAGTCCGAGCGCAGAACGGCAAGCCGCCGAAAAATACGGAAGCACAGACGGCAAAACGAGATATTTCATGCGTTTGCCAAAACCGAAGTCATACATCTCCGCGACCTCAGAAAGATCGACGGGGACGGACGTGATACCCTTTTTGACGTTGCCGAATACAATGGGAATGACCATGAGAAGCGCCGCCACCATCGGCACAGCGCTCTTCGCCATGATAAACAGCATGAGAATGATGATGGATGCCACGGGCGTTGCCTTGATGACGGTGACGAGAGGCTCGAAGATCGCCTCCATGAGCTTGCTCACCGCGCAAAGCGACGCAAGCAAAACACCCGTCAAAATGCCCGCGATAAGTCCCACGAAGATACGCAGAACAGACCCAAGACAGGCAAGCCAGAAATCCGCCGTCGGCAAAAGAGAGAGCAGTCTTCCGAATACGGCAAACGGCGTCGGAAGCACGAGTGCGCGTCCGAGCGCCGCCGAAAGGATATACCAGACCGCCATCCAAAACGCGAAGCATATCGCGCCTCGGATGAAAGCCTTGATCGTTTTATTTTTTACCATAGAAAGCATCGTCGGGAAGCTTACCGCCGACGGAGGAGGGGTTCGCGGTGTAAAGCACGTTCAAAACGCTCTGCATATAGGCAATGCCGTCGTCGCCGTCGATGAAGCAGATGTTTGCGTTCGGAATCGCCTTTTTCGCAAGAGGAGCCTTCGGAATGATACCAAATTCCTCGATGATCTTCGACGCTTCGTCGACCTCGGTCACAACGTATTCCGCAGAAGCCGCGTATTCTTTGAGGAATTTCGCATACTGCTCGGGATGCTCGTTTTTGAACTGATTGGTCACGACGATACAGCCTTGGCAAAGCTCGCCTTCACCGAATTTTTCCCATTCCTCGGTCACGTCAAGCGCGATGCGGAGAGCGGTGTTGCCGTTCTGTGTTGCCGCGGAAAGCGCGGAGGTCACGTTGGGTTCGGGCAAAATGCCGATCGCAGCGTCGCCCGTTGCGAGCTTTGTCGCAAGCTCAGCGTGCTCTGCGATATATTCGATGGTGATATCGTTTTCAAGGTCGATGCCGTTCTTTGTGAGAAGGTATTCGAGGATATACTGCGGAGTCGAGCCCTGACCTGTCGCGTAGATGGTCTTGCCGCGGAGGTCTTCCACAGAAGTGATCGTATTGCCGTTTTCAAGGATATAGAGAACGCCGAGGGTGTTGATGCCGACGAAGCTGATGTCAACGCCCTTATTGTAAAGGACCGCCGCAAGGTTTACGGGAAGCGCCGCGATATCGGTCGTACCGGAAATGAGCGCGTTTCTTGCTTCATCGGGAGAAGCTGCAACGGTAAATTCATAATCGTTTTGAGAGGTGCCGTTTGCATCGTCCTTCATAAGCTTGGACATACCCATACCGGTCGGACCCTTCATGACGGTTGCGCGAACGGTAACGTCGGGGTTTTCGGGGGTATCGTTGCAGGAAACAAGCGCGAAGATCATGCAAAGCGCGAGAACAAGTGCAAGGATTTTTTTCATGATGTCGTTCCTTTCTTTTCAAAAAAAGTTCAATTTTTTGCTCTGGATTCGAGCGTTTCGCGGTCTAAGATCCGCATTTCCTTTCCGTCGTAAGCGATACAGCCGTCCTTTTCGAGCGCATCCACGGCGCGGTAAAGCGTCGTTCTGCCGATATCGAGGATCGACGCGATGCGCGTCATATTGACCGAAAGCAAGCCGTCCTCCCCCGCGTTGTCGAGCAGATAACCGGCGAGCGCCGCGTCTGCGTTTTTCGCAGTAAAGGCGATGATCTTTCGGTTCAGAAAGCCGATCTTGTCGGAAAGAAAGAGAATATAATCGTGCGCGACCTTGGGGTCGTTTTCGATTATTGTTTCCAAAACGGGGCGTTCTATGAACAAAACGCGGCATTTTGTTTTGGCAACGACCGTGCTGACCGTTTCGTTTTCGGAGAAGAAGACCGTCGCCGCATCAAAGACCGAGGCGCGCTCCAGACGGTTCAGAAGCACACGGTTTCCGCCGCTGCGTCCGTAGATGGAAGCCTTTCCCGCAAGCAAAACGCCGAGGGATACCGTCCCCTTTTCGTTTGCGATCGTATCGCCCGCCGAAAACGAGGAAACAGGAAGCGAAAGCAAAACGTTCTCCGTTTGCGCGGACATTCCGCGAAAGATATCGGTTTTGCAAAGCACTTCGCGCATTTCGCCCTGCACGTCCATACCATCACCACGCCTTTCATAAAACTGTTCCGTTTGGAACACTTTCATTGTAACATTCACACCGTAAAAAGTCAAGAATTTTTTCATAAAAAACATAAAATCTCTATCTTTTTTCATAAAAATTTGTTATAATGATATGAGAATGATAAAATGGAGTAGTATGCCTATGCAGACCATCAAAGAAAATTTCAGCACCATCATCCAAGAGGACCTTCCCCTTGCCAAGCATTCCTCCTTCAAGATCGGAGGATGCGCCGACCTTGCGGCATTTCCGCGCACGAAGGAGGAGCTTGCTTCCCTCGTCGCCCTTGCCAAACAAGAAAACATCAAGACGCTCGTCGTCGGCAACGCCACCAATATGCTCTTTGACGACGCGGGCTTTCGCGGACTTATCGTCTTCACGACCGCACTGAAGCGCGTTATCTGGGGCGAAGATTTCGTCGAAGCGGAGGCAGGCGCATCGCTCACCGCCATCGCGGGAGAAGCGGTGCGTCGCGGACTTTCGGGACTCGAATTTGCATACGGTATTCCCGCCACCGTTGGCGGCGCGGTCTATATGAACGCAGGCGCATACGAGGCGGAGATCTCCCGTATTCTCACCGAAAGCACCTATTTTGACGGCGAGCATATCCGCACCCGTCCCCTTGCCGACCACGCCTACGGCTACCGAAAAAGCGTCTATCAGACAAGCGGAGATATCATTCTTTCCGCGCGTTTTTCCCTGCAAAAGGGGAATGCCGAGGAGCTTCAAAAGCTCTGTGAAGACCGCATGAAGGCAAGAAAAGAAAAGCAACCGCTCGAATTTCCGAGCGCAGGAAGCGTCTTTAAGCGTCCCGAGGGACACTTTGCAGGCGCTCTCATCGAAAAATGCGGGCTCAAGGGCTACCGCATCGGCGGCGCTGAGGTCTCCGAAAAGCACGCAGGCTTCATCGTTAACCGCGGCGGCGCGACCTCACATGACGTGCTTTCTCTCATCGAACATATCCGCGCCGAGGTCATGAAAACGTTCGGCGTGTATCTTGAAACGGAAATCATTCACGTTTCCGAAAGACCTTGACCCCTTACGTCGTTTGACCAAATAAAATCGTTCGTTTGTAGGGGACGGCGCCTCGACATCCCGTTGACGGTCGCCCTCTGCCAATCATAAAATCCAACATCTTTAACATAGAAACAGGTAAAAAATCAAAATGTCATTTTCCAGTGAAACCAAAATCAAGCTTGCCGAAAAAGCCCCCGGCAAGGACTGCTGCCGTCACGCCATGCTCGCGGGCATGTTCCGTTTTTCCACGTTCACGGATGAAAACACCTGTGTTTTTCAAACGGAGACCATCGAGGTATCCGAAGCCTACGCCCGTCTTTTTAAGGAGATCGCAGGCGCAACGGTCGTGACAAAAAAGGTAGGAACCGTCTACAAAAATACCCTCTCAGGCGAGGATTTCAAGGCCGTTTACGATATCGTCATGCAGTACGGCGAAAACCTCAAGGATATCTTCCGCTGCTCCAAATGCGATGACCATTTTTTCCGCGGTGCGTTTCTCGTTTCGGGCTTCGTCAATCCGCCCGAAAAGCCGCGTCTTGAGCTTTCCACGGCAAGCCCCGACCTCGCTTGCGATGCCGCAACGGCGCTGACGCTCCATTTCCGTTTGCCAAAGCTCTCCGTTCGCCGCGGCAATCAGATCATCTATTTCCGCGACGCGGAAAGCGTACATTATTTCCTCTCTTATATAGGCGCAAAAAAGGAAGCCTTTGAGGTCATCAACGCGAAAATGCTCCGCGAAAAAAACAATGAGGTCAACCGCAAGCAAAATTTCGATATGGCAAACCTCACGAAGACCGTCAACGCCGCGGGTATTTACGTCGACGCCATTCGCGCGCTGATGGAAAGCGGAGATTTTGAAAAGCTCCCCGCGGAGCTTCGCACGACGGCGCAAAACCGCGTCGATAACGATACGCTCACCTTGCAGGAGCTTGCCGATATGGAGGAACCACCCATCTCCAAATCGCAAGTAAGCAAGCGCTTGCAAAAGATATACCATTTTTACGAAGAAAACAAGCAAACCGAAGCCAAATTATAAACCGAAAGGAAGCGAAAACATGCCGTTCGTCCATCTCCATTTGCATAGCGAATACAGCCTTCTTGACGGTGCCTGCCGTGTCACCGATATTCCGCGCCGCGCACGCGAGCTCGGGCAGACTGCCGTCGCCATCACAGACCACGGCGCGATGTACGGCGTCGTCGATTTTTACCGCGCTTGCAAAAACGAGGGTGTCAAGCCCATCATCGGGTGCGAGGTCTACGTGGCGGCAGGCTCACGCTTCGATAAACGCCACGAAACGGACAGCACGCGCTATCATCTCGTCCTACTTTGCAAGAACGAAACGGGCTACAAAAATCTTTGCTATATGGTCTCCAAAGCCTACACCGAGGGCTTCTATACCAAGCCCCGCATCGATATGGAATTGCTCACCGAGCATCACGAGGGGCTCATCTGCCTTTCCGCGTGTCTGGCAGGCTATATCCCAAAGCTTTTGATCGGCGGCGACTATGAAAAAGCCAAGGAGCATGCCCTTTTCATGCGTTCCCTTTTCGGAGAGGACAGCTACTATCTTGAAATACAGGACCACGGTATCGAGGAGCAAAAGGAAGTAAACCGTGAGCTTCTCCGCCTTTCCGAGGATACGGGAATCCCGCTCGTCGCAACGAACGACGTACACTATCTCAGACGAAACGATTCCGACACGCAAGCCGTTCTCATGTGCATCCAAACGGGCAATAAGATCGCCGACGGCAGACCGTTCGGCTTTGAAACCGATGAATTTTACATGAAAAGCGAAGAGGAAATGAAAACGCTTTTCGGTGCTTACGAGGGCGCTCTCGAAAACACACAAAAGATTGCCGACCTCTGCAACTTTGATTTTTGCTTTGACAATCTCTATCTTCCCCGTTTTCACCCCGAAACGGGCGAAGCCCCCGATATGTACCTTCGCCGTCTTGCGATGGAAAGCTTTGAAGCAAAAATCAAAAGCGGTGAGATTCTTTTCAATGAAGAACACACGGAAGCCGTTTACCGCGAACGCATCGAATATGAGCTTTCCGTTATCATCAAGATGGGCTATGCGGAATATTATCTCATCGTCGCGGACTTCATCCGCTTTGCGAAAAGCAAGAATATCCCCGTCGGTCCCGGACGAGGCTCGGGCGCGGGAAGCCTTGTGGCGTATCTCGTCGGCATCACGGACGTGGACTCCATTCATTACAATTTAATGTTCGAGCGATTCTTAAACCCCGAGCGCGTCAGTATGCCCGACTTTGATACGGACTTCTGCTATGACCGCCGCGGCGAGGTCATCGAATATGTTTCCGAAAAATACGGCAGAGATCACGTCTGCGGCATCTCCACCTTTGGGACGCTCGCGGCAAAGGCTGTCATTCGTGACGTCGGGCGCGTGCTTGGCATGAGCTATAACGACGTGGACGCCGTCGCAAAAGCCGTCCCAAACGATTTGCATATCACCATCGAAAAGGCGCTCGAAGGCGCGCTCGGCGATATGTACCGCGATAACGAATCCATTCGCCGTCTGATCGATATCTCCAAAGCGCTCGAGGGTATGCCCCGTCATGCCTCCGCGCACGCCGCAGGCATCGTCATCACAGACCGCCCCGTCCATGAATACGTCCCCATCGCGGTCAACGATGAAATGACGCTCACCCAATTTCCGATGGATACCGTCGCCAAGCTCGGACTTCTCAAATTCGACTTTTTGGGTCTGCGATATCTCACCATCATGTCCGATACGGAAAAGCAGATCCGCCTTTCCGAGCCGGATTTTGATCTTCGCCGCGTCCCCTTTGACGATGAAAAGACCTATGAGCTGATCTCCTCGGGCAAAACAGACGGCATTTTCCAGCTCGAATCGGGCGGTATGCGAAAAATGCTCATGCAGATGCGCCCCGCGTGTCTGGAGGATATCATTCTCGCCATCTCCATCTATCGCCCGGGTCCGATGGATTCCATTCCGCAATTCCTCGAAAACCGTCTGCATCCCGAAAATATCCAATATTCCTGCCCACAGCTTGCGAAAATCTTAGACGAGACCTCGGGCTGTATCCTGTATCAAGAGCAGGTCATGAATATCTGCCGCGATATCGCAGGCTTTTCCTACGGCAGAGCGGATATCATTCGCCGCGCCATGTCGAAAAAGAAGGCAAAAGAAATGGAAAACGAACGCCAAGCCTTCATTTTCGGTGAAAAGGACGAAAACGGCAAGGTCATCTGTCACGGTGCCGTTTCCGCAGGCATTTCCGAAGAAATTGCGACCGAAATCTTTGATACCATGTCCTCCTTCGCCGCTTACGCCTTCAATAAATCCCACGCGACCGCATACGCTTACACCTCCTATCGCACCGCGTATCTGAAAGCGCATTACCCCTGCGAATATCTCGCCTCCCTGCTCACGTCCGTCCTCGGCAATATGGGCAAGACTGCCGTTTATGTCGATCAAGCGCAAAAAATGAGGATCGCCGTGCTCGGTCCCGATATCAACGAAAGCCGCGACACCTATACCGTGGTCAAATACGGTGGCAAGCGCGCCATTCGCTTCGGACTTCTCGGCATCAAAAACGTCGGCAAAAATTTCCTTGCGGAAGTCGTTTTTGAACGAAATTCAGGAAAGTTCACGTCCTTTGAAAATTTCGTTTCCCGTATGAGCGGACGCGACCTCAATAAGCGCCAAGTGGAATCTCTCATCAAAAGCGGTGCGTTTGATTCTCTCGGCACAAAGCGTTCTCAGCTTCTATCTGAATACGAGCGCATCATCGATATCTATCTCAAAAAGGAGCGCAACCGCTCCGACGGTCAGCTCGACCTTTTCTCCATCGGCAATATCTCCGTAGCGGACGATTATCCCGAAACGGATTACGTTTACCCCGAGATGGAAGAGCTTCCGACAAAAGAGCGTCTGCGCCAAGAAAAAGAAAGCATGGGTATGTATTTTTCGGGTCATCCGTTTGATGATTTCGAGGCGCACGCCAAATATTTTCACGCCGTCCCCATCGGGGATATCCTTTCCGCCTTTGAAGAAGACGGAGAATCCGACACCTACAAGGATCATCAAAAGCTCACCATTGCGGGCATCATCACCGCCCGCGTAAACAAGCAAACGCGGGCAGGCGCGCCGATGGCGTTTCTCACCGTGGAAGACCGTCTCGGAGAGATGGAGCTTGTCGTCTTCCCCAAGATTCTTGAACGATATTCATTTTTCTTGACTCCCGACGTTCCCATCGCGGCATACGGCGAGCTTTCCGTAACGGAGGATGCACCGCCGAAGCTTCTCGTCGCCAAAGCGGAAATGCTGAAAGCGAACTTCATACCCGAGGAAGCCGCCGCCCCCGCGGAAAAGCCGACCGTCAAGGAAGTCCCCCCCCCAGCACAGGACAAGCCGAAAACGCTTTATCTGAAGGTAGAAAATCTCTCGTGCGAGGCTTGCCGCCGAACGTGCAGTATCCTTGAAATCTTCGAGGGCGCGACCCCCGTCGTCTTCTTTGATGCTTCAACGAAAAAATACGTCAAAGCCGTCGGCAGGTCGACGAGCATACAGCCGACGATGTTCTCCCTCCTCAAAAAGATACTCGGAGAAAACGCCGTCATTTTGAAATAATTTTTACATCATGGAGGCAAAACACCATGTTTGATGCCAATCTTTTTTGCGAAAATCTTTCCCGTCTGCGCCGATGCGCCGATATGACACAATCCGAGCTTGCCGATCGATTGAACCTCACGCGCCAAGCCGTTTCCCGATACGAAAAGGGCGATAGCTTTCCCGATATCTCCATTCTTGTGAAGATCGCGGAGATCTTTCATATCTCCATCGATGACCTTATCGGTGCGGGTGCGCCGACCGAGGGAGAAAGCGAGCTTCTCAAAAGCGCCGCACTCGGCAAAAGCTGTGAATGTCATCACGTCAAGGTCAGCGACCTGCAAAATCTCGCGCCGTTTTTGAAGCCGAGCGTACTGGATCGCGCCGTGGAAGCGTTTGCCGCGCAGGGCATCGATATTTCCAATCTGGCATCGCTTTTTGAATACATGAGCGACGAGGGCTTTTGGAACCTGCTCAACTCCGCATCGTTTGAGCATGCAGATGTCAATCTTCTTGAAAAACTCATGCCCCTGCTCAATTATTCCGCCAAGCTTTCTATCTTTGATAAGATCTTGCAGGGCGATATCGATTGGCATTTTCTTTCCGTTTTGATGAAATACGTTTGGATATCCGATGCCGTTTTGGAAGCCGCCGTCATTGACGGCATTTTGGACGAAGGTGTCTTGGACTTAAAACGCAAGCTCCATGAAGAACGCACACAAAACCGCATCAAATGCCCCTCTTGCGGTGAATTTTCCCCCGCGGGAACGGTCTTTTGTCTGTTTTGCGGCGCACACATGAAGCCTGCGGAGCTGAAAAATTCGTACCCCAACGTCTAAAACGCGGTGACACCGTTGCCATCGTATCTCTTTCTCGAGGAATGCTCGGAGAAAAGCCGTTCATCCATAAATACGAGTTAGCAAAGGAGCGTCTTGAAAAAGACTACGAACTTCACGTAGTTACGATGCCCAATGCTCTGAAAGGTATCGACTATCTCTATCGTCACCCCGAAGCACGCGCAGAAGATTTGATGGACGCTTTTCGTGACCCCAATATCAAGGCTATCTTCAACGCCATTGGCGGAAACGATACGATTCGCCTGCTCCCCTATATCGATTTTGATGTTATCAGGCAAAATCCGAAAATCTTTACAGGCTTCTCCGATACGACGACCAACCATTTTATGATGCAAAAAGCGGGACTTGTTTCGTATTACGGGCTTTCCGTGATGAACAACTGGGCAGAGTATGTAGAGATCAATCCGTACACAAAGGACGCAATTCAAAAAATATTGTTTGAACCGCAAGACAGATTGGATATTCCGTGTAGTCCCTATTGTAGTTTTAACGAGGATAAGGTGTGGTGGGACGAGAACAATATGCAAAAGCAAACCCCGCGATATGAAAATTACGGGTATGAGCTTTTACAAGGCAAAGGCATCGCGCGCGGTGAGCTCCTCGGCGGTTGCATCAATGTATTTCCATCACTTCTCGGAACATCGCTTTTTCCCGCCCCCGATAAATGGCAAGGAAAAATCATGCTCCTCGAAACCAGTGAATCCGATATGCCCGAATTTTTGCTGACCGAGCTCTTGCGAAATTTCCACGCGCAAGGTATTTTGCACGCGATAAAGGGCATCATCGTCGGCAAGCCCTCCATCAAAAATAAATACGAATCCTACAAAGAGGTTTATCGCAAGGTCATCGCGGAAGAAGCAGGACTTCCCGACCTGCCTATCCTCTATAACGTCAACGTCGGACACGCCTATCCCATTGGACTTTTTCCGCTCGGCTTGACGTATGAGATAAACTGCGAAAACAAGACCTTGACGCTCATGGAGCCTGCGACCTTATCATAACGCAAACCCCTCCCGATCTCATCGAAATCGGGAGGGGTCGCTTTTTCATCGATCTTATTTGATGCTGATAACGGTATAGCCCTGCGCTTCCACAGTCTGCTTGAGCGTTTCGTCGGAAACGTCCTCGGAAAGCTTCACGACAGCGCTGTTTTTCTTGTGGCTTACGATAGCCTCTGCAACGCCGGGCAGCTCGTCAAGACATTTCTTAACTCTTGCTTCACAATGACCGCACATCATACCTTTGATCTTCATGGTTTTTTCCATTTTGTTTTCCTCACTTTGATTTTGATTTTTATGTTTCGCACCGCGAATTTGAACGAAATTCAAACGAAGTGCGTTGCTTACAACACAGAAACTCGAAAGGCTCATTGCCGCCGCGCCAAACATGGGATTGAGTTTAAGTCCCCAAAGCGGATACCAAACACCTGCCGCCAGCGGTATGCCGATGATATTATAAATAAACGCCCAGAAAAGATTTTCTCGGATATTGCGAAGCGTTTTTCGGCTGAGTTTAATTGCCGCGGGAACATCGGAAAGTCTGCTCTTCACAAGCACGACATCCGCCGCATCGATGGCGATATCCGTACCTGCGCCGATGGCGATGCCGATATCCGCTCTCGTGAGCGCAGGCGCATCGTTGATGCCGTCGCCGACCATTGCCACCTTGCCCTGCTTTTGCAGATCACGAATCACGGCTTCTTTTCCGTCGGGCAAAACGCCCGCGATCACTTCATCTACGCCGACCTCTTTGCCGATGGCGTTTGCGGTGCGCTCGTTGTCGCCAGTCAGCATGACCACGCGGATTCCCATTTCACGAAGCGCTTTGATGGCTTCCACACTATCGCTTTTGATGATGTCCGCCACAGCAATGATACCGCAAAGCGCGCCGTCCTTCACGAAAAAGAGCGGAGTTTTGCCTTCTTCGGCAAGTGTAACGGCTTGTTTTTTCATCTTTTCGGAAACATGCGCCTTGGTTTGAACGAAATTCAAATTGCCGCCGAATACGGTAGAACCGCCGATCTTTGCCGTCAAGCCATGACCGGGCAAAATCGCAAAATCCGTAACCTCGGAAACGGAAACGCCGTCTTCCTCCGCTTTTCTGCGAATCGCCTTCGCCAAGGGATGCTCGCTGTTTTTTTCGAGCGCCGCCGCAAGCGAAAGGAGAGCCGCTTCGTCCATGCCCTCTGCGGGATAGATGCCCGTTACCGTCGGATTGCCCTCGGTGATCGTTCCTGTTTTGTCGAGAGCGACGATACTTACCTTGCCCGCTTCCTCGAGAGAAGCCGCCGTCTTAAATAAGATCCCGTTTTTCGCACCCATACCCGTTCCGACCATGATAGCAACAGGCGTTGCAAGCCCCAAAGCACAAGGACAACTGATAACGAGGACAGAAATCGCTCTTGCAATGGCAAATCCAAAGGTCTCGCCTACGATAAGCCACACGACAAGCGTGATAAGCGCGATACCAAGCACCGTCGGCACGAACACGCCCGAAACCTTATCTGCAATTTTTGCGATAGGTGCTTTCGTCGCGGAAGCGTCGCTCACCATGCGAATGATCTGCGAAAGCGTGGTATCCTCACCGACGCGCGTCGCTTCACATTTCAGTACGCCCGATTCATTCATCGTACCCGACGAAACGGACGCGCCCGCCTCTTTGTCAACGGGGATACTTTCCCCCGTCAGCGCGGATTCGTTCACAGCGCTTTGACCCTCCAAAACGATGCCGTCCACGGGGATCTGTTCGCCCGGACGAACGAGAAAAACGTCGCCTTTTCTGACTTCATCGATGGAAACGGTGACCTCTTTGCCGTCGCGGAGAAGGGTTGCCGTTTTTGGCGCAAGCTTCATGAGCCCCTCAAGCGCACTCGTGGTCTTGCCCTTGGCGCGCGCTTCGAGCATTTTGCCGACCGTGATGAGCGTCAGGATCATCGCCGCCGATTCAAAATACAGATCGTGGAGATAGGTCATGGCAAGCGCATGGTCGCCCGCCATCTGCGCGTTGGACATGGCGAAAAGTGCATACACGCTATATCCAAACGATGCAAACGAACCAAGTGCAACGAGCGTATCCATGTTCGGCGCACGATGCAAAAGACCTTTCGTGCCGTTTATAAAGAATTTTTGATTGATGATCATGACGATGCCTGCAAGAAGCATCTGACAAAGCCCGATGATCATGGGATTTTTCGCCATCACAGACGGAAGCGGAAAGCCCCACATTGTATGTCCCATCGAAAGATACATCAAAACGACAAGGAAGCCGACCGACGTCCAAAGCCGTTTTTTGAGAAGCGGGGTCGCCGTATCTTTGATGCTTCCCTGCTCTTTTTTGGGTTTATTTTGCGTCTCGTTTTTGGGAGATGCGCCGTATCCCGCCTCGATCACGGCGGAAATCACAGCCTCCTCGGTCGCCGTCCCCTCCACGTTCATGGAATTGGTAAGAAGATTGACCGCGCAGGACTCCACGCCCTCCACTGCCGATACGGCTTTTTCCACGCGCGCACTGCAAGCCGCACAGCTCATTCCCGTTACAGAATATTGTTTCATCGATTCACCTCATTTCATCAGCTTTTGAAGCGTTGCGACAAGCTCATCCACGGTTTCGTCCTTGCCATCGCGGATATCCTTGGCAACACAGGTGCGGATATGATTTGCCAAAAGCTCTTTATTAAAGGCGTTGAGCGCCGCGCTGACCGCGCTCACCTGCATCAAAATATCCGTACAATACGCGCTGTTTTCCACCATGCCACGGATACCGCGCACCTGCCCTTCAATACGGCTCAAGCGATTGAGCAGGCTTTGATATTCCTTTTCGTCGCGTTCTTTCGTCTTACCGCAACATTCACATAGCTTTTCCATATGCACCTCACAGATACCCCCAAGGGGTATTTCTTTGTTTTTATTATATACCCATAGGGGGTATTTTGTCAAGACCAAAAAAGAAAAATGCTCGGCAAATTTACCGAGCATTTTCAAAATCACTCATATTTGTTCTCTTTTTTCGCAAAACGCACCATCAGCGCCGTGAAAAGCACCATGACGGCAAAGACGATGGCAAGAAAAACAGCGAAAACGTCCGTGGAAAAGACACCGACGAGCGCGCCGAAGATCATCGGCATCAGCATAATGCCCGTATATGCCGCCGCCATTTGTACGCCCATCGCCGCGCCCGAGATTTCAAGTCCGAAATTGCGGGGCGTGAGATGTACGAGATTCGGGAAAACGGGACCGTTTCCAAGTCCGATCATAAAGAGCGCGATACCCGAAACCACGGTCGGAAGCGGCAACAGCAGAAGCACGACCGCCACGGCGACGACAGCCTCGCCAAGCTCAATGATGCGCCAGCAAGCAAGCTTGCCCGCAAGCACACCCGAAAGAAATCTGCCAAGCGCCATACCGACGTAATAAAACACGATGATCTGCGCCGCATCGGCAGGCGTCACACCCTTGGATTCGACGAGGAACGTACTGCCCCACGCGCCGCAAACGTATTCGATGGCGCAGGAGGCAACGAAAATCGTGCTCGCCTTGAGAACCCCCGGCACGCGAATGACCTCGATAAGCCTCATCGTCTTCTCGGAAGCTTCTCCCTCAACGACGACGGGCGGATGCGCTTTTTTCCAAATCGGTATCGTGAAGATCACGAGAAGCGAGATACCCATCTGAACGAAAAACGCCAAGCGATATCCGCCGCGCCAATCACCTGAGCCGTCAAGGGCGATCGACATCAGATACGGGCTCAGCGAAACACCGATACCGTAAAAGCAATGCAAAAAACTCATGGTGGCGGTATTATAATGAAGCGCGACGTAGTTATTCAGCCCCGAATCGATAGCGCCGCCGCCAAGTCCGAGCGGAATCGAACACAAAATGACGAACACGATGTTCGGAGAAAGCGAATAACCGAGAAGCGCCAACGCCGTCATGGCGGTGCTGACCGCCGTTACCTTTGCCGTACCGAAGCGATTGATGAGCTTTGCACTCAAAAGGCTCGAAATGATGGTAAAAAACGTACAAACGGGCGTGATATAGCCCATCAGCGAAACGTCCAAGCCGAAGTCCTCGTGCATCACGGGCCACGCAGGACCGAAAAGAGAATCGGGAATACCAAGCCCGATAAACGCCACATAAATCACAATAATGAGTAAAGTTGCCATAATATCCTCAAAAAATTCAACACATGGAAAGCACCCCGATAAGATCGGGATGCTCGTTCATATCAAAGCGTATCGACTTCGTTTCTGTAAGGGATCGACTGCTGTGCGCCGCGTCTGGTAACGGTGATGGAGGAAGCCTTGCTTGCAAAGATCATCGCTTCTCTCATGGAAGCGCCCTCTGCGAGCTTGGTCACGAGCGCGCCAACGTAGGTATCGCCCGCCGCCGTGGTATCGATCGCCTGTGCAGGGAAGCAATCCACCTTTTCGTAGTTGCCGTCGCAAACACAAGCGGAGCCTTCTCCTCCCATGGTGATGACGACGTTTTTCACGCCCTGTGCCGCAAGCGCCTTAGCGCAAGCCTGTGCAGATGCTTCATCCTTGGGATAAATACCCGTATAAAATTCCGCTTCGGATTGGTTGGGAATGAAGAAGTCGCTGTTTGCGAGAATCTCCTCGGAGACCTTCGCCGCGGGAGCAGGATTAAGAATGGTCGTCATGCCCTTTTCCTTTGCGCTCTTCAAGGCATACGCCACCATATCCTGTTCGATCTCAAGCTGTGTTACGAGATAATCTCCGCGCTCTGCGCTTGCGAGCGCCTTGTCAATGAGCGCCGCATCGACCTTTCCGTTTGCGCCCGCATCGAGAATGATGCGGTTATCACCGTCAACGACGACGATAACGGCAATACCGCTGGAAACGCCCTTCAGCTTATCCACGTATCTTGTATGTACGCCGTATTTGCAAAGTGTGGTTTTGAGTTCATCGCCAAACGCTTCGCCGACACAGCCGACCATATAGACCTCACCGCCGAGCTTGCCGATCGCCGCCGCCTGGTTTGCGCCCTTACCGCCGGGATTGGTCATGAAGCCCTCGCCGTGCATGGTCACGCCGTTTTCGGGCATATACGGAGCCTTGATGACAAGGTCCATATTCAAGCTGCCAACAACAAAAATTTTCATAATCAGAATTTCCTTTCTGTTTTTGATATGTTCAGTATAGCATTTTTAGAAAAAATAGTCAAGATTTAATTGGAGAGTTCATAACGATAGCTATACAGATCGTTTCCGCTCATAAATTTGCCGTATATGTATTTATTGCAAGCGGATTCGCAAAGGATAAAGATCTTGCCGTCCTTATAAACGATCTCCTCCGCCATCGGAGGCGCTTCCACATCCTTTACAAGACTTGCGCGATCCAAATGGTAAATGGGGAACGTATTGCCATCTATCGTGCGCGGCTCATCAAAGCAGGTGATCTTCTCCATATCGTAAAAATACAGATGCGAGGTCGTCAGTCCCCAAGAGGTAGAAAGCACGATCTGCTTGTCGCCGAGCGTATACATACCCTGCACCGCACCTGTCGTTGTGATGCCCGCGATTGGCGCGCCGCTGATATGAAGCGGACTTTCGTCGAGCTTGAAGACCGTGATAAGCGCAGTATTATCATCGCCCGCAGGGGTCTTCATTCTGTGAGAATCGAGCGTTTCATAATCGACCTCACGGTAAAATTCACCGACGAACATATGACCCTTGTAGATATGACAGTACGCGGGATTGTTATAGGTCTTGACTCTGCCGATCTTACGAACGCTTTCTTCCCCGCTCAAGATCTTGTCAAGCGGGAAAACGTCAAGTCCGCCGTCGTAGCCCTTTTCGCCCGTTCCCTCCGTGATATAAACGCAGTTGCCGTAATATTCGATACCGCCCGTATGCCCCGTATACTCACTGCCGTCCTCATTTTGGAGCTTGGTGATGCTTTGCACCTCGCCCGTTTCGGAAACGACGTAAACGCGGGAAGCAGTATCATCGGACATATAACCGCAGATGAGAAATACCTTTTCCTCTTCTACGTATTCCATGCCCTGCTGAACGAGATCATCGGAAACACCGGGCATGGGAAATTCCTTTTCGGCATTTTGATAAAAGCTGAGATAACGAAGCTTTTCCCCCACCTTGATACCGACGAGGAGCAAAAGCACGATACCGACCAAAACACCCAAAGTCACGAGGAAAATTTTAAGTGCTTTATTCATAGAAACATTTCCTTTCCTGTTTGATAGTATCATCTTAACACGAAAAGCGAAAAAAGTCAACGCCATCTAAGCGCAAAGCCCCTGCAAAACGCAAGGGCTTTTGAAAATATCAAAATCAATCCTCAGCCTTATCTTCCATGTGGTCGTAGCCGGGCATCTGTACGAGGGTCTTGGCGATCATCTTATCGATGGGAGCCTTGGAAGCGCCGAACACGTTGGTATCGAGGATACCGCGTGTGGGAGCGATCCAATATTCGTCAATACCGCTCTTGCCGTTTCTCATACCGATGATGGAGCCGACGGTCGCGCCGTTGCAGTCGGTATCAAAGCCCGTATCGACAGCCATGCAGATGGACTTGCTGTAATCGCCCTCACCGTAAAGGAGAGAGGTTACGACGACGAGCGCATTGGAAATGGTGTGACACCAATCATGCTCATCCGTATCGTCATAAAGCTCATGGATATAAGCAAAGGCTTCTTCCTTGGAAACGCCGTTTTCGTAGCGTTCGATGACCTTGTTTACAGCCTCGTAAAGTCTGGAGGTCGCAGGGATCTCCGCAAGACCGCCGCGAATGATATCAAGGATATCGTCGGTGACAGCCGCGATAGCGAGCATTGCCGCTACCCACATTTCGCCGTAAATACCGTTCTTCACGTGAGAAATGGAAGCGTCACGCCATGCCATTTCCGCTGCAAGCTCGGGATTGCCGGGGTTGATATAACCAAAATAGTCGCCTCTGATCTGCGCGCCAATCCATTCTCTGTAAGGATTCTTATAAACTGCGGATTGGGGAGGACGGAAGCCGTTGATGAAGTTGCGGAATGCAACGCGCTCTGCGGTGCAGTATGCGTTCTTCGACTGGGAACGGATCCACATTTCCGCCATATGACGGGGCTCGAAATCTCTGCCGAACTTCTTAATGAGAAGCTGAGCCAAAACGACGTAGTTGGTGTCGTCGTCGATAGGCGCGAATTTGATCACGTCGGGATAGGTCTTTCTGCCCTTTGCGCCGATGAAGTCAAACTTATACTTGCCGTCGATCTCCTCCGTAACGTCGCTCTTCATGATGTAGCGTGTCATCGGATAGTTGCCCGTATCCTTCAAAAACGGAACGAGCTCATGCGCGCGGCAACCCTCAACGGGTTTACCGAGCAAGCAACCGCAGATTCTGCCGTACCAAGCGCCTGCGATCTTTTCGACAAGTGCGTCGCCCGTCGGGATATCGCGCTTAGCGTAGGTATGCGGAACACGTTTCGCCTTGATGCCCTCAAGATCAGAAGGTTCAACGTATGCGTAGCCCTCCTTGGTCTTGGCGTTTGCGATGATATGGAAAATGACGTTTGCCATCGCTTCCTTATCGTTGCCGTCGGGCATATTTGCGACCGCCATGATCACGTCCTTGTATTCCTCGATATCCAAGCCTTCTTCGATGCTCTGCTTGTATTCGATCTTCAGCTGCTTGGAATATACTTCCCACTCATGCTGCTTTTCGGGCATAGCCGATACGACCTTGTCGTATGTAAATGCGTCGGTCATCATGCCGTTTTGATTTTCATAAACCATGTTTTTATCCTCCTGAGGTTTGGTCTTATGATATGATAACTTCAGTATATCAAAAAATTCGACCTTTTTCAAGCAACAATCGGTTGCTTTAAGTGCCACTTGGGGTTGTCAACACCGTTTTACATAGTATCAAAGCTTATCCAGCTCTACGTCCGCGCAAACGGGATAATGGTCGGAAAGATAAATGCCGTTGTATTTGGTATCCCAGATATTGGTTTCGAGAACCGCATCCGCCATATCCTCCGTTACGTAGATATAGTCGATCTTTTGGGAATCCGTGCCGTAGCCGTGATACGTAATGGTAAGGTCCGCCGTGGTATCCTTGATGACGGGGTCCTGATGCTCGTTGCAGAAGCGAATGGTTTCGCTGTCGGGGAGCGCATTGTAGTCGCCCATGATCATCGACGGAAGCGGAAGTTTTGCGTTAAATTCCTTTACCTTTGCCATGACGCACTTGATACCCTCGATACGCGCCGCATCGGAGATATGGTCAAGGTGGATATTGTAAAGGCGAAGCATCTTGCCCGTTTCCTTGTGGCGGATCTGTGTGACGACGCAGATTCTGGGACATTCGCTCTGATCCTCAAAGCGGGAGCCGGAAACGTACGGTGTGGGGCTGATCCAAAAGGTTTCGTAGCCGATCACGTCCCAAGCATCCTTGCGAACGGCGGTATAAAGACCCTCGCCCGTGTAATCCTCGTTGCGGAATTGACCGTAAAATTCATATTCGGGGAAAAGCTTTTTAAGCAGGTCGAGATTCTTCTGCAAAATTTCTTGAAAAGCGATCACATCGGGCTTTTCCTTGTTGACCTTTTCATAGATAAGCCCTGCGCGGAAGATAAAGCAGTTGATGCCCTCCTTGCTCCACATCCATACGTTACGGGAATTAAAGGTTACGATTTTCGCAATAGACATAAAAAATCCTCCTATATTGATATAACATTTCTATTTGCAGTATAGCATAAAAAATCGGCAAATTCAAGAGAACTTGCCGATTTTATCAAATTCAGACTTTATATATGGAAATCTTTGCATTTCCCGAAACGGTTTCGATCTCATAATGGCGCGTACCGTCGCCGACGGTATAGCGGTCGCCCTCCTTGGAAACGATATCGCCGAAAAGGTCAACGTCACCGCTGACGCTTTCAAATTCCAACGTATAGCCGTTATTGGGAGGAAGCTCCAGCAGGAAATCGCCCGAAACGGAATCAAATTTTCCCTCTCGGATATTACCGCCCATCATCGTGACGTTGCCGCTGACCGATTCGATATCAAAGGAAGCAAGCTCACCCACGCTGAGATTCACGTTGCCCGAAACGGTCTCCACATCAACGGAGGAAACATCACCCAAAAGCGTTCCGCGGATATTGCCCGAAACGTTTTCAGCCTCGCACGTTTGCGTGTAGATCTCGTGGATATCCACGTCCGCGCTGACCGTATCAAACGAAAGCGCATACGCCGTTTCGCTTCCCTCCTCGCCCCTCGGCAAGGAAACCGTCAGTTCCTTTGCGAAATCCATATTCGTCCAAACGCCCGATTTCGCATATTGAATCTTGAGCGTTTTGCCGACCACGCGATAATAAAGCGAATTGTTTTCGGAAAGTTCAACGCTTGCCGTTTCCGAAATCAAAATATCCTCGCCGTCGTGATATTTGACCGTCACCTTTCCGCTGACCCAAGTGATATCCAGTTCCCTGATATCCTCCATGAGCGATGCGCCGCCCATCGTATAGAAGGATGCGTCATCATAAACATACGTTGAGCCGGTGCCGACATTCAAAGAGTAATGACAGCCTACAAGCATCAAAAGGAGCGCCAAGGTCAAAATACCGATCGCAATTTTTTTCATTCTGTATCACCCTTTCCCTTGTTTCTGCTTTTATTATACCGAAACCGATGCAATTTGTCAATCATTTTTTACATTTTTTCATTCCCATAAAATCTGTTGCTTCTTTTTCAAAGGAAAGATGACGAGCCGTCTGTCATCGAGATTGGTCGCGTGCATATCCACCGCCGTGATCTGATGGTTATAATAGGTATTGTAATAATAAACGCCCTTTTCCGCATCCATACAGCAGGAATATATCGTGATATGTGTTTTCCCCTCCGGCGTGAGAACGCTTCTGCCAATGGGCGCGACGGCGGAAAGCAGATGAAAAAATTCCGTCACGTTTTCCGTTGCGTCCTCATGATAAGCGGTATGTGCGGTAAGGAACGCCGCCTTCACAAATCTGGAGGCAGAGGAATAATCTCCGGGAAGTCCAAACGCGCCAAGCCCCATACCAAACGGCACAAGCCCCAAATGCTCCGAAAATTCCGTTTTCGTCACCGTATTCATCAAATTGCCGTATTGACAAAGATTTTTCAGATGGAACGGAAACGGCGGATTGTTCGTCAGAATCCCTGTTTTGTTTTCATAAATATGCGTCCCGCTTTTCGTCACCTCCAAAACGATGCTGTCATATCTGTCCGCAATCAGCCAGTGCAAGGGGGAAAGCGGGATATCCTCCCGAAAAGGCACAGCAATAAGACTCGTTTTTTCGAGGATCGTCCGCGCCTCTTGCACCGTCGCGCACCGCGAAAGCACCCAAGGGATCAGCTCAAACGGCGAAACGTGATATTTCCCCTTTATTTCTGTTTCCCGATAATAGGCGTTGTCGGGAAAGTGCAGACCCGCCATGCCAAGTCCATTTTCGTTGACTGCATCCGCATATAAGGGATAGCCGTCCATCACGGATGCCATGCCGATCATGGCGTAATGCCCCGCGCAAAGCTCCTCTCTGCAAAACGGAAACGGAAAGCTTCGGGGCGAGATGACTACCTGCTCCCCAAAGCTCCTGTCATAATCCATATTTCTGCCGAAATAAAACCTTTCACATCTCACCGCGATCGCCGTACACATATCTGCCTCCCAAAAATTAAAGTCTTTGCTTTTATTTTGCCAAGAACCATGAAAATCATACGTTTTTTCCAAAAAGAAAATCGACCGCATGGTCGATCTTCATTCTTCCGTATATCTTGCCTCATGATAGCGTTCAAAAAGCTCTCTGTCCTCGCCGTTCTCGTCGAGCCGCAAAGCGACCTCGTTCGGGGTCAGCGCAGAGGAGATATTTTTGTCCTTTTTGAAAACGTAACAGGTGTATTCGTGGCGAATCTTTTGTCTGTCCGTCGCATCCTTGGGGAGTTTCGGGAGCTTTCTCGCAGTCCGCCCCGCTCCGCCCGTATGCGTTTCAAAGACAAAGGTGCGTTCGCTTTTGCCGTCCATAAAGGTCTTATCTTTGTTTGGCGAAAGCGCATCGCTCACCCTTTCGACGAGTTTTCCGATACGGCGAAAGACCGCATAGAAGACCTTGCCGACCGCCGTCATGATCGTCGGCAGCGCCTTTTCCTTGAAAAGCGAAAAAAACGTTTTGAAAAAGAGAACGTCAAAGACGATAGCAAGCACCGTCATGATGGCGTAAAGATTTTGATTTTCGCGCACACGCTCCACGGTCAGCTCAAAGGTAAACGTACCGCCAAGCACGAAATAGACCGCAAGCAAGAATTTTTTCAGTTTGGAAGATATTTTTTTCATACCGCACCGCCTTTCAGCGTGATGACCTTCACGGTGTTGCCGAGATATTCGAGCATGGCGATCTGCTCCCCAATGGCATCATCAACGTACGCCGTAATGATGAAAACATCACTATCCGAAATCCCCTGCATGATATCCGCTGAAAGAAGGCTGGCAAAGGAAACGCCGTCCATCGCTCTTGTCAGCGCCATTTCGCGCAGGATATCTTTTTTGTGAAGTTCTCCACCGCGAATGGGGAAAACCACCTTTTTGCGCCCGTCGATCGTACCGCAGTTTGCGGAAAACGCGCAAAGTCCGCCCGCATCGATGCCTTTCACAAGAATCGACGCGGAAAGCCTCAGACCCACCTCCATGAGATTTTCATACGCATCAAAAAGAAGCTCCTCCCCCTTTGGCAGATGGAAATTCTGATAGATATAATATTTGTTGTTGGCGCAGTGATCATAACGATTGACCGCAAAACGGGGAAGACCGCCGACGGAAAGACGCGCGCTCGCCTTAAAATTGATGGAGCGGAACGGGTCGCCCTGTCTGTATTCCCGTATCCCGTTCACGGAAAACGGATTGCGAATGAGGCGGTTGCGCGAGAGCTCATCGCCAAGCCCGTATGCGCTCGGCATATTTTCGGAAAGCGCCTCGATTTTCGGGTAAACGTAAAGCTCTGCTTCGGATTCGATGGAGCGTTCATCACCGCAGCGAAAAACGGAAGCCGTCGTCAGCTTATAATATCCGCGCTTCGTGCATTTGATCTCGATTCTGCGCGTGATCTTTTCAAACGGCATGAGGTGATAACGGCTGACGAAATACCGCATACCGCCCTTGACCGCCTCGTGTCCGTCGATTTGCAACCCACTATAAAAATAACTTTCCACATCGACGAGAAACACGGGAAACACCGTCGGATTCCATATCGTTTCGATCAGCTCCACCGTATCACCTTCATAGACACATTCCTCGGCAAATTCCCGATGATAGACCAATTTATCGACCGAAAACCGACGAATGAGCAGAAAAAGCTGATACAGCAGAAACAAAACGATCAAAACGGCGGCGATATTGACGATGACGGTCAAAACCGTCCCTACAATTTCAAGAAATCGTTCCATATCATTTGCGACCGTCAAAAACGGTTTCCGTCGGCACGGGTACACGGCTCAAAATTTCCGTAAGGATACGGCGTGCGGAATCCTTTTTAAGCATTTCGGAGTTTGTGAGGATCAGTCGATGACTCAAAACGGGAACGGTTGCCTTTTTGATATCGTCGGGGAGAACGTAATTTCTGCCATGGATAACGGCAAAGCCCTTCGCCACCATGAGAAGCGAAAGCGCGGCGCGGGGGCTTGCGCCAAGCACGACACCCGCGGATTCTCTCGTCATCTCCACGATACCCGTGATATATTCGAGAAGGTCATCGTGACAGAAGATCTTTGCTGTTTCCTCCATCGCAGAAGTCACGTCGGCAAGAGAAACGACAGGCTTTTCATTTTTCACACCGCGTTTTTCACCGAAACGGCGCAAAATTTCCACACCGCCTGCAAAATCGGGATAACCGACCGAGGTCTTGACGAGGAAACGGTCAAGCTGTGCCTCGGGGAGCGGATACGTACCCATGGTTTCGAGCGGATTCTGTGTCGCAATGACCATAAACGGCTCAGAAAGCGCATAGGTCTTGCCGTCGATCGTGGCGGTGCGTTCTTCCATACATTCAAGAAGACCCGCCTGTGTTTTCGGTGTCGCACGGTTGATCTCATCGGCAAGCAGAATATGAGAAAAGATGGGACCTTTCAAAAATTCAAATTCCGATTTTTTCATATTAAAATAGTTGATACCCGTGATATCGGACGGCAAAAGGTCGGGCGTAAACTGAATACGTTTACATTCGCCGTCGATGCTTGCCGCAAGCGCACGCGCGATCATCGTTTTACCCGTCCCGGGTACGTCCTCGATGAGGACATGACCGCCGCAGAAAAGCGAAATGATGACAAGATCAAGCACCTCGCCCTTTCCCGCAATCGTTTTTTCCATGCTTGTTTTGATAGCCTTATATGTTTCAAATGCGTTCATATCATATCTCCTATCGGATAGATTCGATTGTTTTTATTTTATCATAAATATCCTGTCTTGTCAATTCCATATTCACAAGCGCTTTTGCCAAACGATTGACAGATACCGCCCTATATGCTATAATCATAGTATCAAACAAGTGAAAGGAATCATCATGGAATCCAAGGATTATATCGTAACAAAAATTGAAGGTGAATATGCGTATCTTCGTGAAATCGGGAACGATACGGAGGAGCTTTTCATCGCGCTTTATTTGCTCCCGATAGGCGTGGATATCGGAACGAAATTACATTATGAATGGCTGACCTATACCATCATAGAATAAAAGAAAATGCTTTGTGCCCGTAAGGACACAAAGCATTTTCTTTTTTGAAATTTACAACATGATATCGGTTCGTCTGAAATCACAAAGACGATTATCAAAGCCCGTCGTATCACGATGAAGACGAACGGTATGCGTAGATGTTTTACCGTCCGCACTCGTCACTTCGATTTCATAATCTCCATAAAAACCGCTGAAGCGAAGCTCACCGTTTTGGCTGTCTGCCGTAAACTCCGTATGCCATTCATGATTGATAAGCTCATCTAAAACCCGATAAGCAAGCTTTTCGGTGCAATCACGATGAAGAAGACCTGCATGGAAAATATTTTCCCCTTGGAATGCCGTATCATCTGCAAAATTCCACCAAACGATAGATTCGCAAGCCTTATGACTAAACCAAAGGCGGTAAAGACGGCGCACGATTTCTGCTTGTGCTTCTTCGTCCTCACCCGCCCCATGCCAAGAAGGAATAGAAACTTCAGAAAGGCTAATGGGAAGTCCAAATTCTCCGTAGCAATCCAAAACGTCAAGCAATCTCAAGGGATTCATCGCGCGATTATTGTCATCAAAAAGGGTTTTATCCTTCTGATGCGCCCAAAATGCGTGATATTGCATACCAATTCCCTCGATCGGCGCGCCCTTATCGAGCCATTCACGCAAAGCCATGTAATAATAACTGCGATAACCGCGGTAATGTTCACCGAAGCTTTCCTGCATACCCTCATTCCAATACAAACGAGAATATGGAAAATGACGCTTGCAAAGATCAAAGCACCATTTTTCATGGTCGCGTTCATCTGCGATCTGCAAATTACGACAACCGTTTCCCTTATAACAATTTTTATAAATGGTCAACATTTCATTGATAACGTCAACGTCAACGAATTTATCGCCATAACGCGCCGCCAGCTCAGAAAGACGTCTGTCAACCTCGATTTTGATCTCTCTGTTATTTTTAGAAAGCCAATCGGGCTGAAAGGAATTATAGATGAGGCAATGTCCTTTCATTTCTATACCGTTCTTTTCACAAAATTCCACAGCCGTATCCAGCGGAGGGCGACGGCTGATAAAAGGAGAATCCTTTGCAAAGCGTGGTTTTCCGCGTTCAGGCTCAAGTGTATCCCAATACAACGGAATAACGGCAAAATTAAAGAGCTTTTTGAATTTTTCTTCATACAGAGCGTTCAACTCGGGCGTTTCCATTTGACCGAGGAAAAAAGTCGTTGCGCCGAAATGAAACGCATGACGCATTTGTTTTACCTTTACACGAACACCCTTGACAGCCTCGCCTTGCTGATCCAGAAAACGCAAACGAAATTGTCCTTTTCGATTTTCTTCAATACCACGCGCCACTTTGTCTTCCACATAATAATCAAAGCGCGCCATGTTATCCACAAGACGGCGAAGATCGTTTTTCTTTTCCATCGCTGAAATCTCCTTTTATATCATTCTTTTCAAGGATTTTTTGCGTAAAACATCTTTACGCAACTTGTTATCCGTATTTTAGCACACAAATCTTAGGTTGTCAACATCAAAAGCCGACCTTATTTCACCACTTCGGTGCGATAAAGTCGGCTTGATTTTCAGTTATTTATTATGTCATGCGGAGCGTATTGCCGTTCGCATCGTAGGTATACAGCGTGTTCGATACGCCTGTTGTTTCCGCGAGCAAGCGGTTTAGATTTTTTCAGAAGAGCACCCGAGGGCGCTCTTCTAAATTGATTATTACAAATCTGTAATAATCATATCAAAAATCAAGTCATCAAAATCATCATCATATTCATGATCATTACAATGAAACCGCAAATGATTTTCTGAAATATTTTCAATCCAAAATGCACACCCAAATGCTCCGCAGCGAAAAAATTCACCTTCTTGTGATGCATTATTAAACAAAAGGTGTCCGCTTTTAGCATGAACAACAAAAAGCATTTCATTATTGGGAAATTGTCCGTCTTTGAAAACATAATGCTTAAATCCTTTTAGAATTTGCAGATTTTCTCCATTCAAAGAAATTGAACCCTTAAAGTCAGAAAAAAACATTGCAATGCCTTGAAGATTATTAGATTTTGTAGAAATAATTTTCAATCTCACCTGATATTCACCCAGTTTTTCCAGATGATACCATCTATAAAAAGTTTTTCCATCATATTCATAAAAATTTTCTCCATCAAATGCTTTATTACTAGGTATCATAAAAACCTCCTTATTATGGTACAAAATGACGATATTGATCAAGTTCGTCATGTTCCCATAGTGTTACTTTTTACTTTCCAAAAATCCCGAACAGGGTGAGCGAAAAGAAAAACCATCCGATAGGGTACCTGCGATAAAGCAGGTACCCTTTCTCTATCTAAAAATATTTGAATTGGTCAAGATGCGAATGAATTGTAGTAAATCTAAATTGAATTGGAGAAACTACAATGAAAAACAAAACTAACAACAGCTTGTTTGAACAGCATGGTATTACCTATCGCGAAATTAACGGCGTCTTTATTCCTAACATCGAATTGCCTGAGCAGAAAGAAATCGGTCGGTTTGGATTGCAACATGAAATTTGGCTGAAAACACATCATCACCTCCGACACTCTCTTCTGCTTGGATTGGGAGAACTCAATGAGTATCTTTATCAAGTCGATAAGGAAGCCAACGAAATGTACGAATCATTGATTATAGATTATGCAAAAGCGGAAGGTGTTAATGAACATCTCAAAGCCATGGATCAAATGAAGTGGGTACAGATGATGAAGAACATTGAGCATCGTGCAAAAGAAATAGTAGAGGCAGAAGTAATATTTCAATAACAAACAGGGAACTCAAAAATTGAGTTCCCTGTTTGTTATTGTATAATTAGAATTCCGTCATCCATTTTGAACACCACATCCGCTTTTTCCGCAACCTCGGAGGCGTGGGTAATGACGATAACGCATTTGTTGTATTTGTGTGCCAAATCGACGAGGATGCTGACAACATTCATACTGTTTTCGTTATCAAGGTTTCCTGTCGGTTCATCCGCAAGGATAATTTCGGGATCGGTTGCAATCGCGCGGGCAACAGCAATTCTTTGCTGTTCACCACCCGAAAACTGTGTACTGCGTTTTTTGAACTGTTCTTTTTTGATACCAACAAGTGTAAGCATTTCTTCGGCACGTTTTCGTTTATCGCCTTTGTATTTTGCAAGTTCAAGAGAAAGCTCCACGTTTTCAACGGCGGTAAGCTGAGGAAGGAGATAATAGCTTTGAAAGATCATTCCGATATGTTCGCGTCGGAATTTATCGCGATCAATATCTCTAAGGTTTTCACCATGATACAGAATATCACCGTCTTTCGGCACATCAAGCCCTGCCATCAGTGACATCAAAGTAGACTTCCCGCTTCCCGAACGGCCAACAATAGCATAGACCTTACCTGTTTCAAAAGAGGCAGTTGCATTTTTCAACGCATGAACTTTTCCGGCTTTCGTGATGTAATCATAAGATAAATGCTTGAGTTCCAAGATAGCCATTACGATTCCTCCTTTATATAAACTGACCCGATACGCTCAAAATAAAATGCATCTGTCGTTACGGAATGTTCGCTATATAATCTATGATAATCTTCCATACGAAGAAGAATATCGTTTTCCGAGCAATAATCGTTGTCTTTATATGTTCCAATGATATATATTTTTGTTTGACTCAAGCTTTCCGCACTCTCAATATTTTGTCCATCAATACGAACAAAAGCATCTCTGGCACATCCATTGATAAAATATGTCGTATAAAGCTCATCTTCTTTCGGGGCATATGGGGAATTTTCACTGACATATCCGTATATTGCAAAATCATTGTAATCGGAAGTGTGCTGAAATGTTTCAAAATCAATCGATACATTCATTTCATCGAAATTGGTAACGCCGACAATATGAATGGGAATCCATTCTCTGTTCAAAAGACCTTCAAGCTCGGTGCCAACAAATTGATATGTATGTCTTGAAACACCGATCTCATGTTCGGTTGCCTTCAAATTGTAATTGACTGCAACAGATTCGGAGCGTTCCTTTTTAGATGAAACGGAGATCTGGAGATTCATATTTTGAAAAAGAGGTTCATTTCTATCGATCCCCTCATTTTGGATTGCATCCGAAGCATCAGCACGGGAAAGCACAGACGCATTGACATATGAGCAAATACCGTCTGCCGCTAAGTAACCGCCAAAAATGCCAAGAAAAAGTGAAATGATAAACATAAGCATCAACTCAAATGCAATCATACCGTTCACTTTTCTTTTTGTCATACCCAAAGAGATCAACAGAGTACGTTCTTTCGTTCTCGTGTGGCAAAGATAAACTGTGAAAAATATCAATATTCCAAGCCCTACGGTTAAAACAACAATGCATACAAGGAGTGCGATCATATGAATATTGTTAAGCTCCGAGGAAAGTGAATCATAGGTGCTGTTATTAAAAACGATTTTCGCTTTTTGAAAATCAAAACCATTTGCTTTTGCCGTCAAAACAAATTCCTCAAAAGCTTCCCGTCCATTCAGGACAAAATCTGCTCTTTGAACGGCAACCGTTTCGTGCATATATCGAACGATGGTATACCCCAAATCCATTTCTGCAATGGCAAGCGGAATATAAGCGGGATAATCATGCTCACGAAAGGTATGTACGTTTGCTTCATAAATACCGACAACTTTTGCTTCAAAAAACGTGTATCTTCCGTATTCATAGCGTTTGATGATTGTATCACCAATAGAAATATCATATTGTTCGGCTAACCACCACGGAATAACAATTTCAGATTCTTCTCCCGAATAACCGGATGCCGTAATTCCCGTACCTTCCCCAATCGTACATCTACCATCAAAAAATGACGGTACCAAAGAAAGATTTTCAACGGCAAGAAATGGTATCCCTTCATCATGGGACCAAAGCACATCGGCTTCTTCTCGGTCATCAAGGCTTGGCATTTTTTTCATATTTCGCCCACTTGGAACCCTGCCGTTTGCTTCTGCCATTGTGATATTATAGGCAAGCACTTCCGTATGTTCAAAACAAGCACCCATACGAGAAAGAAGAATCGGCTCTTGACCGCTTGGAACAACGGATGCCACAAAAATATACTGTTCATCCAATTCAGACACAGCATTTTCACAGGCCCTATATACAAAAAGTGATGCTGTTATCGCTAAAACGATACAAAGAGTAACCATGATATATAATAGCGTTCGCCAAGGCAAACGGATGATATTCCGAATCGCAAATTTCAAAATCATTCTTTACCTCCAACATCCGAAAGCGCATTGATCTTATTCACATATATGCGAACAAAAAGATAGATTAAAATCATGAGAGCAAGGGTTGCCGCAAACACCAAAAGAAAACTCGGTAATGCGTAGGTGTTGAAAAGATATGCCATATTCGCTATTCGAATAGCGGTATCATTCCCTGTTATATTTCCGAAAAGAATCATATCCGATGTTATGTCGTTGAATTTCGCGGAGATTTCCGCCGAATATAAATAATTTGTGATCGGAAGGGCCAGCATGTGGGTCATCAATAATAACGAAATTCCACTCAGCAACACAGCAACCATTGCTATCAGTAATATTTCTATAAAAAAGGAAATGGTAACCGCTCTTCGATTTTTTCCGAGCGCTACAAGAATGGCAAGCTCCTTATGTCTTGCCTTCATATTGAACAGAATTGCAAGCCCAAAGATTACAAAACCAACACATCCGATGCCAAGCAAAATGATGGAAATGGTTTCGGAAAGGCGTGCTGATGGAGAGGATGCGGAATCCGAAATGTATTCGGTCAAAACGATGGGTTCATGAAATCCCAAGCCATTGATTTCTTCACAAAGATTTCCGATTTCCCTTGTGTTCGAGAGATGGAAATACAGCCTATCGGGTATGACCACAGGATGGGCATTCAATGCGCCATGACGGCTAAATATTTTTCCTGCCACCTCGATTGTTGTGTAATGATATAACGTTTGGATCCGTTCGCAGTTTGCAATATCAACAAGTGTTTGTATGGGAACGTAAACGCGATTGGCATTTACCTCCCACGGGACGGAAACATTCGCTGTATTATCGATACTGTTTTGGAAAATACCTCCTATAACGTAAACGTAATGATCTGCATCCTGGGTATCGGTTTCCGCATCAAAACGAACATCAAATTCTGTTCGGTAAAGCGACGGCATATCCAAAATCATTGCATCTCCGATGGAAAGACCATTTGCTTTTGCCAATTCTTCGGAAATAATGATTTTATTGTGGCTTTCGTGGTTGTCAGCTTTTGTAATCATTGTACCGTCCGTCATCGTAAGATTGCCACTATATACTTCTTCCAAAATCGCCATATCGGTAACGCCAACTATGGAAATTCCCTTGACATAATTGACTTTTCCACTTTCGTTTGCGGTTTCTCCCATATATCGCGCACGCTGAAATTTATCATATCCAATATAAGTCAAGTCTTCAAAAATAGCTGTATATTCTTTAATTGCAGATATATCGGTAATCACTTTTGCATCTTCGCACATCGTTATTGCCGCATGGTATGTGAGATACGGTTCATAATCTTCGTTCGTAACGTAAACCGTGCCATCGAGCGGACCATAAAAACGTTCGCGGTTATCTTCACATAAACCCACCACCATCGCACCAAACATCGAAAGAAATAAGATAGCAAATACGATGATAAACATTAAAAAGGATCTTGCTTTCAGTCGTATGAGATTTCGTACGGCATATCGCATAAGATTTCCTCCCACGGGATTTTATCCCAACATATTGTGGCCTCCATACAGGAAGCATCCTGTGCTTGACAAAGTAATTGAAATGTTACAGCAGCATCACAAAGGACACAAAAAAGACTAACCGTATGATACATATAGCCATTTTCTTGATACAATGCGCGAGAGCTTCCAAAATCATCGACAAGTCGTAATGTGTGGGGCTCATAATGAAATTCTTCTTTACAGGTGCTCCATTTACAATATACGGCATGATAAATGTTGTTATCTATCCCATTTACAGAGTCATCCACTTGGGTGTAGATCAAAAAATGCTCACAATCTTCATTCAAATATAATACCTCATTTGTTTTTTGAAAATCGACACCGTAATAAGAAATATTCAAAAGCTTTTTCTCACAGGAAGAAAAAAGTATGCTTAAAAGACAAAAAAAGGCGAGGACTAATTTTTTCATGGCTCGCTCCAAGTGTTTTCTGTTACTTCATAAAGCTTCAAATCGCGAATGATTTCTTCATATTGCAAATGCCTTTCCTGATAAGCACCATCTATTATATGCAAATTATCCAATTCAAAAAAGTGATATAGGTCTGACAATAATTCTTCAGAAATTATTGTGGGTGGTTCTTCTCCAAAATCCGTAAAAATATATTCTTTTACTCCATAATCGATCATGACTATTGAACATAGTGGCCTTGTATCCGAAGCAGGTCTTGATGCAAGATTTTTTTCATCGGTATAACGAATTGCCAAGGCATCAATTTGTAATAAATCTCGTTTAGAATATGCTCCGCCAAAATATTCTGTAAGGGCTTTATGAAAATAATCATCTTGCATTTCCATTGGTGCATCGGAATAGCAGGATAAAATATCAAAATCAAATTTAACAATTACAGAGGATTCGTTTCCGTAAATCTGAAAATATTCTGATTCATTGTTATTGGCATATGCAATATAAACCTTTGCGGGGATATAGATATGGATCGGACTATCCATGTTGAGGCAAACGGGCACTTTATCTCCACTCGGCAATTCCACGATATCATATTGGTAATTTTCGATATATTCTCCTTTTATATTGTTCGATACTCTACATTTATCATTCGATAGCACGGTAATCTTCACAGTATTATGTTCTGCATCAAATTCTTGTATGACTTCAAATCTTTGCTGTATTTTGGAATTTGCTGGTTGTGTTGTAGTTTCCAATGTGGTTGTGGTTTCTAATGTGGTTTGATAAGATGTAGTAGATATTGTATCGGACGGAATCATTTGACAACTGCAAAATAGCATCAATGTGATAACTACAAATACACCTATATAGATTCGTTTCATAAGATTTCCTTTCAAAACATTTTTCATTAGTGCCTATATTGAAAAAAGGTAATGATATTTGTGGATGGTGGAAAATTCTACCATCCACATTTAATTAGCCCTCATAACCGCAAACTTTGCAAATTCCATCTACAAAATCATGAAGTTCGACAATTTCTTTTTCACAAGGATACCCAAATACTGTTTTATGTTTGCAAATACTATAATGATATTGGGTTCCTCTGGCATACCATGTGCCGGTTGTCGCGTGCTGCGTATATTCTGTTGCAACGAGAACTCGATTGCACTCCGAACAGCGAGAAGATTCTCTGCAATCGTCAGGACGTGTTTGCCAATCTTCACAATACTCTTGACCCAATTCCAAACCACATTCAGAACAATATACAGTATGAGTATAAGGAGAAAAGCCAAGATTGGGAACCATGAGATGTTTTCCTGGGTGCGCCCAACAAACATCAAGCGCATTTACATTAAAATGTATAAAAGGCATGCAAAAAACAAGCATGATGAAAAGAGATATGCCTATTATTGTGATTCGTTTTCTAAAAACAAATAAACACTTGAGTGGCAATACAATTGTTTTTTTATAATTAACTTGTTTTTCACAGTTTATCCTTTCATATTCTGCAAGCATACGCATCAAACGCTCGCGTCCTCTTTGCTGATTATCATTCATGAAGATCACTCCTTTTTAGTAATAAAATCAATTTTTTTCTTCCCCTTGTCAAACGTGAACCGACAGTAGATTCCTTTAATTTCATAATCTTTGAAATTTCTTTCAATGTATGCCCGTGCAAATAATAGTAAGTCAACACAGAACTATATGGTTCGCCCAATTCTATAATGGCATTCAACACGGATTCATCGCTTTGTTCCGCGCAAAGTTCAAACATTTCCGATTCGTCTGCAACATCCGTATCATCAAATTTACATAAAATCTTTTCTTCCCGACGTTTTTTACGAATCAAATCAATTGCTTTGTTTTTGGCAACGCTGAAAATATATGCCTTGATAGAACGATCGGATTTTCCTTGAAAAATATCAATATGTTCCAGAATATAGAGCCATGTTTCTTGTGCTACATCTTCTGTATCTCGTTGATTTTTCAAAATTTTATATATTTTTCTGAAAATATCATCCTCATATTTGGTATATATCGTTTCAAAAAGTTTATGGTCATCCTCTTTAGATACGGCATTCCAATGTAATATCAACTTTGATTCCTCTTTCCTTTGAAATACAATTATTATATCACTTATTTTTTCATTTCTATTATAGTAAGGCGAATTTGAAAGACCAATTTACGCAAAACACATAAAATTTTTATGAAAATTTATGAAAAACTTTTTTAAAGGTGTCATTAGGTGACGAGTTCGTATGCTACAATCATGAAAAACAGAAAAAAGCAGGACAAATTTGCCGTTCGCATTACGGTAAGTATATGAAAAAACTTTGCGGGAAAGGAGGAAAAAAGATATGTCTAAACTGTTAATAAAAAGGTCTGCAAATCTTAACAAGCACTGAATTATGTCCTCATAATTCGCCCCAGAGGGGAATTCTCCCCTAAAACCCCTGAAAATTTGAAGGAAAGGAAATCGTAAATGAAACGAACAAAAGAAATCAAAGTCAGAATGTCGCGGGAAGAGTTTGACCGTCTGAACGCGCTTGTTTATGTTACGGGACTTTCCCGTGAGGAATACGTTCGCAGGCTCTTTGCAGGTGCTACTGTCAAGAGAAATCCGCCTGCGGATTATCCTGGACTTTTAAGAGAGCTACGCCGTATCGGCGCGAAAGTCGACGACACACTTGTGAAAGTGAGAACACTTGGCTTTGTCGATATGCTGCAAATGAACGAAATTTATCGAGAGGTCAAAAATTTAGAGCAAATTTTTGAAACGACGTTGAACTGTCAGAAAGGAAAAAATGAAACTGAAAAAATTGTTGAATCGGATCCATGAGGTTTTGGAAAACAAACGTGCCGAGATTCGCTTTCCCAAAAAGAAGATCCAAATTGAAGTAACGCAAAGCGAGTATGAAATGCTCCACGAATTTTTGGATGAAAGTCGAAGTGAAACAGAAAAACTGAAACGTATGACACGTTAGAAACGCCTTGACTATTTTCGCTCACAAATGTATCCGCGCAAGCTCGACTTTGAAATGGATTTCGGCACAACCGTTCTGGAAGTCAATACACGATTTGATAGGTAAAGCGAGGAAAGCGTAGTAGACAAAGTGGAACGGCTTTCGAAAAAAGTT
>JAGBCV010000015.1 GCA_017937845.1 Clostridia bacterium | reverse complement strand
CCCACGGTATTCACGCCGAGGCGCGCATACCGCGTTCCCATTCCGGGAACAACGCAATTAAGAGGAGAATCTCCCGATCTGCCCGCTTCACGGGCAACGTCTGATTGGATTTCTTTTTACACAAAATTTTTCGCAGTGCCCGCTCGGTATTTGATGGCTTGTCTGTGATTGATAAAGTGACAGATTCTTAGAAACAAAAAACGACTATCCGATGTGAGCAGATTTGTTCCGCGGTAGACAAATAGCAAACGCCGACAGATTTTCAAGGTCTGTCGGCGTTTGCTATTCGATAAATTGGAATTTGACAGTTATTGCTTTTTATATTCAAATAAACGATACAATTTTTTCGAAAAACTACCTGCATAAAGCTTTGCGAAAACCAACTTTTCAAATCCTTTTAACTCGTCTATGTATTTTTTCGGTATCATGGTGTGTTCTTTTATATAAGTAAGTTTCTCACTTTGATATGCTTGAGGATCATCTATACCATAAACCTCGGTTACACCTACATCATTTATCGGATTCCGATGCTTCGACATTTTGGCGGCAAAAGAAGTATAGCAATCCACCAAAAGCACGACCTGCTCGAAATGAGCACACAGACTATCTGACAGATTTCGCATTTCCTCAATAGTCAAGTACATACTCACGCCTTCCATAACAACAATGGCGGATTTGTTTTCCGTAATGGTTGTCAGCCATCTGCAATCTCTTGCATCTCCTGCAATCATTTTGTAGTTATCCGATTCGGCATAGTATCGTTTTCTTTCTTTAATAACTTCTGAAAAATCCACATCGTACCACTTATAGCTTTCAGTATCGACTCTTATAACTCGGCTATCCATTCCGCAACCGATATGGACCACCACCGCATCTGGTAGATTTTCCATTTGTTGCTTTAGCCATTCATCAAATACGGCAGAACGAACTCCCATATAGTAAGCAAGCCATTTGGACTTTGATTTTCCCTTAAGAGAAAATCCTTCCGTTCCCCAAATTTCTTCCGCTTTTTTATCATTAAGAAACAATCCCTTCTTGCTGACATAGGATTTACCGTATAAAGGGATGTATAATGTTTTATTCACGCTATTCATAAACTTACCTACAAATTCTCATTTATCATTCTGTTTTATCGCGCCGGTTTTGACCCTGTATTACAAAGGCATCGGGCAAAGCTCGCACCCCTATGGTTGCACGCGCACAGAGGCGCTCTCACGGAAAGAAGCTTTTAATTGCTCCTATTATAACAAAAACAGGCAGAGAAAACAAGTCCTCTGCCAAAGTTTTTGTGCCTCTCATTTCTCACTAAGAATACGGAAAGAAAGCAATGCGTTTTTTATATCAATGACAACTATGACCGCCGCAACCGTGGCTGCCGCAGGTGTGACCTTCACCGTGATGATGTTCGCCGTGATGATTGCATTTGACGTTGGGATTGAAATCCAAGTTGCCTGCAAGATACGCCTTGACAGCCGCATCACAGCTTCCGCTGACACCGCCGTAAAGTTTGATGCCCGCTTCGCGGAGCGCCATCTGTGCGCCGCCGCCGATGCCGCCGCAAATGAGAACGTCTGCACCGATGGAAGCGAGAAGTCCCGCGAGTGCGCCATGACCCGAGCCGTTGGTATCGAGAACCTTTGTGTTTACGACAGCGCCGTTTTCGATCTCATAGACCTTGAACTGCTCGGTATGACCGAAATGCTGAAAGATGGTTTCATTTTCATAAGTAACTGCAATTTTCATGATAAAAAATCTCCTTTTATATGTGGATACTCTGTCCTGTGGACAGGTAATGTAAACGATTCATGGATTGCTTCATAAAAGCATATTGTTCCGTTCCCGTACAATGACAGGTGTAAAAATCCGTTTCAAAACGGTCAAGGTGCTTCGCGTATGCGGTGAGCGTATCGTCAAGAGGCAATTTGGAAAAATGGAATCCGCCAATCAAAACGTCGGGAGCAAACCATTCCGCGATATCCAAAATTCCCTTATGAGAGCAACCGCTGAACAAGATGCGTTTGCCGTTTTCTTCTATCAAGAGATAGATCTCATGACGGAAATCATCGGGAACAAATCCGTTTTCCGTTTTTTCGGTCAGACCAAAGCTACCCAAATCGTGCGCTTTTGTGTTCTGATTGCAAGAAAAAAGAGTAAGCCCCTCGTCGAGCCTGGTTTCGTCTTTTGTGAAAACGATACGCGAATGGTCTTGTAAAGACGTATCCAAGCCGATATATTTTCGGACACCATTATAGTGCGGCAAAAACGCATATGGACTCATATAGACGGGAGCGCGGTCATTGATTTGCAAAAAAGTCGAAAGTCCGCCGCCGTGGTCGTAATGCCCGTGAGAAAGAACGGCGATATCGACCGAGGAAAGGTCAACGCCGAGCGCTTGCGCGTTTTCGGCAAAAAGTGATGTCTGCCCCATATCGAAAAGAATACGGTTCTTTTCAGTTTCGATGAAAAGGGAAAGACCATGCTCGGTCTTCATCTCGGGGCGTGTGGTCGTATTTTCAAGAAGCGCGGTAATTTTCATATCTTATCCTCTTTTGCAATGATGCTGACAACCGCCACAGGCGCAGTGTTGTTCTTTTCCGTCGCAAAGACGATAATCTCCGCCCTCGATGCGGATACCGCTGCCGCTGACGAGTGCGGTCGCAATCTTATATCTTGCGGAATTGTAGATTTGCTGTGCGGTGGTACGCGCTACCTGCATGTAGGCGGCACATTCCTCTTGGGAAAAGCCCTGCTTGTCGATCAGACGAATGCTTTCATATTCATCTACCGTCAAAATGACGTATTCGGGGTCATCTCGATTGGGTGAAAATACCGTTGCGCGTGGCATCGAACAAACTTTTCTGCATTTTTTTGGTCTTGGCATGGGTCATCCTTTCTTTGAATGTGGCATATGCCGTTTATGAGGATAGTATAGCATAGTTTTTGGCATATGTCAATAACTATTCTTCGATTTTTTCTTTTCGATTGACAAAGAAGATGGGAAATGATATGATAACATTATAAGATTCAACTGAGAGTTGCGAAAAATACAACCTTGAATGTATGGCGATTGCAATCGGCGCGTTGTATAATAGACTTGTTCGATAACCTTAAAAAATGAAATGCTCCGTCCGTGAGATCCATTCGACTGCACACCGTCCCGTCATTCTGAGCGCAGGGCGAAGCCCGAAGTAGATCAGGACGGTGTTTCGCTTAGGATGACCACGCGGAGATGTTTGGAATCTAAGATCATCGAACAACGCGAATGAATACGGAAAGGGGCGTACAGAATGAAACATATCGGAGATACCATACGGACGTTACGAAAAAACAAAAATATGACGCAAGAAGAGCTTGCGGAGATCTTGCAGGTTTCTTCGCAATCCGTCAGCAAATGGGAAAATCATCTTTCCGTTCCCGATGTTGCCATGCTGCCCATCATCGCAAGGCTTTTCGGCATTACGATGGACGAGCTTTTCGGATATCGTTTGGATGCGCTGAATTACAAGGAGCGCTTTATTCGTTTTATGGCAGATAACGGTGTTCTGCGTTTTGGGGAGTTTACGTTGCAAAGCGGACGTATCTCGCCGTATTATATCGATACGGCAAGGTATCAATCGGCAAGTCAGATCGCAAAGCTCGGAAATTTTTATGCGGAATGTATGCGTGAGCATATGATACGATCCAATTTGCTTGTCGGAAACGGCGCGGGCGAGATACCCATCGTCATTTCGACGGGTATGACGCTTTTTGAGCGCTATGGCATGGATATCCATTATTCCTTGGAGCAGACCGTCGGCAAACGCATGGAAAATGGCGACGATATCACGATTATCAAGGATACGCTGACCTCGGGCAGTACCTTGAAACGCAATTTGCGCGAGCTTCAGGCAAAGGTTTCTCACGTTATCGTTTCGGTGGACCGCATGGAGCGGGGGAACCATACGACGATGACGGCGAGCGCGGAAATCGAACGGGAATTTGGCGTCAAGATTCACGCCATCGTGACCATCGACGATATCATTTTGGCTTTGGAAAACGGTGTCATCGGCGGAGACGCCTATCTTGAAAAAATGAGAGCATACAAAAGATGCTATGGAGGGATCGTATGAACGCGGCAGACAGATTGATACAAAACATCATAAAAAAGAAAAATCCATGCGTGGTCGGGCTTGACCCCGAATGGAGCAAGCTACCATCCTGTTATCAAAACGGCAAGACGAAAACGGAAAGCATTTTGCAGTGGGCAAAGGATATCATCGATACGATTGCCGATATCGTCCCCGCCGTAAAGCCACAGATGGCGTTTTATGAGGTCTACGGTGCGGAGGGCTTTCGCGTGTTTGAAGAGATCAGCGCCTATGCACATGAAAAAGGCTTGCTCGTCATCGACGACAGCAAACGAAACGATATCGGCAATACCGCAAGGGCGTATGCGCTTGCGCATTTGGCAAAAGAGGGAAGCATCAACGCGGATTTTCTGACGGTTTCGCCCTTTTTGGGGACGGATAGCCTCACGCCCTTTGCAAAAATCGCAAAAGAGAACGGCAAGAGCATCTTTATCTTGGTCAAGACCTCGAATCCGAGTTCTGCGGAGATTTCCGAAGCCAAGCGCAAGGACGGAAAGTCCGTGAGAGATTTTCTTGCCGAAAGCGTTGCAAAAATGGGAAAGGACGATATCGGTGAATACGGTTATTCCTCCGTCGGCGCGGTCGTCGGCGCGACGTTTCCCGAAGAAGCAAAAAGTTTGCGTAAGCAGATGAGGGAAGCAATCTTTCTTGTTCCGGGCTTTGGCGCACAGGGCGGTTCGGCAGGAGATATCGTTTCCTGCTTCAACGAGGACGGGTTTGGCGCGGTCGTCAATTCCTCACGCGGGATACTGTACGCCTATCAAAACGCGATATCCTTCGATGGTTCGAGAGGATCGTATCTGCAAACGGTAAGAGATGCGACCATTTTGATGCGCGATGCAGTCTATGCGGCGTTGAAAGCAAGTTATCCTAAGATGAAATATTAAGGAGAAAGCATATGATACAAACGAAACGACTCACCATAAAGTCCTTTTCCGAGGAGGACGCGGAAGAGATTTTTCGTATCATGACAAATGAAACGGTAAAGCAGACCTATCTCGTCCCCGATTTTTCCCCCAAGGAGCAGGGACTCAAGACTGCCAACCATATAATCGCGCTTTCCCATGACTCCAAGCATTGCGTTTTGGGCGTTTATTTGGGAGAGGATTTGATTGGTTTTTTGAACGATGTGGAAATGGAAAACGATGCCATCGAGATGGGATACGTTATTGCTCCTGCCTATCAGAACCAAGGCTATGCAACGGAGGCCTTTGGCGCTGTCATCGAGCATCTGTTTTCTCGCGGCTTTCGAGAAGTCATCGCGGGCGCATTTGCCGAAAATCTTTCGAGCATCCGCGTGATGGAAAAGTGCGGTATGCAAAGAATAGCGAAAAGAGCGGATATCGAATACCGCGGAAAATTGCATCGCTGTGTATATTATGCCGTGAAAGCGGATTGAACCGAAAAGACCGACGCATTTTGCGTCGGTCTTTGATATTCTTAAACAAAATAATCCCAAGGTTCATTTTGCTTGCAGATGATCTCCAAGGTGCGGTCGACGGGAGAAAAATCCGTGAAATACAGTAGATATTTGCCCGACGGAGAGGGAATACTGCCTCTCATATCCTTGTGATAAAAATGCTTGGCAAATGCGCCCTTGATGGTCATGAGGTCGCCCTCAAAGTTGGAAAGCTCGATATCGCCCTCCGAGGCACACAGAAAGTTTCCCGCATTGCCGATGGTCATCGCGCTACCCGCACGAACGTGAACGCCCGGGGTGACGGCGATCTCCAGCTTGAACGGCACGTTTTCCGTTCCGTGTGTCAAAATGTGAAATTGCAAGCCGTTTTCCGTAAAGGTGAAATCGACGGTATATCCGTAATCGCAACGGCCGATGCTTTGACGGCTCTTATAGTCCATGCTCCAATAATCCTCAGAGCCTGCGGGCGGAACGTCGAAGGGAAGCTTGTAATCTGCGCACGTGTGGAAGGACATACGGTATGCTTTTTCTCCGATCTGTTTGATCTCATCGGGCAAAAATTGCGCCTTGGCAAAGAAAGAAGAGCACATACGTGCGCTGATGCTGATATTCCCGACGGTAACGTGCAGGAAATTGGGGTTTCTCGCAAGCAGGGAATAAACGATGCCTTTTTCCTTGACGCGGACGATGTTCGATTTCGGATAAAATACGTGAAAATCTTCTTCGAGCGGAGGAAGCGCGGAAAAATCCGCTTCGAGCGTTCGCAGCTCGGGATAATCCACGAAAGGACGAATGGGTGAATAGATAGAGTAAAGATCGCTTCGTTTATCGAGCGCGGATTGCAGGATTTGCAAAAACGTCAGATCGTGGGTGTTCGCGTAAGCCGTCAGACAGATATCGGAATAGCGGTCGAAATCAAAGAGCGTATCGCTTCCGACCTCGCCCTTGTCTTTTCTGCGTGAATTTTGCGTAAAGATAAGGCTTTCCTTTTCGATGAATCGATGAACGAGGAACAGATTCTTTTTAACGTGCTCAAAAAGCTTGGGCATATTGCCGAATTTTGCGATATCGCAAAGCGCTCTGTCGGAAATGGCGCTATACATACCCGCGGAGCGTTCGGAAAACTCGCCGTTTTCGTCGATATCGATCTTTTCCGCCAAATATTTTTTCGCAAGGGTCAGATAACGCTCGTCCTTTTCGCGGAGCGTGTGGTATGCGTGATACAAAGCCGCCGTATGTACCCAGCGGTGGTTTGGCGTATGGAATCCGCTTGCGAGAAGCCCCTTGCAGATGCGCTCTGCGAGAGCATAGATCATTTCCGTGACCTCGGTTTCCTCTGCGGTCTTATCGGGAATAGCGTTCATATTCTTATACGCCATGCAAGCGGAGGGCGCGGCAAAGAAATCCGCTTGATGATAATTGGAAACGATGAGATCGTTTGTGCCGTCCTCGTGGATGCCGTCCTTTGCGCCGATGCAAAGCAAACGGATAAAGTCCAAGAGCTTTGGGCTTCTGTAAAAACTGCTTTCGGGCAAAAGATATAGGGATACGGAATTATAGATATGACCGAGCGAGCTTCCCGGCTCGTGAATCCCACTTTCCATGCAGGGCTTGCCGTAGTAAGGATTTTTGGGGTCGCGGCTGGTCTTTTGCATGAGTGAGCGGATGTTTTTTTCATGAAAACGCAATGCGATCGGATAAAGGTATTTCATATCGTGGCTCCTTTGTGCGGACGTGAACTATGCCATCAAATGTTTGAAATCTTCCTCGTTGTAGCTTTCGACGAGGATATGCGTGCCAAGCTCCTTATGGAGATTTCGGCGGAAGGTATCTTTTTTCTCCAAACGGCTGATGCAGAGAGCGCCCATTTTCACGCCTGCGGAGATCTCGCTTCTGCCGTCGCCGATGACGAGAATATTCTTGCCGTCAGCGCCGAGCTTTTGCATGAGCCTTTCCATGATCTCATCTTTCGGGATCTTATCCGTCCAAGTCGAGCCGATGAGGTCCTCGATGAGCTTGCCCTCGCCGATTTCAAAGCCGAGCGTTTCGACCTCCTCGTGCATACCCATGCCTTTTTCCACGACGGCACCCGTTACGAAATAATTTTTAACGCCATGCGCGTGGAGATATGCCAAAAATTCCTTAGAGCCGTCCACGATGAAGCGGTCGGGGTCTTTTTTGGCGAGCGCGAGATTTTTATCACGGCAAAAGCCATTGAGCACTTTTTCGTAAAACTTGAAAAGGCGGGGCGTGTGTACGGCAAGGAAATCGGTAAGCTCTTTGGAATCGGGTATTTCAAAAATTTCTTCTCCTTTGCGAATCATTTCGATCTTGCGGCGGTTGTCCTCTTTATCGCAGGGAATATCGATATGACCGCGGTCGATGGCGCGGCGGATCGCCCATTCCATCTGTGTCAGCGCGGAAAGTCCCGCAGATTCGATGCAAAAGCTGTCGGTTTCGGGGAGAGGCTTTGTTCCCGTCATATCGATGATCTTTTTGAGATTTTCGTCGCTGTCGTAGCCGTCGGGGACACCGCCCTCGGAAACGTAGTGCAGAACGATGCTCATGACGGGCGGCCAATCACGAATGAGGGAATGTGTGCCGTCGATATCGTGAAAGGCGTAGAGGATCTCACGCTTTTCAAAGGCGCGGACGACGGAGGGGGATTTTGTATCGATAAATGTTACCATATCAATTCACCTTTATGCCTCTTCTTTGGGATACTGACGGGGCTCTGTACAAAGCGCGAGCAGGTCGTCAAGCTTTGCAGTCGCCATTCTGACGATGGCGTCGCCTGCGCTGTAATAGATGCGGACGGTGTTGTCGTCTTCCAAAAGCATACCGCAAGGGAAGAGCGCGTTCGTGCGGTAGCCCTCCTCCATTTCCCAGTAGCCCTCGGGAACTATGAGAGGCTTTTTCGACATACCGATGACCTTGGAGGGGTCTTCGAGGTCAAGCAGCGCGATACCGATGACGTAACGCTTTCTCCAAGCGGCTTCCCAACCGTTTTTACCGCGGTTCGGGTCAACGTCAACGGAATGGAAAATGATGAGCCAGCCCTTGTCGGTCTTGATGGGCGGTGCGCCGGGACCGATCTTGTCGTTGCAGTAGGGAACGTCCTCCACACCCATGACGAGCTTGGAATTGCCCCAATAGACAAGGTCGGGAGATTCGGAGATCCAAATATCAAAAACGTCGCCGCCGCGGGAATATACGGGCATCGGACGTTCCAAACGGACGTATTTTCCGTTAATTTTTTCGGGGAAAAGTACCATGTTTCGGTTTTCGGGAACGGAAATGGATTTCACCTCAAAGTTTTTGAGGTCTTTTGTCGTTGCCATGCCGCCGCAAACGCCGTGCTTGGTGTCAACGGCAAAGCACATACAGTATTCGCCGTCGATCTCGGTGATGCGGGGGTCATATACACGCATGATCTCATCGTCTTGCATCGCAAAGCAAGGTTCAGGATCGACCTTCCAATGGATACCGTCATCGGAAAAGGCAAGACCGAGATTTGTTCCCTCTAAGATTTTCTTGTCATAATCTCCGATATCGTTGCGGAAGATCATGACGTATTCGCCGTTTTCACGCTTCAAAACACCGGCGTTGAAGGTGAGCGCGGAGCGGTAAGGAACGTCCTTTCGGGAAAGAATGGTTTCGGGATAACGAGTGATGCAGGGTTCTGTCTTGAAAAGGGATTCATCGACGGGGCGGAATTTTCTTGGCATTTGTTGTATCCTCCATAACAAATATTGTCGCTCTCATTTTACCATGTGCGGGGTATAAAGTCAATGATAAGATATATGAAAAATAACAAAACCGTTGCGTAAAATCGAAACTTATGGTACAATGAAAACAAAGTAAAAAAACGGACGGTGAAAACGATGAACGGCAGACAGAAAATGCATATGATTACCTTGGAAAGGGAGCTTATGCTCATTAAGAGAAAAGAAAAGCAATATCTTCGTTCCTTGCAAAAGAAAAAGAATGCGGCATGGAAAATCGAATTGGAAAAGCGGATTCCCCAAAAGGGAATGGACGGTTTGAAAGCGGCGTTTTCCAAGGGCTTCGCGCTCGTCTTCAAGCAAGGGCGCGCCATCATCGAAAGGAGCTACGATAAAGATACGATCAAGGATAATCATGCCATTTGGGATTTTGCGTTTCAAGTTAAGGGGACGAGAAATGAGATTCGGGAGATTCGCAAATCGGCTCTCCGTTCCCATGCGATGAATATGGCGCTGACGACCGTGGAGGGTGTCGGACTCGGTATCCTCGGTGTTGGGCTTCCCGATATCGTGTTGTTTATCGCGATGCTCTTGCGCGGTGTCTATGAAACGGCGCTCCATTACGGTTTTGATTATGAATCCCCATACGAGCAATATCTGATCCTCAAAATGATGGCGGCGTCGCTTGCGAGCGGGGATGAGATTTTTACAAGAAATGCGGAATTGGATTCCTTGATGATGCAGATCGGAAAAGAGGTCACAGAGGAGGAATTGGCGGCGCAGATGGAGGATACGGCTGGCGTTTTCGCCATGGATATGCTCGTTTTGAAGTTTATTCAGGGACTTCCCGTCGTCGGTATCGTCGGCGGCGCGGCAAATCCGCTCTATTATCATAAAATTATGAATTACGTACAACTGCAATACCAAAAGCGTTTCCTCGAAAAACTGCTCGGCGAACAAAGAGCAAGAATTGGGTAAATACAAGCATGAACAAGGATGAATTGCTACGTCCGCGAGATCCATTCGACTAAACATCGCCGTGTCATTCTGAGTATAGGGCGAAGCCCGAAGTCGAAATTTTGCGTCAGCAAAATCGCGAAGCGGAATCTCGGCGGTGTTTCGCTCAGGATGACCGCACAGAGATATTTGAAATGTAAAGTTACCGAACAAGTCTGATATGCCAAAGCCTTCTCGAAAAATCGGGAAGGCTTTTTTGATAGAAAATTTTGAAAATATTTGTCTAATATAATTGACAAGTCGATACATCTGTGTTATACTATGGGTGTCAAATATAAATGACAGAGGTGAATCATGCTGAATGAAAAAATGAGAGAAGCGCGACAGCAAAAGGGGATCTCGCAGACGGAGCTGGCAAAGCTCATCGGCGTTTCCAGACAGACCGTCAATATGATCGAAAACGGCGATTATAACCCCACCATCGCCCTATGTCTGAAGCTTTGTAAAGCGCTTGACAAGACCTTAAACGATTTATTTTGGGAGGACTGATTATGTTTTATGATGAAAGAATCAATGCGGAATGTGGCAAGATTTATAGGCGCGGTATCATCTGTGCGGTGTTGTTTTCCGTTTTTTATGCGCTCGTCCGTATGCTTGTAACGGAATTTTCCGCGAAAAATTATATGGCGGAGCTTTTTGTTTCGATCTGTGGCATCGTGATTTTGCTGATTGGACTCGTGCGGTTTTACGGCGGCGCGGATGAACGGCAGGAGAGCGAAAAGCACACCTTTTATTTGAACGCAGGAAAATTTATGATCATCGCGGCGATCTCGGGCTATGCGCTGACGCTTCCGTTTGTGCGCGGAAGAAATGATTTTCCCGTCAATCATTTTATTCTTGTTTTGGAAATGCTGGGGTATATGTATTTCTTTTATTCCTTTAAGAGCCGTGAGATCAACTTCAATTATACCTTTATCGCAGAGGATAAGAAAACCTATTACACCAATGTTTGCAAAAATATCGGCAAGTTGGCGGCGGTGCTTCTTTTGCCGTTTGTGATCGCCGCATTTTTGGATTATTCCGTGAACGGTTCGTTTTTGCGCTTTTGGAGCGTTTTGAACGGTTATCTTTTCTCCGTTTTGGGGCTTGGGCTGGAATATTTGTTTATCTCGTGGGTCGAAAAGCTTTCCTATGAAGATGAATCCGAACGCCTTATCAAAAAAGGCACGCTCGTGGCGTTTCTCTTTTGGTTTGCTTTGATCTTGATGTCCGAGGCGCTCAGCCTGTATCAAGTCTACGTTTCGGAGCATATTCATGAGCTGAGAGATACGATCGAAAATGTTGGAGAATATATGAGCGCGCTTTCGTATCGTCAGATGTATTTTTCCTTTGCGATCACGGCGTTTTCAGCCGTTGTGCTTTGTCATGTGATGGCGGCGGTGCCGGATATGTCCAAGGTGAAAAAAAGTGTGCGTGCGTATTTGATTCTAAAGGTCATCGCGTTTTTGTATAGCCTTTTTGTCAATGTTCCGTTTCGATACATCGATGCCTTGGAAATTCAAACGCGCAATCTTGTGATGGATATTCATTCGACTATCAATTTTATCCTCTTTTTGCTGACGGCACTTGCGCTTTCCATGGGTGCTCATGCGCTTTGGAAAGAAAAGAAGATGCCGAAAGTGTTGATGCTTTTGCCTCTTTTCCCGCTCATTGGCGATTTGATTATCAATATCGCCTCTACCTATCTGCATACATGGGTCATGGCGTGCGCGGTGATCGCTTGCGTTTTGAGCGTCGGTGGCGGTGCTTTGGCGCTTGTTTTGTTCAAAAAAAGAGACGCAAAGTACTTAGGTGATTGAATTGTTCATATTTTTGTGATATACTCATATTGTATAGAAGAATTTACTTTTTAGGAGGAAAATGACATGATCGATTTTCAGAACGGTTCTTATGTAAAACTCAGAAAGGTCGGAAACGGCGAGATCGGCAAAAATTTAGAAGCCCTCTTGCTCGCAGATGAGAGCATCATCGGCGTGTATAAGGGCATTCGAGATTACGTCGTATTCACGGATAAGCGCGTGATTGCGGCAAACGTGCAGGGACTTACGGGCAAAAAACAGGATTTTACCTCTCTCCCGTATAAAAAAATCAGCGTTTTTTCCATCGAAACCTCAGGTGTGTTTGACCTTGACAGCGAGCTTGAGCTTTATTTCAGCGGTGTCGGCAAGGTAAGCTTTGAATTTACGGGCGCTTCCGATATCGTGCAGATCGGTAAGATCATTTCGCAGTATGCGCTTTGATACAAAAAATCTCCCTTTATGCAAGGGAGATTTTTGTTATTCAAATATTCTTGATCACATTCAAGGCATTTTCATAGACGTTCGGTGCGGCTGCCAAAACGGAGCTGGGCGCGGCAAATGAAATTTCTTTTCCGTCCATGGTCGTCATGATACCGCCCGCTTCCTTGATGAGCAAGTAGCCTGCGGCGATATCCCACGGATGAAGCACCATTTCAAAGAAGATATCGTTTCTGCCTGCCGCAAGATAAGCAAGGTCGAGCGCCGCCGAGCCACTGCGACGAACGTCACTGCAAGTGCGATAAAGCGCGTGAACGAGCTTGAAGGTCTTTTCACCGAGCGTGTCCTTATAATAAGGAGAAGAGCCGAACGCTACGATGGAATGTGCGAAATCGCGTTCCACGACCTGCATTTTTCTGCCGTTGACAAATGCGCCGCCGCCCTTAGTTGCGGAGAAAAGCTCGTCTTGATAGGGATCGTAAACTGCCGCAAAGATGGGGTCGTTGTAGGAAAAGAGCGCAAGAGAGATGCAGGAATGTCTGTATTCATGTGCGAAATTTGCCGTACCGTCGATGGGGTCGATGATGAAGCAATATTCACGGTTCAAAACGTCGGGGTCGTTTTCCTTTTCTTCCGCAATGAAATATGCTTCGGGAATCGCTTTTTTGATTTCCGTCAGAAGAAAATTCTGAACGGCAACGTCATAAATCGTGACGAGGTTTGCCGCATCGCCCTTTTCGCTAATGCTGTTTTCCGATTCGATATCGTGCGCTTCCAGCATGATCTTGCCCGCTTGGCGCATAAGCGGAATGAGTGTTTCGCTGATATGTTTCATGGAGAGTCTCCTTTTTTGATATGTTTCTTTGAGAAAAGTATATCACAGAAGACTGATAATGTCAAGCGACGGCAAGGCTTTTATTTATGAATAACGAGTGTGCTGACAGCTCTTTTTTGTTCCTCGGTCGGAGGATTTAATTTGCCGTTTGCAAGCAAGGTGTGAAGAATATGAAGAATAAACCAGCCATCGGAATCAAACATATACTGTAACTGAAATTCCTGTACCTTTCTCATGTGCGGAGCGGTATTCTTCATGACGGCTTGGCAATAGGGGGCTTTGAGCGCGTCCAACTCTTTGGAAAGTTGATTTCTGAGCTTGATGCCGATATTGAGAAGCTTTTCCTTTGTTTCTCTGCTTCCGATCTGAACGGCAAGCGGTGCGATTTTTGTGTCGCCATGCTTGCCGGACACAACGCGAATGTATCCATGCTTTGCAAGCTCGGCGAGATCGCTTTCGGGAAGTTCATTGCCCTCGTCGATTTGCGCTAAGAGGGAAAATACATGGCGCACGTGATGGGTGTACGTGTCGTAATCGATGCGCTCGCCCGACCATTTCGTGTCGCAAGTCCATATGAGATAGTGTTCATTTTCGTTCCAGCAGGGTCCAAGGCACTTCTTGAGGTCTTCCATATATTTTGGCGGCGTTACGTCTGAAAGAAGAAGAGAAGCGTTGCAGATATTGTGTCCGCCATCGGGACGATAGGTCGCAACGTCCTCGAATTTGATGTGATTTTTCTCGGCATGACTTTCGGAGTTTGCCGCGATATAGGGGATCAGCGCCCACAAAAGGAAGTTTTTATCCTTGGGCGGATCCTCCGTCATCGTCATTTCTCCGAATCTGCCGCCGTAAATATCACGATCATCAAGAATGTCCGATGCGATAAGCGCATCATAGAGCGAATTTCCGAAAAGCGAAGCCGCTTTTTCGTATGCCTCGTCGTGCAGACGCATGAGCTCGTTTGTCGGTTCTTCGATGATGATGTTGGCAAGATATTTTTCGCCCTTTTTGATGAGAAATGCGTATTCCTCAAGATATTCCGCTTCGCTTTCCACGTAGACGGGCGAAACGCCGAGTGCTTCTGCGATTTCGTTGATTGTTTTTGGCGTATCCTTTGTGATATACGCGATGTTTTGCGAAAGAGCAGAACGGAAGAAGTTTGCGTTGTGTCCTTTCGTGCCTTGGGAGCCGTTTGTCGAAATGGTGTCAAATTTGATGGGGTTAAATTTCAATTCGCTGTGTTCTCTCATGATATTCATACCTCGTTTCAATTCCTTTTTTGCTTCAAAAAGATGCCACTTGACCGTGCCTTTGGGAATATTCAAGATGCTTGCGATCTCCTCTTGCTTTTTGTTTTCGTAATAATAGAGAATGACAATGGCTCGTTGCGTTTTAGAAAGATAAGCGATCTCATTTTGCAATTTTTCTTTCGTTTCATGTAAAATGATATCTTCTTCCGCGCTTGGCGCGTCGGACATAAGAAGTTCGGAAAGCTCATCAATGGGTGTTCCGAGCATGGTTTTCTCCATATCCCGATAGTGATTGGCAAGGGCATTGTGTGCGATCGTCCAGATGAATTTTTCGGGTTCTTCAATGTCATCTCGCATCAAAAGAGCACGAAAAGCACGCAGAGCGATCTCCTGCGAAAGGTCTTCCGCATCTTGTAAGCTTTTTGCACGTTTCAAAGCAAATCCATAAATGGGCTTGATAAATTTTGTGATGAGCATTTCAGCATCTTTTCGTTGCATGATGTTCTCCTTTTATGTTTTGAAAGCTTTCATCTATATAGACACGGAATTTGAAAAAAGGTTGGAGGTTTCAGAGAAATTTTAGAATCATTCGTTCCAAAGAATACAACTGATAAAGGTCGTGGTATTTTTGCCGTTATAATAAGGAGCGCCGCAGAGCTTGCAAACGTCGGAAACGAGAAGCCCTGCCGCTTCCATGGAGGGCGTCATTTTGTCGGGGAAACGGCAAGGTGCGTCGGGATAGGTGCAATCCTTGCAAAGTGTGCAGCGTCCCGCGCCCATTGGGAAAATGTTGATATGCAAGGCACGGAGATGGTCTGCAAGCGCATGAAAATTTTCCTTGTGACGTTTGCCTGCATCCTCGATGGCTTCATAATCAAATTCGTCCTCCATCACGCCGACGGTTTCGACAAGGATGCCGTCCGTGAACGGTTCTATATGTTGACGTAGTTCATCGAGCGTACCGCAAGCAGGCGGACAGCTCCACGTTTTGTTATAATTTCGGCAACGGTCGGCGCGGCACATGGTGCGGACCTCTTCGCGGAAAACGAGCGCTTCTTTTTTCAGCGGAACGATATTTACAAAGCCGAGTGCTTCGGCTTTTTCTTTTGCTCGTGTAAAGACGGACATAAAAAGCCTCCTTGGATATTTTCTTTTATTGTAGCATGATTTTGATAAGAAAGCAAGAAAAAACGAAAGAACTCTCAATATCGAGAGCTCTTTCGTTTTAGAAAAGATTTTTTGGCTTCTATAAAAAGGAGAGATGGCGAGTTAAGATTTTGCGGAGGCGATCATGCGATTGATATCCTCGCAAAGGCGGTCGACGGCGATGACGTGAACGGTCGGAAGATTCAAGACTTCTTTTCCGTTTTGTGTGATGACAAGGCGGGAATCCTTGATCTTCGTGCCGTCTTCGTGTCTAAGTTCGTTGTCAATAACGGCGAGGCTGTCGATATCGGCAAAGAGAAATTCATGAAGTGCTTCCTTCGTAGCTTCTTCAATGAGAGAAAACGTCTTTTGCGAGATGACCATGCCGTTTTTTGTGCAGATGATTGCCGCCGCGCTGTATTTCGAGGTACGGCATTTGCGGTCGTCCTTGCCGCGGCGCATGAGGATATCCTTTTCGTCATAGATATAATTGCCGATGACAGTCGGGGGGATCGTGCGAAGGATTTGTTTTTCAAGTCCGAGATTTTCCGTGACCTCTTTGGCGTAACCGTCGGTCATCGCGGAAACGATGGCGTCAAGGTCTTTTTCGCTTGCACGGAGCGAGCGCGGAACGAAGGCAAGCGCCGCACCGAGAACGGCGATGGCAAGCCCGATGAACATCTGATAGGGAATGAAGAAAAACCAGAGAAGCTCGCAGACGACGAGAAGTGCGCCGACGATGAGAATGGGAAGCCCGATATAAAAGAGCTTATCCGTACTGTTAAAATATTTGAGATTTTTTCCGTAATCCATAATGGTCCTTTCTGCGCCTTGAAAGCGTCTTACATTGTCATGACACTGATATAGTGTCGTTTTTTGCATTTTGGTTTGAAGATTTTTGAAAATTTTCCGGAAATATTTGTGAAAAGTACTTTTTTCTTTCTGTCTATATTGTAACATAGGAAATATATAAAGTCAATCAACCGTTTTTATAGCCTTTCTCAATCGACAGTTGAAAATTTACCTGTTAAGAAACGATATTCTGAAAAGAAAAAGCACCCGCAAGGGGTGCTAAATCAAGAGAATCTACCATATAAAAATTGCACCCCTGATCGGATGCAAACGAAATTCCATATGCAAGTCTGCCGTTTACAAAGCGATACGGCGATCACGGTAACATCCGATATATATGATATTCATCATGGCGATCGCCTCCTTTGCAAATATTTGGTAACTTGATTGTGCTTTCAGTATATCACAAAGCATCGCGTTTGTCAAGGTAGTATGCGAATCCTCCCGAATTTTGCAGAAAGTTTTCTTTTCTTTTTTGAATTATCTGTTGAAAAAAAGTACTACTCGTGGTATACTAATATTGTTTGTATATGGAAAAAAGGGAAGGCGAAACGCAATGCTACATTTTACACCGATCACCGAACAGCATATCGAAGAGCTCAGCCGTTATTATGGACTTTGCCACTATCAAGTCAGCGATTATTCCCTGGGTGTCAAGCTCATGTGGCGGTATATGCTCGAATCGGAATTTACCGTTTTTGCAGGGTGTCTTGTCGTTCGCAGTAAGATTCGCGGAAGATGGACGTTTGATTTTCCGATCGCCGTTTCCGAGGATGCGGATATGGAAAAGGCTTTTGATGCGATGGCGCGCTTTTGCTATGAGCATTTTTTGCCGTTTGAGCTGAATGCCGTTCCGCGGGAAATGCTCCCTGTGCTGACCGCGAGGTATACAAATATCGAAACGCGCTCACAGCGCAATCTCAGCGACTATCTCTATCTTGCGGAGGATTTCTGTGAATTTGCGGGAAAGAAATACGCAGGGCAGAGAAATCATATCCGAAAATTTTACGCCAAATATCCAAACGCCGTTTTCAGAGAATTTACCGAAGCCGATGCCGAAAAGATCACCGCGTTTCGTTATGCCTTTGAAAAGACGTTTGATAAGATATCTTACGGCGCGAAAAATGAACTCGAACGCGCATGGAAGATGCTCCGCTTTATCGGTTCGCCGTTTTTCCGTTGCGGCGGCTTTGAGCTGGATGGAGAGATCATCTCACTTTGCATTTCGGAGGTCTGCGGCGACACGCTGATCGATCATATCGAAAAGGCGCTCCCCGAATATGAAGGCGTATATCCCGCGATGGTACAAGCCTTTGCAAAAATGTTCACACATGACGTGAAATACATCAACCGTGAGGACGACGCGGGAAGCAGAGGGCTTCGCACCTCAAAGATGCAATATCAGCCCGTTCGGATCCTCGATAAGATTTCAGTCCGTATCCGCTCGGAGCTGTATTATATCGAAAAGATTCCCACGATTCGTACAGCGCGGCTGATTATGGATGCCATTCGTGAAACCGACGTTCCCGCTTACAACCGTCTTTGTTTGGACGACGAGCGCAACCGTTATTGGGGATACGATTACCGCGAGGACTGCGAAACGCCCGATGAACAGTATTTTTATCTCGACCAAAAGAAGGATTTCGGCAGCAGCCAAGCGATGAATTTTGCCATTCGTCTGCATGAAACGATGATTGGCGAGCTGATCTTATATCATTTTGATTTTCGCGGCGGCGTGGAGATCGGCGTCAGAATTTTGCCCGAATATGAGAAGAACGGCTATGCCACGGAAGCCTATGCCGCGGCTTGCGAATACGCGCTTTACGGGATCGGCATGAACGTGGTCCGCGGAAAATGTATGAAAGAAAATTCAGCATCGAAAAAGATGCTTTCCGCCATTTTGCGTCCCGACGGAGAGGACGATACTTATTTTTACTTTAGAAAAAACGTTTGACGGCATCGAACCGCAAACGATAGACTGACAGAATAAAGAGGTACAAAGCTTTGGAAACTTTTGAAAAAGAAATCAACCGACGCCGTACGTTTGCGATCATTTCGCACCCCGACGCCGGTAAAACGACACTCACGGAAAAACTGCTTCTTTACGGAGGCGCGATCTTGCAAGCGGGCGCTGTCAAAGGCAAAGCCGCCGACCGTCACGCCGTTTCCGACTGGATGGAGCTTGAAAAGCAGAGAGGTATCTCCATTACCTCCTCCGTTATGCAGTTCCAGTACGAAGGCTATTGCATCAACATTTTGGATACCCCCGGACACCAGGACTTCTCCGAGGATACCTACCGTACCCTCATGGCGGCGGATAGCGCGGTCATGGTCATTGACGCGGCAAAGGGTATCGAGCCGCAGACGCGAAAGCTCTTTAAGGTCTGCGCGATGCGCGGTATTCCGATCTTTACCTTTATCAATAAGCTCGACCGCGAAGCGCGCGACCCGTTTGACCTTCTTGACGAGCTGGAAAAGGAATTTGGTATCGGTACGTATCCGATGAACTGGCCCATCGGTTGCGGTAAGGAATTTAAGGGCGTTTACGACAGAGAAAAACGCGCCATCATCGCGTTCTCCGCGAAAAACAGAGGTCAGAGCAAGCTCGATTCCATCGAGTGTGACATCACCGATACAGACAAGCTCGACGCCATCATCGGCGAGACGGCACGCGAAGAGCTTTGCGAGCAGGTCGAGCTTCTCGACGGCGCAAGCTTTGATTTTGACCTTGAACAAGTCAGATGCGGTAAGCTTTCTCCCGTATTCTTCGGCTCTGCGCTCACAAACTTCGGCGTTGAACCGTTCCTTGAAAGCTTCTTGCATATGACGACGGCACCGCTTCCGAGAAAAGCGGAAACAGGCATCGTGGACCCGCTTTCGGGCGCTTTCTCCGCGTTTGTTTTTAAGATTCAAGCGAATATGAATAAGGCTCACCGCGATAGACTTGCCTTTATGCGTATCTGTTCGGGTAAGTTTGAACGCGGTACGGAATATTATCACGTTCAGGGCGGTAAAAACATCAAGCTTTCTCAGCCTCAGCAGATGATGGCGCAGGAAAGAGAGATCGTCGATGAAGCTTATGCAGGCGATATCATCGGTGTATTTGACCCGGGTATCTTCTCCATCGGTGATACGGTTTGTATGCCCAAGCAGAAAGTAAAATATGAAGGTATCCCGACCTTTGCGCCCGAGCATTTTGCGATGGTCGAGCAGACCGACAGCATGAAGCGTAAGCAGTTCGTCAAGGGTATGAATCAGATCGCCCAAGAGGGTGCGATCCAGATCTTCTTTGAACCGGGCGGCGGTATGGAGCGCGTCATCGTCGGTGTTGTCGGTGTTCTTCAGTTTGAAGTTCTCGAATATCGACTCAAAAACGAATACGGTGTAGACGTTCGCCGTTCCAATCTTTCTTATCAGCATATCCGCTGGATCGAAAACGAGGGCATCAACCCCGCAAGACTCAATATCACCTCCGATACCAAATGGGTACAGGACTTCCGCGGAAAGAATCTTCTCATCTTCACGAGCGAATGGAATATCCGTTGGGCGCTTGAAAAGAACGAGGGGCTTGAGCTTTCCGAGTTCAGCCGTAACTAAGAGGAGCAGAACATGAAAATTCAAATCAAAAAATTAAAAGAAAATGCCATCATTCCCACACGCGGCTCCGACCGCGCGGCGGGCTATGACCTTTACGCTTGCCTTGAAAACGAGGTCACCATTGGAGCGGGCGAAACCGTGAAGATCGGAACGGGACTTTCCATTGCCGTTCCCGAGGGCTATTTCGGCGCGATTTTTGCGAGAAGCGGTCTTGCCGCAAAGGAAGGACTTCGCCCCGCAAACTGCGTCGGCGTTGCCGATTCCGATTATCGCGGCGAATATATCGTTGCGCTTCATAACGATTCCGCGATTTCCCGCGTGGTAACGCCGGGCGAACGTATCGCACAGCTCGTCGTGATGCCCTATCTTTCCGTAGAATTTGAAGAGGTGGATTCTCTCGACGAAACGGAACGCGGCGCGGGAGGCTTCGGCAGTACGGGCAAGTGATTCTGCCGTAAAAATTTACATAGAAAAGAGTGAGTAAGTATGGAAGAAAACAAGCCGACCCTGAAATATGGACTCATTTATCTCATGATCGCCGTCATTATCGTTGTGGCACTCATCCTCACCGTCGTCTTTTTGGCGACCGCAGAAAACCCCTTCGGCTCTGAATCGACGACCGAACCGAAAACCACCGATACGCAACAGACGGTGACGACGACCGATTCCACAAAGGAAACGACCGTACAAACGACGACGTATATGACGACCTATCCGCCCGCGACCGTTCCCGGTGCGACGAGCCGACCGAATACGGACCGCCCCGCGGTAGAGTTTCCCACCTTGACGGAGGCGAAAAAAAGCTATCTGCTCTCCCTCGATAATACGCTTCGCGGTTGGGGACCCGGCGTCAGCGTGGATGAAAGCAACCGTCCCCACGGCGCGCTTTCCGCGCAGAAATCTTACGGACAGTACGGCGCGTCCTATATCATGAATGACGATAAGATCTACTTGACCTTTGACGAGGGTTATGAAAACGGTTATACCGCGCAGATCCTCGATACCTTAAAGGAAAAGAACGTCAAAGCGGTCTTTTTCATCACCATGCCCTATGCCAAGAGCGAGCCTGCGCTCGTTCAGCGCATGATCGATGAGGGGCATATCGTCGGCAACCACAGCACCGCGCATCTTTCCTTTCCGAGCATGACCTTGGAGGAAGCCTACGAGGATATCAAGGGGCTTCACGAATACGTATACGAGCATTTTGATTATACGATGACGCTTTTCCGCTTCCCGATGGGAGAATCCAGCGACCGCATGGCGGCGCTTCTCAAGGAGCTTGGTTATACCTCCGTTTTTTGGAGCTTTGCTTACCGCGATTGGGAGACCGATAATCAGCCCGCGCATGGCGAAGCGTTTGACAGGATCATGAGCTGTGCGCATCCGGGCGCAGTCTATCTGCTTCACGCCGTTTCCAAGACCAATACCGAGGTTTTGGGTGACGTTATCGATGCGTTCCGCGCAAAAGGTTATGAGATCGCACAATATCCGATAAACTGAATCAAGATCCCACGGAAAAACCGTGGGATTTTCCGTATTTTTGTGTAATATAAGGTAGAGAGGACGAAAGGAGGCGATTGGATGCGGGAATACGATATTGTCACGTTGCTGCGCCGCCGAGAGGAACGCGGCATGGAAGCGTTGCAAAGGCATTATGCGCCGCTTATACGATATATCATTTCACCGATTCTGACGGATGCGCGCGACCGCGAGGAGGCGTTTTCAGAAGCTTTGATGCGCGTTTGGGAAAAGATCGATACGTACGACGAGGAAAAAGGAAGCTTCACGGCGTGGCTGACGGCGATCGCACGCAATGTCGCCTTGAATCATCTGAGAAATCACCGTACCGTCGATTCGACAGACGCGCTGGACGAAGAAATACCGTCCGCAGAACCGACGCCCGAGGAGCATATCCTGCAAATCGAGCGCAGAAATGCACTCCGCATGGCGCTTCTTGCATTATCGCAAAAAGAAACGCTTTTGTTTTACCGAAAATATTATTACAGACAATCCACCGCGCAGATCGCCGCCGAGCTTGGTATGACGGAACGCGCCGTGGAAGGGAAGCTTTATCGCATCAAAAAGAAGCTGAGGGAAATGCTGGGAGGTGATACAAGTGACGGAACGTGATTTTGATTTTGATGAAATGCTCGAATCGAGCCTTTCGGAGATACCGCCTGAGGATATCGTATCCTCGGTAACACCTTGGAAAAAGGCGATGCGACTGGTGCTTGTCGGCTTTGCGCTTTGTGGCATTACGTTAAATTTTCTATGCTTACAATATATTTTGCCCGCGCTTGGCATTTTGCTTTCGTTTCTTGGCTTTCGTATGCTCCGCCGTGAAAACGGATGCTTTTTCGCTTGTTATATCCTCTCCGCCGTGGAGATGCTTTATCAGTATGTGTGCTTGATCTTGGAAGCGACGGTATACAGCGAGTTGTGGCTCACGGAAAACGTCCAAGCGGTTTTGCTGATCTTTTCGATCTCGTGTACGATTGCAAAATATATCTGCTTTTGTATAGGACTTTCCGACGTGCGGAAAAAGGCAGGGCTTCCGAAAGGAACGAGCGGAATATGGCTCGTCGTTTGGAATCTTGTCGTTCTTTTGCTTGCGCTCGTGCAGTACGAAGGATTTATCATTCCGATCTTGCTGATAATTGGATATATTCTCATCATTCGCAGTCTGTTTCGCGTCATGCGTGAGCTGGATGAGGCGGGATATGGCATCACGCCCGCGAAGATTTGGATTTCCGACCGTGTTTTGAGCATTGGCGTTTCTGCCGTACTGATTTGCGGAGTCGTTTGCGGTATGCGATTTTTTAACTCATATCCGATGGCTTGGCAGGAAAGGGAAATTACGGAAAACATACAGGTAGAACGGGTCAAAAAATATCTTTTGTATCTCGGCTTCCCCGAATACGTTTTGAGTGATATGACGGACGAGGATATTCTCGCGTGTGCAGGGGCTGAGGAAATTGAGGTAGAGATCACGGATTGGGCATTGAACGAGGGACGGCGTGTCACGGAATGGCGCGAGGATGCGATTTATGTGGATACCGTATACGACGTCGAGGAGCTTCGCGCGGCGGCGATTGGTGTGCGGCTGAACGAAGAGGGAACGAAATGGAAAGTAATTCATCATTTCCTCTTTACGAGCGATCCCGGATTTTTCGGGACAGAATCCATCAAGCTTTGGTCGCAAGTCGCCGAGGATTGGTGGTATGATGAACCCCTGACGGGGCGCGTACTTTATGATAAAGATGGCATCACGTATACCGCTCCGTATTATCATTTGAGTACGGATACCTATACGCATAACAGCGTTTTTTGGGGTGAACGCACAGACAGACACCCCTTTGCGGATTTTTCATTTCCCGAGGAGGGCGAAGCGTGGCGCGGATATCTTTCTTATGAAATGACAACGACGAAAGAAAAATGGCTTGTAGATTCTTGGATGAATTTTACGCATCAAACGTCGCCTTGGGTCTATCCGTTCCGAACGGCAAACGAGCATAGTAAAAATGGTGTATTCGGTCTTTCCGAAAAATTCAAAATGATACAGGACGCGATACAGTTTTGGTACGATGAATGAGAACACACCGATTTCTCATCGGATAAAAGCAGCACGGAAATTTTCCGTGCTGCTTTTTCGGTAGGGCTTATTGCTTTTTATTGGTATTCTGATTGGTCTTCTGGTTGCTTTGGCTGTTCTGCTGGTTCTGATTTTGGTTTTGATTCTGATTATTCTGCTGAGTGGTCTGGTTGGACTTGTTTTTGTTTTGGTTCTGATTTTGACTGAATTGGCAGTAGTTCATCATATCACCTCCCATTGAACTCTGCCTGTATTATGCCCGACTTGAAAGGGCAGTATGCAAAAAAACAAAAAAATAAGACGAGAATCCATCTCGCCGTTTCATTCCGCTATAAAAAATTGACATCAAAAATGAAATAACCCTTGATTGCGTTTTTTCTTTCACAATCAAGGGTTATTTCTGTTCGATTTTGATATCTAACATCATTTGTTTATCCTCACTTTCTTAATCTACCTTCTGTCGCTCGTTCACAACTCTCAAACACTTCACACTCTTTTTTTCTCTAATGAGAATACCACTTGTTTTCCTTGCTCGCTCGTTTCAAAAGGTGTTTTTACCATTGAAAATCGTTCTTATTTATCTTGCTGTTTTACTGTGCCTGGCAATCCAGAAAACGGAGATAAAGGAACAATTTGTTAGCGGAGATTTTCCGCTTTTGACTTTGAATGAAAGTTTTATTTCACATGAAATCAAACCTTTGAATCTAAAATTTACAACTCAATCAACCCAAATCTATATAAAGCGTTACACCGCCGTGTTCGATTTTTCGTTTTGATCTCATTGTGATTTTATTATCTTTTTTGATCAAAGTCTTAAACTCAGTAGGTCATTGGTTTGTACCTCCTTTGTTTTTACATCTATATTATAGCATAGAAAAAACCAAATTTCAATTCATATTTTATATGAATTTCAAGACTTGTTTTTATACAAAAGGGAGAACTTCAAGGTAACTTTTGCGTAAACTCTTTACAAACCACGGTCAAATATGATATAATAAATATGTTAGCGCGCGTCATTGACGTGAAGAAGGTGCTGTCTGAAAAAGACAGCACCTTTTGCTTTTTTCAAAGATAACCGCGAAGATCGGTCGTGAGCGTTTCCTCCAAATGAATGAGCCGTTTTGTGATATCCTTGGAGATCTCGTCGGCGGCTTTGTATTCGTTGAGATAACGGTTCAGCGACTTCACGCCCATGTTACAGCCGTCCGTAATGAGGTCGGCGATGGTATGGTCGGATTCATTCATGCTGAGCTTGACGTTGGTCTTCATCCAGGACATTCCCTTGGCGATGGGGTTGGGATTTTTACCCTCGTCACCGAAACAGTCCAAGCGCGCCTGAACTTCAGTATTCAGCTTGTCATGCTCGTTTTTGCAATCGACCAATCGTTTTTTTAAGGTATCGGATTTCACATAGTCCAAAACCTCGTCAATGGAGCTTGTGCCCATTTTGATTCCTGCGTCACATTCGCGCAGGAGCTTTATCGTATCTTGTTCAATCATCGTCATTCTATCCTTTCGTGTGGGATAAGAATAGTATGTACGATGAAGCTTTATTTTATAACCGGCGAGAAAAAATCAAATTTTTTCCGCTTCCACGACTTCTCTGAATACGGGTTCCAGTGTTTTGCGGATTTCCCTTGCCATGCGTTGCATACCGATATCGTTCGGATGCACGTTATCCATCGTACACGAATAGGGGTCGTTTTCATCGTAGAAATTCTCACCGCTGATAAGATAAACGTTTTTGTCGCCGTTTTTCAAGGCGTTTTCGTAGGTCGTGCGAATGATGGCAAGACGCGCTTCGCTATCCTCTTTTTTGATGCGGTAATTGGGATTGGAAAGCATGATGATGGGAAGCGTGGGATTTTTTTCACGAATGATCTGATAAAAGGGCTCGTGCGTTTTTTGGAGATGCAGAGCGTCGGGGGCGTTGTAATCGTAATCCATCACGAAAATGCTCATGGGAACGGATGCGATAAATTCTGCCATTTCGGGTTCGCCCTTAGCGCTGCCCGAAAAACCGAAGTTGATGTAATCCATATTGAGCCATCTGGAAAGCGTCGCGTTGTAGGCGTTGCCGACACGACCCGCGCAACCGCCCTCCGTAATCGAAGAACCGTAGAAAATAACGGGCTTTTCATTTTCATAAGGCGTGGGCGCTTCGATATCCGCGTCGTCATCGATACCGATATAGACGTTTTCAATCTGTTCGTTTTTGGGCATAAATATGGTGATATCGGTCATTTCGCCATGCAGCTCAAAGTTTTTTTCGGATTCATTGGGGTTGGTCCCGCGGAGTCCCGTCGGAAATACGGTTCCGAGAAACTTTCCTTCGGTTCGCTCGCCTATATACACGTCTAAGCCGGAGGACGCGGTCTGAGGCACAAAGGAATCTCGAATAAAGGTTTTGGAAACGAGCTTCACATAAAGATTTTTGGTATTCGTTCGGAACCCGATGCGTCCGCCCGTACTGCGGCTGCCAAATTGACGAAGCTGTGGCATTTTTTCCATCATTTCTTCGGGAAGGCGCATAAGACTTCCGTTTTTATAAAAATTCATCAGACCAAAGACCTTGATGGGCAGGTCTTTACATTCAAATATTTTCATTCTGATAACTCCTTCCAATATTATGATGTCCCCAGTATAGCATAATGTGTGAAAAAAATCAATCAAGGCTATCGAAATTTATGAGATTTGCTTGACAAAAATCGGGTGATGTGATATGCTGATGGCACAAATAAGCATTACCCATAAGACCGATAAGATCATAACGGAGGTATATCATGAACGGTTATCAAAGACAGGTGGCATTTTTGGATTGGGAGTTTGGCGTATTTTTCCATTTTGGGATCCGCTCGTTTTTCCCGGGACACAGAGATTGGGACGGCATCGAAATGCCCGCGGAGAGATTTGACCCGAAGGAATTGGACTGTGAACAGTGGATCCGCGTGGCGAAGCAGGCGGGCGCAACGTACGCCATTTTGACCTGTAAGCATCACGACGGCTTCGCGCTTTGGCAGTCTGCATATTCTCGATACAGCGTAGCCAATACCCCATGGAAGGACGGTAAAGGCGATGTGGTTCGTGAATTTACGGATGCTTGCCGCAAATACGGACTCAAGGTGGGACTCTATTATTCTCCCGCGCAATGGGGAAGCCATGCCATTCCGTTCTCCAATGCCAAGGAATACGACGAATATTTCATCGCCCAGATCACAGAACTTTTGACGAATTACGGCAAGATCGATTACCTTTGGTTTGACGGTTGCGGTTCTGAGGGTCATGAATATGACAAAGAACGCATCGTTGCGGAAATGGAACGCTTACAGCCCGATCTTTTGACGTTTTGCGATCCCGAGTGGACGCCGGGGATTCGTTGGGTCGGTAACGAGGATGGCTATGCTTCTCTCCATAATCCGCTCGTCGTTTCGGCGACGGACTATTCCGAGCTTTCCAAGGAGGAGCAAAAGCTGGAATCTGCGGCTTTTTTGCCCAGCGAATGTGATTGCAAGATCCGAGCGACTTGGTTTTACGATTTGAATGAAGAAACGCTGAAAAGTGTCGATGAGCTTTTCGGTATGTATGAAATGTCGGTCGGACACGGCTCCAATTTCCTTTTGAATATCGGTCCCGATAACCGCGGACTTTTGCCCGACGCAGACGTAGAAAGAGTGCTTTCTCTCGGCGAAAAAATTCGCGCCGCTTTCGGAAATCCGCTTCCGTATACCGCACCCGTCCAAGATGGCGATGCCTATACGATGGTTCATACCGAGCTTTCCGAGGATTGGATGATTCCCAAGGAGAGCAGACTTTCAAATTGTCTGATGCTCAAGGAAGACCTCAGTGAAGGACAAAAGATCCGTTCTTTCCAAATCTACGGCTATCTGCCTCATTATCAAAAGAAAAAGATCCTTCTTTTTGAGGGCAGAACGGTCGGACACAAGGTCTTTTGCCGTTTCGGCGCGTTGCGCTGCTCGAAATTTGAAGTGAAGATCACCGATGCCGACGAAGGATATCGTTTGACGGATATCCAAGCGTATTATATCCAATAAATCGGTTCATGACCGAAAAAATCCGATGAAGATAACTTCATCGGATTTTTTGTATGGCGTATCATCAAACGTATAGATCGCGTTTGAGAAAGTATGCGGAAAATGCGACGGTAACGATGACATAGATCGTAGTCACTACCATCCAAAAATAAATAACAGGGGAACGGATACCTGTAACGGTGTATGTTACGATGGGATATAAAATGCTCCACGCCGCGATTGCACCAGTACCCGCTACGGTCAGAAAAAGTCCTTTGTTTTGTTTCTTCTTTAACCAATAATGGGAAAGTGTCGTGATGACAGGAAGAATCAAAAGGAAGATACCAAATATAATATCGACGGGAATCAGCGCGGGGTATTGTATGTATGCCACTTGTTTGGCATAAAAAAGACCGTTTGTCAGATTTTTGGCGTAATGCGCGGAGGACAAAAGCAGATAAATATTGATGCCGTTCATGATAAGCGCCAAAAAATCGGATATCTTGATGATGAATTGGTATAGATCAAAGCTTTTACGAACGATCTCGTCGGGACGTTTGCCGCACATCGGACAAATTTCGGGATCGTCTTCCAGCCAAGCGTGACAGTGATTACAAACCATAATGACCTCCTTAGAATACGACTTGACAAATTTACTTGATTCTATTATAACATCAATCGGCGGTTTTGTCAAGATATGTAAAAAAATCATGCAATGACATTCTTTTTGTCGCCACCCTCTTGACAAAAACAATAGACAGGTGTAGAATGAAAGAAACAATAATAAGTGAGGTATGATTTTATGGTACGTTTACCCGATGCGGAATTTGAAGTGATGCAGGCTGTTTGGGCTTGCGGAGGAATATCGGTTCCAACGCTCGTGCTTTCGGAAAAGCTCAGCCGCGGCTGGAAAGCGCAGACGATTTTGACGCTTTTATCCCGTCTGGAATCAAAAGGTGTCGTGAAAAGCGAAAAGGTCGGCAAGGAGCGTATTTGGACGGCGCAGATCACGGAGGATGAATATTTGAGCTTTGAAGCCAAAAATATCGTGGAAAGAATGTATCACGGCTCGTTTTCGGGTCTTGTGAACGCTTTTTATGAGGGAGAAACGCTTTCCGAGGAGGATGCTTCGGCGCTCTTGAAGTGGATCGATCAGAAGACGTCGAAAGAAGGCAAAAAATGAGCGTTGCGTTGTTGCTTGGCTTAACGGTGCTTTCATTTGCGTATCTTTTGCTCAATCATTTTGCGGGGAAGCACATTTCAGCGAACACGCGCTATATCGCGGGACTGATCTTGCTTGCGGCGTTTTTACTTCCGTTCAAGATTTCATTGGTTCAAATTCCGATGCCGGATTTTATGGGGACGGAAAGTAAGGATATGGAAACGGTGACGGTCGATTTTCATAAGGGTGATTCCACGGCTGTCATATCCGAAAGTGGAGAGCCCTCGGTGCAAGATCGTGAGGATGAAACGCTCTCCTTGGCGAAGCGCATCTGTATCATTGTGTATCTTTCGGGGGTTCTCATCGCCTCTCTTTGGACAGTGCATCGGCATCTCGCCTTGAGAAAAACGCTGATGCGCTCGCTCGTCGAGCCGTCCTCGGAGCTTCTTTGGCAATTTGATATGCTGTGCGGAAAAATGGAAATACAGAGAAGACCAAAACTTCTTGTGTGTCGTGCGCCTGTTGCCCTGTCGCTTGGCGCGCCGTTTACCTTTGGCGTGATTCATCAAAAAGTGGTCATGCCGAGCAACGTCTGCGGAGAGGATGCGGAAATGCTGCTCGGTCATGAGCTTTGCCATTGCAAGCAACACGATTCTCTGTTTCGTTTGGCGCTGGTGGCTGTTTCCGTGATGTACTGGTTTTATCTCCCCATCGTTCCGTTCGTGCATACGTTGTTTGCCGTATGTGAAGAATCCTGCGATGCCAAAATGACGGAATACAAAAGCGGCGAGGATCGCGCCGCATACGGCAAGCTTTTGATCCGTTACGCATCGAAAAGCACCGTACTTCCCGTATCCTTCAGCAGTACGGGGAAAAAACTCAAAAAGAGGATTGAAACCTTGTTTTCGGAAAAACATCGGTGCGAGGGCTATGCCTTGATATGCGTCATGGTGTATGCGTTGGTTTTCCTGATGGGAACGAGCTTTTCTGCGCCCATCAACAAAACGGTGATCAAAACGGGAAGCGACTGCTTTTCATATATGCAGGAGGATTCTCCGAAAAGCGGGATCCATATGATGAAAGGGGAGCTTTATCATGCCTTTTCGCAAAAGGGACGGCTGAATCAACTTTCTCTTTGCCGATATGCAACGCAAACAGGGGAGCTGGCATACGTCAATACGGATAATTTTTGTTATCTCGACCGATTCATCTCGACGGTCATTGTGGAATCCTCGGATAAAAAGGATTTTTTCGCGGTCAGCACGTATTGCGATGAAAATACAGCGAGAAGCTGTGTGGGGCTTCGCCTGATCTATAACGGCGAGCGCAAGGAAGACGGTGATATGGATTATGCACATATCGTTGTCCTCTCGGATTGGGCGCTTCTCGATTATTACGTTTGGTTGCTTTTACCCGAGGCGGAACGCGGCGCGACCTTTTACGATATCCCCGCTTATTATGCGGAGGACGGTTGGGAGGAGCATATCTTGGAATTGGTAAACGAAAAGGATGCGAGCCTTGTGCCGTTTTACCGCGCTTTGATAGAGAAGGCATCATGAACATCTGTGCATCGGCTTTTGCCGATGCGCTTTTGGAATCAACGCTCTACGAAAGTAGAATATTTGATAAAAAGGTATTGACAAATTCATTCCACGGGTGTAGAATGAAAGAAAAAAGACAAGGAAAGGAAGTCGTCATGAGAAAAAAAGAGCGTTTGGATTTGGAATCCAAAATCAGAGAAAACATCGAGCGCTTTTATAAAAAAGCGTATACGGCGGTTGGAGAACGGGAAAAAGCAGAAAAGCTCACGGAGGATGCGGTGCTTTACGGCGCAAAGCGATACGCCGACCTTATGAATAAGGAGCGCTTTTTGGATATCATCGAACAGAAGATTGGAAACGGCGAGCATACGGGCGTTGCGCCTTGCGATATGACCGCGCTTTCCGAGCGCATCATCAGACGCGCCCGCGCATGGAATATCAGAAGCACCGTCGGAAAGATATTGGCTACGGTCACAGCCGTTTGCTTGATTGCCCTCGGTGCGTATTCCTTGATTTTCCCAAAGCTTTATGAAGCGAGGTCCAAGGAAGTCCCCGTCATGAGAGATACGATTGCGATTGCAGGCGACTACGATATCTCCGAGCTCGTCAATTATCAGCGCGTTTCCGATAAGCTTGCGCTCTCTGCCGATATGGTGACGAGATTGCAATATCATGCCTTTGCCAAGCACTTGACCTTTGCCGTGACGGCACCGAACGGTACACCGTATTTCATGGTAAATCAAATGGAAGCGTTTGAGGGGGAGAATTTGCCCTTTGCGCTTTATCGCGGAGATGAGCAGGGCTGGCATGAGGTCGCCGTCGGGCAAATGGGCGGCGGATATTATTCTTATGGACCTTATGTCGATGTGGGTTGGTGGCCGTCGGATATCCATATGTTTTCGGACAATGATGGCGATATCTATATCGTCGTTCGCTTGGCGGAGGATATTTTGTTCTATCGTTACGATTCCAAAACGGAATCCTTCGGTGTAGCCGTGACGATACCGTTTCATGATAACTATAATTCCAATTCGTTCGCCGTTGCTTTTGACCCCGACCTTGGAGAAACGGGAACGGCGTATATCGTTTGTCGGAAAGAGCCTGCGGTCTATGACGAAGATGATGATGGCGGTTGGGCATCGGTCTTTCGGTATGATACGGCAACGAACACACTATCTCTCATCACGGATGAATTAAGACTGATTTCGGAAAACTCCAGTCTGAACATCTGCGCGAAGAATGACATCGTGTACGTTACGGATTGCATCAACGGCTCTTCCGATATGAACCGCGCCGCAACGATGCTCTTAAATCAGATCTATCCGGATGGCTACGTTGATTTTGATTATTTCGAGCAAGGCTATTATGCGCCTATCGTTGCCATGGAAATGGACGAGGACGGAAAATTGCATATCATTACAAATGACGGAAGCCGCGCGCATTGGCATTATGTTTTTTCGGAGGATCTGACCTTCCAAAAGGGTCTTTTGAAAATGGCGTATCATCATTATGAGGGAACCGAATATTACAGATACGTGATCGGCAGCTTTCTCGGAAAGGATGGGCGCGTATATTGCTTGGAATATTATGTGGATTACGGCATGGGTGAACGGAGCTTTATCGCCATCGGTATGCTGGATTCGGAGGACCCCGACGCAAACACCTATATCAATGGCTTTGACCTTGTCGATAACGTCGGTCACTTATGCATGATGAACGAAAAAGATATTTGGTATATTACGAGTGAATACAACATGGACGAAGCGTATCTGATCTATTATCATATCAATGAATTGGATTAAGGAGAACAGAATGAAGAAAAACGAGAATATATTTTCGGAATTTGAAGCCTTGGCGCGTGAAAACGCCAAAAGGCTCTACGCCGCCGCATACTCCGTCAAGGGAGAACGCGAGGGCGCGGAAACGCTTTGTGAGGATATCCTCTTTTATGGCGCGAAGCGCTCGCTCGAGCTTGTCAACAAAGGGCTTGTCATCGATTTGATGCTTGAAAAGATAGGGAAAGGCTCGCATGAGGAGACTTGGGACGTTTCTTTTGAGGAGATACTCGCTCGCGCAGTGGCGCGCGCCGATAAGTGGTATCGAAAAAAGAAGATCTTCACCCGTGTGGGGATCGGGGTTGCCGTTCTTTTGCTTTGCGTCGGTATCGCGCTCCCCTTTATCCCGCAGGAGCTGATGAGCAGAACGGACAACGTGATCTTGATGGAAAACGCAAAGGTCATCATGGGCGATAACGAGAAATCCGAGCTTGTCAATTATCAGAACGTCATGGATAACATTTCCATGAACGAGGAGCATATCGCAAAATATTACGGTGTTCGCACGATCATGGAATATTTCACGGCGGTCACCGCGCCCGACGGAACGCCATACGCCGTTGTCAACAATTTGGAAACGAGCGACGGAAGCAATACGACATTCACGCTTTACCGCGGATATAAGGGCGGTTGGGACCCCGTTGGCACTGCGGAGCTTGGCGCGAACATCGATCAGTTTGGCTTTTTGGCAAATTCCGACCTGTATATTTATGCGGATAAGGATTCCGACGTTTACGTTTTCAACCGCATCGGCACGGACGTCAATATTTATAAATATGACAGCGATATGGAAACCTTTGAGAAAAAACAGACCTTTCCGTTCAGAGAGCTCTCGTTCTATTTTACTATATGCGTCGAATTTGATATGGATATGGGCGAAAAGGGCGTGGCGTATATCGCCTGCAACTGGGCGGGGAGTGTCAAGGTATGGCGTTATGACGTTGCGAGCGATACACTTTCCGTCATGTGTGAGAACGTGGAATTGGCAACGCGAACGGTGTTTGTCATGATGACAGTGCAGAACGATACGGTATATATCGCCTCCGGCAACGGACCGGGGATGGCGTATCCCACGCTTTTTCGCATCCGATCGGATGGAGCGGTTGATTCTGTGCAGCTTTCTACATGGAAAGAATATTTTTGCGATATCGAGATCGCGCAAAACGGAACGATCCATTTGATTGGCAGACAACAAGGATATACGCATTATATCGTTTCCGCAGATTTTTCGACCGTAAACGCCGCTGAGCTTGAAAAGTCGTGCTATGAGGACACGGATTATGCTCTTGTTTTTCTTGGACTTTTCCGCGGAAATGACGGAAACGTACATATTTTGGAAAATTATCAGGATTCCGAGGGCGGTGAAGCGTGCTATTTGGTCTATGCAAGACTGAGTGATACGACCGCAGGCAAAGCCGTCTTTGTGAACGGCTTTGATATGCTCGATAATCATTATCAGGGTGGTTATATGCGAATGAACGGCAAGGACGTGATTTTCCCGACCTATGCTTATCATGATACGGTCGAGCCGTATATCGTATATTTCCGCATCAACGAATTGGAAGCAAATTCTTAATATACGGAGGAGGTATTTATGAAGAAAAGGAAACAGGAAAGGAAGCCTGCATTTGAGGAATACGAGGCGCTGATCCGTCAAAATGCACAAAGCCTTTATGCCGCCGCGTATGCCGTCAAGGGAGAACGCGAGGGCGCGGAAAAGCTTTGCGAAGATACTCTCTTTTATGGCGCGAAGCGCTCGCTTGACCTTGTGCATAAGGAGCGCATCTTGGATATCCTCTATGAAAGGATCGGAGCGGGCGCATCGGTCGCACCGTGTCCCTGTGATACGGATGGAATCATATTCGGAGCGCTTGCGCGCGCGGAAGCGTGGCTGAAAAGAAGACGCATTTTGATGGGAATGGGGCTTGGCGTATTGACGATCTTGCTTTGTATCGGCATCGCGCTCCCGTTTATGCCCGAAAATATCATGTCACAAACGGAGCGCGTCATCTTGATGGAAAACGCGCAGATCATCAAGGGCGATAACGATAGTGCGGAGCTTGTCAATTATCAGCAGATTTCCAAAACGCTTCCCATGAATGAAGAAATGCTCAATATGCTGGGCGGTCATTCGCTGACGACACAGCTTTTGGCGACCGTGACCGCTCCCGATGGCACGCCCTATGCCATCACCAATCATCTCGAAGCCGTGGACGGCAGCGCGACGACGTTTACCTTTTACCGCGGATATAAGGGTGGCTGGGATCCCATTGCAACGGGAGAGATCGGCAATCATATCAGTCATATGGGGGAATTTTGGATTTCAGAGATGTATCTGTATGCGGATGCGGATTCCAATATCTACGTCTTCATACGGTTGGAAGAGGATATCTTGATCTACAAATATGATTGCGAAGTGGAAACCTTTGAGAAAAAGCAAACGATACCCTTTCAGCATATTTCGTATTATTTTACGGTGAGTGTCGCATTTGATCTCTCCGTTGGAGAAAAGGGCGTAGCGTATATTGCAGGCAACTGGGCAGGAAGCGTCAAGCTTTGGCGATATGACGTTGCGACGGATACGCTTTCCGTTGTGTTAGAAAATATCGAAATGCAAAGCACGCTCGATACCATCGATATCATCGCAAAAGAGGATATCATCTATCTGACGTCCTATTATGCGCGCTCGGATTTTATGCTGTATCGCATATATCCCGAGGGCACGGTGGAGGAGCAGGTGCTTTTTGAGGGCAGAGAACAGCTTTATTCTTCTGCGTTTGCAGACGATGGCACGCTTCATATCGCGGGAGAATATCAAGGGCATTATATCATAACGCCGAGCGGAGAGGTCAGCGTTGCCCCTTTTGAGAAAAGCTATTATCAGGATACCGATTATGAAAGCGGACTCATCGGCTTTTTCCGCGGAAGCGACGGCGGCGTTTACGCTCTGGAATTTTACCGCGACTCCAAGGCGGGAGAATCGTGCTTCATTGCGTATGCAAGGTTAGACGACCGCGAGGCGGGAAGATCGTATTTTGTCAATGGCTTTGATATGCTCGATAATTATATCGGCATGGTCGCTCCCAATATCAATGGAAACGACGTTGCGTTTTCCACCTATGCTTATCACGATGACGCAGAAATGTATTTCGTGTATTTCCATTTGAGTGAACTCGGAAAGGAGTTTTAATATGCTTTGGGCGAGTATTAAAAACAATTTGAAAACGATTTTTCGTGACCCGACGACGGCGCTCGCCGCCTTGGTCGCCATCATTATGCAGTTCATGTACGGCTTGAACGTCTATGAGTTTGTCAATCAGCTTGACGTGCATTACACGGCAAAGGTAACGCGAGCCTACGATTACATCATGAACGTGATGATGGACGTGATAGCAAAGCCTGTATTTCAAATTGCGTTTCCGTTTCTCGGTGTCATCATCGCGGTCAATCTTTTCAAGGAAAAACGAAACTCTGCGTATGATATCATTTCTTCGGGACAGTTATCCTTTCGTCAATTTTTTCTCTCAAAGATCATAACGTATTATCTTCTTGGACTTGGCATGAGCCTTTTCTTGGGTCTGGGCTTTGAGGTCGCGTATATCGTAGCGTACGACCCGTTTCAGCTCGATCTGGAGTGGGGTTTGATACTCGGCGCTCAGCTTGCGTGGATGGCGGCGCTTTATACAAGCTGTCTTCTCGTTCCCGTGGCGCTCGGCGTATTTGCGGCGGCATTTTCGGGATTTGCGGCGGCGGCACCCATCGTGAACTGCGCGTATTATTATCTGCCGTATATGCTTCCAAAGCAGATGTATTTGCTGACAAAATTCCATGACTTCGTTCACGTTGTCCCCTTGAAGCTGAGAATTTTTATGAAATATTGGCCTGTTGAGCTTGAAAACTGGCATGAGGTGATGTATGGCTTTATTGCGACCAAGGAAAGCTCTTGGGGCGTAGATCTTGACTGCTCCAGCACGTTCGTGGAAGCCATCTTCTCGTATGCTTCGATGATCGTCATCTCAACGGTGCTCTTTGCGGCAAGCTATTTTCTTTTGAAAAGACGCTATGAACGATAAATGAAATTCTTTACCTATTATATATATAAAAAACGGTGGCTCATTCTCCTTGCATGGGGGTATGTAGCGGTTCTTGTGTTGCCGACACCGTACACGGATTTTTTCTCCTATCACGAGAGCTTTGAAATGTATATGAGCTTTTGGGCAGGGATTCTCAGCGCATGTATTCTGACCTCGGAGGACGAAACGGAATTTGCGAGATGCTACGGTGCATCCTTCCCGAGGCTTGCGTTTGGGCAGTGGCTTCCGCATTTCCTATATCCGCTTTTGACGGCGTTTCTTTCGTGTCCGCTCTATTTTGCTTTTCACGATCTCAGACCGCAGGGCGGCAGAGATTTTTCATCGCTCGGTGTCCGATATATGACGTTGCTTTTTTCCGTTTTCGTTACGTTTCTGTTTTTGTCCGCGCTGATGCTATTTCTGCGTGTGGTGGTGCGGAACGTCTACGTGTCCTTTGCCGCGTTTTTCGTCGTATATTTTGTGTTTTACGAATTTCGCAGATTGCTATTGCAAGGGGTATATCCAAGGCAGCTCGTAGCGTGCGATATCTGGCTTACGGGATTTCTTTTCGAGAGAGCATTTCCCGTGACGAAGGATATGTGGCTGGGAAACCGTTTCGGATACTTGATACTTTCGATATCGCTTCTTCTTATTTCTTATCTTCTGCTCAAACATCAACAAAATCGAACGATTTCATCATAAAGGAGTGAATTTTTATGGAACTTACGATTCATCAAATTTCCAAAAGCTATCATAAAGACGTTCTTGCGCTGGATGGCGCCAGCTTTACGATTCCCACAGGTGTTTATGGCTTGATTGGCAGAAACGGCGCGGGGAAGACGACCTTGCTTCGCATCATGGCGAGCGTCCTCACGCCGTCCTCGGGAGAGATTTTGGTGGATGGAAAGCCGATTACGGAAAATCTTTCCGCATACCGCAAAATGATCGGATATTTGCCGCAAAATACAAAGCTGATGCCACAGCTGAATATCGTGGAATTTTTGGAATATATGGCGATGCTGAAGGGTATACGCGATAAAACGGAAATGAAATATGAAGTGGAGCGTTGCGTGGAGATCGCAGGGCTCGGCAACGAAAGAAAAAAGCGTCTTTCCAAATATTCGGGCGGTATGCTTCGCCGCGCAGGTATCGCGCAAGCCTTGCTTGGCGACCCCAAGATCATCATCGTAGACGAGCCGACGACAGGTCTTGATCCCGAAGAACGATTGCATTTTCTGAATTTGATATCCTCGGTCGGTCTGGAAAAGAACATCATACTTTCGACTCATATCATTCACGATATCGAAAATATTTGTCCCAACGTTTGTATACTCAATAAGGGTAAGATGATGTATAGCGGAAGCACGTCCGGCATGGTCGATAGCGTCAAGGATATGCTTTGGGAGGCGGTCATTTCTCCTGGTGAAGAATACGAATTGAAGCAAAAAGCGGTCGTCACCAATATTACGTATACCTACGGCAAGCCTATCGTCCGTTACGTTTCGGAGAAAAGCGTTTGCGAAGGCTCTGTGCAGATTCCTCCGACGCTTGAGGATGCGTATATTTATGCGGTGGGCGGTGTTGCAAGATGAAATTGTATATCAAATTTTTTGGAAAAGAGATCAAGCATCGGGTGTGGCTTACAGTTATTTCCTTTCTTGTTTTCGTAATATCCTTTCATTTTAATAAATATACCGTCGGAAAGATGGAGTATTATTATATGCTGTTTGCGCTTGCGGCGTGCGCGACGATCTTACATGATGACGAGCTGGATTTTTTGATGCTTGGCTATATTCAGCTTCCCAAGGTTTTCGCTTGCCGATATCTTGCCTCGGTGCTTTCCGTGGCGGCGCTCCCTGCCGTGTGGCTGATGCTTTTCACAAAGGAAAGAAGACCCTTAAAGGCACTTTTTGCCTTTGTCGTAACGGTGATCATCATCGCCGCCATCGGCGCGTTTTTCCGTGTGCTTTTGAAAAGTACGCTGGCATCGCTCGTTTGCTCCCTTTGCATCTACGTCGTTTTCCTGTTTTCGGGTACGCTTGAAATGTTTTCGCCGTTTGCCGCCATGTCCATTGCCAATATGCAAGCGTTTTACATCAATCGCTTTACGTGGATTTTGCTTTCCGCGCTCTTGATCGGCATTGCCATAGGCATTTTGAAAATGAGAGATCGATTCAGAAAGCTTCGGTTTTGAGTAAATTTTCATAATAAATATCCACCCGCATAGCGGGTGGTATTTCATTTTCGGGCATAGCCCTACACGCTACTGGCTACGCACAAGTGCGTTTTAGATTGGCCTGCCAGCCACGCAATTGTTACTTACTACCCATAAATGGGTCCCGTGG
>JAGBCV010000014.1 GCA_017937845.1 Clostridia bacterium | reverse complement strand
TCTTTGATAACATACGGAACTCCTCTTACCGAAAAAGAAATATAGAGCTTCCTTGCCGTATCTCCAAGCGTTACGGGGATCGAGATCTGCGATTGTGTTTTATGCAGATCCAACGTAAATCTATAATCGGAAAATAACATAATATTCACCCTTTCTGATAATCTGCGTCATTATAACACAAAAGAGGGATAGGATATCACCCTACCCCCCTTCGGAGAAAATAAAAATTATGAGTCTTTTAACCAATTTCTTGCCGTTTCAATCACGTCGCTCACCTTTCCGTAAAGCCCGGAAGCATACAAGATACGTCTGATGCGTTCCAGCTCCGCGCTGTCCTTTGTCTTATAAGCTTCGATATACAATGGTTTCCAGTAAGAAGTCATCGCCGAACGTACAGAAGATCTTGCTTCTTTCTCGGTCTTACCGTTTGCTATTTTAGTAGCAATCAAGTCATCAATGATTTTAAGCGCAAGCTCGTTATCCCCAAAGTCAAAAGCATCGTTCAGATCGCTTGAGGTGTAAATAGAAACCGCTTTATCTGTCGTTTCCTTTTCATCCGTTTCCATCTCGGATTCGAGTGTACTTTGCTCGGCATGAATAGCACCGACAATGATATCTTGTGAAAAACGTCCTTCGTCCAAAATCTCATATACGATACGCTCATATTCTCCGATATTGCCCTCTGAGCGGAAAACCGCCGCCTCATGAATACGCGAATCGTATGCACGAAGTGCTTTGCGGAGCGCAGACGCGAGTTCTTTCTCGTCAAGACCAAGCGCCAATAACTCAGCATACGCTTCGTCTGAAGATAGATAGCCGTCCTCATAAGCGTATTTGAGCTGTGTTTTCAAAGGAGGATCATATGTCTTTATCTTGAATCTCGGAACAAATACACCGACAGTATTATTGAGCGCGGTCGTGATTTCGCGTGAAATTGATGCAAGCGGAATGCCCGACAATGCCGATGCAGCTTGTAACAATTTATATACCAAACCATAATCCGTATAATTCGTCGTACCGTTGATCTTATCATTCAAAATTTTAGAAGCATCGACGATATAGTCGATTGCATTGGCAAATACAGAATTTGTCGGTCGTCCATAGGTATCAACACCAAATATACTCAAAATAGCCTTCAAGCTCTCATAGATATCCTTGATAATGGGAAGCTTATTGAACGGCATAAGCTCGTCAATCACATTGCCGATAAAAGCCTCCAAGTACTTTTCAGGATACGATTGATACTCGTCATCATCGCGGAAAGCATCCACTACCGATTGCATCGCCGCCACAAGGATTTGACCAACGGCATATACCGCAACCGCACGACCAATATATGCACCGTGCTTTTCCCATGCCTCCGAATGCGGTGTTCCCTTTCGTTTTTCCATATGAAGCTTATCAAACGAATCCAATGCCATGCTCGCTGTCGTCGTCGATTCGGACATAAAAGCCCCCATCGTTTTAGCGCCAAAGCCTTGACTCCTCAGATATTCATTCTTCGTCAAAATACTGTCAACGACCTGCGTTTTATAAATCACATCTTCAAAAAGATTCGTAACCGCCTTGAAAAATTTCTCAGAGCTCGGATCCATTCCGTGTGTCTTTACCACTTCTTGTTTGCAAGCGTTCCATATCGCCGCCCAAGTAAGCGTATCTGCCGTTTCTGCTCCGCGCATACCGAAATCATTGAACTTATCGAGAAGACTTTCATCATGTCGAATCAGCTCGGTAACGCTTCTTGTAACGTCAACGTCGTAGAAGCCAAAGGATTTCCAAAGCGCGATACCGCTATATTTCCGCATCTCCTCAATATTTCGCTTGATGGTAACAGGATGTAAGGACAAACCCTTGATGATAGACGTAGGATTCAGAATCAGTCCTGCTCGAGTAATCGACACAGGCTGCTGAAGTACAACGCGGACGTTGTAGGCAACACTTGCGATCTTGGAGCGGTCGAGCATTTTTAACATAAATTTATCTGACGGAACGGCGCCTTGTGCTTGTACGCCGTTAAAATCCTTCAAAATATTCGTAATGAACGTTACAGCATATCCGGAACCGCTCTTACCCGCGTGCTCATCATAAGAACCAAAGACACGGGAAAGCTCGTTTTTTACGGAACTATCTCCATTTGTCTGCTGATAGTTCAACCATTTCACAGCATCGAGAACAGGAAGCGCCAGCGCATTATATTGTCCCATATCTGCCATATGATTGGCAAACACATCAAAAACGCTATGCAAAACGATTTGATTTTGTGCGCGTTCATTTACCGCCTGTGTAAAGCTCATATTGAGAAGCGCATAAAGATCGGACCTTTTTTTATCTACATCTGAATTTAGATATCTTCCATCCGAAGCAATCGGGAAATAATGCTCATCTCGTCCAAACTGTTCCTCTCCAAATCTTGCAAGCGTTACCTCATTGCCCCATTTGGCACCAACCGTCGCCATAAATTTTTGAAGCGAATCCGCAACCTCGCGTTCTCTCGGTGTCAGCGCATTTTCGATGATAAAAAGGTCATTCTCGTCAATCATCTGAGATTCGTTTTGATTGGCAACACGGAATCCCTTTCCGAAAAGATGAAGTTTTGCCTGCGGACGTTTGGAAAGTAAATAGAAAGACATCGCCTGTGATACCGTCATTTCGACAGCCCCACCGGAAAGCTCAAGCGTTAGTTTCTCCTTTTCCCATGTCTTGACTTCCTTGGCGCTGTAAGTTTCCTCGGCAAAATCAATCACCGCTTTCATATTGAAAGCGAGCTTTGCTTGACCTTTCCGCAAACCCTTTTCTATCGCCACAGCGCCCTTGCCCATTCGCTCAAACACAAAGGATGGGCGCATCTGCTTAAAGTAAAGGAAATTCGAAATACCGTCCTTAGTGTCATTTCCGAGCTTCCATCTTACCTTGTCCTTGTATGACTGCAAATGCCCTATCGTTTCTTCCCCGGCTTCATAAACGTGTCGAAACATCTCGTTTGCGTGAAATTGATTGAAATCCTTGATTGCCTTTTTCAGCGCTCTTAACATATGAGAAAGCTCGCGGAGCTGTGCAGAATTCATCACATTTAGCACGTATTCCTCTTTTGCACTGCTTACGATGCCGTCAACCATTCCGATAAAAGTCTTCATTTGAGAAAAGAACTCCGTTGGCAAATCGTAAATATGATAGGCATCTTCACTCAAATCACCGGCAGGAAGAGCCTCACTCAGCTTTTGCAAACGTTTTTGGAAAACAAGGTCCGCCTTGGTCGCCTCCTCGCCTCGGAGCTGGCTTTTGCTCGTCATATCGATGCTCATGAGAAACGGAATAACCGCATCCTTCAAAACGTCGGGAATATGCTTAATGGTATTTTTGTTATCGGGATGCAAGATCCACTCTGTCAGCTCTTTCGCATCGGTAAAAATCCTTGAGCGGTATTTTTTAACTGCTGCCGACTCATTCCGACGTGCTCGCCAATTTTCCAAAACGATTTTTCCATGCTCGCGCTCCTTCGCTTCCACAATCAGACGTGCCTTGTGAAGTACACGGTGTAGTACTGCCTTGTCCTCCACAGAAAGAACCTCATTTGCCGCCCTTTGAATCTGCCCGTCGAGAACGTGCATACGATTCAGCGTTTCCATGGCAGCCTTGCGGTCGCCTCCCACCGTGAATTGTTGCGCCTTATAGAGCTTGCCAAGCTCCGCACGTTTTTCCTCAAGCTCTCGGAGTTTTGCGTTTCGCTTTGAAAAGATGGCAAGCGCGTCCTTTTCTCCATCTGTAAACGTGGATGTATCCAAAGTGTCTGCCGCCATCTCCAAAACTTCGCTGTCGGAAAGCGTTTCTCTGCGCTGTTGATATTGCTCGTCGGCATCTACCGTATTTCTCACAGGATTATCCAAAAGAAGCTTTTCAAGCAGGGCAATCCCCTTATCTCCGACCGGGATAAAGTAACGGTCGTTGTACCCGATACGCTCCTGCATCACGTCAGGATACATTCTGCGCAAATACCAAGCATTTTGCTGTGAAATTTCAAGGCGCCATTCGCCACTGACTCTGCTTCGGAAAATTTCCGCGCGATTATTCATCAGCTGAAAACGAACACCTTCTTTGATTGCTTTTTCCATGACTTGCTTGGCTGTAAACGTTTCTTTGGTTCTTCCCATCGAAAACTTACCGAGAACACTGTCGATCATATCTTTTTCGATAACACGACCGAGATAGGTCGTGCCGTCACCCGCAATCAAACGCTTCACCTTAGTGTTCCCCTCCTGCGGAAGCGTATTCCATATCGGCAAAAGCGCACCCGTGAGCATATGAAGCGTATCTTCGTTGTAGGCAGGAACTTTGCTCACTTCCGCATCCCAGGCCTTTTGCCAATCCGCTCTATCGAGGAGAACGGATTTTGTTTTCAAGGTAGATTCACTCCAAACACTTGCTTTGGCGCCAAAGTTCGGAGAAATCAGTCTGTATTGCTTTTGGATAGCACCCCACTCCGTCGTCTTATCCGCAATACGGAATACAGCTTTTACAGCACCGCTTTCTGTCTTATATATCCCCTCGAAACCACTTCGAAGCTTTGACACCTCGTCCACTGTTGCAAGAACTTTTGGTTTTGTATAAATTTTGGCTTGAATGTAATGTGTGGATGCGCCGTCATGCTCTGCCTTGCGAATGATCTTGTCATCCACGATTTCGATTTTATCCGCCTTTACGTTCTCCATGCCCGTATCAAGTGTTCCTGCCGCGATCGCCGCGTCAAGCTCCGTTTCATAAATCGATATAAAAGCATCAAATACCGTATTCTGTTCATCGACCTCAAGCGCAAGAATACGATTGAGGAATGTACTGATATCCCTTGCCAAAACATCATTCAACTTAAAGGCTCCGTATTCATCTGAAAATTTTTCTTTCAAGCCAAGCCTTTCAAGTGTTTTCATACCGTTTATACCGTCAATTTGATCTTTGCCGAGACGTTTATAAAATTCGCGCAAGCTGTCTTTTGCAAGGTCTGTTTCGAGGTTGTCCTTCGCCCCAAACATACCCGAACCCGTATCACGCTGTCCCTTGGTAAGCGCGCCAAGCTGGTCAAGACGGCGAGCAATGGTAGAGGTGAAGCGCTTCTGTCCCTTGATGTTCGTAGTTACGAGCTTATATATCGGTGCGCTTGCTTCGTTGCTTCGATGTGTACGACCAAAACCTTGAACCGCGTTCGATGCGACCCAGCCGGGCTGAAGCACATAATGCACACGTTGCTGTCTGTTTTTTTCAGAAAGAGAAGCGTGATAGCTTTTGCCTGTACCACCGGCATCAGAGAAAACAAGAATACGCTTCTTACCGTCTTGAAATGCCTGCACGTCCGCTGTTCTGTGGTTGAGTGTTCTGCGTTCTTCGACGCGGGAAACCGAGCCATCTGCCATCTTTTTGGGAACGACTCTACGGCTTCGGCCGGTGTTTTCCGCAATAGCCTCCGTCCCAAAGGCATCGAAAAGCATTTCGAGCGGTCCGTCGGGAATGCTCATCTGATTGACTTCCTCGATAAGCGCATCCCTTTGACGAATCGCTTCCTTGCTTTGTACAGGCTCGCCCTTGCTGTTCATCACGGGACGAGAACGCAAATTGCCGTCATCATCTGTGTATTCCTCAAACATCTGCGTCGGAAAAGCTGTCATGAGATAGCCAACAAGAGCTTCTCTCGGTGTCAAATCGAGATTATCAAGACTTTCTCCGCTCGCCTTTGCCTCTGCAAGCTGTTTGTTTTGCTGTGCCTCGTTTGTGTTGACGATCTGCAAAACGCAGGAACGCCCGGCATCAAGCTCTTTTCTCATATCGGCAATGACAGACGGCATCGCCATCGATGTCAGCACTTGGTTATAAAATCTCTGCATTGAGCTGTAATAATTTCCAAGCGCTCTTTGTCTTTCGGCACTATTGTATTTACCACCTGTACTTTCGAGCGCCTTATGAACGTTTGACATCGTCTTTTGCCAAGCACGGCTCATGGTATTATAAATTTCTGTCTGCATCGATGTAAGCCCATGCTCAACCGTTTCATAATTTACACCGTTATAACTGATACTGCGCGCCACATAGGATCCCATCGCCTTCATATCGCGGATAACAAGCTCCATTGCCGCAAGACCGGAAGCACCGATTTTGGAAATAAAATCATTGGCATTGATAAAGGACGTTCCCTGTCCCCAAAGACCGATACGTTCCGCATAAGCCAAGTTTTCGACCTCTGTCGCCGCTGTCGCGGAAACGTAAACGATTCGTGCGTTTGGCAAACGTCTTTGAAGCTCTACACCGGCTTTTGCCTTTTCAGAACCCTTGGATTTTCCGAATTTTCCTCTCTTGCCGAAAAGATTGCCCATATTGTGCGCTTCATCAAAAGCGATCACGCCGTCAAAATCTTCTCCAAGCCACTCTACGATCTGCTCAAGACGATTGCCGCCTTTTTCGGATTTCAACGTATCATAAGTAGAATACAAAATTCCTTCATCCAAAGAAATCTTGCCTTGGGATTTGATTTTACTGTGGTTGATAACCTCTTCTTGGCTTCTGCCCGTTGTCGCTGTCCAATCTCGAATGGCATCACCGTATAGGTCGTTATTTTTGGAGATCCAAACCGCCTTTTTGCGCCCTTGCATGAAGTTATCAAGAATGATACCGGCGATCTGTCTGCCCTTGCCGACCCCCGTGCCGTCTCCAATGAAAAAACCCTTTCGTCTGCCGTCGGGAAGCTTTTGCTCATGTGCCTGCCCCGCATAAGTAACCGTTACAAGCTGTGCATCAGAAAGCGTATTTTTCACTACATCAGCAGGAAGCTTCGGGGCATACGTTGCTGTCGGCATGGATACCGCCGCCATTGCTGCACTTTCCACAAGCACCGCAGGATGCTTTTTTCCACCTTTCAGCGGAATATCCGGCGCAACAAAAGAAGCATATACTCCGTCATCCGTCGGCACATCCTCATTCAGTCGTGCAAATGATAACTCGGATTCAGATCGAGAAACTCGATTTGACTTATCTGCGCCATCGCTATTTCGAGAATCTGCGCTTGGATGCTCTCCCATTCCCCGTCCGTTTTTGCCATCTGCTTTTTCTCTATCAGAATCTGAAGTTCCTTGAGCGTCGGTTCGATTTCGAGCTCTTTCAGTTCTCTGAGTGCGCTCTCCATCTCCTTTTCGCTCGTTTCGGGAAGTACTTCCATCAGTACGTTTGTCGCTTCCCAAATGTCCGCCGTCGACGAGTCTATCTCCTCCATCAAATACGGATACACCTGTACTGTTTTCGCCGCTTCCAAGACGGCTTCTCTCCATGCTTTGCCTGTCATTTCTGATTTCCTCCAAAATTTTCGGAATTTCCGTAAGGTCGGTAAATTTTCCTGTTAAAGTTTCACCTGTCTGCGCTCCCGTTTTATCGATAACAACAAGCTGAACACCGTATGCTGTGCCATATTTCTTATAGTTTTCACCATCGATGGAAAGATTTGCTCTGATGCTATGGTCTTTGCGGAGCTTATCCCAGTATTTTTTATAATCCTCATTGTTCATCCCTTTGCCGAGGATAGCAACAAGACGACCGCCTTGGCGCAGTCTCGCAAGCGCGCTGTCAATATGCTTTTCTGCGTTGGAAGTCTTGTTGTTTTTCGTTCTACCTGCCGTAGAAGAAAACGGCGGATTCATGATAACAACACTCGGAGAGATCTCATCGGGAAGAACGTCATCGATATGCTCAGCGTTTTCACGAAAAACATGGTCAAAGCCCATCGAGGATAGCACTGTAAAGCGACGATCCGAAAGCTCATTGACTGCAACTGTCGCGCCCCATGCTTTGGCAAAGACCGCAAGACCTCCAATACCGGCAGAAGGTTCCAAAACAAAGTCGCTTTCAAAAATGTTCGCCACCCATGCTGCAAGATACGCAATACTTGGAGGTGTTGAAAACTGTTGAAAATCTTCCATCTCTTGTGTACGGACATTCTGTGTCGGCAACAAGGAAACGATATCTTCCATAAAAGATTCCGTTTGTACAGCATTCTGCGCTGTGCTGTTGAATATCTTTTTCTGCTTATTTGCCTCCGTAAACAAAAACTGATTGACCGCAAGTTCCATTGCATCATACGCATCCTTGCGGTTATAAGCGCCCTCCGCTTGTGTTCCGCCGAAAGCCTGATCTGCCAAAAGATAAAGCGCTTTTGATGTCAAAGGGGTTCTGTCCACTTTGAGATTCTTGTCATTCAGATATTCACCAAGAAGCATATCCGCCAATTTTTCGGAAGCTGTTTTTTCTGTGATACTTACCGAATTGTTAGCAATAATCTTCTTCCCGTGTTCTGCCTTGAACCGCTCATGAATTTCAGAAAGCTCTCCAATATATCCATCGAAATCCAAGAAAGCATCTTTCACCCAATCATAGTCAAAGTCTTCGTTTCCGATGATACCACCCTTTGCAAGACCGTAGACAAAAGCGTTCAACTCATCATAGAAAATAAAGCGGTCTTCATCCGTCATATCTGTGATGTCAGTATCTTCCTTGTTAGAAAGCTTTTTAGCAATGTGTTTTTTAACAAGATCAGCAATCTTTCTTGTTGACTTAAAATCAAAATTCAAAGAATCGGAAGTAGCCTCGATGAAACCAAGGTACGGCGCGAATCCATATTGCTTCATGAAATGCGTTGCTTCATGAGAAACGAATGTTTTCAGCGTGTCCTCGTCAATCGCTTCAGAAACAAATACTCTTCCTTTGTGTGTTGAGGCATAAGCTTCTCTTGTCCATGCATCTTTATTTACAATATAGCATGGAACACCGTAATCGTCCGATAGCTCACTCTGTGCTTTTTGCAAATAAGAGCCTACCTCCGGCGTTACATATGCTTTGTCTCCAAAAGGATGCTCGACTGAGATTATTCCGAATCGTGATCGAACAGAAACCTCTTGGCGTCTTTCATTCTCTTCTCCCAAAGTTTCCGATACTTGGGATCCGTTTTCATCTTCATATCGTCTTCCGCTTTGGTTTTCAGATAAGCTTGTTTCTGTTCTTCTGTCATTGTTGCCTTCCTCTTCTGTCCGTTCTGTTCCATTCTTCTGTTCTTCCTCCGTGTTTTTCTGTTCATCCGTTGCAACCGCTCTCTGATAAGTTTCGACTGCCTCCACTGCAACCTCATCAAACATTTTCACAATGTTTTCAAGGTAAGCAACCGAATCACCTACCGTTCTTTTGAGCGCATTTGCCTCTCTCGAAAGATTTCCCGCAAGCGAGCGGAAATGCGTTTTCAGATCGCGCAGAAACTCTTTCAATTTCCCAAGGAGCTTTTCAAAAACGGTCTGATGCTTTTCGGCAAGTGTTTCGATAAAATGTGCATCGGGCAAAATATCCGTCATTGCCTCGGCAACAACCTCACGACTTGCTTCATCATAAGTAAGAGAGGGGGAATCCGTTTGCTTTTCGGCGATAAGCTCCGAAATATCTTCACCGTTTTCGGAAAGCGTTTGCAAAACAACTTTTCTGAAATCATTATACGCCATCGGATTCCATTTTTCAAGGAAATGCGTAAATTCATGTGAAAAAGTCCGAAGCATCGTGTATTTAGAAAGGTGCTCTGTTCTGCTTTCGGCGGTAAGACCGGCATTCACATCCAAATAAACAGTATCGCTTTTCTTGTCAAAATGACCCTGTTCCCCCGTCATATCGGAGCGGTAAATCACAATATCAAGTCCCGTTACCTCTGCGTAGGTGTCAAGAATTTTGTAAACCGTATTCTCCGTATCGTGAAACATCGTTTTCAGCTCGGAAAGCGAAATACCTTCGCCTTTCACCGTTCCACGCCTCCAACTGCTTTTCCCGTTCGCCGCCGCTCGATTTGTGCTGTCTTGCGCCGTGGCTTTTCTCATGGAAGCCATCGCACCGGTATTGTACGCACGTTTTTTCTGCTCTGCAAAAAGAGAGCTTACAGCCTCGCTGTCCTCAAGGAGCGAAAAAGGCACGCCTGCCATACCTGCGTCGTATGCAAATTGATACGAAAGGTCATAGTCTGTGATATCCTGTCCCTCAATATAAGCATCTCGCATCTCAGCGGCATCTTCGCCGTATTTTTTGGAAACGCTATCGAGCGTCGCCGTCTGCCAACCGTCATCCTTGCTTTCTGCTTCCACCGCTGTGGCGCTTTCTTTTTGGGTTGACGATTCTTCTTCCTTTTCGTTCGAACCGGCAGGCACGTCTGTTTTTTCGTCCGTTTGGCTATCCTCCCCGATTTGCACGTCTGAATCTGCACGCGATGTTTCGGGAAGTTTTTTCTTTTCCTGTTCGAATGTTTCGGTCTGCTCCTGCACGTCCTGTTCGATGTTTCGAGAGTATGCCGTTTCCTTTTGGCGAATAAGACGAAGAAGCTCTCCGCCCGTCAGCGTTTTTCCCTCGGCAACCTTTGCTTGCATTTTTTTAACAAATTTATTGTTCGGGTCAAGTGCAAGTGCCTCTGCTATCAAAGCTTCCGTGCGCTCGGGTGTGTTATAGAAATTTTTTGCTGTTTGAGATAGTTTGCCATAGCTCATACCACTGCCGACCGTACCAAACCCCAAGCCCATCAACGCACCGCTTGCACCGGCTTCTGCGATCTGTGCGCCAAGCTCAAGCGCAACTTTCCGCTTTGCCTCAGATTCGCTCATACCGCTTGTCATATACTGTCGGATCTTCGTTTCGTAAGAAGAAAAATCTCCATTCACAAACGTGTCGTATGCGATATTGGCAAGTTCCGTAAAGGTTTCCTCTGAAGCGTTGACAAGCATGGATTTTCCAATATTCTTCGCAATATCCTTGATAGAATCCGCAGGGACTTCTTGAAGTGCCTTGAAATTTCCAATGGAGACCTTTTCAAAAATTGCCTCGAACGAGCCTGCAAAAAATCCATTTTCAAAAGCCTTTTTATCTGAAAGTCCACGTTCAAGCGCATCGTTTGTTGCCTGCGCCGCCGCAGAAAGACCAAGTGTCAGCGCACCACCCGAGCCCAGTGTCAAAGCTTGTGTCAGAGAATCCGCTGTCGACATCCCCGTGTTATAAAGAAAATCAAAAGCATCAAAGCTTCCGATATCCCAATCCACCTGTTCAGAAACGGACCCTCGAATCGCTTGCGATATACCGGCATAAAAATTCGAATCCAGCTCCTCGCCTTTGGCGTAGCCCAAGCTGTCTTTTAGGTATTCCGCACCCGAGAAAAGCCCCATCGGAACAGAGAACGCAGAAAGCGCTACAGGGTTCTCTTTGGCAACCGTAGCAAATGCTTCCGTGGCGCGGTTTTCATATCTCTCCGTCAAATCATCATCGATGGTTTTTAGGTAAGCATCCGCTTTTTCTTTTCCGAACTTACCGAGATAGTAATTGTATATCGACACTTCTCTATCCGTCATAAACGAATATCGTGCATCACCAACCATATCCGTTGTCCCGATGAGCTCTCCTGCGCCGATCTCTGCCGCATTTTCACGCGAATACGTAACGATGTTCGGAACATCTTTCGCGCCGGGACGCCAACCGAAGATATTGGCAAAGCCTTCCGCCTCGCGCACACTCGGATTCCGATAAAGCGCACCTTTTTCCGCATACCAATCAAAATTGGGGCTTTGAGAAAGCTCGCTCCAAAGGCGTTCCGCATCTTCCTCTTTCTTCTTGCTCTCATAAAGAGCTTGCCAAGTCAGATTTCTGCCGTCAAGCGTCGTGTACGCAATCGAGTTCTCGGAATCCAAATGCTTTGCAAGCGCATCCACGGACATAGAATAAAGCTCCTGCTGTCTGCGCACGTCGTTATAACGCTCCGCACTCCCGAACTGCGCCCAATACTTGCCGTCTTTTTCTGAAAAATCAAGGATCATTGCCTGCACTTCGCGATTCCCGTTCAAGGCTTCCGTAACGTTTTTGATATAATCCTCGCCAAGATATGCCTTGTACGTCTCCATAAGAGACAAAATACGATCCGCCTCGGCATCAAAATTCTGCTTCTGCTTTGTGATGGTCGAAAGCCATTCTTCGGAATCGCCCCTGTAAGCACTATTGTCGCCATAGTAGCGATAATTATAATTGCTTACAAAGTTATCGTTGTTTTGAAGCCATGTGTTCACACGGGAACGAATATCACCGCTGATTTTTTCCACATCCACTCCCGAACCGCCGTTTCCTCGATTCTGATACCATTCCCGAAAAGAACCGCCGTTTCCTACCATCTTTGCCTGTGTTCGTTTTTCATAAAACTCTTTGAACGATGCCATCGTATCCTCCTTATCCAAAAGAAATCATAGCTGCTTTTTTCTTTCTGTCGGACTCTGTCACATTGTTTACCGCAGAGGGCTTTGTGATACCGCTGAGTCTATCCACCGTTGTATCCAACGCGCTCGATGTATCGGGAAGTTCCTCCCCTGCATATGAGTTGTAATACGCCTCTGCCGCCTCAAGAGAGAGCCTGCCCGAATCCACACAATCTGCAAGGAAATTACGAAGTCCTGTCAGATCTCCGTTCACCTTATAATTTGACATCGTTTCCACAAGCTGTGCCGATGTCATAGAGCCGACGTTTGCAAGTCCCGGCGAACTACTCGACGCCATCTGTTCCTCGTATTGGCGCTTCATCTCATCAAACTCCGCTTGCCACATCTCATCTGCAATTTGGTCTCGGTATTCATTATACGCATAATCTCTTTCGTCAGCGTAAGTACCGTAAGCAAAATCCCTCTCGTCGGCATATTTACCATAATCGAAATCGCGTTCGCTGTCATAAAGTGACTGCAAGCGATCTCGTTCTATCTGCCAATCGGAAACCATATCGCGGTATTTCGCGTAATCCTGCGCTTCCCTGTCTCCAAGAAGTGCATACCGCTTACTAAGCTCATCGCCCTCGTCTCGGTACATATCATACGCCATCTGATAAAGCGTAGGAACCACCTCGTTCATTTTCTCCAAGTACGTCCCATACGCTTGATTTCCGACCGTCGAAGCGTAGGAATTGCCGTAACCGCCCGTCATCGCGGAAGCCTGTCCCATCGCATCCTGCATCGCTTTTTTCCCTTGACCTTGATAGAGATTCTTATACATCTGATAAAACGCATCTCCATTTACATCATATGAAAATTCCTCGCGGTTCAAAATCTGATTCAGAACGTCATCAAGCTGTGTCATCCATTGTGATTCATACGATTTCGGCTTTCCTGCAAGCTGTGCATCCAAGGCGGCTTTTGCGGCTTTCACCGCATCGCTTTCCCTGTAAGCATCAAAGGAAAAATCCCCGTATGTAAAATTTCCGATATCCAAGTCCTTTCTCGGCTCGGTGTTTTTCTGTATTTCACCGCCCATGCTCGGTACGGTGGCCTGAGCGGTATTTTCCTTTTGTAGCTCCTCCTGTTTCTTTTTTAATATCTCATCCATCGCTTTTGCCATTTCAAAACCTCCTTACTGTTTCCATTCCCCGACCATCTCCCCATCGATGAGCCTGCTGTATCTCTCGCCCGTATCGTTGATATATTCCTGCAAAATACGCGCTCCTCCACTTCCGTCTGCGGAGCAAATGATGAGCCGTCCAGCCCTTTCGCTCGGTGCGTGGAGGAGCGTTTTCGCTGTTTCTTCATCGGGAATCGCATATACGCCAAATTCGAGAATGCCGTTCAGATCGTCCCCCTTGGAAAGCGCCGTGCGGCATTTTCCAAGTCCAAATACCCGTCCG
>JAGBCV010000013.1 GCA_017937845.1 Clostridia bacterium | reverse complement strand
TGCTAACGCATATTTTGAGGACCCCGAGTTCATGAAGCCCTCCGGTGGTAGCGAAGCGGCGACGAGGTAGTGAATGACAGCCTGAATGGCTGTCAGAGCCGAGTCGTGACCGAACCGCAGTGAGACCACCTCCGGGACATCACGGCGGAACAACCGCCGATGAGCAGAGGTATCGAACTTTATTTGTGACGGCGCTTTAGCGCCGTTCGGCAAGCGCTATTTTTACTGAGCGCGAGCACATCTGAGATAAACCCATTTTGCCGACATGAATTACGCGACCTTGGACGAAAGCGACGATACGACCGCGTTCTTTGAGGCGGGTGATAGCCGATAGGAGAACGCGATAGCGAGCTTTCAGAGTCTATAAGCGATAAAACCGCAGGTTTTTTGCTTCTTTTTTGCAACTTTTTTCTTTCAAAAAGAAAAAAGTTGATATGAAAGTTGATATCAAACTTGATATAAAAACAATAAAAAATATCATTAAAAAAAGAAAACCCCCACGGAGGTCCCCATGCCCGAAAAGAAACAAAATACCAAAAGCGCCATCCTCACCCCCGATGCGCTTGCCGTAGAAATCAAAAACGGCGCTCTCGGCTCCTATATCTTTTTCGGGGAAGAGGATTACCTCAAAACACATTACCGCGATGAGATATACAAAAGCATCATGGAAGATGGATTTGAAATATTCAATTATTTCCCCATATCCTTTTCCCCTGCGGTGCAGACCAAGGAGGAAGCCATGTCGCGTCTTGCCGATGCCGTTCAGGCTATCCCTATGATGCAGGATAAAAAGCTCATCGTTGCAAGCGACCTTGCGCTCGCATCTCTTTCCAAGGATCTTTTGGATGCGCTTGCCGTTTCGCTCCGACGCGCCAACGAATCCGACGATACCGTTTGTATCTTGTATTGCCGCGCGGACGAGCTGGAGGCGGATTATAAATTTGAAACGAGTGCGCTTTATAAAAAGCTCTCGCCTTCGGCAAAGCTCGTGCAGTTTGATCTGCAACCGCGAGGAAAGCTCATTTCATGGACAAAACGCCATTTTACCAAGGAAACCGTTTTGATGACGGATGAAGCAGCGGGTGCGCTCGTCGACCTTGCCGCGGGAAGAATGACACCGCTTTCCTTTGAGATCGAAAAGCTGATCTGCTATGCAAAATACGTCAAGGGCGGAGAACCGCCGCGCATCGAGTATGAGGACGTGATAAAAATTGCCGTTCCGAGCGAACAGGATGAAGTCCCGTTTGCGATGTTGAACGCCGCGCAAAGCTGGAAGCTCACCGAGATCCTTGCCGTATTCAATACCGCGCGCGAAAAAAGGGAAGAACCCATCGTCGTTTTGGCGGGGCTTTCGCGTATCCTTTTGGATATGCTGATGATCAAGACCGCAAGCGAAGCCGCGCTCTCCGCATCGGAGATCGCCAAGGTCATGAAGATGAAGGATTTCCGCGTGACCAAATATCTCTCCTCGATCGCCAAAGTACCGCTTTCCGTCATTGAAAATGCCGTAAGGCTTGCCTATGAAACGGACCTTGCCCTCAAAAGCACACCGCAGGACCCTTGGCTGTTGCTGGATACGCTTGCCGTGAAGATCTACGCGCCGAAATCGCTGAGAAGCGCGGAGTCCGTGACCGCGTCACCGAAAATATAAACACGTTATGGAGAATGTGTATGCTTGAAATTTCTCGTCCCATCATCGTTGAGGGGAAATACGATAAAATTAAACTTTCCCGTATCGTCAAAGCCAATATCATCACGACGGACGGCTTCGGTATTTTTTCCAAGGAAGAAAAAAATCTGCTGATCCGCCGTCTTGGAGAGGAACGCGGTATCATCGTTTTGACCGATAGCGACGGCGCGGGACTTGTCATTCGCAATCATTTGCGAAACCTTTTGCCAAAGGAAAAGATCATTCATATCTATACCCCGCAGATCAAGGGTAAGGAAAAGCGCAAGGATGCACCCTCTAAGGAAGGCTTTCTCGGCGTAGAGGGTATGGAGCTTGATTGGCTGACAAAAGCGCTTGCGCCGTTTGCGGATGGCGGTGCGCCCGAGCGCATGGAGCTTACCAAGGCGGATATGTATCTGCTCGGACTTTCTGGCAGGGAGGATAGCGAAAGGCGCAGAAAAGCGCTTGCCTCGGCGCTGAGGCTTCCGACCAACCTTTCCTCGAACGCGCTGATGGAAGCCATTCGCATTCTCGTGACCAAGGAAGAATTTGAAAAAGCACTTGAAGAAATCCAAACGGGCATTTGACCCGAGAAAGGAATATCTCTTTTGAAATCGACCGAACCAAAAAAAAATGACGGCGGTCTTATCGTCCGTTTTCTCAATCGAATCATCGATGCCGTTTTGGGTGCGTTGCATCTTGCAAAATACAAGGAGCAGATCATGTATCTTTTCGTCGGCGGCGGCACGACCGTCGTGGACTGGATCATTTTTACGATCCTTGTCTTTTTGCTTCCCGACCTTTCCGCGCTCCCGTTTTTCAGCCATTTTCCGAACGCCATCGAATATACCGTCGCTTGGGCGGGGGCTGTTTTGTTTGCGTATTGGGCAAGCAAATATTTCGTCTTTGAAACCGCGAAAAAAGAAGGCTTTTCGCAGTTTATGAAGTTTGTCGGCTCTCGCGTGCTGACGCTCATTCTTTCGCTTGTGGGTGACTTTTTGCTGACGGGACTTTTGCATATGAACGAATTTTTGGCGAAGCTCATCATTTCCGTTGCCGTCGTCATCATCAATTACATCACGAGCAAATTGCTTGTTTTCAATCAAAAAGAAACCGAAACGTAAGGGGGAATTTTTTCTATGCTGGATATCAGTTATAACGGTGTCACGCTTGCGTATATCGGCGACGCGGTCATCGAGCTTTATCTCAGAGAAGCGCTCATTTCGTTTGGCGTTACCGATACGGGCAGACTTTCCGCCGCGGCGCAAAAGCTCGTTTGTGCGCCGATGCAAAGCGCCTTATTAGAAAAACTGCTCCCCCTTTTGACACCCGAGGAGGAAGCCGCATACCGTCTTGGGCGCAATCATAAGGTCAATGGAAAGCCGAAGCGCGCCACCGTTGCGGAGTATGCCCGCGCCACGGGAATGGAGGCTGTTTTTGGGTATTTGCATTTAAGCGGTGCAAAGGAGAGAGCAAATCTGCTCTTGCAAGAGATTTATATGGAACAGCTTTTGCAAATAAAAAATGACATTTGAAAAGTTATGCTTTGAATCGTTACACTGTTTAACATGTTTCGCCAAAATTTTACAAAAAACATTGACAATATCATTTCTTTGTGGTAGAATAACTCTGCGTGAGTGAGTTTTCATTATCATGTTTTGTATATTTTTGAAAAGAGAGGAAAAATCAATGAAATACGATGCGAATATGGTTGTGCTCACAAAAGAAGAAATCAAAGAGTACAAAGAAATTCTCGCAGACAATTTAGTCGCGCTCCGCAAGGTGCTTTATCTTTCTCAGACAGAATTTGGCAACCGTACCGGCATTTCCCGTATTCGTCTTTCCATGATCGAATGTGGAAAATACGAAATGACATGGTCGCAGTTCACATCCATTCTGTTCGTGTTCTTTATGAACCGCAGCACAAAGCAGATCATCTTCCGCAAAAAGCTTTTCCCCGATAAGCTCTTTGCTTATTTGCAGTGCAAGCACGAGGATGAAGACCTCGACGGATTTTTCAAATTTGTATAATCAAAATGAAAAAGAAAAAAGAATCGCAAGCCTCGCTTGCGATTCTTTTTTTGTGTGTAGATAAAATTGGATTGATAAATTGGTTTCGTCATTTTGCGCAAAATTGAAATATAATAAGCCTTCCCCTTGAGGGGAAGGTGGATTTTTGCGTAGCAAAAAGACGGATGAGGTGTCAAAAATCCGAAAAAACGGCACTGCGAAAAATTTTGTGTAAAAAGAAATCCAATCAGACGTTGCCCGTGAAGCGGGCAGATCGGGAGATTCTCCTCTTAATTGCGTTGTTCCCGGAATGGGAACGCGGTATGCGCGCCTCGGCGTGAATACCGTGGG